>JBBQSO010000011.1:0-88688 GCA_038213805.1 Planctomycetota bacterium | reverse complement strand
AGTTTTCTCGGGCCGGGTTGGCTCCGGGCTCGACCCCTGCGCTGCTCTCCAGGCAATGATCGAGATCGAGCCGCACGGGGTCGCCGAGATTGTGTTCTTCCTTGGCGATGCGTCGGACGAGACCGAGGCGCGGTCGCTGATCGGACGCTACCGCCAAGCCGACCTGGACGTGGTGCTATCTCAGGTTCAAGGCTTCTGGGACGACATCGTCGGCGGGGTCCAGGTCAAGTCGCCCGACCGGTCAATGGACATCATGCTCAACGGTTGGCTCACCTACCAAACCCTGGCGTGCCGGGTCTGGGCCCGATCGGCCTTCTATCAGGCGAGCGGCGCCTATGGCTTCCGCGACCAGCTGCAGGACGCCATGGCGCTGGTCCACGCCGAACCGAGCCAGGCGCGCGCGCACCTGCTGCGCGCCGCCGGCCGGCAGTTCGCCGAAGGCGACGTGCAGCACTGGTGGCACCCGCCCATCGACCGCGGCGTGCGCACGCGCTTCAGCGATGATTTCCTGTGGCTGCCGCTGGCGGTGGCGCGCTACGTCACGGTGACCGGCGACATCGCGGTGCTCGACGAGCGCCTGCCCTTCTTGACCGGACGCGCCCTGCACGAGGACGAGGAGGCCTACTACGACCTCGCTGGGCGCGGCGAGGAGGCAGTGCCCCTCTACGAGCACTGCGTGCGCGCCATCCGCAACGGCCTACGCACCGGTGCGCATGGCCTGCCGCTGATGGGCTGCGGCGACTGGAACGACGGCATGAACCTGGTCGGCATCAAGGGCCAGGGCGAGAGCGTGTGGCTGGCGTTCTTCCTCGCCGAGGTCCTCAACCGCTTCCTGCCGCTGGTCGGCGTGCGCGGCGATGCGGCCTTCGCCGTAGAGTGCCGCAACCACGCGCGCACCCTCGCCGAATCCGTCGAGCGCAACGCCTGGGACGGCCAGTGGTACCGCCGCGCCTGGTTCGATGATGGCACACCGCTCGGCTCGGCGGCCAACGACGAATGCCAGATCGACGCCCTGCCGCAGAGCTGGGCGGTGCTGTCCGGCATCGCCGACCCCGAGCGCGCGCGCCTGGCCATGGAGCAGGTCGACCGCCGCCTGGTGCGGCGCGACGCGCGCCTCATCCAGCTCTTCGATCCGCCCTTCGACAAGGGCACCCTCGACCCCGGCTACATCAAGGGCTACGTGCCCGGCGTGCGCGAGAACGGCGGGCAGTACACGCACGCGGCGCTGTGGACGGTGATGGCCTTCGCGCAGCTGGGCGACCGTCAGCGCGCGTGGGAGCTCTTCGACCTGCTCAACCCCATCCGCCACGGCGACAGCGCCGCCGCGATCGCGTTGTACCGGGTCGAGCCCTACGTGGCCGCCGCCGACGTCTACGGTGTCGCGCCGCACATCGGGCGCGGCGGCTGGACCTGGTACACCGGCAGCGCGGGCTGGATGTACCGCCTGATCACCGAGTCGCTGCTCGGCCTGACCGTCGCGGACGGTCGCCTGCGCGTGGCCCCCTGCCTGCGCAATGGTTGGCCCGGTTTCACCCTGCGCTACCGCCACCGCAGCGCGACCTACCGCGTGATCGTGACACGCGGCCCGGCGCGGGTCGCCTGCGATGGCATGGTGCAGGCCGACGGCTGGATCGCCCTGGCCGACGACGGGAACGAGCACCGCGTCGAGGTGAGCTGCGAGTGAGGACCCTGGGTCGGTGACTCAGTCGGGGTACCGGGCGGGCGGCGGGGGTTCCCGACTGCTCCGCCCGGCTAGGCTCAGTGGGTGGGCGCGCACCATCACGCCCGGGAGCAGTGACCCATGGCCCAACGCCAGTACCGCAAGCCGCCCCGTATCCCGCCGCCGCGCCCAGCCCGCCCGGCGCCGGCCGACGCCCTGCCCGAAGCGATCCGCGATGCGCTGATGAACGACGCTGCCTTCCGGGTGCTGACCATGGACGGTCTCGGCTGGATCGACCCCTACACTGGTCAGGTGCTGGCCACGCCCTTCGGCCACGAGCAGGAAGCGGTCTCCTACTTCACCCGTCAGCAGCCGTGGACCAGTCTGCGGCCCAAACTGCTCGGAGAGCTGCTCGCGCTGCGCTGGCTGCATTATCTGCGCGCCAACCTCGAGTTCGTCGAGGCCCTGCGCATCTTCAAGGACGACTGCTGGCTCAATCCCTACACCGGCGAGTGGGAAACCACGGTGCCGTTGTTCGAGGGGCGCATGGTCGGTGAGACCGTCGACGCCATGGCGCGCACCCTCGCCACCTGCCCCGAGGCGCAGACTGGTCGCATGCTTGAGAAATACCGCATCGACCAGCTTGTCGCCAAGGGTCCGCCGCAGGCCATACCCGTGATTCCGCCCACGCCGCCGATCGCGCGCCCGGTCGGCGGTAAGCCTCCGCAGCGGCCGGTGACCACCACCATCGTACGACCCGGCGGTGCAGGGCAGCAGCGCCCCAGCAAGGCGCGCACTGATTTCGTCAACATCAAGTCCCAATGCCTGAAGATGTTCGCCAAGCCGCCGCGGCTCGACGGCTACCAGATCGTCGTGCACTGCGAACCGCGCGCGGCGATCGTGCGCAGCTTCTACGACTTCCTGTCGCTCGACCGCAACCGGCTGCTGATCGCCGCCGGCGAATTCATCGGCGACGGCCCGGGCGCCGCGCTCGGAGCAGCCAGCGCGCTGCGCACCATGCGCCGCCTTGCCGGCAGCCGCCCGGAACTCACCGACTTCGTCGCCGCGCTCAACGATCAGGTGCGCCTCGACCTGGTGCCGGGCTGCGCCGTCCAGCTCTTCGCCGCCGTCATCAACATCCCCTTCAGCACCCTCACCTGCCTGAGCATGGGCTCGCACCCCGCACTGCTCGCCAACCCCAGTCGCGCGGTCGCGGTGCAGACCCTGCACACGGACGGCCACGCCCTGGGCACCAGCCACGGCCAGGCTTTCCGCGACACCCTGCGCCCGATCTCGATCCAGCTGCAGCCCGGCGACCTGTTTCTTTACGCCAGCGACGGCGTGGCCCAGGGCTTTGACCGCAACGACCTCGCCGACGGCCACCGCGCCGTGTTCGGCAGCTGCGTAGCCAATCTCGGCAAGCCGGTGCCGGCGATGGTCGCCGAGGTTATCGCCGGCGCGAAGGAGGGCTGGGGGGCGCGCCTACCGGACGACCTGCTGGTGACGGCGGTGCGGGTGAAGGAGTGAGAAGAGAGTCCGGAAGTCCGGCGGTCCGGGGGTCCGGAAGTCGACAGCCTATGCGTACTGCGACGAGTTTAGATCGTCAGCTGGGCGCGACTTCTGGACTCCGGACTTCCGGACTACGCCCACCGCGCGTCCCCGCCATCAGCGCCAGCGGCACCAGCAGCCCGACCGCCCCCACCACATAGGGCGCCGCCGGGCTGAAGCGGAAATACACTACCGCCGCCAGCAGCGGCCCGAAGGCGCGCCCAAGCGCACCCGCAGAGCGGAACGACCCCAGCACCCATCCCTGTCGCAGCGGATCCGCGCCGAGACTGACCATGGTGCTGAGCGCCGGGAAGCTCAATCCGGTGCCGACGGCCAGCACTGCCGCGCCCGCAACCAGCACGGCGGTGTGCGGGAACCAGTTCACCAGGGCGAGCAACGCGAACCCCGGGATGCTCGCGGCCAGGCCGGCCATGGCGAGCGGCTTCTGACCGATGCGCGGCGCCAGGCGGCGGAAGAGGAAGCCCTGCATCAATGCCGAGATCACCCCCATCATCACGAACAGCATGCCGTTATCCTTGGGCGTGAAGCCGCAGGCCTGCGCAGCGAGGAAGACCATGGTCGCCTCCATGCCCGAGAACAGCAGGGTGTAGATGCAGAAGGTGGCATTGACGCGCGCCACCACCGCGCCGAACACCCCGGAGCTGAACAGGCGCAGCGGGTTGGACGTCCGCTGCCCGGCTTCGCCGCCGGCGTGGCGCCGCTCGGGCGGCAGGGTCTCGCGGAAACGCCGCAGGCACCAGACGAAGTTGAAGGTCCCGAGCGCGAAAGCGATCAGCGCGCAGCTCGAGAATGGGTTTGCACCCAGCGCCGCCAGCGCAGGAACCTGGTCGAGACGCGGCAGGTAGGCATAGCCCAACCCGCCGATGGCCGGCCCGATGATGAAGCCCAGGCCGAAGGCCATGCCGATGAAGCCCATGCCGCGTGCGCGGGTCTCGAGTGTGGTCAGATCTGCGACCGCAGCGTTTGCCGCCGAGACGCTGCCGGTCATGATCCCGGCGAGCATACGCGACACCAGCAGCACGGTGAAATTTCCGGAGAATACCCACAGCAGGTAGGCGCACGCGTTGCCGCCGATCGATAGCAGCAGCACCGGGCGCCGCCCGATGCGGTCCGACAACCTGCCCCAGTAGGGCGACGCGAAGAACTGCAAGGTGGCGTAAAGCGAGCCGATCAGGCCACCGAACAGCGCCGCGCGCTGGCCGGGATCGCTGTGCGGGAAGATCCGGTCGACGCCAGCCATCGCCCAAGCGAGCAGGCCCTGGTCATGCTGCCCGTAGTACTCCAGCATGTCCGCGAGCAGCGGGAAGACGATGCTGAAGCCGATCAGATCTATCAGCAGCACCAGAAAGACGATGCCGAGCTCGGCGCGACGGGGCGCGCCCGGCGCCGCTGCGGGCGCGGCGCCGCTCACCCGACCACGTAGACGGTGATGAACAGCAGCACCCACACGATGTCGACGAAGTGCCAGTACCACGAGGCCGCCACCACTGCGAAGTGGCGCTTGCCCTGGAAGTGGCCGAATTCGAGGCGCATCAGCACCATGAACAGCATGATCAGGCCGATGGCGACGTGCAGGCCGTGAAAGCCGGTGCCGACGTAGAAGCACGACGCGAACGCCGATGCCGAAGAGTCGCTGATCGCCTCACCAGTCGGGTAGAAGCCCTTCTGGATGAGCTCGCCCCACTCATAGCCCTGGAAGCCGAGGAAGGCGACGCCGAGCAGGATCGTGGCGACGAACAGGATCTTGGCCGTCATCACCTTGTGGTGCTGCAGGGCGTGGTGCGCGAATTCGCAGGTCACCGAGCTGAACAACAGCAGGAAGGTGGCGTACGCGACGGTCGGGCCGCCGAACTCCATGCCTTCGACCGGACCGAATTGCGGGTCCCAGAACTTCTTATAATAAAAGTAGCTGAACACCGCGCCGAAGGCCATCAGCTCGCCGGTGAGGAAGAGCAGGATGAAGGCCTGCAGGTCGGTCTGCTGCTTGGCCACGTCGTGGCTGATCAGCTTCTCGCGGATGATCTGGTTGCACCAGCCCATCAGACAATACAGGAAAATGAGGCCGCCCAGGCCGACGAGGATCAGGCCGACGGTGGGGTTGGTCAGCGGACCCCACCACCACGACTTGTTGAGCGTGCCGAGCAGCGAGACCACGCCGAAGGGCACCAGGGTCAGCCCGCCCGTGACCAGCAGCGGCCACAGGCTCGGCGGCGGCACGTGGCTCATCGGATCTTCATGGCTGTCGTGCTCAGCCGTGGGGACGTGGTCGCTCATCGTGCCGGTTCCTTCGCTGCGCCATCCGTTGGGACTGGAACCCCCGCATCCGCCGCGTGGGCGGCCTGCAGGCGTTGCCATTCCTTGGGATCCTTGGGGAGTCCAGAGTGGGTGAAAATGATGATGAAGGCCACCATCAGGGCAAGGCTGAGGCCGCCCAGGGCAAGGCCAAGGATCAGGTTCTTACGGCGCAGATCGGCCGGGATCGGACTGGTGTCGTTCATGGCGCGGGAACCTTGCCTGGCAGGGCCGGCGCGGAGGGCGCGGAGGGCGCGCCGCCCAGCGGCGGATTGCCCGCGGCGCCAGGCGTGACGATGCCTTCGCCCATGATCTGCTCCTGACGACGCTTCAGCAGTGCGTCGTTCTCGTCCCCCGCGCGCATGCGGAACAGTCCGTAGCGGATAGTCACGGTCCGGATGCGCGGATCGAGGTCCTGATTGAAGGTGAACACCACCGGAAAATCGCGGGTCTCGTGCGGGCCGATGGTCTGGTTGGTGAAGCAGAAGCACACCTTCATGCCGAACGCGGTGGTGGCCGCGATCGGGCTGACCTGATGGATCGGCCGGAAGGCCACCACCTCGTCGGAGATGTTCTTGAAGTGGTAGGTGTTGCGACCGTCCGTGCCGACCTCGTACTGGATCTCAGCCTGGTCGGGGTAGAAGCGCACCGGCAGTTCGTCGTAGGGCGAGCCTTCGAAATTGATGGTGATGAAACGGCCGGTGTGCACCGTCGGGGCGAGCGCCGCCGCCGGGTTGTTCGGACTGAGCTGGGTGCCCGACATCCGGCACCACAGTCCGTAGAACGCCTTGAAGAAGAACAGGAAGAACACCAGCATCACCACCGGCAACGTCACCAGCGCGATGAGCAGCCGCCGGCCGCGGCCCGCCGCGGCCGCGCGGCCCGCGGGCAGGGGCGAAGGCAGTGGTGGGTGGGCGGCGTGGTCCATGGATCTTCAGCGTTTGGCGAAGGCGTCGGCGATCATGCCGACGAACAGCGCCGCGATGTAGATGATCGAGAAGCGGAACAGCGGCATGGTCGGCAGCACCGGGCGGTGGCGCCACAGTACCAGCGTCCAGCCCAGAAACACCGCGCCCAGGACCAGCGCCAAGCCGGTGTAGAACGGGCTGCGCTCGAAGGCCGGCACCAGCACCGGCACGGCCAGCGTCGCCGCGACCAGCACGATGGTGTAGATGAAGATCTGACGGGTGGTCTCGTCCACGCCCTTGACCACCGGCAGCATCGGGATGCCGGCGCGCGCGTAATCCTCCTTCAGGCGGATGGCCAGCGCCCACACGTGCGGCGGCGTCCACAGGAAAATCAAACCGAACATCGCCAGCGGCGCGAGGTCGATGCGGTCGCACATCGCCGCCCACGCGATCAGCGGGCCCATCGCGCCCGGCACGCCGCCGATGACGATGTTCAGCCAGTGGCGCGGCTTGAGCCACAGGGTGTAGAAGAAGCTGTAGTAGATGACCGTGGCCAGGCCCAGCCCAGCGGCCAGCCAGCTGCCGTAGTAGCCGAGCAGGATCCACTCGGCGATGATCAGCTGCACGATCGCGAACAGCCACGCCCCGCCCACGCTGATGCGTCCGGACGGCAACGGCCGCCGCGCGCGCGTACGGTTCATCAGCGCATCCTTCTTCAGCTCGAAGATCTGATTGAGGGTGTTGGCCACCCCCCCGACCGCGAATAGTGCGATCAGGCATGGCCAGATGAAGGGCCAGTCGGTGGCATGATGTCCCTCGACCACGATCGCCGCGTAGCCGGTGAAGATCGCCACGAGGGTGATGCGGTACTTGGTGAGGATGAGCAGGTCCTTCACCAGCCGCGCTAAGCGGATGGCCTTTCGCGCCGCCGGCGCGCGCAGGGCGAGAGCGGTCATGGCAGCCCCCCTGCCGACCCGGCCGCGACCACCGGCTGTGAAGCCGCGCCCACCAGCCGCGCACCGGCACCGCGGCGCACGTCGAATGCCGCCAGCACCAGACTCATCAGCAGGCACATGCCCATGAACTGGTGTGCGAGCGAGACCAGCGGGGTGAAGCCGCTGTAGACGTTGCCGATGCCGAGCACGACCTGCACCGCGACGAAGGTCGCCGAGATGCGCAGGGCCAGACGCAGCCGCTCCGGCACCTGCGCCCCTCGCCATGCGACCACGTACAGGGCGACCAGCGTCGCCACCAGCAGGGTCGCCATCCAGTGGTGGATCCACTGGTGCAGCGCGGCGTTATCGAGCAGATTCCAGGACAGCGGCTTGAAGCCCTCCCACAGGAAGGCGGGCGACATCTTCCAGGCCTGCGAGATCACCGTCGGCTCGTTGGCGCGGCTGCCCGCGACCAGCGCACCGCATACCAGCTGCAGCCACGCCAGCGCCAGGGCGGCGTGGACCAGCACCGCCAACGCCGTGGGGCGCGGGCGCGTGACGCGCTCGCCATCCAGCAGGCGCAGGATCGCCACCAGGACACAACCGAGCACGATGCCGGCATTCGCCTGGTGCAGGAACAACCAATGGGTGTTGGTGCCGTTCTGCACCAGCAGGCCACCGAGCGCGGCCTGGGCGATGATGAAGATGCCGGCCACCGCCATCGGCCCGCCGATGCGAGGGCGCAGGTCGGCGCGACGCAGGGCCACGGTCACGCAGCCGGCACCAAGTACGCCGACCAGGGCGGCGAGCAGGCGGTGGCTCCACTCGGTCAGGAACATGCCCTTGAACTCGGCGAGGTCGCCGGCCTGGCGACCAAGGTTGCCGGGAGCGAGCTCGCCGCGGCGCACGCGCTCGGCGAGACGCTCCTGGTCCGTGTCGTAGCCGGCCTTGACCGCAGTCCAACCCGCGGCGGTCAGCGGCGGCAGCAGGCTGCCATTGATGATCGGCCACTGCGGGATCGCCACGCCCGAACCGGAGAGGCGCACCCAGCCGCCGATGGTGTTCAGCGCGAACAGCATCACGAACAGCACGCCCAGCCACGGCGCCACCGACGCCACCCCGCGTCCCGCGTCAGTCGCGGAGCCGAGGCCGGAGGCCATGGGTGGTGAGGCGGTGAGCACAGGACATGGACCTCGGGAAGCGGCGCGGATCGAGACGCGGAAAGCAGCGCACGTAGGCGCGCGCCATCAGGCTCAGTGATGGCCCATCTGGTCGGCGACCGGGATGGGCGGCACCTTGACGAAGTTATAGACCGGCGGTGGGCAGCTGGTCGCCCACTCGAAGCCCTGCTGGACGTCGTTGATGTTCCACGGGTCGTCAACGGTGATCTTCGGGCGCCGGTAGCTGACGATCAGATCGATAAAGAAGATCACCGCCGATGCGAAGGTCAGCAGGTAGCCCACGGTGGTCAGGTAGTTCGAGAACTTGAAATCGGCGTAGTACACCGGCACGCGTCTGGCCATGCCGTTGGCGCCGCTCAGATGCATGGCGAAGAAGGCCAGGAAAACGCCGATGAACATCAGCCAGAACACCCATGAACCGGCCTTCTCGCTGAGGAAATGGCCGCTCATCTTGGGCCACCAGAAGTAGGTCATCGCGAACAGCAGCATCACCGAGCCGCCGACCAGGACCATGTGGAAGTGGCCGACCACGAAGTACGTGTCGGTGAGCGTGATGTCGATCGGCACCAGGGCCAGGATCAGGCCGCCGAAGCCGCCGAGGGTGAACAGCACGATGAAGCCGCAGGCGAACTTCATCGCCGTGGTGAAGCGGATCGATCCCCCCCACATGGTCGCCAGCCACGAGAAGATCTTGATGCCGGTCGGCACGCCGATGACCAGCGAGGCGTACATGAAGTAGGCCTGCAGGATGGTCGGCATGCCGACGGAGAACATGTGGTGCGCCCACACCATGAAGCCGAGGCCGGTGATCGAGCCGGTGGCGATGACCATGCCCATGTAGCCGAAGATCTTCTTGCGCGAGAACGCCGCGATGACGTGGCTGATCGCGCCGAAACCGGGCAGGATCATGATGTAGACCGCGGGGTGGCTGTAGAACCAGAAGATGTGCTGGTAGAGGATCGGGTCGCCGCCCGCCGAGGCGCGCGTGAAGTTGGTGCCGAAGTTGCGGTCCATCAGGATCATAGTCACGGCCGCCGCCAGCACCGGAGTGGCGGTGAGCTGGATGATCGACACGAACATGGTCGCCCAGGCGAACAGCGGCAGCTGACTCCACTTCATCTCCGGCGCCTTGAGGTTGGCGATGGTGACGATGAAGTTGATCGCCGCGAGGATCGAGCTGACGCCCGCGAGGTGGATGCCCATCACCCACATGTCCTGGCCCGGCTTGACGCCCGCGCCAAGCAGCGACAGCGGCGGGTAGGCGGTCCATCCCGAGGCGGCCGCGCCCCCCTGCACGAAGAAGCTCGAGAGCATCAGCAGCGCGGCCGGGATGAGCAGCCAGAAGCCGAAGGCGTTCAACTTCGGAAACGCCATGTCGCGCGCGCCGACCATGATCGGCACGATGTAGTTGGCGAAGGCGATGAAGCCGGGGATGATGGTGAAGAAGATCATCACCGACGCGTGCATGGTGACGAATTGGTTGAACAGGTCCTGATCGCCGAACAGGCCGTCATGGCCGCTGAACAGGCTGAACGGCTCCTGCACGCCAGCGATGTGCGCGGCCTGCAGGGCCTCGATCACCGCGCCAGGGGTGGCGAGCTGGAAGCGGATCATCCCGGCCATGGCCCCACCGACCAGGCCCATGGTGACGGTGAACCAGAAGTACATCAGGCCGATCTTCTTGTGATCGACGGTGGTCAACCAGTCCATCAGCCCGGAGTAGCGCTTGATCTCGAGCGACGGCATCGGCTCGTTGGCGGTGCGTTGCATGGGGGCTCCTACGGCGCCTGGTGTGCGGCGAGCACAGGCTCGCCAGCGGGCACGGGGATGGTGACGGCGGCGAGCAGGTCATCGACCAGCTTGCGGCGCGCGCGCACCGCGTCCTGGAGGGCCTTGTCGGTTTGACGGGCATCACCGGCAGGCTTGGCGATGCCAAGCTGCTCGGCGAACGAGCTGTTGGCCGGGGGCAGGCCGCGCAGCCACGAGGCGTAGTTCGAAGCGATCCAGTAGCTCAGCGCGAAGCGGTGGGCAGCGCTGGGCTCCTTGCCCAGGTATGCAGCGATCGCAGCCTTCAGCTTGTCGGCGTCGAAGGCGGTTCCGGGCGCTGGCTTGATCGCATCCCACACCGGTCGGGTGTCGTCGCGGTGGCGGAGCAGCTCGTAGTAGCGGGCCGCGGTCTCGTCCTCGACCACCACCGCACTGATCAGCATCATGCCGTGGTCGCGGCCGCAGAGTTCGGCGCACTGGCCCTTGTAGATGCCGAGCGTGTCCGGGGTGAACCAGGTGTTGGTGAAACGACCCATGATGGCGTCCTTCTTGACGCCGAAGGCCGGGACCCACCAGGCGTGATTGACGTCCTGCGAGGTGATGTTGAGCACCACCGTGCGGCCCTTGGTCAGAATTACCGGCTCCTGCATGCCGGCGATGTCCTGGCCGGTGGTCAGCGACTCCTTCTTCAACGCGCTCGAGTCCTTGTAGATGCCCTTGTACTCGTAGTCCCAGGCGAACTGCTTACCGGTGACGGTGATGACCTGCTGGTCCTTCTTGTCGGCGGGCGGCAGCTCCATGTAGTAAAGCACCTCGTAGACCGGCATCGCGACCACCGCCAGCGCGAGACATGGGATGGCCGTCCAGATGATCTCGATGCGCGTGTTGTGGGTAAAGGTCGCCGGCTTACGCCCATCACCGCGGTCGCGGAACTTCCAGATCACCACCAGCAGCAGCACCAGTGGCAGGATCAGGAAGGGCAGGAACACGATGGAGCTGAACCAGGTCATGCTGACCACGCGGCGCGCGACGTCGCTGGCCGGGGCGTTGAACGGGTTCTTGGTGACGATGGTGGGGTTGCCGTTCTCGTCGAGGGCGTAGATGTTGGGGTTCAGCAGCGCGACGAACTGGTCGACCGTCGCGGCCAGGGTGGGGGCGGGAGCGGGCGAGGCGACCGTGGCGGCAAGGGGCGCCGCTGGCGCCACCGCCTCGTCGGCAGCGGACAGCGCAGGCGCGCCGAGCGCCAGGCACAGCAGCAGGAGGTACAGGAACCGCAGCGACATCACTTGCCCCCTTCGGCACGGATCGAAGCGAGCGCCGTGAAAGCCCCCGCCAGCTCGTCGGCGCTGGCCAGCGCGAAGACCGGACGCACCACCCCGGAGCCGTCGGCGCCGGTCAGCAGCGCCGCGAAACGAACATGGTCGCCATCCGCAACCGCGTGGCGGACTTCGGCCACCAGGCCAGGGCGGTTGCGTTCCAGATGCCAGATCTCGACCAGCAGGCTGCGCTTCGCGGGCGGCGTCGCGGTAAGCGCCGCGGCCAGCCACACCGCGTCGTCGTGCAGGCGCACGCCCTCGGCCTTGGCCATGCCAGCCATCAGGCGCTGCACTGGGGCCGCGACCTCGAGCTGGTCGGGGCTGACCTTCTCGCCACCGTCGGTGCCGGCGGCTCCGGGCGGCGGGATCTGCTTGGTCACCGCCTCGCTGTCCTGGGCAACGTAGTTCTTGGCGTTGTCGGGTTTGATGAAGGTCTCGCGCACGTAATGCACGATCGCGTACTTCTGCTCTGCGGTCAGACCCGGGAAGCTCGGCATGTTGCCGCCGTAGCCCTTGGAGAGCACGGTGTAGAAGCCGTAGGGACCGCCGCCCAGATCGTTCTTGAAGCCGTCGACGTGGAAGTTGCGCGGCGGCGTGCCGCTGGCGGGACCGGGCACGCCATTGGCTCCGTGGCAAGAAGCGCAGTTCTTCGAATAGAGGATCGCGCCCGCGGCGATGACCGCCGGCGTACGGTCGGCGATGAGCTTGAGGTGGTCGGGCTCGCCGATCACGCTGTGGCGCTCGAGACGCTCGTGCTTGCGCCCATCGACGCGGCCAGAGGAAAGCCAGTCGAAGAACCACCAGCTCAGCACCACGATGGCAGTGAGCAGGCAGACGGTCCACAGCAGCGGATGGGTGAGCTCCGGCTGCTCCGGGAGATGGGTTTCGTCGTGGGCGGACATCAGTGCAGGTGCTCCGCATTGATCGTGGACAGCAGGCGGGGATCGCCCTTGGGCACCAGGCCGTTGCGGCGCCAGAAGGCCAGGGCGAGCAGCAGCAGCGCACCGGCGAAACCCAGGCCGACGGCCAGGGTGGGCAGGTCCCAGAAGGGCTGGTAGAGGTTCGGCGAGAAGGCCGGCATGATGATCCAGGACCAGTCCATCCAGTTGCCGAGCAGGATCAGCGCCGAGACCGTCACCAGCGCGGCCGGCCGGGCGCGCATGCTTTGGCTCATCAGCGCGGCGAAGGGCAGCAGGAAGCGCAGCGCGTACTCGGCGGCGTAGGCGGTGCCGTAGCCGTGCTGCAGGCGGGTGAGCAGGAACACCGTCTCCTCATCCATGTTGGCGTAGTAGATCACCAGGTACTGGGCGAAGGCGATGTAGGCGCAGAAGCAGCCCCAGCCCAGCGTCCAGGTGCCGAGGTCGTGCAGGGTGTGCGACTCGATGACGCGCGCGAGTGGGCCGGTGCGCAGCCACACCGCCATCACCACCGTCACCGCGATGAAAGTCTGCACCGCGCTGGTGAAGCAGTAGACCCCCCACATCGTCGAGGCGAAGCCGACATGCAGGCTGAGCAGCATGTCCCAGCAGAACAGCGTGAAGGTGAGCGCGAACACGAACAGCCAGACGATGCTGGTGCGCAGGTGGACGCGCGCGATGGCCGCGTTGCCGGTGCCCTGGTCCTGGCGCAGGCTCAACCCGACCAGCAGGCGGCGCATGAACATCCACAGCATGATGATGCAGATGCTGGTGGCGACCCAGCGGTTCCAGGTCATCCACGAGGCCTTCGAGGAGACCCCCTCGTGGGCGTGGAACAGCGCCAGGTGCGCCTGGCCGGTAGGATTTGCGACCCACTCATACAGGTAGCTGGCGCCGAGTCCGGCGATCAGACCGAACGCCGCCAGGGTCAGCGGCAGGCCCGCGGTCAGACCCTCCATGACACGGCGCAGCGGCGTGATCCAGCCGCCGTTGCAGACGCTGTGCACCGCGATGAAGAACAGCCCGCCCACACCGATCCAGGTCGGGATGATCATGCCCTGCAACAGGCTCGCCCAGGCATGGCGCTGCTCGCCCGCGATGAGCATACCGACGAACGACGCCGCACCGATGAACACCAGCGCCGCCGCCACCGCGCTCAGGCGCGGGGCATGCAGGGCGGGCGGCACGGGCACCGCGGTCAAAGGTTCCGGATGGTTGTCCACGCTACTTCTCCGGCCACTCGGGCTTGGCGTACTCGGGCTGCGGGCCGACCGGCGGGGCGAACTCGGCGCCGTCGCCGCCCTGCTGGATGAGCACCAGGTCGCGATGCTTGGACGCGACCGCCTTCTTTGCGTTTTCGATCTCGGCCGTGGCGTAGGCGTCCATCGCCTTGCCACCCTCGGCATGCTCGGCGAGGAGCTTGGCGAGGCGCGACTCGGCGTCGCTCATCGCCAGCGATGCGCCGTTGAGCGCGCGCACGTAGAGGACCACCGCCCAGCGTTCCTCGGGCAGGACCTGGGCGCGTAGGCTGGGCATGCGGTTGCGGCCGAGAGTGACGATGTGGTAGATCTCACCGTCGCTCAGGCCCATCAGGCTGGCGCCGTTCAGCGACGGCACGCCGGTGAAGCGGTCGGGGTGCTCCTTGGTCGGCGCGACGTAGCCGTGCGCGGCGTCGCCGTCGCGACCGTGGCAGACCGCGCAGGTGACGTTGAAGCGCCGTTGACCGACGCGCAACACCGCCGCACCTGGCGTCAGCGGGTTGACCAGCTGCTTGGCTGCTGCCCAGTCGGTGGCGGCGATGGCATAGGGCGCGGTGTCGCGCGAGACCGTGCCAGCCGGTGGCGTCAGCAGCGCCGGGATGTGGTGCATGACCGCGGGCTTGCCGGCCTCAGCGGCGGGCATCAGGCGCTCCATGGCCTGCTGGCTCTTGAATGCCGGGGTGTCGTACATCTCGGGCATGTACTTAATGCCGCGCGACTTCTTTTCGCCGTCGCACGAAGCGGCGGCGAGTGCGAGCACGCCAAGCAGGATGGTCAGGGCGGGCCGCCGCGCGGCGGAGTGCGCTGTCATCATCGCCTCAACCATGGGTCACCCCTTCATGACGATGGGCATCGGTGCCGGGCTCGCCGGTGGTGGTCGTCGAGCTGGGCGCAGGCGGCGCGGTCGCCGCGCCGGCCAGACCGCCCGCACCGCGCACGTCGATGTCCTCGCAGCGGTTGGCGCGCAGCCAGGCGCTCAGCGATTCGGCGGTCTCGCCGGCGCGCACCGGCAGCACCAGGGTGAAGGTGTCGTCGGTCATGCGGTCGTTCAGCAGCCGGGTGTCGGGATTGGGCAACAGCTTGCAGGTGTGGAAGGCCAGGGCGAAGTTGGTGAGCGCGCCGAACAGCAGGCCGGTCTCGAGCGCCACCACCAGGAAGGTCGGCCAGGCGAAGTAGGGCTTGCCGCCGACGTTCAGCGGCCAGTTCTGCGACATCGAGAACCACTCCATGTGCATGCCGATGGCGAAGCCGATCAGGATGATCGCCAGCACCGGGCGGCCGATGAAGCTGCGCTTGATGCCAAGGACGTGCTCCAGGCCATGGACGGGCCAGGGCGTGAAGGCGATCGGCTGGTGGCCGGCCTTGCGGGCCGCGGCGCACGCGGACACGAAGCGCTCCTGATCGAGGTAGAAGCCGGCGACGAACGGGGCGGCATCAGCCATGGTCGGCCTCTTCCTTGCGGTGGCTGCGGCGCAGCAGCAGGGCCTTGAGTTCGGCGATCGACACCACCGGTGCGACGCGCACGAACACCAGGATCATGGTGAAGAACAGGCCGAAGGATCCGGCCAGGATCATCCAGTCGAAGCCGGTGAAGGCGTAGTGGCCCCAGGTCGAGGGCAGCGCGTCGTGCATCACCGACAGTGCGATGATCACAAAGCGCTCGAACCACATGCCGACGTTGACCGCGATGGCGATCAGGAACAGTGCAACCAGATTGCGGCGCACCGCCTTGATCCACAGCAGCTGCGGAATGGCGACGTTGCAGGTCATCATCGTCCAGAAGCCCCACGCCCACTCGCCGGTTGGACGGAAGACCAGGAACTGGTGCTTCTCGTAGGGCGACTCGGTGTACCAGGCCGCGAAGAACTCCATGACGTAGACGTAGGCGACCAGCAGGCCGGTGGCGAGCATGACCTTGGCCAGGCGCTCAAGATGGTCGACGGTGATGTAGCGCTCGAGCTTGAGCATCGAGCGCATCGGCACGAGCAGCACGATCGCCATGGCCAGGCCGCCAAAGATCGCGCCCGAGACGAAGTAGGGAGCGAAGATAGTAGTGTGCCAGCCCGAGACCTTGCCGACTGCAGCGAGGATGGCGATGGTCGAGTGCATGCCCAGCACCAGCGGCGTCGAGATCCAGGCGAACTGCGCGTAGGCGCGCTCGAAGTGGTTCCAGTCCTCGGCGCGGCCGCGCCAGCCCATCGCCAGCACGCTGTAGATGCGGCGCTGCCAGGGGCGCGTGGCACGGTCGCGCACGGTGGCGAAGTCCGGAACCAGACCCAGGTACCAGAAGATGATCGAGCACAGCGCGTACGCTGTCAGCGCGAACACGTCCCACACGATCGGCGACTTGAAGTTCGGCCACAGGTAGCGGTCGTTGGGGTAGGGCATCAGCCAGAAATCGACCCACGGGCGCCCGGTGTGGATGAGCGGGAAGAGTCCGGCGATCTGGATCGCCATCACCGTCATGCCCTCGGTCGAGCGGTTGATCGCGGTGCGCCACTTCTGCCGGAACAGGAACAGGATCGCCGAGACCAGCGTGCCGGCCACGGCGATGCCGATCCAGAAGATGTAGGTGGTGATGTCGTTGCCCCAGTTCACCGGCTGGTTGGTGCCGAAGATGCCGTAGCCCTCGACGCAATAGCAGCCGATCGCCACGAACAGCAGCACCGCCAGCATCTGCGCCAGGCCGAAGCCGTGGAACCAGATCAGGTTGGGCAGCTTGAACAGCGGCGCGGTGACGTCGTCGGTGAGCTGCTTGGCGGTCAGCGGCGGAAGGTCGTGGGGGGCGCTCACGGCTTGCCTCCTGCCGCGTGGGCCGCGGCCGGGCTTTCGATGCCGCGCTCCTCGGCGGTCGCCGGGCGGTTGCGGATCTTCGCCAGGTAGGTCACCGCCGGACGGGTGTTGAGCTCGGCGTCGAGCAGCTTCCAGCCGTGGGCCTGGGCGATGGCCGCGTTCACCTGGGCGTTCGGATCGTTGAGGTCGCCGAAGGTGATCGCCTGGGTCGGGCAGGTCTGCGCGCAGGCGGTGGTCACCGCGCCGTCCTTGGCGCGGCTGCCGCTGGCCTTTTCGGTCTCGCGGATCTCGCGGGTGCGCTGCAAGCAGAAGTTGCACTTCTCCATCACGCCGCGCGAACGCACCGTGACCTCGGGATTGAGCAGCATCTGCAGCGGCGCTTGGCTGAGCTCGGCCTGGCTGCTGGTGGCGCCGCTGGTCTGGATGTTCTTAGCGATGCGCACCAGCGGGCTGCCCGAGCCGATCGGTCCGGCGCGGTACTTGCTGTACTCGTACCAGTTGAAGCGGCGCACCTTGTACGGGCAGTTGTTGGAGCAGTACCGCGTACCGATGCAGCGGTTGTACACCATGTGGTTGATGCCCTCGTCGTTGTGCACCGTGGCCATCGCCGGGCACACCTCTTCGCACGGCGCCTGGCCGCACTGCTGGCACATGACCGGCTGATGGACGACCTCGACATCGAGCAGGTCAGGCCGGCCGGTGGCGTCGGCGGTCGACGTGTAATAGCGGTCGATGCGGATCCAGTGCATCTCGCGGCCCTTGCGCACCTCATCGCGGCCGACCACCGGGACGTTGTTCTCGGCGGTGCAGGCGACCACGCAGGCCTGGCAGCCGGTGCAGGTGGTGAGGTCGACGGCCATGCCCCACTTGTGGCCGACGTACTCGTGGCTGGAGCCGAACACGCTCAGGCGGCCGCCCTCCTTGCCGTCGACACCCTTGTCCCACAGCTCGTCCGCGCCGCGCCGGCGCCGCGCGCCGGGATCGCTGCGGTGGAGTTCGAGCACGTCCTCGCGCGCGATGTCGCGGCCCTCCATGCGCTGGTGGCCCTGGGTGCAGGCCAGCTGCCAGGTCTCGCCGGTGTGCTCGAGGGTCGGCGCCTGGTCGGCGACGGCGGCGAGCGGCCGCACGTCGACGCTGTAGCCCATGCCCTCGAGACCGAGGTTGGCGACCGCGCCGGCGCGGTCCTTCGCGCGACCCCAGCCGCTGAAGGTCTGCAGCACGCCGGGGTGCTGGCCCTCCTGGACGTGCACCGGCAACTTCACCGCGATGCCGCCGATGGTGAGTTTGGCGACGTCGTTCTCGGCGAACCCGAGGCGCTGCGCGTCGGCGGGCGACAGTGCCAGCCAGTTGTCCCAGGTGATCTTCGCCACCGGGTCTGAAGTCTCCTGCAGCCAGGCGTTGTTCAGCCAGGTGCCGTCGCCGAACACGCGCGAGGGCGAGACCACCAGCTGCAGCGCGCCCGCGGGTCGCGGCAGGGGGAAGGCGGGCAGTTCCGGCGGCGCGTACGCGGGCAGCGCCTTGGCATCGACCGAGACCACGACCACGCCACGCGCGAGGGCCGCGTTCCAGAAGGTACGGTCGTCGACCACTACCTTGGCGAGAGGCTTGACCGAACCGAGCCACACCGCGCGCACGTAGTTCTGCCAGCTCTGCACGCCGGCGGCGGCCGCCTGCCAGAGCGGGCGGCGCGAAACCACCGCGACCTGTTTCGGATCGGTGGCCACCACGGGCTGCACGAATGATGCAGTCTTCACGCCGGCGGCCACGGCGAAGGCGAGCAGGCTCTCCTCGGCGGCGCGCGCGTCCCACAGCGGCTGGATGGCGGGCTGCTGCAGACTGAGCACGCCGGCGCGCGCCTCGGCGTCGCCCCAACTCTCGAGACCGTGCAGCGTGGGCGCGATGTAATGCGCCAGCGCGGCGGTCTCGGTGACGCGGTCGGCGAGCACGATCAGGGTCTTGACCGCGGCCAGGGCCTTGGCGGTGGGCGAACCGGCGAACAGGAAGGCGGGATTGACATCGACCACGATGAGCGTGGCGAGCTCGCCGCTGGCGGCGCGCGCAATGAGCGCCGCGGCCGCGCCGGGGGTGGCGGCGATCGCGGTGGCGGCCACGGCTGCGCCATCGACGGTCACGCCATCGTTGCCGAGCAGGCTGTTGAGCAGATTGACGGCCGCACCGAGGTGCGCATTGGTCGCGGGACCGTCGTAGACCAAACTGTTCTTGCCGGACTTCTTCACCGCCAGCAGTCGGCCCGCGGCGAAGGCGATGGGATCCACCCCTTCGATGTCGCGCAGGCCGAGCGCCTCGAACAGCGGCTTGGCGCCACGCGCGGCGTCGAGCGCCGTGCGCGCCGCCTCGGGCAGGGTCTGGCCGAGAGCCTTGGCGACCACTTCGGCGATGCCCCAGGCGACCAGGGCGAGGCGGTCGGGCGCCACGCGCACGCGCACATCGGCGACTGCGCCGAGTTGGCTGAGTGGGCCCTCGAAGACCACCACCTGACCGAGATCGGCGCTGTCGCCGGTGCCACGCAGGCGGCGGAAGTCGCCAAATTCGACGGCCTCGGTCAGGCCGGTGGAACCGCCGCCGAGGAAGTCACCGCCGAGGCTGACCAGCAGGGCCGCCTTGTCGATGCGGTAGACCACGTCCTGGCCACGATCAGCCAGGCGGCTGGTGTCGGCTGAAGGGTCAAGCACGGCGTGCTGCAGCCGCGCCCCGAAGGCGCTGGTCAACTCATTGATGAGCTGACGGCGCGCCGGACCGTCGATCGGCCCGGTAAGCAAACCGACGTTGCCACTGGCCAGTGCGGCACCGACTGCCTTGTCGAGGTCGGCCCAGGCGATGGGCGAGAGCGTGGCGCCGTCGCGGCGCTGCGCGCCATCCTGAATGCGGTCGGGATCGTAGAGATTGAGCAGCGCCGCCTGGGTGCGGGCGTCGCAGCGCCCGCGGCCGAGCGGCGAATCGGGGTTGCCCTCGATCTTGATCGGACGGCCGTCGTAGGTCTTAACCATCACCGCGACCGGCTTGCCACTGTCGCGCAAGGTCGAGCTGTAGTAGACGGCCTTGCCCAGTGCGGTGCCTTCCGGCTGCTGGGCGTACGGTACGATGGTGTCGGGGTGCTGCTTGTAGCAGCCGGCCAGGGCGAACACCGCGGCGGCGCCGGTGAGCTGCATGAAACCGCGACGCTTGACGCCCGGCAGCATCTCCTGGAGGTCACCGCGCAGACGCGCGAGCTCATCCGGGGTGTTGCCATCAGACTGGCACGACGCCTCGCTGAGACCGTGCTGGCGACGCAGGGTCGCGAGCGCGCGCGCCACCTCGGGGGCGAACTCGTCACCGGCGCCGGGGGCGCTGGCGGTCAGTTCTGCCGCATCACGCCACGTCGTCTTCGCGGGGCGGGTGGTGTGCGGGGCGTCCGGCATGCTCGTCATAAGGGGATTCCGCAGGGCTTGGATGCGCAGAGGGGCAGGGCGCTCACTGGTGACAGGTGCTGCACTGGGTCGGCGCGTTCATGAAGGTGCGCGAAAGTTCGAGGATGGGCTTGCCCTGATCATCGTGCTCGTAGAGCTTGCCGTAGTAGGCGCGGTGCGACTCGGGCAGGTCCTTGAGGCGCCAGCGGGGCAAGTCGGGGAAGTCGTGCAGCAAGTGCCCGAAGACCGCGTCTCCGGCATTCTGCGCTGGATCGGCCGCAGGCACCTCGTCGCTCGCCGGCGCGGCGGGCTTGGCCGTGCTCGACGGCTTGACCTCGCGTTCGTGGAAGACCACCACCGGGTCGGGCTGCTGGCGGGCGCGCACAACGTCGTAATTTGCCGTGCCCACGGTGAAAGTCGCCGGCTGCTTGGGATCGTAATGGGGGCCGCCGACATAGTTGGTATTGCGATGGCAATCGAGGCACCAGCCCATGGTCAGCGGCGCGAACTGGCGCACGACTTCCATCTTCTCGATCGGACCATGGCAGGTCTGGCAGACGACACCGGCCTTCACATGCCATTGGTGGCTGAAGTAGACGTGGTCGGGGAGCTTGTGGACGCGCGCCCAATGCACGACGCCGCCTTCCTTGACCACCCCGTCGTCGCCGACGTAAGAGCCCTTCTCGACGATGTCGGCGAGCTTCTTGATCTCGGGCTTGCCAGTTGCGACCTGCGTATGGCAACCCATGCACACCGACATAGGGGGAACGCCGGCATGCTTGCCGCGCTCGGCATTGAAATGGCAATAGGCGCAGTCGATGTGGAGGTCGCCGACATGCTGCTTATGGCTGTAGGCGATCGGCTGGGCCGGAGCGTAATGCTGGTCGTTGAAGGCACCTAGGAACCACCATCCGAACGACCCGAGGGCCAGGGCGGCGATTACCAGCAGCACCCAATAGCGACGCACCAGGTGCAGCGGCAGGTCAGGGCCGCGCAGTGACTCGGGTAAGGCTGGCGTAGGCGACTCGGACACGAGGACTCTCCCGGCGCACGGCCAGCTCTTCGTGAGGTGGCGGACACGCTAGATATGCACAATGAGGATACAAGACCGGAGCTAGCCTTCGGTTTGATTATTCGTCGGGCGAATGCGCCGGCTTCACGATGGTTTTGTCGTTATTGACAGTCATTCGCAAAGAGCAGCGCTCAGCGTCGAGGCACAAGCACGAGTATACCATCAATTCTACGTGTCGGCCATTCCCAGACGATAGCGCTGCAGCAGGTCGGCCACCAGTTCGGGCCCCATGGGCGCCTCGAGCCCTCCGCGCTGCGCCAGATCGTTGATGGTGTCGGCGATGCGCGCCAGCAGCAGCGGCACCTCCTCAGTCAGTTCCTCGGTGGTGCCGACGGTGCAGGCGATGGGCGTGGTCAGGCGCAGCTCCCAGCCACATTTCAACAGCTGCAGCCGACCGCGATCCCGGCCGAGCGGGTCACCAGCGGGCGTCTCGGCCTCGATCTCGAGGACCAGCAGTTTGAAGTGCTCGGCCGCCTGCTCAGCGGGGTCGTCGAAGACCGCGCTGTAGCGCAGGTTGAAGGCCACCTTCGCGCCATAGAGGGCGAGTTCCTGGGGGCGCATGCTGATGCCGTACAGCCGGTCGCCGGCGATGGTGGGGCGGAGCGCCATGGGCGGAGCATGCGGAGCTGCGCGGCATGCGCTAGACGCTAGACGCTAGACCACCTCGCTCCTGCCCCGAAAGCGTGAATCGACCACGAGGATTGTAGCGCGCCCCAGGCGGGTGAGACTCCGCGCATGAGCGACGCCGTCTCCAGCATCCGCCACATCCTTGCTACGGAGGCAGCCGCGGTCGGCCGGTTGGCCGAGACCTGCAGCGAGCAGGGCGAGGCGCTGGAGGAGGCGTGCGCGCTGATCCGCACGCGCTGCGGCGACGGGCGTCCGGGGCGCCTGGTGGTGACCGGTGTGGGCAAGGCCGGGCTGATCGGGCGTAAACTCGCGGCGACCTTCGCCAGCACTGGCACGCCGGCACTGTTCCTGCACCCCGCCGAGGCCCGCCACGGGGACCTGGGCATGGTCCAGGAGACCGACGTGGTGCTGGCGCTCAGCAACAGCGGTTCGAGCGAGGAGCTGGTCGCGCTGCTGCCCAGCCTCAGCCTGATTGGTGTCTGCGTGGTCGCCATCGTCGGCAATCGCGCCTCCCCCCTCGGGCGCCACGCCGCGGTCACCCTCTGCATCGGCGCGGTGCTCGAGGCGTGTCCGCTCGGGCTGGCGCCGAGCACCAGCACCACCGCCATGCTTGCACTCGGCGACGCGCTGGCGCTGACCGTGCAGGGTCAGCGCCGCTTCACCGCCGAGCAGTACGCGCGCTTCCATCCCGGCGGCGCGCTCGGCCGCAAGCTGATGACCACGCGCGAAGCGATGCGCGCGGGCGAGCGCGTGCCGGCGGTGGCGCCCGCGACCAGCGTGCTCGACTGCCTGCGCGCCATCACCCGCGCGCGCGCCGGCAGCGTGGTGCTGGTGGACGAGCAGAACAGGCTGCTGGGCATCTTCACCGATGGCGACCTGCGCCGTGTGCTGACCCGCGCCGGTGATCCCGCCGCGGTGCTGGCCGCGCGCGTCGACGCACACGCCACCATGCCCTGCCGGATGGTGCGCGCGGGCGACCTGCTGCAGGCGGCGCTGCACATCTGCGCCGAACGCAAGATCAACGAGCTGCCAGTAGTCGATGACGACGGGAAGCTGGTCGGGCTGCTCGATCTGCAGGATCTGGTCGAACGCGGGTTCGAGGTCGGCAAGGGCTAGTCTTGCGGAGATGCCAGACCCTGGGCTGGACATCGCGCTCATGCCGCGGAGTAGCGGAGCCGATGAGGCGACCTGTCCAGAGCGCCACCCGCGCTTCTATCGGTCCACTGCCCGATCCGGGGCTGCGCGCAAAAGCAGGATGACGCCCAAGCCATCAGCGCGCCGGATCAGCCTCCGACTTCTTCTCACGCGGCTTGCCATCCGGCTTCTCCACCGGTGCGGTCTGCAGCAGCAGCGGATTGGGCACGTAGTCCTCCTGGAAGGCGCGGCGCAACTTCTCGCGCTCGCGGCGCGCGCGCAGGGCGGCGGTCTCCTCCTTGGTGGCGCCGAAGACCAGCACCTCGGGGTGTTCGGACACCAGGTTGGCGGTGCGGCTCAGGTCGATGGCGGTGTCATTGAGGTCCTTGACCAGGTCCTTGCTCAGCAGCAGCTGGCCGATGACCCCCTGGCCGGAGGCGAGCGCGCCCGCGACCCGCCCGGCCTGCTCGCTGAGCTGGCGCACGCTCGCCAGGGTGGCGTTGAGGTCGGCAGCGTTGGCGTCGAGGAGCTGCGTGCCGCGTGTGGCGAGCGCATCGATGCGGCCGAGCGTCGCGGTGCCGGCCGCGCCGAGGCTGCCGACCTGCCTGTCGATGGCGGCGAGCGTCGCATCAAGATGATCCATGGTCGCCTGGGTGCGCGTGCTCAGCGTCGCGGTGGTGGCATGCAGCTCGTCGGTCAGGCGCCGGATGCCGTCTAGCGCGTCGGCGATGCGCTGGTTCTGCTGCTGGAGACCCTCGGCCAGGGTGGTGCCGGCGGCGGCGAGGTCGGCGGAGTTGCGGATCAGGCGCTTGACGTCGTCGCGCATCGGCTTGTCGAGCAGATCGCCGGCTGCGGTCATGATCTGCTCGGCTTGGCCGCCGACCTTGTCGATGAAGCCCTTGCCGGCGGTGACCTCGGCGCTGCCATCCGTCGCCAGGGTGCGCCCCGAGGGCTTGGCGCCGGGCAGCGGGCCGGCGAAGGCCAGGAAGCTGTCGCCGAAGATGCCGCTCGACGAGATGGTCAGGCCGCTTTCGACCGGGATGGGGTATTCCTGGTTGACCTTGAAGCGCACCCGCACCGAGCCGCGCGGATCGCTGATCGCCGCCAGGCTCTCGACCTCGCCGATGCGGATGCCGGAGAGCGTCACCGGCGAGTGCGCGCGCAGGCCGCCGGCGTCCACGACGATGGCCGAGACGCGGTAGACGCGCTCGAAGTGCAGATGGTCGGCCGCCAGGATCATCACCACCGTCGCCACCAGACCGGCGACGATGAGCAGGCCGACGCGCATTTCGAGCTGGGAGACCGGGCGCATGGCGGGGAGGGTAGCCGGGAGCGACGCCGACGGCAAGGCCTGGGCGAAATTGCACTCCGACCACCGTCGCCCTGCTCCCAGTCGACGCTGTGGCGTGAGCACCCTACGGACTGCCGGCGTGGCCCCTTTTGCACTTGGCCGCCCTTGCGCCACCCGCGCCACGACGGCCATACGCGGCGCCGCGACCTACCCGGGACTTCATCCTTGCCGGCCGACATGGGCATGGGAACGTTCACCCGGATGCCACGAGCCTGGACATGACACGAACGTGCGAATCCACACGAGCGGGAAGCCGTCCATGAACTCTGCATCTGCAAGTGTCGCACGCGGCGCAGGCAGGGACTGGTTGCCGGTGCTGCTTCTCACCGCTGCTGTCGATGTCAGCGGCGTCGCCCACACCGCGCGCCACGATCCCAGAGTACGTCTCGACGATTATCGCGAGTCGCTTGATCGCTGGGTCAGCTGCGGTCAGTTTCGTTCGATCGTGCTGTGCGAGAATTCTGGCTGGGACCCCTCCGCCTTCGCCGCGCAGCGGGCGGCCGCCGCTGCGCGCGGAGTTGACGTCGAGATCATTTGCTGGCCCGGGCAGGACTTCCCGCGCGCGCGCGGGAAGGGTTACGGAGAGATGCGCACCATTGCGTTCGCACTCGCGCATTCAAGGCTGATTGGGGAAGCCTCGCACGTATTTAAGTGCACTGGCCGCTATTTCGTGACGAACGCCGCGCGCCTGGTGAAGGCGGTCGCTGCCGCGACGCCGCGTCCGGACGTCGCCTGCGACCTGCGCGACGGCCTACGAGTCGGAGATTCAAGCTGGTTCGCCGGCACCCCGCGATTTTTCGCTGATCACCTTGTGCCGCAGCTGGAGGTCATCGACGACGCCCGCAGCGTCTTCTTTGAGCACGCCCTGGCGCGCGCCACTGGCAGCGCCCTGGCCCAGGGCCTGACCTGGAATCTGCCGCCGGCGCCGCCGCTGCTCTGTGGTGTGAGCGGGACCATGAATCGCGCTCTGCGCGTCAGCCTCAGCAAGCGTCTACGCTTCGCGCTCAAGCGGCGCATTTTCCGCTACTGAGCGCCGGGAAGCGACCAGGACGCGCCCCGCTCCTCAGTATTTCGGATCCGGCGATACCGGAATGACGAAATCCCGCGAGCCGATCGGCTCGGCGGGGTCCTCGATCATCCGGTACGGCACCTGGCCGTGGAAGGCCGCCCACGCACTGAACGAGCTGGGTGGCCCGAAGACCTGGTCGCAGCGCGAGAGCGCGTGCAGATCGGCGACCATGTGGCCTGGACCGGGCGCGATCACGAGGCCGGCGAAGTCCTCAGGGCCGTAGGCCGCATTGGAGCAGACCAGGAAGACCGCGCGGCGCGGCGCCAGGGCGGCGGCCAGCTGGCGCATGAGATCGGCGTAGATCGGCAGTTCGTAGAAGAAGCGGCCACCGAGGTGCTGGCGGTAGTCGCCGTGGCGGATGTGCACGCCGACCACCACGTCGCCGCGTGCACGGGCGCGGGCGACCGCTGCTTCACCGGCGCTGCGGTGCGGCTCCACCGGGGTGAATACGCGGCGGATGTGCTGGGCGTGCCGGGCGCACCAGGCGTGCTGGCGGAAATGGTAGTTCTGGGTGAACAGCCAGCGCCAGCCGCGCGCGTCCGCGCGGTTGAGCAGCTCTTCAAGGTCGTAGTGCAGGACCTCGCGCGCCCGCGCCCAGCCGATGCCGCCGAACGGCAGGTGGTGGAGGGTGCGTGCCAGCTTGTAGCCGGCGCGGTTGAGGCGGTAGAAATGCTCGCGTTCGACCGTGCCGAGACGCGGCGGATTGATCAACGGCTCCGCGTGCTGGGTGGCCAGGCGCCCGCGCGTGCCGGTGAAGTGGTCCGCGTATTCACCGAACGACGGATTGAGCACGGTCCAGCCGCGCTCGCGCGCCGCGCCCAGCATGTGCGCATACACCACCAGGCGGTTGCCGAGCTGGCCAGTCTTGTTGGCGATGATCAGGTAGCGCTGACCGCTCACGTGGCGCGGCTCAGCCCTGGATCCCGAGCTGCTTCACCAGCTCGGCCTTGACCAGGTTGGGCTCGGTCTTGCCGCCGGACAGCTTCATGGTGACGCCGACCAGACGGCCGAGCGCGGCGAGCTTGCCACCCTGGATGTCGGCGACCACTTTCGGCTCCTGGGCGATGGCCTGGGCCACCCACTGGCTGAGCGCGCCCGCGTCCTGGACCAGGATCTTGCCCTTGCGCGTGAAGTAGGCCTCGGGGTCCTCCTTGGAAGCGAACAGGTCGGTGGTCTCCATCTTGGCCTCGACGCGCGCGACCTTGCCGGCATCGACCAGCTCGATCAGCTTCGCCATGGTCGCCACCGGGGCGGCGATGGTGAGCGCCTCGTGACGCTCGTTGGCCAGGCGTAGAGCCTCTTCGCGCGTCCAGTTGGCGGCGAGCTTGGGCTTGGCGCCGGCGGCGATGACCGCCTCGAAGTAGTCGGCGATCGACGCCTCGGCGGTGAGTTCGCGCGCCACGGCGCGCTCCAGGCCGAGAACCGCCACGAAACGCTCCTCGCGCACGCGCGGCAGTTCGGGCATGGTGGCGCGGATCTCGGCTAGGCGCGCGGCGGTGATGTGCAGCGGCGGCAGGTCGGGCTCGGGGAAGTAGCGGTAGTCGGCCGCGTCCTCCTTCGTGCGCATCAGGCGGGTGGTCTTCTGGTCGGGGTCCCAGAGCTTGGTCTGCTGCTTGATCTCTGCGCCACGCCCGGCGCGGATCAACGCCACCTGGGTCTTGATCTCGTTGTCGATGGCGGCTTCGACAGCGCGGAACGAGTTGAGGTTCTTGATCTCGACGCGGGTGCCGAACTTGTCCTGACCGACCGGGCGCACCGAGACGTTGGCGTCGCAGCGCAGCGAGCCCTCCTGCATCTCGCAATCGGAGACGCCGACCCACTTGAGGGCGCGCTTGAGCTCCATCAGGTAGGCATAGGCCTCGGCCGAGGAGCGCAGCTCGGGATTCGAGACGATCTCGATCAGCGGCACGCCGGCACGGTTGAGGTCGACCTCGGAATAGCCGCCATGATCCTGGTGGATGAGCTTGCCGGCGTCCTCCTCCATGTGGATGCGGGTCAAGCCGATGACTTTCTCGCGGCCGTCGGCGAGTTCGATCAGGACCGTGCCGCCGAGACAATAAGGCTCGTCGAATTGGCTGATCTGGTAGCCCTTGGGCAGGTCCGGATAGAAGTAGTGCTTACGGTCGAACTTGCTGTGCTCCTGGACGCGGCCACCCAGGGCGAGGGCGGCCTTGACCGCGAGTTCGACCGCGTGGCCGTTGATCACCGGCAACGCGCCGGGCAGACCGAGCGACACCGGGTCGACCTGGCTGTTCGGTTCGCGGCCGAAGACCGTGGTCGCCCCCGAGAACATCTTGGTGGCGGTCTTCATCTGGCAGTGGACTTCCAGGCCGATGACGGGCTCGAACTCGGTCATGATCGGGGGATTCGCGGAAGGGTGTTGACGGTGCGCGGACGACCGGACGCTGGAGCAGCGGCAGGGCCCGGCGGTGGCCAGGCCCGATGATGCTAGGCCCGGCCCCACCCTGTCCAGCCACCGCACCCACCCCCTTCCCGCAGCGACCCCCGCCATGCCCGCCGACATCACCCCCCAGGAACGCCCGGACGAGGCCTTCGCGCTGCTGCGCTGGGATGCCCAGGGCCTGGTCCCGGTGATCGCGCAGCAGCATGATAGCGGCGAGGTGCTGATGTTCGCCTACGCCGATCGCCAGGCCCTGGCCCAGACCCTGGCCACCGGCGTCGCCACCTATTACAGCCGCAGCCGCGGTGGGCTGTGGGTGAAGGGCGAGACCAGCGGCTACAAACAGCGCGTGCTGGAGGTGCGCACCGACTGCGACGGCGACGTGGTGCTCTACCGCGTCGATGCCCCGGGGCCCGCCTGCCACCAGCTGCGGCGCAGCTGCTTCGCGAACCGCATCGACCGCGATGGCAGCGTGCACTGCGACAAACCGGTGATCGCATGACCCGGCCGCCGGCCGACGGCCGGCGCCAGGATGATCGCGGCGCCCCGCGCGGTCCCCGCGCGGGCGCCCATGCGCCGGCCGCCGATGCCGCGGCGCGGGCACGCGTGGTCGCCCAGCAGCGTGCGACCGGCGGCCGGCCGCTGGTGACGGTCTCGCGCACCACGGCGCGCTTCCTTGATGCCGGCCATCCCTGGGTGCGGCCCGATCGCTTCACACGCGGCCTGGCCGGGCTCTCCGCCGGCGATGTGGTCACGCTCATCGACGAGCGCGGTACGCCGCTCGCCGCCGCGCTCGCCGATCCGCAGGCCGAGGTCTGCGCGCGCGTCTTCCACCGCAAACCCGACGCGCGCTTCGACGTCGCCGCCGCCCTGACGCGCGCCTGGGAACGCCGCGCCGCCCTGCACGCGGACACAACCACCGACTGCTATCGGCTGGTGCACGGCGAGGGCGACTTCCTGCCCGGCCTGCGCGTCGAGCGCTATGGCGACGTGGTGGTGGTGCTGGTGCTGGCGGCCTGCGCGGCGCCGCACGTGGCGGCGGCCTGCGCCTGGCTCGCGGAGCGCATGCCCGGCGCGACCGTGGTGGTGCGCGACCACCTCGACGATCTGCGTCGCGAAGAGGTGAGCACCCGGCGCGTCGACGGCGGTGCCGTGGACCCCGAGACCGTGGTCGTCGCCCGTGAACTCGGCGTGCGCTTTCCGCTGCGACCGTTCGCCGGCCTGGCCACCGGGCTCTACGTCGACCAGCGCGCCACACGCGTGTGGCTGCGCGCGCAGGCCCCGGGCAGGCGGGTGCTCAACCTCTTCGCCTACACCGGCGCCTTCTCGATCAGCCTGCTCGCAGCGGGCGCCGCCAGCGCGGTCGACAGCGATCTGTCGGCGCCCGCGCTGGTGCGCGCCGGGGAAGCTGCAGCGCTCAACGGCGTCGCCGACCGCCACCGCGTGCTGCACGGCGACTGCCGCGCCCTGCTGGCGCAGGACCGCGATGACTACGACCTCATCATCTGCGATCCACCGACCTCTGCGCAGGGTGGCGGCGGATGGATTCTGCGGCGGGACTATCCCGAAGTGCTGACGCTGGCCTGCCGACGCCTGGCACCGGGTGGGCTGCTGGTGGCGTGCTGCAATACGCTGGGTGGGAAGCCGTACGATCTCGCGGCGGCGGTTGCAGAAGCGGGCATTGGGGCCGGAGTCGGGCTGGCTTCCGAAGCGGCGCCTCAGCTCGGTGCGGATGTTCCGCTGCTGAGCGGATTTCCGGAAGGCCGGCCGTACCGTTTGGTGGCGGTGCGGCGGGTATGATGGAACGCCGGAAGCCAGTGGACCGAGGACCTGCTGGAAGCGCCAGCGTCGCGCATTCCGGAAATGCTCGGAGAGCGGCCCACTGGGCATTGAGGCGCCCACTTCCACAGCCGACGCTGCGCACTGTCATTGCGTCCCGACCACCAAGACTCGCACCTCCTCTCCGCTCCATTCCATCCTGGAGAACCGCCATGAATCCATCGCCGGGAACGTACACCGCGACCCGCCCAGCCCCGTGGGCAGCGCTCTTCCACATCGCGATCATCCTGGGCATCTGCACCAGCCAGCATGCCCTCGCGGCAGACAGCGCGCAGCCAATCGCCTGGCCCACTCCTCGCCAACAGGACCTGACTATCGTCGGTTGGAGCGGCCCCGCCGCGGATGCCGCCGCCGCGACGTTGGCGCCCCTGGCGCCGCCGCCCGCCGACCTGCGCCTGCCGGTCGGCGGCGACAACACCTGCCGCCGACTGGTGCTGGACTGCCCGCGCGCCGGAACACTGGTGCTGGCCATGGACTGCCCGCGCCCGCTTTCGGCGTGGGTCGGGGACACGCAGGTCGTCGACGAGGCGCTGGCCTGGCGCGATCCCCAGCGCCGCGTGCGCATCGCACTACTGCTGCCGGTCGCGGCAGGGAAACTGGCGCTGACCATCCGGGTCGGGGCGCGCTCCATCCACCCCAAGGGCATCGATGATCACTGCCCGTCGCGCCATCGCGCCGAGGTCCTGGCGATGGTCGCCACCGCCATGCCCGACGTGCTGACGGTCGACGCCTCGCTGCAGGACGCGCTGGTGCCCGGATGTGTGCTGCGCTTCCCCGCCGGCCAGTTCCGCAAGGACGGCGTGGCGTTCCAGGAAGTCACCATGCGGGCGATGCCCGGGGCGGGGACTGCCGCAGAGCTGCCGCTGCTCGCGACCGCGCTTGGCGCGAGTCTGCCCGTGGCTGAGAAGGCCAATGAAGCGCCGGCCCCCGCCGGCAAGGCGCCGGACCTGGACCGCCCCACGTCGCTGCCGGGTGCGCCGCATTACGTGCCCGTCCAGCGCGGTGATCTTCCGCGCCTGCGCGCCGACGGCGGGTTCGAGACCCGCGCCGAGCCGGCCAGCCAGGTCGCGAAGATCCTGCCGCTGATTGTCAGCGGCCCGCACGGCGACGTCACCATCGCCATGCCGGTCTTCGAAGGTCATGGACGCAACGCGCCGCAGCGCGAGTACCGCACCCTGACGTGGCCGGGCGTGGATGCGCTGCTGGCCGCCGTGCCCGAGCCGGTGCTGCCCGCGCGCTACGCCGGCTTTCAACGTCTGTACACGCGCTCGTGGCAGATGGTGCTTGAGCTGGTACGCAGCGCACCACCTACAAGCGGCCTGCCCAACGCCTACGTCGGCACCGCGCGCAAGACCTTCCTCAACGAGGTCTTCGTGTGGGACAGTTGCTTCACCGCCATGGCCACGGTCTACGGATGGCGCGCCTTCCCGCACACCGCGACGCTGGACATGCTGTACTCATTCCAGCAGGACGGCGGCTACATCCCACGCGAGAGCGCGGTCGCCGACGGCCTGCCACTGCTCTACGAGCCGGACTTCAGCCCGAATCCGCCGATGCCCGCGGTGGCCGAGCTGGCCTTGGCGCGCCAGACCGGGGACCTCGCCCGCCTGCGCACGGTCTATCCGATCCTGTCCGCCTACCACGCGTGGCTGCGCGCGAATCGCCGCCTGCCGGACGGCACCTACTGGACAACGGGCCTGGCCAACGGCCTCGATAATTCGCCCTCGCTGGGCGACGGCTATCCCGACCTCACCGCACAGATGGCGCACGCCGCGGAGAGCTTGGGGATCATCGCTGACGCGCTCGACCTGCCGGCGGAGGCCGAGGCTTGGCGCAGCGAGCACGACGCCATCGGCGTCGCGTGCAATGCCCGCCTGTGGGACGAGGGCATGCACTTTTATTCGACCTCGCTCGCGGACGGGAAGCACAACCCGAACAAGGTGGTCACCGGCTTCTGGCCGCTGTGGGCCGGGATCGTGCCGGCGGAACGCGTCCCCCTCCTCGCTGCCCAGCTCATGGATCCGGCGACCTTCTGGCGCCTGCACCCGGTGCCGTCGCTGGCCGCGGATTCGCCATCCTTCAAGCCTGGCGGCAACTACTGGCTGGGTTCGGTGTGGGCTCCGACCGAGACCATGGTCGCGAAGGGATTCCAACGCACCGGCCGCCTCGACCTGGCACGCGCGCTGACGGTGAAGCACCTTGAGGCGATGCTCGCGGTCTTCGACGCCAGCGGTTCAATTTGGGAGAATTACAGCAGCGAGAAGTTGGAACGCGGCAACCAGTCGGGCCCGGACTACAGTTGGTCGATCAGCGGACCGATCCGGCTGCTGATCGAAACCCTGCTCGGCATTGAGGCCGATGCACTGCACCGCACGGTGCGCTGGACGCCCCTGCCGGGCGAGACCAACGGCCTCAGGCGCTTGGCGATGGGCGACGCCACCATCTCGCTGCTGCAGGTCCACGACGATGGCGGCGACCGCATCACGGTCAGCACCGACCGGCCGTTCACGCTCGAGCTGGTGGATGCGACCGGCAAGCTGGCGGTGCATGCGATCGCAGTCGGCGAGACGCCCATCGTGCCGGGCGGGAAGCCCTGAACGTACCTGCGGCCGGGCGCTTCAGCTGCGCTGCTGCAGGCGCTGGCGGAGTTTGCGGGGGCTGACCCCGGCCAAGCGCTTGATAAAGCGCGAGAATGCGAAGATGTCGGGGAAGCCGAGCTCTTCCGCGACCACTCCGATGCTCGTGGCGGAGGTGGCCAGCACCTGCGCGGCGGTTTCCTGGCGGGCCTGGTCGAGGAATGACTTGAGGCTGAGCGCCGCCTGGGTGCGGAACACCGCCGAGGCGTGGCTGGCGGAGCAGCCGAGCGCGCCCGCCACCGCGGTGACCGTCCAGCGGCGGTTGCCGTCGTGCTCGACCAGGGCGCGCACGCGTTCGACGAACGAGGGCGGATCATGGATTGGCGTGCGCGGCGCCGAGGCCAGCGCGACCAGCGCAGCGAGCAGGTGGCCGGCGGCGTGCTGGCGGGCGCGATCCGGGCGGTCGACGTCGATCATCGCCAGCAGGGCGGCGCGCAGCGCCGACCAGCCGGACAGGGCGCGCAGCGGCAGGATCGCGGTGGGGACGGCGACGCCCTCCACACGCATCTTGACCGACAGGTGGCGGCTGCGCCGGTCGTAGCTGAAGCCGTGCATGACCTGCGCCGGGATGAGCAGCCCGTCGCCGGGATTCAGGCGATGATCGGACGCCCCTCCCAGGCAGCGGAAGGAGCCGGCCTGGGCGATCTCCAGCTGCCAGAACGGGTGCGCGTGCGCGGCGAACACGTGGCCAGCCGGCGAGGTGCCGCGTTGGAGGTAGAGCACCTCACAGCGCACCGGCGACGGCGGGATGCGCACCACCATCGATTTCGCCAAATCCTGCCGCCGTTCCGCCATGGTCCCCCGCGCCCGGGCGCTATCCTAGGCGGCTCACCGGCCGCGCACCAGCGCGCAGCCCGCCTGCCCCGAGGACCCGCCATGACCGCGACCGTGAAAAATTACCTGTTCGCCCAACTGGACGAGCTCGAACCGCAACGCTGCCCCTGCGGCTGGACGCGGCGCGCCTTCGCCACCCCGGACAATGCGGTGGCGACCATCCACTACGTGGACATCCAGGCCGACGCACGCACCCACTACCACACCAAGCTGACCGAGATCTACCTGATCCTCGAGGGCGAAGGCTTCATGGAACTCGACGGCGAGCTCATCCCGGTCAAGCCCCTGAGCACCGTGCTGATCAAGCCCGGCTGCCGCCACCGCGCGCTTGGCGCGCTCAAGATCGTCAACATCCCGGTTCCGGCCTTTGATCCACACGATGAGCATTTCGACTGAGCGGGCGGCGCGACCGCCTGCCGTGCTACGCCGGAGAGGCGAGACCCGGCAGTAACCGCCGCTGCCGCGTGGGACTTGGCGGGAACGGACCGCAGCGCGATAAGACCAGAGAGGGAGAAGGTGGAGGACCGGAGTGACGTGTGGGGTTCTGTGCCAGCGGCGCAAGGGCTCGGGGCGGGCTCACTACTGGGCTCGGTCGCGGTAGCGGGCGCGGTGCATAGGCACCTATACCAGGATCTGGGCACGGGTTAGTGCTCGTGACTCACGGTCGGCTGCTGCGTCCTTCGCCCATCCCCGAAACCTGAGGTTGCCAAGCTTCCCTCAAACTGCGTGCCGCTACGATCGGGGTCTTCCGTCCCCCACTACCAGGCATCATCACATGCGGACTTCTGCCTTTGCCTCCCTTGCAACCGTGGTCGGAACCATCGCCATGCTCACCGGTTGTGGCTACGGCGGCGGCGGGAGCGGCAGTGGCGGATCAGGGAATACACCTCCACAATTCATCAATGGGACGACCACCGGCCAATTCGGCGACAACGACCTCGGGTTCTTTCAAGGGGCGCAGACCGTCCCGGCCACGATCACCACTGCCACCCCCTCGCCGATCCTCCGCTTCGACATCGGCAACGGCTTCCACTCCACGGTGTCCAACGTCCACTGGACCATCCAGAAGAACGGCGTGGCATTCATGAGCGGAATCGTGCCGTCGCTGGCGGCCTTCGGCTTCATCGACGTCGACGTTCCGATCACGGCCACCGCCGGCGCTGCGGTCTATCGCATCACCATCGACGATGTGGGCGCCTTCGCCGAGACCAACGAAAACAACAATTTCGTCGAATTCACGGTCACCGTCGCAGCGTCCAGCTGATTCCCTCATCCTCACCGATTCCAACCCAAGGACTTTCCATGCGTCATCTGCTTGCTCTCGCCGTCGCGGCGCTTTGTCTCACCTTCGTCGGTTGCGGAGACCGGGAGCAGGTCTACGGCGAGAAGGATGGACCGATGCAGACGGTCGGTGATGTGACAGTCACCCTCGTCTGCTGGCGCCAGACGACCGAACACGTTGCCTACCGCATCAAGGTCGACAACCATTCGGACAAGCAGGTCGTCCTCTTCGCACGCGCCACCGGTTTGCCGATCTGGGATGGCCTTCAGGTGCTGTCCGAGAAAAATATCTACCCCAGCATCCCGGCCGGCAACGAACTGCCCGCCGAGGATCTCACGGAGCGATTCCTGTACTCGACCAGCGGCATGCGCAGTGCGCGGGACGTCATCCAGGTCAACGGGAAGTCAGCCATCACCATTGATCCCAAATCCTTCAAGCGCCTGGATATGAAGGGCAACTACTCGCTCTTGGGGGATCAGGGTCATACCAAGGCCGTAGAGGTCCCCTGGTCTCTGCACCTTACGGTCACTGACGCCCAGGGCGCGACGATGGGAGTGTTCGATCTCAAGCCGTAAAATGGCATGGAGATTTGATGCCCGTAGGCGATGCGACGACCATCGCCTACGGGTATCTCGTCGATTGGCACGCACTGGCCCCCATCAACCGGTTACCCGCTTCATCTGCCGCTCATTCTCGGTGGCGATCGCCGGCCCTCACGGCAGGCGATCGCCCACTCTCCTACTTTTTCTTCTTCCCCGGCTTCTCACCCGCCAACGGGATCAGCATTTGCGCCCCGATGCGGTCCTTGCTGACCGCGATGTCGTCCATCCAGGCCACAAAGCCGGTGCCGGCGGCGGCCTGGTAGTTCTGCCAGCCGAAGGCCAGGGAATCAAAGGCTTCGGGGATCTCCGACTTGTCGAACTTACCCTGACCGTTGTGGACGGCGATCTCGGGGATCTCCTCGCCGTTGATGAAGAAGCGGTAGGTCTGGGTGGCGTAGTCGACGTACCACTCGGCCAAAGTCCACTCGTCGCTGTACTTTGACGCCGTCTTGGCGGCGGGGCCGAACTCATATGATTTGGCCTGGACGTTGAATAAGTAACGGAAATCTCCATCCTGACCGGTTGAAGTGCCCATCAGGCGCACTTCGATGCCGCCCTTGTCGAGCGGGCTCTTGGCGGCGCCGACGACGATGGTGGTGTGCATGCCACCGTTAGCGGGCAGCGGCGAGGGCAGCTGCACCTTGTAGTAGAGGCGGCCCCAGTGCGAGCCACCGATCGCGGCGATCTCGGCACCCTGCTTCACGATCTGGCGGGCGCCGCTGACCGCCGCGTTCAGACGGAGTGAGCGCCGGCCGGAGTGGGCGACGTCGTCGACCACGCCTACCGAGCCCCTCGGGGAATAGCCCTTGGGGATCTTACCGACGTCGGTGGCCTCGAAATCTTCCCAGATGAAGAGCTTGGCCTTCTTCAGGGGCACGATCTCGGTGGGATCCCCGGGCGCAGCCGGGGGCGCGGCAGTAGCGCCATGCACCGGTGAGAGCGCGGCAGTGCAGAGCAGCAGGGCGCATGGAAGGAGTGTGCGGGACATGGGCATGGTTTCCTGGGAGCGTTCTGAAGCGTGGCTTGGCGGGGTGATGCGATCGACGGCAGGGGCAGTGGTCATTGAATGAGTATCGTGGCCGGCCCGGACAGGTCAGCGCTTCTTGGCGGTGGTCCCCTGCTCGGGGCTTTCCTTCTTGGTGATCACGGCGAGCCACTCCTCCCACTTGGCGAGCGCGGACTGGCGCTTCGGCTTGGGGTCGTCGGGGCTGTAGGTGCTCTCCTGGATGCTCTTCAGCGCGGTCCAGGCGGTGGTGCGGATGGTGGCGTCCTCGTCGTCGAGCAGGGTCACCAGCGCGCGGAACATGGGCGGGTCCTGGTAGACGCCGCGCACCTGGAACTTCACCGCGTCGGCGAGGCCGGCGACTGCGGCCTGGCGCTCGGCGAGGTCCCAGCGCTTGGCGGTGGCGACGACGATCAGGGTCTCTTGCGCGATGGGCGTGCGCCAGCGCGCGAAGGGGCCGAGCGCGGCGATGGCAGCGCTGCGCACCTCGGGCGTGGGGTCCTTGAGCTTGTGCGCGAGCAGGGTGAAGGTGCCCTCGCCGAACTGGCTCAGGCTGCAGGTGCTGGCGGCAAGCGTGCGCGCGGTGGGATCCTTGGTGTCGAGCAGGCGCGTCATCACCTCGCCGGCGGCGAAGCCGCCGACCAGGGCGACGTCGGCGAAGGGCTTGGCGTCGGCGGCGATGGTCCGGGCGTCCTTGTTGACCGGCCTCAACAGCGCGACCTCCTCGGGCGAGGGCATCATGGTCTTGTGGCGCAGGCGCACCGCCCACTGGATGGCGTCGCTGTTCGTCGGCGGGTGGTGCTCGCTGTGCGGCAGGCCCTCGATCTCGTGGTAGATGACGTGGTAGCCGAGATCCTTGAACTTCTGGTAGCCGCCGCGCGCGCTGGCCTTGTGCGCCTCGTCGTCGTCCAGACCCATGTTCATGTAGATCTCGGGCATGGTGTGGACCGGATCCTTCGCCGCCGGGACCTTCCACAGGCCGCTGCCATACATGATGCCGGCGGCGATGGTTTCGGGATGGGCGAGCGTGTAGTCGCCGCAGAAGCCGCCGCCTGAACTCATGCCGAAGCAGTAGACTCGGCGCGGGTTGACCGGATAGGTCTTCTTCGCCCAGGTGATGAGCTGCGCCACTGGCGGCATGTCGACCGCCTCCCAGCCGTCGGCCAGGGATTTGGCGCCGAGTACGATGTACTGCCCCTCAAGCTTCTCGCGCTTGAGCATGCCAAGGAAGGCGTCGGCCTCGCCGCGCGCATTGCCGCCGCGGCCGTGGAAGCACACGAACAGGCCGACCTGCTGGTCGGGAGATGTGGTGCCGGCCGGGGCGATGGCCTTGGGCACCTCAATGGCGTAGTGGATGATGACCTTGAGGCTGATGCTCGCGACCGGGTCCTTGGGATCGGCGATGTCCTTCTCGCGCAGGTCGCCCTCCTCCATGGCTCCGGCCAGAGCGGCGGCGGCGAAAAGGCCGACCAGGGCGAGCGTGCGGAGCAGCATGGGGTAATCCCTTCGTGGAACGCGGCGGAAGGGCGAGAACATCATCCGTGATATTGCCGCGCGCTCGCGTGACCTGTCATGCGCAACACCACTTACCCGACCAGATCAGGCAACGGCTTGCCCGAGCTGTCGCCGAAGTTCGGCACCTCAACGCCCATGCGCAGCAACATGCCGTGGTAGAGGTCGCAGAGGTTGCCGCGCGCCGACGGCACGATGCGGCCGCTGGCGATGGTGCCGCCGCCGCGCCCGGCGAGGACGATCGGCAGGTCGTCGTGGTTGTGGCGGTCGCCGTCGCCGATGCACGAGCCGTACATCAGCATGCTGTTGTCGAGCACGGTGCCCTTGCCCTCCTTCATGCTCTTGAGCTTCTCGAGGAAGTAGGCGAACTGCTGCATGTGGTAGATGTTGATCTTCTTGATCCCGTCCTTCTTGGTCTGGTCGGCACCGTGGTGCGAGAGGTCGTGGTGGCCGCCCATCACGCCGATCTGCGGGTAGCTGCGCCCCGAGCCGCCATTGGTCATCATGAAGGTGGCGATGCGCGTGGCGTCGGCCTGGAAGGCCAGCGCCATGATGTCGAACATCAGCTTGGCGTGCTCGGCGTAGTCCTGGGGCACGCCGTTCGGGACCACCAGCTGGTTCTTGCCGCCGCCGGCGGCGCCCTCTTCCTCGCGCCCGCTGATCTTCTGGATGCGGCTCTCGAGCGAGCGCAGCGATTCCAGGTACTCGTCGACCTTGCGCACATCGTTGCCGCCAAGGCTGCCCTTGATGGCGGCGGTCTCCTCGCCGACCAGGTCGAGCAGACTCTTGTTCTCGGCGGTCAGCGCCGCCTGGACCTGCGCGGCATTGGACTGGCCGCGATCGGCGAACAGGCGCATGAAGGCCGCCTTGGGGCGGATCTCCTTGGCCATCGGCTGGGTCGCCGAACGCCACGAGATGTTCGTCGAGTAGGCGCAGCTGTAGCCCGAATCGCAGTCGCCCGAGCCCGAGCCACCCTCGATCGACAACTCGATCGAGGGCAGGTTGGTGTAGGCGCCGACCTTCTGCGCAGCGAGCTGGTCGACCGAGATCCCGGCCTGGATGTCCTTGCCGCTGGTCTTGCGTAGGCGCACGCCGGTGAGGTAGCAGCCGGCCTCGCGCGCGTGGTCGCCAGCGCCGTCGGCGCCGCCCTGGGCGGAGCGCTGGGCGAGTCCGTTCAGCACCAGCACATCGGCCAGGTGCGGTTTGAGCGGCTCGAGGATGGCCGGCAGCGGACCGCCTTTGGCCTGCTGCTTCCAATGCTCCTGGATCACGCCCATCCCGAAATGCATGAAGGCCATGCGCACCGGGGCGCGCACCGCCTTCTTGGGGTCTTCGGCCCAGCCCATCTGCTCGAGCAGGGGCAGCCCGACGGCGACGCCGAGGCCCTTGAGCGCGGTGCGGCGGGAGATCAGCCAGTTCATGGACATGGGAAGGTCCTTTGGGACGAAGGTCAGAGGCGCTTGCGGTAGAGGAAGGGGTAGCTCTTGGCGATCTCGGTGACCAGCACCGAGAAGCGGTATTGGTTGGCCTCAAGCGCGTCGCTGATCTTCTGGATCGCCGGCTCGTCGCTGAGCTCGACGCCCCGGCCGAGGGCGAAGGTCAACAACTTGCCGCTCAGGCACGCCAGGTACTGCTCCTTGCGCTCGGCGAAGATGCGGCGCAGCTCGATCGGGCCCTTGAACTGCTGGCCGCTCGGTAGCACGCCGCTGGTGTCGAGCGCGTTGCCGGCGTCCTGGTCGCGCCAGCGCCCGATGCCGTCGAAGTTCTCGAGGCCGAAGCCGATCGGATCCATGCGCTCGTGGCAGGACGCGCACACCGGGTCGGCGCGATGGCGCTCCAGACGCTGGCGCACCGTCAGGGTGACGCCGGCGCCCTCGCTCCCCTTGTCGAGCGCCTCGACCATCGGCGGCGGCGGTGGCGGTGGATCGCCCAGGATCTGCTCAAGGATCCACTTGCCGCGTTTCACTGGGCTGGTGCGCGTCGGCAGCGAAGTGATGGCGAGGATGCCGCCCATGGTCACCACGCCACCGCGGTTGGCGTCGGTGAGCTTGACCTTGCGCAGCGCGGTTCCCGGCACCGCCGGCAGGCCGTAGTGCTTGGCCAGGCGCGCGTTCAGGAAGCTGTAGTCGGCGTCGAGGATCTCGAGGACGCTGCGGTCCTCGCGCATCAGGTTCTCGACGAAGGCGATGACCTCGTCGTAGAGGTCCTTGCGCAGCTCGGGCGAGAATTCGGGGAATATCTTGCTGTCCGGCTGGATGAAACTCAGCTTCCGCAGCCCCAGCCACTGGGTGAAGAAGTTGTCGATCAGCGCGCGTGATTTGGGATCCTTGAGCATGCGCGCGACCTGGCGCTCGATCTCGCTGGGATCGCTGCCGAGTTTGCCCGCCTTCGCCGCGTCAAGCAGCGCCTCGTCGGGCAGCGACGACCACAGGAAGAACGACAGGCGCGAGGCGATGTCGTAGTCATCGAGCTTGTAGATGCCGGCGGCGTCGCCCGGACGGTCGACCTCGATGCGGAAGAGGAAGGCCGGCGAGACCAGCACGCCCTTGAGCGCGAGGCGCACCGCCTCGCCGAAGACCTCGCCATTCTTGTCGGCGACGTCGAAGACCGCGAGCAGGCGCTCGCCCTGCTCCTTGGTTATGGGACGGCGGTAGGCGCGCGTCGCGAAGGCCTCGAGGATGCTTTTGGCGGCGTCGCGCTTCGCGGTTTTCGCGTCGGGGCGCGCGATCATGATGCGGCGGTGGCTCTCGGGCAGCGCCGGCGTCGGCGGGCCGATCAGGTCGAAGCTCTCGACGGTCAGGGCGCGCACGCGCGGCGCCTTGGCTGACTTGGCCGGAGCGACGGGCGCCTTGGCCGTGGCCCCGGGCGTCGCCGGCTTGGCCGCGCCCGGCTTGACGGGGGCGGCCGGCGGCAGTGGTTCGGCCGCGTCGGCCTCGTTGAAGGGGTTCATGAAGGCGATCGCCACCGGACGCATGCCGCGCTTGACGTCGATCACCACGCTGACCACCGACGCGGACTTCTGCAGGACCTTCACCGGTGCGACCAGCTTGTCGTCGACCTTGACGCCGAGCATGACCGGCTCGTTCCCAGCCTGGTCGCCGCCCGCCTTGATCTTGACCGTGTAGCGGCCGCTGACCGGGAAGGACAGGAAGCCGCGCACTTCGCCGAGGGCGGTGAACGACACGTTCTTGGCGTCGGTGGCCGGCGCGCGCTCCTTGCCGTCGTCGAGCACGCTCCACTGCGCGGCTTCGACATGGAAGGTCGGCTGCTCGGTGATGAGTGCTTTCTCCAGCACCTGGTCGGCGGCGATCAGGTACTTCTCCATCAGCAGCGGCGGGATGGTCAGCACGTCGCCGATGTTGTCGAAGCCATCGCCGACGTCGTCCTCGGGAAACTCCGCCGACGGCTTGAGGTCGAGCCCGGTAAGATCACGGATGACGTTGTTGTACTCCGCGCGGTTGAGGCGACGGATGGTGACGCGGCCGGGGTCGGCAGGCGCGGTCGCCTTGGCGGCCTTGATCCAGGCCAGCAGCTTCGCCTTGTCGGCGGCGGCGAGGGGATCTGACTTCTTCGGCGGCATCTCGCCGTTCTGGACCTTTTCGGCCACATCGTGCCAGGTCTTGAGCGCGGCGAGGGCGGCGGCGCCGTCGCCGATGGTCGACAGGTTGAGGTCGCCCTTCTGCTTGTCCGGTCCATGGCACTTGTAGCAGGCGACCCGGATGAGCCCCTTGATGTCCTTGTCGTAGGCTGCCGAAACCTGACGTGCATCATCGGCCGCGCAGGCCGCGTTGTCGAAGGTTAGCAACCCCCAAAACGCAAAAAACCCGCCACAGAGGGCGGGGAAGCGGGCGAGGCGCGTCGGCTGGCTGAATCTAGTCATCGTAACCTTGTACGGTCATGGACGCCGGAAGTTGCGGATGCCACCGGTGTTCGACCAGGAGATGATACCCCTGGTCCGATCATGTCGGGCAATTCTTGCTGCCACTCTGCACTGACCGGCACGCGACCCGACTGGGCGTGGGAACACTGCTTGGCTCCCCAGGGGTGGTCATAGCGTCTGGTCATGGCTGTCCCGCCTGAAGCTGACAACCAGCCCCCTGCGGCGGCCCTCACGCCAGCCCAGCTTGCAGCCAATCTGCGCTGGCTGGTCGACCAGGTCCCCGCCGTGATGTGGACCATGGACGCGGACCTGCGGTTCACCTCGTCGCATGGCGCGGGGCTGGTCTTCCTCGGCTTGGCCCCCGGTGAGGCCGTCGGAAAGACCATCTACGAATTCTTCAAGACCGACGACCGGTCCTTCCCGCCGATCGCCGAGCACCTGCGCGCGCTCGCCGGCGAGATCGTGACCTATGACAGCCGCTGGCAGGACCACATCTACCGCAACCGCCTGGAGTCACTGCGGGATGCGCACGGGCGCATCGTCGGCATCATCGGCGTGGCCCAGGACATCACCGCCAACGCCGTTCTTGAGGAACGCCTGCGGCAGGCCCAGAAAATGGAGGCGGTCGGGCAGCTGGCAGGGGGAATCGCCCACGACTTCAATAATCTTTTGACGGTGATCGCCGGCTATGGCGAGGTCCACCTCGCCAGCATCGCGGTCGACGATCGGCGCCGGGTGCACGTCGAACACATCCTCGCAGCCGCGGGCCGCGCGGCGCGGCTGACGCGCCAGCTGCTCGCCTTCAGCCGCCGGCAGGTGCTGCTGCCGCGCTTTGTCGACCTGAACGTGCTGGTACGCGATCTCAACCGCATGCTGCGCCGGCTGCTCGACACGCGCATCGTGGTGGACCTGCAGCTCGCGGCGCAGCCATGCATCGTCCACGCCGACCCCAGCCAGCTTGAGCAGGTGCTGCTCAACCTCGCGGTCAACGCCCGCGATGCGATGCCCGACGGCGGCACCCTGACCCTGGCCACTGCACGGTGCGACGCCATGCCCGACCAGCCCGGAGACTGGGTGCGCCTATGCGTGCACGACACCGGCATCGGCATGGACGCCGAGACCAGGCGGCGCATCTTCGAGCCGTTCTTCACCACCAAGGAGGTCGGCAAGGGGACCGGTCTGGGCCTGGCGACGGTCTACGGGATCGTCATGCAGAGCGGCGGCCATATCGGCGTCGACAGCGCGCCTGGCGCCGGGGCTGCATTCACCATCCTGCTGCCGCGCGCCGAGGGCGAGCCGCCCGGCGCAAACGTGTCCGAGGAGGCCCTGCCGACCGACCAGGCCGACGGCACCGTGCTGGTGGTCGAGGACAGCCCGGACGTGCGCGCCCTGGCCTGTGACATCCTGACCGGCCACGGCTACGAGGTGCTGAGCGCCAGCGATGGCGCCCAGGCGCTGCCGCTCTACCGCGCCAACGCGCGGCGCATCGACCTGGTGCTGAGCGACCTGATCATGCCGACGATGGACGGCCAGGAGCTGGCCGCGCGCCTGGTCGCCGAGGGCTGGGAGACGCCGGTGCTGTTCATGTCCGGCCACGTTGAGCGCGACCTGCTGCCACGCGGCGCGCCCGGCGCGGCGATCGGCTTCATCGAGAAGCCGTTCACCTCGCTCAGCCTGCTGCGCGCGGTGCGTGCGGCGCTGGCGGAGCACCGCGCGCGCAGCAAGGAATGAGTCACGGCGCGACCACCGGCGCTGCCAGCGCGTAGCCGTCGACCTCGCCACCGGCGTCGACGACGATGATGCGCCCGGCAGCGATGAAAGGTGCCGTGGCGAGCGGCGCGCCGGTGGGAATGGTGCGCACCAGCGTGTGGCTGGCGCGCTCGACGATGCGGATGGTGCCCTGGTCGTCGACGCAGACGGCGGAGCCGCCCGCGAGCGCGAGCTGGGGCGCAAAGCTGCGCCCGGCCGGCAGCGCCACCGACCAGGTGGGCTGAGCGATGCCATCTCGGAGGTTCCACAGGCGCAGCGCGCCGCTGGCGTCGGCGCTGAGCAGCTGGTCGCCGTCGCTGACGAGCGCGACCGCGTGCAGAGTGCCGAGTTCACCGGCTTCGGTGATCGGCTCATATCCCGGCTTGCCGGAACGCGCCCGCCAGCAGCTCACCCCGGTGGCGGTCGCGACCACCAGAAAGCGTCCTTGGCCGAGCATGGCGACCGCGCCGCTGCGCCGCGCCGGCAGCTCGGCATCGGCGGCCTCCCCCTCCTGGGTGAGCGCGTGGATGACGAAGTCATCAATCACCAGCAGGCCGTCATCGCGCGCCGCGAACCACGGCTGCAGCGCGCCGTTGAGGGGCTTCTGCCAGAACTGCCGGTCTGCGCTCTCGGCGACCAGGGTGAAGCGCCCGCGCTCGCGTTCGATGACGAAGACGGCGCGCTGGCCGAGGCGCAGCAGCAGCTCACGTTCGACCAGCGCCACTGCCGGCGCGCCGCGATGCACCACATGCGCGGCCGCGAAGCCGTTGGCGTCGACGGCCGCGGCCAGGCACAGGCCGGAGCTGGTTCCGACCACGACGCGGCCGGGGTCGGGGTCGCCGGCGAGCGGGGTGAAACTGGCGTCGGCGATCGCCGGGATGGCGGTGCGGTCGAGGCTTCCCAGCACCACGCCATCGGTGCTGCGCACCAGGCGCAGGCCTTCCGGTCCGGCCACGACCAGGGTCCCCGGCGCGGCCGCGGGGCCGGGCAGGAGCTGCGCCCACACCAGGCCCGCGGCGCTGCCGGCGGGCAGCGCCCACAGCGGCGCCTCGTGCAGCACCACCGTCACCAGGCGCTCGGCTTCGGCCGGGTCGGGCGGGACCTCAAGCTCGACCGCGTGGAAGCCGGGCGCGGTGATGCTGATCGTGGTCGGTGTGTCGGCGTGGCGGCAGAAAACCAGCCTCGCCGCCGCCGGCATGCGCACGCCGGAAATGCGGATGTCGAGCTGGTCCGCCGGCGCGCCCGAGATCTGCAGCCGACCGGGCAGGGGCAGGCGCTGCGCGAGCGTGCCGGCCCGCGGGTGGTCGGCGCGGAAGGCCAGGCTGCGCACCAGGGCGGTCGACGGCTCGCTGCCCGCCAGCGCATCGATCGCGGTGATGGCCGCGGTCATCGCCGCGACCTCTTGCTGGGCGCGATCGCGCAAGCTGGCGAAGGCGCGCATGTCGGGGCCGCCATGTGCGGCATGGCGCGCGGCCTCCTCCAGGATGGTGGGCCATGCCACGGCGGTATCGTCGATCTGGCGCGTGAGGCGGTCGACCAAGCGCGGGCCACTGTCCTCGGGGACCTGAGGGTCCTGGGCGGCCGCCAGGGCCGGCGCGATCTGGTGAGTAAGCCGCGCGAGCATGCCGGTGCGCCACAGCGCCACCCCACCGCCGCCGGCCACCGCGATACCGAGCATCAGGCCGATGCCGACGCGGCGCAGGCGTCGATGTCCATGGTCCAGGCGCGCGCGCTCGGCCTTGTCGACCAGCACACGGCGCAGCTCGCCCGCGGGCAACGCGCGCGCCGCGATCTCGAAGGTGGTGGCCGCCGACAGCAGCTTGCCGGCGGCGAGCAGGCGGTCGCCCTCTGCGCCACCCTCTTTGGCCTCGTTCTGGCGGAGGTGGTCGGCGGACTCGCGCAGCACGGCGAGGCGCTGGTGCTTGCGCCGCGCCACGGTCGCCGGCCCGCCCCCGCTGGTGGGGACGGCGGGCACCGGGGTCGGAGTCGGGGTCTGCACCGCGTCCGCCACCACCGCCGGTTCAGGCAGCGCGGGGGGCGCTTCTTCGCCAGCCACCGGGAAGGGGAAGGCCAGCACGTCGCTCTGACGGGCGGTGCGCGCCGGCTTGGCCTCGCCGCGCGATGAAGGCGGGGGCGCCGGCAGTGGCGGTGCGTTCGGCACAGCCGACGCCACTGCGGAAGGCGGCGCCAGCGTGGGCAGGGGCGGCAGCGCGGCCGAAGCAGGGGACGGAGCAGCGGCAACGGGCGCATGCACTACCGGCAGCAGCTGCGAAACGGTGCGGCGCGACGGCGGCACCCGGATTTCTGCAGGGACGGCCATGGTCGCCGCCGACTGCATGACCGTCTGCAGTTCTGGAGTAGAGGCGTAGGATTTTTCCGGACGGCGCCCGCACATCGCCTGCTCTGGCACCAGCGGGATGACCCTGGCCAGCTCCTGGGCCAGCTCCTGGGCGGTCGCGCAGCGCTCCGCGGGATCCTTAGCCAGCAGGCGGCGCAGCAGGGCATCCAGCATGGCCAGCTCCGGACGGCGCCCGGAGAGCGCTGGAACCGGGGCTTTGAGATGGAGCTGGATGGACTCCAGGGACGAGGGCGAGGGATAGGGCACCTGCCCGACCAGCGCCGCGTAAAGGGCGCAGCCGAGGCTGTAGAGGTCCGAGGACGCGGTCGGGACGCCACCGGCGCAGACCTCCGGCGCCATGAAGGCGGGCGAGCCCATGAGCAGGCCGACCTGGGTGAGCGAGGCGTTGTCCTCGCACTTGGCCAGGCCGAAATCGGTGATCTTGGCCAGGCCATCCCTGGTCACCATGATGTTGTCGGGCTTGATGTCGCGGTGCACGACCCCGGCATGGTGGGCGGCGGCGAGGCCTTCAGCGGCCTGGCGGTGCAGCTCAAGCACGGCGCGCACCCCCATCGCCCGGGACTTGAGCAGGTCACCGAGGCTGCTGCCGTCGACGAACTCCATGACCATGAGCAGCAGCGTCTCGCCCGCCGGGCCGGGCAGCGGGCCGAAGTCGTAGCAGGCGACGATGCCGGGATGGTGCAGGCGGGCCAGGGTGCGCGCTTCGCGATCGAAGCGGTCGACATAGGCCGGGTCGCCGGCGAGGTGCGCGGCGATGACTTTGATCGCCACCAGGCGGTCGAGGCGTACCTGCCGCCCGCGGTAGACCACACCCATTGCGCCACTGCCCAGCACCGCTTCAAAGAGCAGCGCGTCGGTATGGTAGCCGACCAGGCGCTGGTCGCCCGCACCGGCCGTACCCTTCCTGACGGCCGGCTGAATATCGGTGCCCATTCCCATTCTATGGCCCACGTGCAGCCACTCTGTCAAGCCGCGGTGCGCATACCCTGACGCCTCCGACGCTTGGAACCGCCCCGCGGAGCACTAGCGTGCCGCCCATGTCGAACCGCCCCCTGCGCCTGCGCCTAGCCTGCGTCACCCCCCTCCTCATCGCCGGGCTGGCCGACGCCGGGCTCCACGCCGAAGACCAACCCCTGCTGGCATTCGTCGACCTGCGCGCCCAGGCCGGGGTGGCTGCCAACAGCGGGCGGCTGGCGGAGCTGACGCTGATGGCAGGTGACATTGGCGACAAGAGCGCGCACGTCATCGACGTCGACAGCAGCCTGGGCATCGTCATCGGCGTCCGCGGCGTCAGCGAGCTGATCCCCTTCGAGCGCTCGCCTGACGGCAAGGTCCACCTCTATGGCGGTGAACTGCTCGGCGGCATCGGCATCTACGCCGGCAAGGAGGACCACGTCGAGGTCGTCGTCGGCTACGGCAAGGGCTACATGTCCTTCAAGGACAGCCACACCGACTTCCACAAGGACGGCGACGCCACCATCATCCTCGGCGAGATCGGCTGGTTCCACACCTTTGACGAGCACTACCAGTTCGGCATCACCGCGGGTTGGGCGACCAACCGCATGACCCTGCACGGAGCGAGCGGGGCGAACGGCGATTCCTTCAAGTCCAATGGCATCAACGCCACCCTGGCGGTCGGCTACCGCTTCTAGCCGCCGCTCCGGAATGTCGCCGCCAAGCCCATCCGGCCTTGGCATTTAGGCAGGAACGGGGTATCCTGCCCCGATGGTGGCCGATCCGCATCTCGGCAAGACGTACGGCAATGTCCGCCTGACCGCTCGCCTCGGCCAGGGGGCGATGGGGGCGGTGTATCGGGGTTGGCACGAACGCATGGACCGCGATGTCGCGGTAAAGGTGCTGCTAAACTCGCACGCCAAGGACAAGGCCAGGGAGCGCTTCCTGCGCGAGGGCCAGTCGGCGGCCAAGATCGACCACGAGAATGTCGTGCACGTGCTCGACGCGGGCGTCGCGCCGGACGGTACCGCGTACCTGATCATGGAGCTCGTCAACGGCCACAGCCTGGGCAATATCCTCGACGAGAACGGTGCGCTCGCGCCTGAGGTGGTGGCCCGGCTCGGCTCGAGCATCGCGCTCGGTCTGGCCGCGATCCACGCCAAGGGCATCATCCACCGCGACATCAAGCCCGACAACATCCTGCTCGGCCACGACAAGAAGGCGAAGATCACCGATCTCGGACTGGCCAAGCAGACCGACGATCCCGAGCTCAACCGCCTGACTGCCACCGGCATGGTGGTGGGCACGCCGCTGTATGTCGCGCCCGAGTGCATCCGCGATCCACGCACCGCGACCATCTCCGCGGACATCTACAGCCTGGGCGCGACGCTCTACCACCTGCTCACCGGACGCCCGCCGTTCACCGCAGAATCGCCCTACGAGGTGATGCGCGCCCACCTCGAGATCCGCCCGCAGCCTCTGCGCGAGATTGCGCCACACATTCCGAGCGGCATGGCGCAGCTGGTCGAGCGCTGCCTGGCGAAGGCTCCCGAGCGGCGCCCGACCGCGCTTGCTGTGGCAGACGCGCTCAGCCAAGGTTCGCGCCTGAAGGCCAGCGCCAATCGCGGGTTGGCCCTGCTCATCGGCATCCTAACGGTCGCCGTGCTCGGCGCGGCGAGCGTCGCCTGGGCGGTGCTGACGCGGCCGCCGCCGCCCGCCGCCGCGCTGCCACCGGCGACCTTGGCGATCGAGGCCGATCACCCTGGGGCGCGTTGGCGGAGCGACGATGGTGCGTGGCAACTGGTCGCCCCCGGCAACACGCCGACGCCCGCCGGCCGCCATCACATCACCGTCGAGAGCACCGGTGGCGGCATGCTGCGCGCATGGGAGGGCGATGTCGATTGCCCGAGCGGCGCGCGCGCCGTGGCCGCGGCGGCGCTCACCACCATCCCGGTGACGGAGCTGCGCATCCCGGTGCCGGGCGACGGCATGATCTTCCTCGACGGCGTGGCGTTCGGCATCGAGCCGGCGGTGCCGCTCGACCACGCCGGCACCTACGCCATCGGCCGCTGGGACGGCAGCGCGTGGCAATCCTTCACCGCCGGCATCGACCGCCAGGGCCGGCTCAGCCGCGGCGCAGCGGTGGTCGGTGCGCACCCCGACGGCCCGGCGTGGTGGCGCGAGCGCGACGACAGCGGCAGCCCGGTCGACCGCCACCACGTGCTGTGCTGGTGGGAGATCGAGCTGGCGCGCACCCGCTCCAACCTGTCCGCCCCCCCGGGCTGGCTGATCCAGGGACAGCGGCGCGAGCAGCCGGCCCTTGGCCTGAATGCGGGCCTGCTCGGCGCCGCCCGCGATCTCTTCACCGCCGAAATGGTGGCCTTGCCGGGCCGCGAGGTCGCCGCGCGCCTGAGCATGGCCTACCAGACGGGAATCTGGTGCATGGACCAGCGCCGACTCGACTTCCTGGGCAGTCCCAGCCCGCAGAATGCGCTGTGCGCCCTGGTGCCGGCAGTGGCCACGGGCGAGGCCCGACCGCACAGGTGAGCCGGTCCGCCGCGGCCGCGCGAAGCGCCATGACAGCAGCCGGCTCTCCGACCGTCAATGTCCCTGGCATGGACCCAGACGCGCACAGCCGGACCTCCCCCGCTCCCCCAGCCCAGGCGGGCCAGCGTCTGATACCTGCCGCGATCCGCGCTGAGGCGCCGATTGCGGAGTCCCGTGCACGGCGGATACTGCGCGCCGTCGACCGCATGCCGCCCCCCCGCACATCATCTGCCCCCGCGCGCTTCTTCGCCGTGTTCCCGGTGGGCCTGCGCACCCTTGTCGTGCTGATTGCGGTGGGCGCCGCCACGGCTGCCGCCGCGCCGGTAAAAGCCACCGTCCCGGCTCCCGCCCCGGCCCCGGCCCCGGCGGCAGTGGCCGCGCCGGCCCCGGCGACGCAGGACACCGTGCTGCTGGTCAACCACCAGCGCATCGCCGGCTTCATCGACCCCACTGCCGACGTCGGACCCGATCAGGTCGCAATCAACACCGGCAACGGCATCATCCGCATGCCCAAGGCGCAAGTGGCGGGCGAAGACCTCGGCTACCCCGCACGCCGCAAACGCGTGCAGGACGACGATCTCGCCGGTCTCACCGAGCTGGCGCTGTGGTGCCGCGCCACCGGCCGCAACTCCGAGGCCTTGGAGCTGCTGCACCTGGCTGTGGCCCTGCCCGGCGTCAGGCTGCCCGCACGCGCGCTCTACGCTCGTTTGATCGACGAACAGCAGGGTCCGGTCGAGGCCATGCCCGCCTACCAAGCCTATCGCGCTGCCGGGGGCAAGGATCCCGCGACCCTGGAGCGCCTCGCCGAGCTTGAAAAGAGCAAAGCCGATTACGAGACGCAGTTCGGCGGCCCGGTCACCGACGCCAAGGGCCCCGACGCGACCTCGCCCACTGCGCCCGTGCCCGCGCTGGCCGCATCCGCAGCGGCGCCCACCGCCGCGGTCACCCGCCCGGGTGGACCGGTAGTCGATGGCCTTGAGGCGCGCGGCTGGGACACCGAGGCCATCCAGTGGTCGAACCCGGTCGAGGTCCAGACCGTGCAGATCGAGACCCCGGATGGCCCGAGCAAGGCGCTACGCGTCGGCTTCAAGGGCGGCGACAAGGACAAATCCGCGGTGATGCGCGGCATGACCACCTCGGTGCTCGACAACTCGGTGCTCGCCTTCCAGATCAAGAACACCAGCGACAAGCCGGTGAACATCTCGGTCGCGCTGAAGACCGGCGACCGCTACCTCTTCCACGAGAGCCCGCAGAAGACCATCCAGCCCGGCGACGAGTTCCAGCAGGTGCGCGTCGACCTCAAGGGCTCGAACTTCAAGAGCATCGCCAGCAGCTGGGCCAACACCGGGCGCATCGCCGACCTGAACGACGTGCGCCAGCTGCAGATCATCATCTACAACGGCCACACCGATGGTGAACTGGTGATCGACAACCTGGGGTTCCAGGGCAAGCCGAAGATGTGAGATGGGTCTGACGGCGGATGGCTACCACGCCTCCCGCCCAACCCTCATGACTGCGCCGTTGGCCGTCAGAATGAAATCGTGAGTCCTGCGAGCGGACCGTGGAAGTCCACGCTGCCGAGGGCCAGGAATCCGTAGCCGATGTACGGCTGCAGGCCCAGGACCTGGGCGCCGATGCTGGCGCGCGCGCGGAACACCGTGGCCTCGCCCAGCCGGCCGAGCTCGAGCTGGAAGGCCGCCGTCCACGGTTGGACGGGGAAGAACTCGCCGCCGTACGTGGCGTTGAAGCCCACCTCGGTGCCGACGCGATCGCTCAGCCAGCGCACGCCAAGGCCCAGGTGCATGTGCCCCCAGGCGCATTGGGCGAAGCGTAGCGTCACCTCGGCGTCGCCGAGGTCGATCCGGTCGTGGGCGCTGCCGCGTTGCTCATAGCGGTCCCAGCCGGCGCTCAGACCCAGCCGGGAGCGCGTCTCCACCACGGTGCTGGCGCTGAAGCGGTGCAGCTGATCCTGCTCGTAGGCGTACTCCGCGCCCAGGCGCAGCGTCCACCAGCCGCCCGCGGCCGGAGGGGCGGCGTAGGGGCGTGGCGCCAAGGGGGGGAATGCGAAGTCCTGATCTTCCATCAGCGCGTTGGGCACAACGAAGGGCGAGAGCAGGGCATAGGCGCAGACGCCCACGAAGGCGTCATCGACCTCGATGGAATCAGCGGACGATCCCGTCGAAGATTCGCGGCGCCCAGCGCCGCCAGAAGGTGGCGACGAGGACGAGGATGGATGCGCTGTGCGCACCTGCTCGCGCGCGTCCTCCAGTCTGCCCTCCGCAGCGGCGAGCGCGCCATGGCCGGTACTGGCGACCATCAGGATGGGCAGCAGCGCGCCCCTCACGCCGGCTCCTCGGCGCTGACGCAGCGCTGCGCGGCCCAGGCGCGCAGGCTGGCGATGCGCTCGCCCATGGTCACCGCCAGCGGGATCGCGGCCTGGAAGGTCGCGCGCAGGTGCGCGTCGGCGAGCGCCTCGCCCGCCGCCTGCGCCTCGTACATGGCTGAGATGATCGCCTGCTCGATCTCGGCGCCGCTGTGGCCGTCGCTGGCGGCGACCAGTGCGTCGATTTCGAAGCACGCCGGGTCGCGCCCGCGCTTCGCGAGGTGGATGCACAGGATCTCGCGGCGCGCAGCCGGAGTGGGCAGGTCGACGAAGAAGACCTCGTCAAAGCGCCCCTTGCGCAGCAGCTCGGGCGGCAGCGCCTCGATGTCGTTCGCGGTGGCGACCAGGAAGACCGGCGCCTTCCGCTCCTGCAGCCAGGTCAGGAAGCTGCCGAACATACGCTGCGATAGACCGCCGTCACTGGCGCTCGACGACGCCGAGGCGAAGGCCTTCTCGATCTCGTCGATCCACAGCACCACCGGCGCCATCGCCTCGGCCTGCTGCAGGGCGTCGCGCAGGCGGCGTTCCGACTCGCCGACCCAGCGGTCGTAAAGCACGCCCGCGTCGAGACGCAGCAGCGGCCGCTGCCACGCGGTGGCGATGGCCTTCGCGCACAGGCTCTTGCCCGCGCCCGGCACGCCGAGCAGCAGCAGGCCACGCGGCGGCTCAAGTCCAGGCGTGGTACCGTCGAGGGCACGCCCGCGCAGCGCCAGCCAACGTTTCAGCCGGCCCATTCCGGCGATCTCGGCGAGCGACACCGGCACCTCGATGGCGTCGAGCAGGCCACGGGTGTGCATGACGCGACGCTTGAGCACCATCACGCCCTGCACCACCGAGCCGTCGATGCGCTCGTCGGCGATGGCGACGTCGCGGATCACCTGCTCGGCCTGGACGCGGGTCAGCCCGCGCAGGTTGCGCACCAGCGCAGCGAACTGCGCGTGGGTGATGTCGATCGCGATACGCTCGTCGGCCTTGAGGCGGCGCAGCGCCTCCTTGGCGATCGCGGCGAGCTCAGCCTCGTCGGGCAGGCTGGGCGCGAAGCGCGCAACGTTGGCGGCGATGGCGTCGGGCAGGCGCTCCTGGTGGTCGACCAGGACCAGGGCGCCGCCGGTGCGACGGCAGACCTCGATCGCCTCGCGCAGCGCGCGCGGCACGCCCTCGCCGCCGATGTGATCGCCCAGGTCGAGCATGATCAGCACCTTGGCCTGGGTTTCGAGGGCGAAGGCGCGCAGCGCGGCGACCGGCGCCATGGTCTCCTTGCGGGCCTGGTGCTCGCCTTCCAGAGCGCCCTCGCGGATCCCAGTGGTCACCGACCAGGTCAGCACCGGCCGCGCCAGGTCGAGCGCCGCGCCGACCACTACGTTGCGCGCGTGGTCCTCTTCGCTGGTGACGATGCTGATGCAGGGATGGCGGGCGCGCAGAAGCTTCACGAAGCGCTGGCGATCGTTCATGGGGTGGACCGTAGGAGGCGGCACCCGCCTTGCCAAGGGCGGAAACGCCCAGCCGGTCAGATCCCGGGGCGCAGTCCTGCGAGGAACGCATCCAGATCGCGCTCGACCTGGTCTGCGTCGAACGCCCGCGCATCCACCATGTCCGCCGCGATAACCAGGGTCGGAACCCCGGCCGCCGCGAACCCCGGCAGGCGGCGTTTCACGTAGCTGTTCCAGATCCCACAGCTGCGATTCCAGTGCGCGAGGATGCCATCCGCCGCGTAGTCGCGCACCAGGCCCAGCGTCCAGTCGAGCACCCAGGCGCCGGAGCGGTTCATGGTGTTCCACGCGTAGCGTTCGACCACGGATGCGAACGGCTGCGCGGGCTCAAACTCGAACCACCAGGAATGCGTGTAGGTGCTCGCCACCACCGCCACGCCGCGCGCCGCGCACGCCTTGGCCAGCCAATTCTTGCGCGGCCAGATCGGGATGGCGTCCCACAGCAGGCGCACGCGCTCGCCCGGCACTGCGGCCACGCCGGCGGCGACGCGCGCCTCGAGTTCGGCGAGCAGACGGCGGTAGAAGTCGGTGCAGCGTGGCGTGCCGCGCGCGATGACGATCGGCGCCATGGCGGTGAAGGCGTCGAAGCTGGTCCACGGCGCCGGCCGGCGCCGGCCGAGTTCCAGGCAGCGCTGCCACAGGCGGTTCGCCGCCGCCGATTCCGCCACCACCGCGGCCAGGCGGTCGTGGTCGACGCGTGTGCCGAAGCGCGCGGCGATATCCTGCAGATGTGTTTCGAGCTGCGCGGCGAAGCCGGCGAGTTCAGCCGGCGTGTGGCGCTCGGCGCGGGTCAGCGGCGGGGCGTGCAGAACGTAGTGCGGCAGGGTGCGCGGCGCGGCCCGCTGTGGGTCGGCGAAGAAGCGCTGCACTTCATCGCCCCAGCGCGCCACCACCGCACACTGGCTGTCGCAGGCGTAGAACAGGTCGGGCGCCGGCAGGCCGCCGATCGGCGAAGGTGCGCCGTGCAGGGTGCCGAGGTCGGCCAGGGCGTAGCTGCACAGGCGCGGCGCCGCCAGGCCGGCCCCCTCTGCCGCAGCGATTGCGGCCCGCGCATACGGCGCCGCCGCGTCGCGCTGCTCGGACAGGGCGCCAAGCATGGCGGCATGGTTCTCCGGATAGACCGGCATCACGCCGACCGCGAGCAAGGCCTCTGCCGGGGCGAATGCCGAACACCAGGCGACCGGCCGGCCGCAGGCCCGCACCTCGTCGTACCAGGCAAAGATGTCGAAGGTGGTGGCCAAGCGCCCCGGTGGGCGCTGGGTTGGCGCGGTTTCAGACAGGGCGGCGGGGTCCACAGAAGTGCATCATCCGTTCCGCCTGACCCCGGCAAGTCCCCAATGTCAGGGAACAACGCTGCCCACAGACCGTCGCCACACGGAGACGCTGGATGCATGTTCTTGTGGTGCAGCGCTCCATGACATACTGCCAGCCATGGCACGGCCACCGAAAGCACGCGAGCCCCTCAAAATCGCAGCCCTGGAGCTGTTTGTCGAGCAGGGTGTGCACGGCACCGGCATCCGCGACATCGCCAAGCACGCGGGCTGTTCCGAGGCTGCGCTCTACCGCCATTGGGCGAATAAAGAGGCGCTGGTCGCCGCGCTCTATATCGAGCACCTCACCGAGGTGCGCGCGCGCATCGAGACGGCACTTGCCAGCCAGGACGAGCTGGGCGCAAAGATGCAGGCGGGCTGCGCGGCCTGCTACCTGCTCTACGACGAGCAGCCGCTGGTGTTCCGCTTCGTGCTGCTGGTGCAGCACGAACTCGCCAAGAGCCTGCCCACCGACCTGCGCATGCCGCAGGACGTCATCACCGAGATCTTCGCCCAGCAGATCGCACTCGGCCGCATCACCGGCGAGCCGGCGCTGCTCGCCGCCGCGGTCATCGGACTGTTCCTCGAGACGGCCATCTTCGTGCTCTACGGCCGCCTGCCCGGGCCGATGTCGCGGTACGTCGAGCCGGTGACCGGCATGGTGATGCGGGTGCTGGACGCCAAATAGGCGCCGGCCGGGCGCGCGGACATCCAGATCCGCTGTCCGCTTTCCGTCGTATGCTCGTGAAGCCCAGATCATCCAAGCCGACAGGACCCGCCATGCCCCGCCTGCTTACCGTCGCCGCGTTCTCCGCCCTGCTGTGCGCCACTCCCAACATTGGCAGCGCGGCCCAGATCGACGGCCAGGACTTCGCTGACACGCTGACCGCCGACGGCCAGCCCTTCGCGCTGCATGGCGTCGGACACCTCATCTACCGGGCGTTCTTCACCGCCTACTGCTCCGCGCTCTACCTGGCCCCCGGCGGCGCGGTGGCGGATGTCCTGAAGGACGTCCCGAAGCGACTCGAGCTGCACTACTTCTACGCCATCGACGCCGGCGATTTCGTGAAGGCGACCAACGCCACCATCGGCGACAACATCAGTGCCGCGACCCTGGCGGCGATCCGGCCACAGGTCGATGCTCTCAATAAACTCTATGTCGACATCAAGGCGGGCGACCGCTACGCGCTGACCTATGTGCCCAAGACCGGGACCGAACTGAGCCGCAACGGCACGGTGCTCGGCACCGTGCCGGGCGCGGATTTCGCGCAGGCGCTGTTCTCGATCTGGGTCGGGGAAAAGAACATCGACGCGCGGCTACGCACCAGCCTGCTGACCAAGGCGCCGCCCGCGAAGCCGTGAGCGGCGTTACACGGCAGCGCGGCGCTCGCCGCTTCCCGCGTCCGCGGCGCCGCACATGCTCGCGGCTCCACCCGCGAGATGTGCATGCCATTCGCCGACCGCAACCTCGAGGACATCCGCCGCGAGGTGGCCGCCTTTGCCGATGAACGCGACTGGGCGCAATTCCACTCGCCACGCAACCTGCTGCTCGCGCTGATGGGCGAGGTCGGCGAGGCCGCGGAGATCGTGCGCTGGCAGGGCGACACCCAGCCGCCCGTGCCGCCCGGCAAGGAGGAGGACTGGGCTGACGAGCTCGCTGATGTCTTCACCCTGCTCATCCGTCTCGCCGACCGCAGCGGCGTCGACCTGACCACCGCCTTCGCGCGCAAGCTGCAGAAGGCGCGCACCAAGTACCCGGTGGCGGTGTTCAAGGGATCGAATCGCAAGTACGATGAGGCGGAGGGTCCGGAAGTCCGGAAGTCCGGAAGTCCGGAAGTCGGTTAGCACCGGCGCACCGCCCTGGCCGGCAGGCCGGCGCAGGAGTTACCGAGGCGTTACACAGCCGCTGGCCGCGCATGGCACCTTCAGGCATACTCGGAGGCCGCCATGCCCATCTTCCGCCTGACCGCCCTCGCCGTTCTGTGCTGCCTGGCCACCGCGACGCTGCACGCGGCGGCGGTGGAGTGGCAGCCCGTCATCCCGGGGGCGCGGCCGTTCGCCGGGCAGGCGGTGCGGGTCAGCGCGGTGGCCGCCGACATCACCGTCGAGGAACAGGTCGCGACCACGCGGCTGGTCATCGACCTGGTCAACGACGCCGACCAGCCGCAGGAGGCGCGCCTGCTGCTGCCGGTGCCCGAGGGCGCGCTGGTGCGCGGCTTCGCCGCCGCCGGCCTGGGCAGCGCCGAGGTCCTGCCGGTGGCCGAGGCGGACGGCATCTACGCCGGCATCGTCGCGCGGCTGCGCGATCCGGCGCTGCTCGAGTTCGCCGGCACCGCGCTGGTGCGCTCCAGCATCTTCCCGGTGGCCGCGCATGGGCGCCAGCGCGTCAGCCTCGACCTTGAGCAGGTGCTGGCGGCGGACGGCCACCGCATCGACTATGTGCTGCCGCGCAGCGAGGCGCTCGGCTACTGCGTGCCATGGACCATCCACGGCGTGCTGCGCGCCAGCGCGCCGATCGCCACGGTGTGGTCACCGAGCCATGCCTTGACGGCGGCCCCCTATTCCCTGCCCAACACGCGCACCTTCACCATCGCGACCACGGCGCCGGGCAGCTTCCGCTTCAGCTACCTGCTTGGCGGCGACCAGGTCACCGCCTCGCTGCTCGCCTGCCCGGACGGTCCCGAGGCGCCGGACCGCGGCACCTTCCTGCTCCTCGCCGGCATCCCGCGCAGCGCCGGCGGCGCGCCGATGCCGCGCGAGCTGACCCTGGTCATCGACCGCTCGGGCAGCATGAATGGCGAGAAGATCGCCCAGGTGCGTGCCGCCGCCAACCAGATCGTCGCCGGCCTGGGCAGCGGCGACCGTTTCAACCTGATCGCCTACAACGAGGGCGTCGACCTGTTCGCGCCTGCACCGGTGGCCAAGAGCCCTGACAGCGAACGCGCCGCGCGCGCCTGGATCGCCAGCCTGCTGGCGCAGGGCGGCACCAACATCCACGCTGCGCTGGAGGCTGCGCTCCTGCCGGCGCCGCTGCCCGGGACGCTGCCGCTGGTGCTGTTCCTGACCGACGGCCGCCCGACCATCGGTCAGACCAGCGAGCGCGCCATCCGCGCGCTGGTCAGCGGCGATGCCAGCCATCGCCGCATCTTCACCCTGGGCGTGGGCGGCGACGTCAACGCGCCGCTGCTCGACGCCCTGGCGCTGGCCAGCCGCGCCGTGCCCACCTATGCACCGAGCGGCAGCGACGTCGAGATCGCAGCGGCGACGGTATTTGGCAGACTGGGCGTGCCGGACCTGACCAGCCCGCAGCTGATCGCCACCGATGCCCAAGGCGGCCCGGTCAGCGGCCGGATCAGCGACATCCTGCCCGGACCGCTGCCCGATCTGTTCGCCGGCGACCAGCTGGTGGTGCTCGGCCGCTACGTCGGCAACGCGCCGCTGACGCTGACCCTTTCCGGCACGCACGCCGGTGCGCCGCGCCAGCTGCGCTTCACGTTCTCCCTCGCAAAGGCCAGCGCCGCCAACGCCTTCGTGCCGCGCCTATGGGCGAGCCGCCGCATCGCCGTGCTGATCGACGCCATCCGCGCGCTCGGCGCCGACGGCGGCCATGGCGGCGAGAGCCTGAAGGAACTCAGCGACGAGGTCGTGCGTCTGTCGACGCGCTATGGCATCCTCACCCCTTACACCGCATTCCTCGCCCGCGAGAGCGGTCCGCTCGCCGCCCCGGCCGCCAGCGCCGCGGCCGCGCCGGTGTTCCGCAAGGAAGCCCTGGAGGACCGCGCCAGCGCCGGGTCGGTGGGCCAGAGCGTCAACGCCAAAGCGATGCGCGAGGCGGCCTGCGTCAACGTCCGCAACGGCCTCTACGACGCCGCCACCGACAAGGTGGTCGATTGCGACGCCATCCAGCAGGTCGGCGACCTCGCCTTCTACCGCCGCGCCGGCGGCTGGGTCGACGGACGCGCCGGCGCCGCCGCGCCCACCCGCACCATCCTGCGCGGCACCCCGGAATTCACCGCGCTGCTCGCCCGCCTGCAGCGCGAGCACCGGCACGCCTGCCTGGCGCTGCCGGGCGACCTCACGCTGGTGGTCGATGGCGAGGTGGTGCTGATCATGGAGATGCGGTGACGGCATGTCCGTTGTGCGCAGTCAGAAATCCTGTGACCGAAGCCACGCACGAGGTGGCGGATCGCCTTGGACGGAGGACGCTGGTCGACGCCTGCGAGCGGGTTACCATCCGCCGTCGGATCCCGGACATTGGACCTCGGACCCCGGACGTTTCCCCATGACCGCCCGCACCATCCTGGTCATCGAGGACGACGCCGCCATCCGCCATGGCGTGGTCACCGCGCTGCGCTTCGCCGGGCACACCACGCTCGAGGCGGGCGACGGCCCGACCGCCAGCCGCCTGGCCGAGCGCGCGGAATGCGATCTGGTGTTGCTCGATCTGGTGCTGCCGGGCGCCGACGGGCTGGACATCCTGGCCGCGATCCGCGTCCACCGCCCGACCCTGCCGGTGATCGTGCTGACCGCGCGCGGCGACGAGCGCGACCGCGTCAAGGGCCTGACCCTGGGCGCCGACGACTACGTGGTCAAGCCGTTCAGCGTCGGCGAGCTGCTGGCGCGCGTCACCGCGGTGCTGCGCCGCTCGCCCGAACGCGCCAGCGGCGCCGCGGACCTCGCCCTGCCGGCCGGGACCGCCGATTTCGCGCGCCGCGAGGTGCGCTACGCCGATGGCGGCCGCGCCGAACTGTCGCAGCGCGAGGCCGAACTCCTCGCCTACCTGGCGCGCAACCCCGGGCGGGCGATCTCGCGCGCCGAGATCCTCACCCGCGTCTGGCGCCTCGATCCGCAGGGCCTGAGCACGCGCGCCATCGACATGCAGGTGGCGCGCCTGCGCGAGAAGCTGCGTGACGATTCCGCGGAGCCCAAGGTGCTGCTGACCGTGCGCGGCACCGGCTACATGCTCGCCCAGCCCTCGGCGGCGCCGTGAGCGGATCGCCATGAGGAAGGCGTGGTGGTTCGCCGGCTTCGCCGCGGGCGTGGCGATGATCATCGCCGCGGTCAGCTGGGTCACCATCACCGCGCGCGCGCTGGAACGCAGCGCCGCCGCCGACCGCCGCCAGGCCTTCCGCGAAGAGAGTGCGCGCCTGGCGCTGTGGCGCATGGACTCGCTGCTCACCCCGCTGATCGCGCGCGAGGCGGCGCGCCCGTACGGCGCCTACTCCGCCTTCGCCCCCGCGGAACGCGCCTACAGCCGCCTGTTCGCACCGGTCAGGCGCGGCGACGTGGTGCTGCCCTCGCCGCTGCTTGGCCTTGAGCAGCCAGAGGTGCTGCTGCACTTTCAGGTCTCGCCGCGCGGCACGCTGAGCTCACCGCAGGTGCCGGTCGGCAACCAGCGCGCGCTCGCCGAACAGGGCTTCGTCGACCACGCCGGCATCCTGCGGGCCGAAACGCGCCTCGCCCAGCTCGGCGCGCTGGTCGACCGGCCGCGCCTGATGAGCGCGCTCGACCACCTCGCCAGTGGCCTGGCCGAAGCCACCCGGGAGCGCAGCCTGACGATGTGCGCCAGCGTCGACATGAGCAAGGATGATGGCGCATTTGGCTTCGCCGCCGCCCCTGGGACCGCCCCGGCCAAGGTCACGGTGGCCCTGCCCGGCGCCGCGGCGCCAAGCCCGGCCGCACCGGCGCCCGTATCGACCACGCAACCGGCCCCGGCCCCAGCGCAAGCCGCGCCGCTGGCATCAACGCCACCAGCCGCCGCGGACGCGGACGAGGCACGCCTGCGCAAGGCCGGGACCGCCGAGGATACGGTGCCAGGAGGCGCACAGGCTTCAGCGGCACCGGCGCCGCCCAGGCGCGTCGACGATCGGGTCGGCGGAAAGACAGTGACCGCAGCGGACCGGGCGGATACCGCCGCGCCACCGGTCGCGACCAAGGGGTCGAAGGGCGACCGCTCAAACCGGTTTCGGGACCAGAAGCAGCAGGACCTCACGCAGCAGCAGGAGCAGCAGTCCCTCAAGGATGAGCAGGCTCCCGAGGTCCAGGCGGAAAGCACGAGCTCGTTAGGCGGGCGCAGCGCGAAGGAGCAGCAGGCGCGCCTCAAGAGCTACTACAACGCCGCTGACAACCGTGAGGCCCCCGAGAATAAGGCGGCCAACGCCGCCGCGCCGGCCGGCGGCCAGACCCTGCAGCAGCATGTCGAGTCGACGCTGGTGCTCAGCACCACGCCATCCGCTTCTTCCGCCTCTGTGCCGGCAGCAGACGCCGCACGCGCGGTCGCCGCGGCGCCGGCCACGGCCGCGCCACCGGTCCCGACTGAAGTCGAGCCGTCGCCTGGTCCAGCGACCTCGCTGCGCGCCGAGATCATGCGCCCGCTGTGGCTCGGCGACACGCTGTTGCTCGCGCGCCGCGTCACCGTCGACGGCACCGAGCATATCCAGGGCTGCTGGCTGGACTGGCCGCGCATCCGCGCCCAGCTGCTCGAGAGCGTCAAAGACCTGCTGCCGGACGCGCAACTGCTGCCAGACGCCAACGAGGGCGACGACTGGCGGCAGCGCCTCGCCACCCTGCCGGTGCGGCTTGAGCCCGGCGATGGTCTGCCCGATTACCACGACAGCCCGCGCGCGGCGCTGACTCTGACGCTGGTGGTGGCGTGGGTCTGCGTCGGCCTTGCCACTGTGGCCGGGGCGACGCTGCTGCTCGGTGCTCTCGATCTTTCCGAGCGGCGCGGAGCCTTCGTCTCGGCGGTCACCCACGAGCTGCGCACCCCGCTCACCACCTGCCGCCTTTACGCCGACCTCCTGGGCGGCGGCATGGTGCCGGACCCAGCCGAGCGCCAGCGCTGCCTCGACACCCTGCGCAGCGAGGCCGATCGCCTCGCCCACTTGGTCGAGAACGTCCTCGCCTATGCGCGCCTGGAGCGCGCGCAGGTCATCCCCGCAGATCCGGTCGTGGTCGCAGATCTGCTGAGCACCGCCTGCGCGCGCCTCGCCGACCGCGCCCGCCAGGTCGGGCTCGACTTGGTCACGGAGCGCACTGGCGATGCCCTGGAGTGCGCCGTGCGCGCCGACCCGGCGGCGGTCGAGCGCATCCTCTTCAACCTTGTCGACAACGCCGCCAAGTACGCCGCGCCTGCCGCCACCGACCGCCGCCTGCATCTGGCGGTGAGCGCCGAAGGCGGCGGCATCGCCTTTTGCGTGCGCGACCATGGCCCGGGCATTCCCGCCGACGTCGCCCGCCGCCTGTTCACGCCCTTCGCCAAATCTGCGCACGAGGCCGCGCGCACCGCCCCCGGCGTGGGCCTCGGACTGGCGCTCAGCCGCCGCCTGGCGCGCCAGCTCGGCGGCCGCCTGGAGGTCGTGCCGTGTCCGGACGGAGCGTGCTTCAGGCTGTGGTTGCCGGAAGCCTGAGTCGGTTGACCATGGGCCAGAACAGGCGGCTCTCACGCCTGGATCCGCGTACACCAAGCCAATATATGTTGCAGATTTATCCGGCTCTTTTGCGCCATTCCGCTGGCCTCTCTTCCGGCCTTGGCTAAACCGCCACCCATGCCCACGTCCCCGCATGGCGGCCCGCCCGACCTGATCGCCGCACCGCTCACCGCCTTCTTCACTGTCGCCGGTGGCGAGTGCCTGGCGGCGATCGTGGTGATCGTCACGTGCTATGCGCTGGTCGCCGTGGTGCTGAACCGCATCGCCAGGCACCGCAACGCGACCATCGCGGCTACCGCCCTGCACCTGCGCGGGCTGGTGCGCGCGGTGGCGTGGCTGGGGGGCCTGCTGGTGTGCCTGGCGATCTGCGCGTGGAACGGCTGGCTGCTCCAGGAGGAGGAGCACCCCTGGGTGTGGACGCGTGATGCGCTGCTCGACGTCAGCGCCGAGACCTGGCGCGCGCTCGCCATCGCCGTCGCCGAGATCGTCGCCGTCGCCGTCGGCGTTGCGATCGCGACGCGCGTGCTGCGCAGTCTGCTCGCGCACCTGCAGACCGCCTGCAACCGCTGGGACCGGCTCGCCGACAACGACCGCAGCCTGGCCGCGTTCTTCACCGGTCTCGATCGCGTCATCGCTACGACGGCATGGCTGCTGGTGGTGGTGTTCGCCGCGCGCCTGCTGCCGCTGCCGTCCGCGGTCGGGGACGTGCTCGCGGTCGCGGTGCGGATCTACCTGATCATCGCGGTCGGCGTCCTGATCATCCGCGCCTCGGCGGTGATCGTCGCCACCCTCGACGGCCTCAGCCTGCACTACGCGCAGGGACGCGAGTGGCTGGTCTACTACGAGCGCCTGCGCCCGCTCATCCCATTGCTGCGCCGCTGCCTGGAGTACGCGCTGTGGACCGCGATCGCCGCGCTGGTGCTGAAGCAGCTGCCGCCGTTCGCCGACCTCGCGATCTACGGACCGCGCATCATCCAGGCGATCGGCATCCTCTTCCTGGGCCGCGTGCTGATCGAGGTCGGCTTCCTGTTCATCGACCGCAACATGCTCCATGCGGCCGGTCTGGGCGAACACGAGCGCCGCCGCCGAGCAACCATCGTGCCGCTGGTGCGCAGCGTGTTCGGGTACATCTGCTACTTCGGCATGTTCGTGATGATCCTGTCGGCGCTAGGCTTCAACCCGGGGCCCTTCCTGGCGGGTGCCGGTGTGCTGGGGGTGGTGGTCGGCTTCGGCACCCAGTCGCTGATCACCGACGTGGTCTCAGGCTTCTTCATCCTCTTCGAGAACATCTACATGGTCGGCGACGTGGTCGACGCCGCCGGGGCCTCGGGCACGGTCGAGGCGATCGAGTTCCGCACCACGCGCATCCGCAGTGAGGACGGCCGTCTCTGCATCGTGCGCAACGGCGACGTCAAGCAGGTGGTCAACTATTCCAAGGATTATGTGAAGGCGGTGGTGGCGGTCGAAGTGGCCTATGACCAGGACGTGCGCGCGGTGTTCGCCACCATGCAGCAGGTCGGCACCGCGCTGCGCGCCGCCAACCCCGACGTCACCGGCGAGCCGGAGGTCACGGGCATCGCCGCCCTGGGCGGCGCCGCGCTCACCGCGCGCATGGCCGTGCGCGTCAAGCCCGGGCGCCACGAGGCCGTGGCCACCGCCCTGCGCCTCGCCCTCAAGGACGCCTTCGACGCGGCCGCCGCCGCCGGTGGCCGGCGTCAGGGCGTGGTCGCGGTCGCCCCGGTCCCCTCCCCGGCGCCAGCCCCATCAGGGGGTTGATCCCCGCAGCCTTGCCGAGCCCCCCCGAAGGGTGCAAACTGAGGTGCGGGCCCAGCCCCCACCCCAGGAGCCACGCGCATGCCGCAGCCGATCATGACCCCCGCTCCTGGCGACCGCCTGCTTGGGTTCATCGGCGACCGGGTGCGCTTCGCCCTGGCCCTGCCCGAGGGTGCAATCCCAACGGGCTGGCGGGCCCTGCTGCGCACGGATTTGGGACGGGCAGCGGCGGCGCGCGATGAAGTGGTCGCGGCGCTCGGCAGCGGGCAGGCCTTCGCCGGGGCCTCGTGGCATGACATCCCCCTGCAGCGCGATGCCGCGGGCGGCTGGGCGATCGAGCTGCCCCTGGCCGACGTCGGCTTCTTCCGCGCAAAGGCCTACGCGGTCGACGAGCGCGGGCAGCAGCACTGGCCGGATGGTGGCGACGTCGGCATGTCGGTGCATCCCGACAGTCATCGCACCGCCAACACCATCTACTGCGCCTTCGTGCGCGCCTTCGGCGAGTCGCGCCGGCAGAGCGCCACGCGCCACGGCCTGCTCGACGACCAGCTCGCCGCCTTCGACCGCCACGGCTGGTCGGCGATCCCGCCCTCGGGCACGCTGCGCGACCTCACCCAACAGCTGCCGCACATCATCGACACCCTCGGCTGCCGCATCATCCATCTGCTGCCGGTCAACCCCACGCCAACCACCTATGCGCGCTACGGGCGCTTCGGCAGCCCCTACGCGGCCACGGATTTCACCGCGATCGACCCGGCGCTGGTGGTGTTCGACAAGCGCACCACCGCGGTCGACCAGTTCCGCGAGCTGTCCTACGCGGTCCACGTGCGCGGCGCGCAGCTGTTCATCGACCTGGCGATCAACCACACCGGGTGGGGCTCGACACTGATGAACGAGCACCCGGAGTGGTTCCAGCGCAGCGCCGATGGCAGCTTCCATTCACCCGGCGCCTGGGGCACCACCTGGGAGGACCTCGTCGAGCTCGACCACCGCGCGCCCGCGCTGTGGCGTGAACTGGCCGAAGTCTTCCTGGTGTGGTGCCGGCGCGGCGTCGACGGCTTCCGCTGCGATGCTGGTTACATGGTACCGATGCCGGCCTGGCAGTTCATCACCGCCACTGTGCGCCAGGAATTCCCCGCCACCATCTTCCTGCTTGAGGGCCTGGGCGGAGCGTGGGAGGCGACCGAGGCGCTGCTCACCGCCGGCGGCATGCAGTGGGCCTACTCCGAGCTGTTCCAGAACTACGCCGGCCCCGAGGTCGCGACCTACCTCGACCACGCGCACCGCCAGGCGCAGCGCGTCGGCGTGCTGGTCAACTACAGCGAGACCCACGACAACGAGCGCCTCGCCAAGGGCGGCCGCGCCTGGTCGCTGCTGCGCAACCGCCTCAACGCGCTGACCTCGACCAGCGGCGGATTTGGTTTCACCTGCGGCGTCGAATGGCTGGCGGCCGAAAAGGTCGAGGTCCATCAGAGCCGCGGCCTGAGCTGGGGCGCGGCCGAGAACATCGTCGGCGAGCTCGGCGACCTGACGCGCCTGCTCGCGCACCATCCCTGCTTCTTCGATGGCGCCAAGCTGACCCGCATCAGCGCCGCCGACTCGCCGGTCTACCTGCTGCACCGCCGCTCGCACGAGGGCCTCGACGAACTGCTCATCGCCGCCAACACCGACATCGCCAAGCCGCATGCGGTGACCATCCCGGCCGAGACCTTCGCGGCCTGCGGCTCCCCCACCCTCGACCTGCTGACGCGCAGCGAGCGCACCCCGGAGACCATCCCGGGCGCGGTGCTGCTGCGCCTGGCACCCGGCGAGTGCCTGTGCCTGAGCCCAACGCGCGAGCCGCGCGGCCTGGCCGGCGAGGACTACCGCCGGGTGCGCGCGCAGGCCGCCTGGGCGCTGACCGTGATCAGCGAGGTGCTGTCGGTCGAGGACATCGGCGCCCACGACTGGCGCGCGCTGGCGGCGCTCGCCGCCGCAGGCCCGCTCGGCTTCATCGCCGCCGTTGCGTACCTCGAGCGCGGCGCCGCGCGCCGCGACCTGCTCGCCGCGCTCGCCGCCGCCGGCGCGGTCGAAGACCTGCCACCGGTGGTGCCGTGGAGCCTCAAGGACCTTAACCGCGTCACCCTGATCGCGCCCGGGCACTGGCTGCTGGTGCGCGACGCCGCGCCGTTCAGCGCGACCCTGGCGCACGGCAGCGGTGCGCGCCCGCGCCACCAGCGCGCGACCCTGGTCGGCGACGCCTGGGTCGCCTGCTTCCCACCCGCCGGCGCCGGCGACGCGCGCCTGCTGCTCGAGCGCTTCGCCACCGACGGCCGCCAGGCGCATGGTGCGGTGCGCTTTCTCGACCGCGTGCCCGACCCCGCCCCGCGCCACGTCGAAGAGGGCCTGGCGCTGCTGACCAACGGCATCGGCGGCATGGCGCGCCTCGGCGTCGACTTCGGCACGGTGCACTCGAAATACGACTGCCTGCTCGGCGCCAACCTGCATCCCAGCGCACCGAGCGACCGCCACGTACTGGCCAAGCGCGCGCGCCTGTGGGTGAATGCCGACGGCTTCATCACCGCGCTCGACCGCGACAACCTCGCCGCCTTCACGCCCGGGCCGCCGGCGCGCTGGACCTTCATCGCCAACGCCGGCGACCGCCGCACCGTCACCATCCAGGTGGTCGCCGACATGCTCGCCGGGCGCAACACCACCGTGCTACGCCTGGTGCGCCCCGACGCCAAGCCGGCGTGGGGCGTCGAACTGCCGGCCGCCTGCGAGGTGCGCCTGATCATGCGCGTCGACCTCGAGGACCGCAGCTTCCACGCCGAGACCCAGCGCAGCCAGGGCACAGAACTGCACTTCGCCGGCAGCACGCGCGCGCTCAGCGAGCGCTCCGGTTTCGTCTTCGCCTCAGGCGACCGACGGCTGGTGGTGACCTGCGACCGCGGTGCTTTCCACGACGAGGCAGAATGGTGCCAGGCGATCCCGCATCCGGTCGAGGGGACGCGCGGCCAGACCCCCACCGGCGACGCCTGGAGCCCGGGTTGGTTCGAAATCCCGCTGGCCAAGGGCGAGAGCGCGTTGCTGTCCGCCTGCGCCGACCGCGACGAACCCGACGCCGCGACCCTGGCCGGCTTCGAACACGCACGCGTCACGGCGCTCGCCGCCGTCCAGGACGCCTCGGGCATCCCCGCCGGGGACACCTTCGGGCGCGCCTTGGCCGCGGCCAGCGATGCCTACGTGGTGCGCCGCGACCGCCTCAAAACCGTCATCGCCGGCTACCCGTGGTTCCTCGACTGGGGCCGCGATTCCCTGATCTGCGCGCGCGGCCTGCTCGCCGCGGGGCGCGTCGACGAAGTACGCCAACTGCTGATCACCTTCGGGCGCTTTGAGCAGGGTGGCACGCTGCCTAACTTCCTCAGCGGCGACGACGCTTCGAACCGCGACACCAGCGACGCGCCGCTGTGGTACGGCGTGGTCTGTGCGGACGCGGCTGCGCTGGTCGGCGACGGCCTCTACGCGACCGCTGTCGACGGTTCCGGCCGCACCATCGCCGACGTGCTGCGCGGCATCGCCGCGGGCTACCTGGCGGGCACCGAAAACGGCATCCGCGTCGACGCCGCCTCGGGCCTGGTGTGGAGCCCATCGCATTTCACCTGGATGGACACCAACCATCCGGCCGGCACACCGCGCGCCGGCTACCCCATCGAGATCCAGGCGCTGTGGATCCGCCTGCTGCGCCAGCTCGAGACCCTGCGCGCGCCGGCGGCGGCGGAACCGTGGTGGGCGCTCGCCGACCGCGCCACGCACAGCCTCGACCGCTACTGGCTCGAGGACCGCGGCTGGTACGCGGATCTGCTGATCGCGCCGGCGGGCGTCGGCGCCGACGACGCGGTAGTCGACAACGCACTGCGCTCGAACCAGCTGATCCCCATCGCCCTTGGCCTGATCACCGGCGAACGCGCGCGGCGCTGCGTCGCCGCGTCGGCGCGCTACCTGGTGGTGCCGGGCGCGCTGCGCTCCCTCGCACCGTTGCCGGTGACGCCGCACCTCGCGGTGCACTCCGCCGACGGCCGGCTGCTGAACAATCCCGCGGAACCCTACTGGGGAACCTACGAGGGTGACGAGGACACCCGGCGCAAGCCCGCCTACCACAACGGCACCGCCTGGACCTGGACCTTCCCGATCCACTGCGAGGCCCTGGCCCGCGCCTGGGACTTTGCCCCCGGCGCCACCGCCACCGCGCGCGCCCTGCTCGGCTCAATGGACCGCCTCCTGGCCGAAGGCTGCATCGGCCAGATCCCCGAGATCATCGACGGCGACGCCCCCCACATCCAGCGCGGCTGCGACGCCCAGGCGTGGGGGGTGACGGAGGCGCTGCGGGTGTGGAAGCTGCTGGGCGGGGCGGGGCATTGAGCCCCGCGCATCACGACCTGGTGAATCAACTGGAACCGTAAGGGCCCTTCCTGGGACCGCGCGCCGCTGGCGCGCACTGCACTTTCGCCACGCAATCCACGAGGTATCCCGCTAACCAACCCCCAACATCTTTCACGGTTCCAGCGCCACCCCGATTTGTGAACGTGGTGGAACTGCCGCCGAACTCCACCTCCAATCCGTGGCCATCTTTACGAGGCTGGCAGCGAGCGGATTACCCTCGATATAACGTTTTGTCGTCAGCCAATGGTTCTCATCTCGGATATATCGGTCCCAATAGTCGTTCCACCAGATCGGAGCCGCACAGCCGCATTGCGCCATGATGCGCTTGGCCGTGTAGGACTTCCATGACCGGACGATGGTTTCCAGCGTGCAGCCCGGATTGACCCGAATCATGACATGCACGTGATTGGGCATGATCACCCATGGACCGATGTCGTAACGCTCTCCAGCGAATCGTTGCCAATTGTCCAACACCATCTGTGCCACATCAGTTCGCCGCAGCAAACATGCGCCCGGCCCTGAATCGATCCAATTCTCGATGCGTCGCCGACGCTCGCTGTTGCGTAGTTCTTCGGGGATGTCGCCCAGAGAACGCTCGAGACCCGAAACCACATGGGCGGGTAGCGAATCTGCGAGCCGGTAGGTGATTGCCTGCCACACATCGGACGTATCGAAATGAGGCAGGTAGCCGCGGGATCGCCAGGGTGATGATGAGTACATAAGCGCATTGCGCGCCAGCGGCGCGCGGTCCCAGGAAGGTTCCTGACGCCTATTCCGCGTTCATTCGCCCGGCACCCCGTGGGCGTGCCCCGCCGGCGCGATCAGCCCGCCGACCGGCGAGCTGGCGTTGGCGTAGCGACGCTTCGCGATGCGTCCGGCGCTGGCGGCCCACCAGCCGGCCTCCAGGGCGTGGCGCATGGCGCGCGCCATGCGCACCGGATCCTTCGCGCCCGCGATGCCGGTGTTGAGCAGCACTCCGGCCGCGCCCAACTCCATGGCGATGGTGACGTCCGAGGCGGTGCCGACGCCGGCGTCGATGATGATCGGCACGGTCGCGCGCTCGATGATGATCTCCATGCTGTTGCGGTTGAGCACGCCCAGGCCCGAGCCGATCGGCGCACCTGCCGGCATCACTGCCGCGGCGCCCGCGGACTCCAGTTCCTTGGCCAGCACCGGGTCGTCACTGGTGTAGACCAGCACGGTGAAGCCCTCGGCGGCGAGGATGCGCGTCGCCTCAAGGGTCTGCACCGGGTGCGGCAGCAAGGTCTGCGGATCGGCAAGGACCTCGAGCTTGACCATGTCGCTGATGCCCAGCTCGCGACCGAGTCGCGCAGTGCGCAGCGCGTCTTCGGCGGTGAAGCAGCCGGCGGTGTTGGGCAGCAGCTGGTATTCCGGGCCGATGTAGTCGAGCAGGCTGCGTCCCTGCCCCTGGTCGCCGAGCTGGGCGCGCCGCACCGCCACCGTCACCACGTCAGCGCCGGATTCGACCAGGGCGCACTGCATGCTGACCATGTCCGGGTACTTGCCGGTGCCGACCAGCAGGCGGCTCTTGAAGGTGTACTTGCCCACCTGCAGCGGTGGGATGCCCTTCGGCACGACCGGCAGGATGGTGGTGGTGGTGTTGGACGTGGCCATGGCGTGCTTATGGGCGCGGGCAGGCACGGGCAACCGCGGGCTGCGGGCGGCTGATGCCGGCCTGGGGGCTGGGCATCGGCTGATGGTTGAATGGCTGATGGCTGATGGCTGATGGCCGACGGCCGACGGCTCGTACCCGGTAGCCCGCAGTGGACATCCGACTATGTCGAGCAGGCATGACCGTGCATGGTCTTCGTTCGACCCAAACGAAGACCACTGGGAGACGAAACGCATCCCGCCATCAGCTATCAGCTATCAGCTATCAGCTATCAGCCCACCCATCCCCTTTCCCCTGCGCGCACCATCGCGATGCTCCGCGCTCCCCCTCCGTCAACCACCCCCTGTGCGAGCCCGCCATGGAAGCCCCAGAAGTGCCCATCGAGAATTCCCAGGAGCACATCCACCACCACGCCGCGCACACCCCCGACCGCTTCAACATGGGCGTCGCACTCAGCACCGCGCTGTTCGCGGCGCTCGCCGCGCTCGCCGCGCTCATGGCGGGCGGCCAAGCCAACGAGGCCATGGTCGCGCAGATCGAGAGCGCCGACCGCTGGAGCCAGTACCAGGCCAAGAGCCTGAAGATGAACATCGTCGAGAGCACCGACAGCCTGCTGAAGGCCTTCGACAAGCCGGTGCCGGAGAAGGACGCCGGACGCATCGCCGTCTACAAGACCGAGATGGATGGCATTCGCGAGGTCGCCGCGGCCTACCACGATGATTCCGAGGCCTACCTCGCGCGCCACGAGACCATGGCCACGGCGGTGACCCTGTTCCAGGTGGCGATCGCGTTCGGCGCCATCGCGGTGCTGACCAAGATGCGCCTGTTCTGGGGATTGAGCCTGGTCCTGGGTCTGACCGGCATCGGCTTCTTCGCGACCGGCAGCTCGCACATCGTGGTCGCGGTCCCCAAGGGCGAGACCCTGGAGCACGCGCACGGACATGGGGGCAAGGGCGCACCCCCAGCGGCTGACGAGCATCCAGCTCCCGGCGAGGGACCCACCGAACACCCGCCTGCGGTCCATTGAACCCGGGAAACACCACGGGTACGCCCCCTACCGGTCGCCGCGGACGAGCCTTGTATCCCCGCCCGCAGACCCTAGGTTTCTGCCCTTCATTGACTCGGGCGTGCGATCGCGCGAACGCCGTTCCGGGTCTCCAACATCTACCCTCCATCCGGAAGGGCGCGCATGACCACGACCACGACTGTCTCCAAAGAGCGTAAAGCCGAACTCATCAAGGATTTCGGCGGCACCGACAAGAACACCGGCTCGGCCGCTGTCCAGGTCGCCCTGCTCTCCGAGCGCATCACTCATCTGACCGAGCACCTCAAGGGCCACAAGAAGGACCACCACAGCCGGCGCGGCCTGCTGCTGATGGTCGCCAAGCGCTCCAAGCTGCTCAAGTACATCAACAAGACCGACGTCAACCAGTACCGTGCGCTCGCCGACAAGCTCGGCATCCGCCAGAAGCTCTGACCGTCCCCGAGCGGGCAGCGTCCTCCGGACGCTGCCCGCTTTTCTTGGTGGACCCGGCAGAGCGCCGGGACCGCCCTCGGCGCACCATCCTCCCTCCCGCCGACCTCCAGACGCTGCCTCTCCATACCGCGGCCGACACCGTCGACCCCGCTATGGACAGGCGACCTGGATGCGGCTGAACCCCGGAACCATCCGGACGCTCCGGCCAGACGCCGGCGCACCAGCAAAGGACCCCATGGATCGCGAAGCCTCCCTCGCCGCCCTCAACATGCAGAAGCATTCCGTCGAGATCGAACTCGGCGGCAAGATCATCACCATCGAGACCGGCTACCTCGCCAAGCAGGCCGCCGGTTCGGTGGTCGTGCGCGCCGGCGAGACCATGGTGCTGTCGACCGCCTGCGACGGCGATCCTCGCCCCGGCCTGGACTTCTTCCCGCTGACCGTCGACTACCGCGAGAAGCACTACGCCGCCGGCCGCATCCCCGGCAACTTCTTCCGCCGCGAGGCCCGCCCCGGCGACCACGAGACCCTGATCTCGCGCCTCACCGACCGCCCGCTGCGCCCGCTCTTCCCCAATGGCTACAAGCGCGACACCTCGTGCCAGTCGATGGTCATCAGCTTCGACCAGGAGAACGAGGCCGACATCCTCTCGATGATCGGCCTGTCGTGCGCCCTGACCATCTCGCCGATCCCCTTCAACGGCCCGATCGGCGCGGTGCGCATCGGCATGATCGACGACCAGTTCATCATCAACCCGCTCGCCAGCCAGCGCCCCCTGAGCAGCCTCGACCTGGTCGTCGCCGGCACCAAGGACGCGATCACCATGGTCGAGTGCGGCGCCCTCGAAATCGTCGAGGCCAGGCTGGTCGAGGCCCTCGAGCTCGCCCACCGCCAGATCAAGCTGATCGTCGCCGCCATCGAGCAGCTGCGCGCCAAGGTCGGCAAGCCCAAGATGGCCTTCCAGGAGCCCGAGCAGAGCCCGTGGGTCGCGACCATCCTCAAGGAGTCGCGCGAGGACATCGCCAAGGCCCTGCTGATCGCCAACAAGGCGCAGCGCTCGTCCAGCGTCAAGGCCTGCCGCGACGCCATCATCACCCGCCTGTCCGCGGGCGAGGCCGATGTGGCCGTGCAGGTCAAGGCCGCCTTCGGCGACGCCAAGGACGTGGTCTTCCGCGACCTCATCCTTGACGGCAAGCGCGTCGACGGCCGCGACCTGACCACGGTGCGCCCGATCGTGCTCGACCTCGACGTGCTGCCGCGCGCCCATGGCTCGGCGATCTTCACCCGCGGCGAGACCCAGGGTCTGCTGGTCTGCACCCTCGGCACCGCCGAGGACGAGCAGATGGTCGACTCGCTGAAGCCCAAGTACAACGAGCGCTTCCTGCTCCACTACAACTTCCCCGGCTTCTCGGTCGGCGAAGTCGAAAAGCGCGGCTCGCCCGGTCGCCGCGAGATCGGCCACGGCGCCCTGGCGCGCCGCGCGCTGCTCGCCGTGCTGCCCAAGCAGGAGGCGTTCCCCTACGCCATCCGCCTGGTCAGCGAGATCACCGAGTCCAACGGTTCGTCCTCGATGGCCACCGTGTGCGGCGGCTCGATGGCCATGATGGCCGCCGGCGTGCCGATCACCGCGCCGGTCGCGGGCATCGCCATGGGCCTGGTCAAAGAGGGCGAGCGCTTCGCCATCCTCACCGACATCCTCGGCGACGAAGACCACTACGGCGACATGGACTTCAAGGTCTGCGGCACCGAGAAGGGCGTCACCGCCCTGCAGATGGACATCAAGATCGCCGGCATCAGCACCGCGCTGATGGCCAAGGCCCTGGCGCAGGCGCGCGAAGGCCGGCTGCATATCCTCGCCAAGATGGCCACCGCCATCCAGACCCCGCGCGGCCAGCTCTCACGCTTCGCTCCGCAGATCGTCCAGGTGCAGATCGACCCCGAGCTGATCGGCAAGATCATCGGCAAGGGCGGCGAGACCATCCGCCGCATCCAGGAGGAGACCGGCGCCAAGATCAACGTCGACGACGACGGCATCATCACCATCGCCTCGCCCGACCTGATCTCGATCGAGAAGGCCAAGACCTGGATCAGCGACCTGACCGAACTCCCCGAGGTCGGCCGCATCTACAGCGGCACGGTCGCCGCCGTGAAGGACTTCGGCGCGTTCGTCGAGTTCATCCCGGGCACCGAGGGCCTGGTCCACGTCAGCGAGTGGGACCATCAGCGCATCGACAACATGGAATCGGTGGCCAAGGCCGGCGACAAGCTGCAGGTCAAGCTCATCGAGGTCGACCAGCGCACCGGCAAGTTCCGCCTCAGCCGCAAGGCTCTGATCGAGGAGAGCGCCGAGAGCAAGGCACGCCGCGCCGAGCGCGCCGCCCAGGGCGGCGACGACCAGGGTGGCGATCGCGGCCCGCGCCGCGACGACCGCGGCCCGCGCCGCGACGGCCCGCCGCAGCGCCGCGAAGGCTTCGGACGCTAAGCGCCCGGAGGATCCCAGGGATCGCTCGCGAAACCCCACGGCCCACGCCGTGGGGTTTCGCGTTGGTGGCCGTCAGCCATCACCTAGGTTCCTGCCATGGACAAGCAGCGCTGGTTCCTCTTCTCCCTCGGCGCTTTCGTGACGATGGGCATCGTGCAGCTCCTCGACCTGGTGGTCATGAGCCTGGTCCCGCCCTCGTCGCCGTGGCAGCCGCTGCACCTGCAGGTCGTGCAGTGGAACTTCGGCATCTGCAGCGCGCTCTCGCTCGGCGCCGGCCTGATCGCCTACCCGCAACGCCGGCTGCAGACGCTGTGGATCCTGCCCTGCGGCATCTACCTGGCGCGCGCGCTGGCGCTGAGCCTGCCGCACAACTGAAGCAGCGCCTGGACTAGGCTCGGGCCGCACCACCGCTACAGTGCCGGCTCACCAGCGGATCGGGCCCCATGAGCACTCGCAAACCTCCCGCCAAGACCCGCTCCGCCAAGCCCCCTGCGAAGAAGGCGCTCCCCGCCGCCGCGCGGCCCGACACCAAGGCCGGCCTGCACCCGCGCAACCGCCACCGCGAGCGCTACGATTTCCCCAAGCTGATCGCCGCGCTGCCGGGTCTGGCCCGCTACGTGAAGATCAACCCCTACGGCGATGAGTCGATCGATTTCGCCAAGGCGCCGGCGGTGAAGACCCTCAACCAGGCGATCCTGCTCAGCGATTACGGCGTGCGCGGCTGGGACCTGCCGGCGGGCTTCCTGTGCCCTCCGATCCCGGGCCGCGCCGAGTACCTGCACCACGTCGCCGACCTGCTCGCCGCCGGCAACGATGGGGCCATCCCGCGCGGCGCAGGCATCACCGTGCTCGACCTTGGCGTCGGCGCGAGCTGCATCTACCCGCTGATCGGCCACCGCGAGTACGGCTGGAGCTTCGTCGGCAGCGAGAGCAACGACGAGGCGCTCGCCGCGGCGCAGCGCACCCTGCGCGCCAACCCCGCGCTCGCCAAGGTGATCGCGCTGCGCAAGCAGGCCGCGCCGGAGTCGATCCTCGCCGGCGTGGTGAAGGAGGGCGAGCGCTACGACGTGACGCTGTGCAACCCGCCCTTCCACGCCTCGGCTGCGGAGGCCCAGGCCGGCACGCGGCGCAAGTGGCGCAACCTCGGCAAACCGGGTCCGGCCAAGGACAGCCGCGAAGCCCCGGTGCTGAACTTCGGTGGCCAGGCCTCAGAGCTGTGGTGCGCGGGCGGCGAGGTCGGCTTCATCGGCCGCCTCATCACCGAGAGCGCCAAGCGCCACAACCTCTGCCTGTGGTACACCTCGCTGGTCTCCAAGGAGGCCAGCCTGCCCGCCCTGATCCGCGCCCTGCGCGGCGCGCACGTGCGTGAACGCCGCGTCATCGAGATGGTGCATGGGCAGAAGCGCAGCCGCATCATCGCGTGGAGCTTTCTCAACGACAAGGGGCGGCAGGATTGGCGGGCGGCGCGCTGGGGCGCGAAACCTGCAGCGACTTCCGAGACTCCGGTGACTGCAGCCGCCACGACGCCAAGACGCCAAGGATAGGCCGGTCGCCGACATCTGCAGCAGCGCAGTCGCGGTCGTGGACCTGGTGCGCCCGCGGAACCGCATGCGCCAGGTCCCCCCCGACCCGTGGCGACCTGGCGGCGCGCATCACGACACGGTCGAGTCGGCGCAGGTGGCGTAGACTGACGGTTGTCCGGTTCTGCGCTGCGACGCTGCGCCTGCTGGGCGGACTAGGCCTCGCCGATGACGAGAAGATCCGCCTGCAACCGCGCGACTACCTCATCGACCTTCGCCAACTGCCCCGCCTTCGCCGGCATCCCCAGCGTGCCGAGGAAGGACCCCTGCTCCGCGGTGCGTGCGCCGACGATGCAGGCGGTCACGCCCTCGTGGCACATCAACGAGCCGATCGCCAATTCGGCGCAGGTCTGGTCGTCGGTGGCGGCGAGGACTTTGAGCTCGTCGACGGCGTCGAGGAAGCGCTGCAGGCGCTTGCCGCGGTAGTCCGGGCGCTCGCTGCGGTGGTCGCTGGGGGGGAAGGCCTTGTCACGCGGCCAGTGGCCGAAGAGCAGGCCGCGCTGCAGTGGCGAGTAGGCGAGGAATCCGACGCCGTGCTGCGCGCACCACGGCAGCACGTCGCGCTCGACCTCGGTGCGGAAGATGCTGTAGGGGTTCTGTACAGCGTGCAGCGGCGCGCCGGTGGCGTGCCATTCCTCGAGCTGGGCATGCGAGAAATTCGAGACGCCGATCGCGCGGATCTTTCCCGCCTGCAGCAATTCGGCGCAGGCGGCCGCGGTCTCGGCGACTGGAACCGGCGTAGGCCAATGCAGCTGGAAGAGATCGATGCGGTCCACCCCGAAAGCCTGCAGCGCGTAGTCGCAGTCGCGGATGACCTCTGCCCGCGTCGCCGACGAGACGCGCTTCCCGTCGACCAGATGGTGGCCGAACTTGGTGAAGATCAGCGGTCGCTGCGCCGCCGACAACCCGCGCACCGCCTTGGCGATGGCGGCGTCGGCCTTGCCTGATCCATAGATCGGGGCGCTGTCGATCCAGTTCACTCCGCTTTCGATGGCCGCGTGGATGGCCGCCGCGGTCTGCGCGTCGTCCTGGTCCCCCCACATCCATCCCCCCGCCGCGAAGGCCCCGAAGCCGACCGCGGAGATGAGCAGGTCCGTCGAGCCGAGCATGCGTCTGATCATGGCGCGGGATGATGCGCGGGAGCGCGCAGGGAGGAAGAGGGAACGGGTGGCAGGAGGTAGGGGACGGCAGAGGGCGGAAGGGAGCGAGATCGTGGGTTCGGGGTAGGCATCAAAATCAAGGTGATCGGGCAACACCCGCCGGCGTGCTCATCTTCGTGAATTCCCCTTCCGCATCCTCTCCCCGCCCAGCCGTATCTCTTTGATCAGCCGGCGATTTCACCGACCCCTCCCCTGATTCCCATATCCCCCTGCTACTCAGCATCCCTTTCCTGCCTCGTTCCTAGTGCCACGTCGGTCGTCCCACCTGCTGATTGCAGGCCTCGCTCCCTTCGCCTCTGCCGCCACCCGCTCTCCCCCCTTCTGCAACGCGACACCGCATTCATGTCGCTTGCCCCTGGTAGATGGCTGCCATCATCCCGCATCGAACCCCGCTCGCGGATACCGAACGGCATGTTCCCACCCTTTGGCACATCTGCGAACCTGGATGCACCGGATGATGACCAAGCGGTCGTCCTCGAGCCGACTCCTGCCGAGCGCGTCACCGCCCTGCTCCTCAATGACCCGGCTTTCCGCGTCCTGACGGTCGATGGGCTGGCGTGGCTCGACCCGTATACCGGCATGCGCATCGCCGCCCCTTTGGGCTACCTCGACCCGGCCAAGGCCTACCTGCTCGCCAACGAGCCATGGACGCATGGTAAGCCGGCCCCGGTCGCCGATCTCCATCGCCTGCGCTGGCGACTCTACTTGGCCGAGCATCTCGAAGGCGAGTCGCGCCTGCGTTTGTTCGGACCGGACGGCCGCTGGCTGAACCCCTTCACCGCGGCCTGGGTCGCTCTGCCGACGCGCGCCGATCTGATCACCCCCCAGGTCGTCGAAGAGATGGCCACCGCCCTGGCGCACAGCCCGGGCCTGCGCCAGATGCCGATCACTGTCGCCACCCGCCTTGACGAGGTGATGCGCCAAGCCCGCCAGCAGCGTCTGGCTCCGCCGGTCGCGCGCGCCGCGGTGCTGCCGGCGACGGTCGACCCGCCCACCACCATCACCACGCGTGTCGACGCCATCGTCGTCGACGAGTCGACCGGTCAGGAGCGGTTGGTGGAGCGCCCGATCGAGCGCATCGCCGACCGCCACGCCATCCGCGCGCAGGGCCTCGCCCAGGCGCGCCAGGTGTTCGCGCGTATGCTGCCCGCGCGCCCGACCCTGCCGGGCTGCGCGCTGGCGACCTTCTACGAACCGTTCAGCGCCGTCGGCGGCGACTTCTACGAATGCGCGCAGCTGATCGACGGGCGTTCGTTCATCGCCCTCGGCGATGTCTCGGGCCACGGCGCGCAGGGTGCCATGGTGGCGCTGGCGACGCTCAAGGCGCTGCGCTTCATCCTGCGCGAGCATGATGATCCGGCCGACATCCTGACCCTGCTGAACGACGACCTGCGCCGCGACCTACGCCCTGGTCAGTTCGTGACCATGATCGCCGGCGTGCTGGATGGGGACCAGTTCACCGTGCTGCGCGCCGGGCACCATCAGGCGCTGCGCCTCAGCCACGGACGCAGCGTGCTGGAACGTATCGGCGAACCGGGGGCGGCGCTGGGCGTACGCGACCAGACGGACTTCCGTCGCAGCCTCAGCCCGGTAACCGTGACGCTCGCCCCCGGCGATCGCGTGGTCTTCACCAGCGACGGGCTGAGCGAGGCGGTCGACCGCGCCGGCACCCAATATGGCGAGCCGCGCCTAATGGGTATGCTGGTCGCCCTGCTCGACGTCGCCCTGGCCACGACCGTCGCACGCGTTGCTGCCGACGTCAAACGCTACGCCGGCGGCGCGCTGCAGGACGACGCCACCATGCTGGCGCTGGAATTCATCGGCACCGAGACCCATGACGTCGAGGACCGCACCGGAATGGTCACGGATACGCCGGCGGTCTCAGCAGCAGATGCACAGGTGGCGGAGGATCCGGGCGTATGAACTGGGGCCGGGTTTGACTGGTGCGGAGTGCGGAGTGCGGAGTGCCGAGTGACCGTTGACGGTGGTCACCACCAGCTCCGCCATTCCCGATCATCGACCACGTGAGGTATTGCGGCCGTCGAGCCGGCAATCAGCAACCGCACCCTGGTCACTCCGCACTCCGCACACTCCTGGAGCCCACGACCCGCCCGGGGTCTACCGCCGCCGCATCGACGCCGCATCCGGGTTGATCGGGCGGCTGAAGTCGGCGAGCGGTATGTTGGCCGCCCACCAGCGCTGCGCCTCGGCGTCGGTCCAGGCGTCGGCGCCGGCGCACGCCACGGCGCGCAGGGCATCCGCGAGGGCCTTGGCGTCGCGCGGCCGCTGCGCCGGATCCTTGGCCAGGCAGCCCATGATGATCTCGGCCAGTCCGGGCGGCAGCGGATGTTTCACCACCTCGGCCAGCGGCCGCGGCGGGCGCTCGACGTGGCTGATGATCTGCTGCATGGTGCCCTTGTCCGCGAACACCGTCTCACCGGTCAGCAGCCAGTAGGCGACGCAGCCCAGCGCATACAGGTCGGCGCGACCGTCGAGTGCATCGCCCTGGGCCTGCTCCGGCGCCATGTACGCCGGCGTGCCATGGACCAGGCCGGAATTGGTCAGCCGCTCCTGGCCGCTGACCTTCTCGTTGGCCAGAACCAGGCCGAAATCGAGCACCTTGACCACGTCGACCTCGTCGGCCTGGCGGCACAGGTAGACGTTGGCTGGCTTGATGTCGCGGTGGATCAGCCCGCGCGCGTGCGCCTCGCCCAGCGATGAGCAGATCTGCACCAGGACCCTGATCACCCGGCCGGCCGGCTGGGGGCCGAAGCGTGCGACCAGGTCGTCGAGGTCGAGACCGTCGAGCAGCTCCATGACGTAGAACAACCCGCCATCGGCAGCGACACCAAAGTCGTAGAGATCGATGGTGTGGCTGCTGCGCAGGCTGGCGATGGCCTGGGCTTCGCGCTCGAAGCGCTGGATGTGCTCGCTGCTGGCGTCGGAACCGCCGAGCTGGGCGCGGATGAGTTTTATCGCCGCCGGGCGCGCGAGTTGGCGGTGCTCGGCGCGCCACACCTCGCCCATGCCACCTTCGCCGAGCTTCTTGAGCAGGCGGTAGGCGCCGAGCTCGTCGGCGCGGCTTTCGGCGACCCTGACCGCGCGCCGCGCCGCGGCGTGCGCCTGCTCGGTGCGCACCACGTGGCGCGCAAAGGCGCTGGCGAGGGCGCCGGCAATGAGCACCGAGGCCAGGGCGATGACCAGGCCGCGCGTGCGCAGCTCCTTGACCGGACCGAGCAGGGCTTCGCGCGGCGCATAGCTGCCCAGCCACCACAGCTGCTCGTCGCCGACCGGACAGGGCACGATCTCGAACAGCACCGGACCGTCCTGCGGGTGCTGCAGCATCCCGGACATGCGCGTGCCAGGATGGTCGGTGCCGTGCGAGATCACCTGCACCAGCAGCTCGCGGGCGAGCGGATCCGGACAGTCACCGAGGCTGGCCAGGGCGCGGTTGACGGCCGCACCGTCGGCGCGCGCCGGCGGGTGCATGCCGGGCCCGGCGCCCGCGAGCAGCGCGCCCGAGCGCTGGAACAGCGCGCTGCGCGAGTCCGGAAGATTGTGCAGCGCGGCCAGCCCAAGGCTCATGCTGTCGAGATCGAAGTCGATGGTCAGCACGCCACGCAGGCTGCCGTCCGCGGCGTACCACGGCTCGGCGCAACTCACCCCGGTCACCGCACTGCGGTAGAACAGGTAGGGCTCGGTCCAGATGCGCGCGCGGCGCTGCTGGGCGAGGATGTAGAACGGGCGCTGGCGCGGATCGTAGGCGGTTGGCGTGGGCGGCTCGCCAGCACCGATCGCGCCCTGCGCGTCGAGCGCGAAGATCTGGTCCTGGCCGGTCGCCGTGGCGGTCGGCGCGCTGCTCTCCTGCCAGTGCAGTGTGCCGTCATCCTGGCGGCGTAGCGCGGCCTGGAAGGAACCGTCGGCGCGCGAAAGGCTCATGTAGGCGATGCTGGCGTTCTCCTTCATGGCGCGCTGGAGGTGCCGGGCGAGGGCGCCGCGGTCGACCGCGGCGCCCTGCTCGTCGAGCAGGGCGTGGAACCAGGCGAGCTTGGTCTGCGCGCGCACCAGGCTGGTGCGCACCAGGTCGGCGAGGTGGTCGGCCTGGTCGGAGAAGCGCACGCGCACCAGCTCGTCGAGGCTGCGCGTCAGGATGGCGCTGCCAGTGACCAGGTTGGCGAAGCCGGCGAGGGCCACCAGCAGTGGGATGACCAGCAGGATGCCACGCGGCGAGACCAGCGCGGCGCCCAGGCGCTGGCCGGGAGAACGCACAGGCGTGCTGGAGGCGGGCGGGACCAGCGCGATGGTCGGAGGATTCATGGGCTGGTTGCGCGTTCGCGACGTGCGGGCGGGCCGGACATGCTGCGCACCATGGGCCGGCGCGGCCGCGGACAAGCGCCCACCGCTTCGGACGCCGCGGGGCGGTGGTGCGCCCCCAGGCTGCGGCGGGTCGTCGGCTGGCGGTGGCGCGCGAGGATTCGCGGCCTAGGCTGGCCAGCCACGTCCCGGAGCCCCAGCCATGCGCAACGCCGCCTTCGCCACCCTCATGGCTGCATCTCTGCTGGTCGCCACCGCCCACCTGGACGCCGCCGATCCGCTCGCCGATCTGCGCTTCAGCGACGGCAAGACGCGCTCCTTCGCCGACTTCCCCGACCAGGGCGTGACCGTGGTGTACTTCTGCGGGCACTGCCCGACTGCCGCGGCCTATCTCGGCAAGCAGATCAAGGGGCTCTACGACTTCATCGAGACCCGCAAGGTGCCGATGACCCTGGTCCTCGCCACTCCGGATCTCGGACCTGCCGAGGCCCTCGCCCTCAACCGCGAGCGCAGCTACCACATGGACCACGCGCTGTGGGCCAGCGATCCGGTCAACGGCCAGCGCATCAGCTTGCAGAACGTCTACCAGGTCGGCGCCTACGGCGGCGATCATCGCGAACGTGCGGAGTTGGCCTGGAACACGCCAGCCGCGACCTTCGAGACTTTTTTCACCAGCAAGGAGGCGGGTGCGTTCCGCTATCCCGCCCCCGGGCTCAGCGATGAGCGCGTGAAAGAGGTGTGGTGGCAGGTCGAGCGCCAGCGACCGGATGCGGTCCGCAGCCTGGTCAGCGCCGCCAAGACCAAATCGCCGGTCCAGGACCAGTTGCAGGGCGTGCTTGCCACCGTCAGCGACAGCTTCACGACGCGCGCCGCGGAGCTGGTCGCCGCACCTGGCACGTTCGTTACCTACGAAGCGCTCGAGAACCTCCTCGGGGAAGGGCAGGGCCTCGAGCTCAAGGATGCGCAGGAACGGCTCAAGGAGCTGGGCAAGGACAAGGCCATCAAACCCGAGCTCGCTGCGCGCACCGCGTTCCACTCCTGTCAGACGCTGCTCGCTTCGCTCAAGCCTGCCGACCAGGCGGCAGGCAAGGCCGCTTTGCCGCAGATCGCCAAACGCTGGCCGGACACGGTATACGGTCGCCGTGCCGCAGCCGTGCGGTGAGCACGCATCTCGCCGCCCTGCTCGCCGCCTGCGCCGGCTGCTGGCCGGCGTTGCCCGCCGCGGATGCCGCCCCGGGCGCGCTGCCGGCCGCCAACCTGCTCGCGGACGCGCCCAGCCCCTACCTGCGCAGCCACGCGGAAAATCCGGTGCACTGGCGCCCATGGGGCGACGCAGCCTTCGCCGAGGCCGCGGCAGCAGGCAAGCCGGTGCTGCTCTCGATCGGCTATGCGACCTGCCACTGGTGCCACGTCATGGCGCGCGAGAGCTTCAGCGATCCCGCGATCGCAGCGCTTCTCAACGAGCGGTACGTGTGCATCAAGGTCGATCGCGAGGAACGCCCGGACGTCGACCAGCTCTACCAGACCTTCGTCCAGGCCGCGACTGGCAGCGGTGGCTGGCCGCTGACCGTGTGGCTGACCCCGGAACGCCGTCCACTGGTCGGCGGCACCTACTTCCCGCCGGCACTACTGAAGGACAACCTGACGCGCTTCGCCGCAGCCTGGAAAGAGCGCCGCGGCGAGCTCACCGCGCAGGCCGAGGACGTGGTGAAGACCCTGGTGGATTACGGCGCGCGCGGCGGCCAGACGCAGGACCCCTCCGCGGACGGCGACGGCGCGTTGTTCTCGGCCGCGGCCGCGGCCTTCACCGCACGCTTCGACACCGTGCACGGCGGTTTCGGTGGCGCGCCAAAATTCCCGCGTCCCGCCAGTCTCGACCTGCTGGTGCGCCTGGCCGCGCGCCTGCCTGCAGAGCGCGAGCGGCTGCTCGGCATGTGCCGGACCACCTGGGCCGCGTTGGCGGCGGGCGGCATCCACGACCAGCTCGGCGGCGGCTTCCACCGCTACGCCGTCGACGCCGCCTGGCGCGTGCCGCATTTCGAGAAGATGCTCTACGACCAGGCGCAGCTGCTCGACAGCTACCTCGACGCCTGGGCGCTGAGCGGCGATCCAGCGTGGCGCGCCGTGGCGCTCGACATCGTCGATTACGTGCTGGGCAACCTGCGCCGCGCGGACGGCAGCTTCGCAGCTGCCGAGGACGCCGACAGCGAGCGCCCCGACCGCCCCGGTGAGCACGGCGAAGGCGCGTTCTACACCTGGAGCGCGGCCGCGGTAGCAAAGGTGCTCGGCGCGGGCGGTGATGGCGAGCGCCTGACGCCGCTGATCTTTGCTGCCTACGGCATCGCGCCGGCCGGGAACGTCTCGCCCGCCCTCGACCGCCAGCATGAACTCGCCGGATTGAACGTCCTGGCGCTCACCGCACCGGTGCCAGAGGCCGATGCGGCGGCCTTCGCGACAGCCCGCGCCCGCCTGCTTGCGGCGCGCCAGTCCCGCCCGCGCCCGGCGCGTGACGATCAGGCCGTGGCGGCGTGGAACGGGTTGATGATCGCTGCCCTGGCGCGCGCAGGGATGATGCTGGGCGAACCGCGTGCGCTCGCCGCGGCGGTGGCTGCGGCCGAGGCGCTGCGCGCCAGCCACTGGCAGTCGGGCGTGTTCCTGGCGCGCACCGGCTTCAACCGCCAGACCGCGGCCGGCACCGCCAGCGACTACGCCTGCCTGATCCGCGGACTGCTCGCCCTGCACCAGGCCGGCGCGGGCCTGCGCTGGCTGGCCTGGGCCGTCGAACTTCAGGACGTGCTCGACCGCCAATTCTGGGACGAGGCCGCCGGCGGCTACGCCAGCGCGGACGCACGCGTCACCGGGCTGGTTGCACGCCTGCACGATGATGGCGATGGCGCGGAGCCGTCCGCGGACGCGGTCGCCACGCGCAACCTGCTAGTGCTGACCGCGCTCACTGAGGACGACATCTGGCAGGCACGCGTCACGCGCTTGCTGGCGGGAGCGCGCCGACGCGGTGCGGCGGATCCCGAGGGCCATCCCGCGCTGCTCGGCGCACTCGATGAGGCGCTTGGCGACGCTGCGCACCTGACCATCATGGGCGATCCCGCGCAGCCCGCCACGCGCGCGCTGCTCGCCGCCGCAGCCGCGGGACTGCGTCCGCGGCTGCGCATCCTGATCCTCGACGACGGGCCCGAACTCGCTGCCCTGCGCCAGCGCTTTCCCGCGATCGTGCCGATGCCGCGCAGCGGCGGGCAGGCGACGGCCTATCTGTGCATTGGCAGGCGCTGCCTAACCGCGGTGACGACTCCCGCAGAGTTGACGCGGCAGTTGGAACAGAACGTCGATGGGCGCTGATAGCTGATAGCTGATGGCTGATGGCTGATGGCTGATGGCTGATGGCTGATGGCTGATAGCTGATAGCTGATAGCTGATGGCTGATGGCTGATGGCTGATGGCGACTCCGCACATCGCCAATGCGCGGTGCCACCGCTGCGACCTGAATTCAATCCAACGATAAGGCTCCGCTCAGCCAACCCCTCAGTGAGCGACGGGCGCGACCATGTATACGATGCCCGCCTTGGCCAGCGTCTCGGGCAGTGGTCGCGCCGTCCAGCCTGCGCGCTCTGCAGGCCCCAGCAGATCCTCGTCCAGCGCCGGGCTGCGGCCGACCAGGATCGCACTGATCTGCTGGTGCGCGACCAGGTAGCCAAACCCGCCCTCGCTGGTCAGCCCCTTGCGCCGGCAGGTCTGGTAGAAGATCAGATCCGGCACGTTGCCCGGATAACGGCCCTCGTTCGCGTACCAGGGCTGGGCCAGGATGTCGTCGCTGACGAACGCCGGCTTCGGCGCGGAGGCGAGCACCTCCTGCAGCGTGCGGTGCCAGGCCACGTCGTCGGCATCGCCGCGCCTGATTCCGGTCGGATCGAGGAACAACGAATTGTTCGGCCGTCCGCCCAGCATCACGGCCAGGGCGACGGCGCAGACCATCAGCCCGGTGCGCAACCTGCCGGGCTCCATGCGCAGTACGCGCACCAGGCTGGCGGCGGCCAGCGTCGAGACCAGCACGACCGCCTCCATGAGGTGATTGCGGCCGGAGCCGTCCTTGCCCAGGGCGATGATACCCATGCCCACCGCGATCAGGCAGGCGATGGCGACCGTACGCCAAGTCTCGGCCTGCTCGGCCGGCAGCGCGGCAAGCCGCCCGGCCATGGACGGACGCAGGCGCAGCAGCGCCGGCAGGATGGCGAAGAACCAGAACAGCAGCAGGGGCGGCAGCAACTGCTGGAAACGGAAGAGCGCATCGCCGACCACGATCGCGTCCAGGCTCGGGGCGTAAAACACCTGGTAGCGGTAGGCCACGGAGCCGAGCGCCATGGTCGCGCCGAAGGCGATGAACATGAGCAGCGCCAGACTGACCGCGGTCCAGCGCGTCGGCCGCTTGAGGAAACCGCCGAGCACGGCGCCAGACAGCATCCAGACCACGGACTGCTTCAGCGCCCAGGCGCCGTAGAAAGGCAAAGCCGCGAGCGCGGCTGACCACGGCGAGCGGCGACGCAGCGCGCGCAAGGCCAGCCACAGTCCGACCATGGCCAGACTCACCGCCGGGACGTCCGGTCGCACGGTGAACAACCACCAGTTCATGAACGATGAGCCGTACCAGGTCAGCGCGACCAGCCCGGCCAGCAACCACCGCTCTCGCGTGCTGCATGGACCAGGCAGCAGCAGTCCGAGCACGCGCCACTGCGCGAAAGCGCCGAGTAGTCCGGCGGCGCAGGTGAGCAGTCTGGAGGCTGCGACCAGGGCATCGTCATCAGCACCGATCAGCGCGCAGAATCCGCCATAGCCGTCATAAAACAGGAAATTGTAGAACGCGCTCTCGTAGACACCTTGACCAGGCGGCAGGTAGACGGTGCCACCGTGCGCGGCCTTCCACACCGAGTGGATGGCCACGCCCTCACCGCCGCTGGTGGCGAACAAGCGCATGTCGCCGAACACCGCAATAGAGCGCGCGATGCACAGTGCGATGCTCAGCAGTGCCGCCAAGGCCACGGCGATGAGCAGCCACGAGACCGGATCCTTCCAGAAGCTTGCGGCGCGACGCTCAGCAGCTCCGGCGTCAGTCATCATCGGCTCCTGATCGCTGGCCATCGGCGCACAGCATGGAAGCCCTCGCGGAACGGGCAAGTCCAGCGCCCAGACGCTGCCGCAGACCGGCGCCACGCCCGTACGGGCGGCGCGGATCAGGGCTCCACGGGCGGATCCGGCTCGATCTCGTTGACCGCTAGCACGCCGCCATCTTCGGTGCCCGTGACCTTCATCTTGCCCGCTGCAGTGGCCCGTCCGTCGAGGAAAAACCGGTAGAGGTAGATGTCACCGGACTCGACCTCGGGCGAGACGATGAAGGCGCGCCCCGAGGGCGAGTCCCCCTGCCGGCCGCCGATGGTCCCGACGAACGAGGCCACGCCGGTGAAGCCCGGTTTGGCATCAAAGTAGATACCACACGGCAGCTGAGCACGTGTGGCGTAGTATGAGAAGTGCTTGGCGGCGATCGCCCACGACAGCCGCCCGGAGATGGGCGGCGAGGCGTCGACCACGCGCGGCGCGGAGTCCCCGCAGGACTGGAGCAGCACGACCGCGAGGATCGCCAACGGCCAAGCGGTCCATCTGGATCGACTGGCGCAGGCCACAGCGCGCTGATCGTTGCTGGTCGGCATCATCAGCAGGGTAGGCCGACCGCCCGCCATGCACCAGCACCAACGTGACCGTCCCGTCCGTCGGCCTGCGCTAGGAACGTCCAGCGGACGCTGCAACGACTGCCAAGCAGTATGCCCGATGTGACGGCGTCCCAGTGGGCCGCCGTCATGGGGTTTTATTGCGAACATCTCGGCGGCGTTTGCAGGTGCCCAGCAACACTGTTGTCCTTGGAAAGAACTTGAGGTCGCCCGCGTTGGTCGCGGCCGGCGAAGGCCAGCGACCCGTTCCCCTACGCCTTGGACAATTTCCCCGCCGCGAACGACATCTGCAGCTCCTTCGCGCCGTGCACGTCAAATTGAATGAGTATGGTGCGGTTCTCCTGCGGCCCCTTCATCGCCATCACCTCGCCGGGGCCGAATATACTGTGCAGGATGCGCTCGCCGGGCTGATAGGGATCGCCCTCCAACACCAGCGGCGCGTCGTAGAAGGCCTTGCGCTCCTTGCGCGAAGCGTCCTTCAGGTCGAGGCCGGTGGTCAGGCCCATGGCCATGGCGCGGTCGAGCGCGGCCTTGCCGACCAGCTCCTGGACGCGCGTACCGGGCGCCTCGACGCGCGCGCTGCCCTTGACGGTTTCGCCCGTAGGTAGGATGCGGCGGCCGCTGGCGTCCTTGGTCTCGAAGCAGTCCTCGGGGATCTCGGAGAGGAACAGGCTGGGGTCGTTACGGAAGGTCTGTCCGTACTGCATGCGGCAGCGCGCGCGGCTCAGGTACAGCTCCTCCTTCGCGCGCGTGATGCCGACGTACATCAGACGGCGCTCCTCCTCCAGGTCGGCGGTCTGGCCCATGCGCTGCAGCGGCAGCACGCCGTCCTCGCAGCCGGTGATGAACACGAAGCGGAATTCCAGGCCCTTGGCGCCGTGCAGCGTCATCAGCGTCACCTGATCAGGCTGCTCGCTGCGATCGACGATCTGCGAATCGGTGACCAGCGCGACCAGCTCAAGGAAGCCGGGCAGGCCGCCCTCGGGGTGGTTCTCGTGGTACTGCTCGGCGGCGGTGATGACCTCGCGCACGTTGGCGATGCGCTCCTGGCCCTCGCCGGCCTCCTCGGTGGCCACGTAGTGCTGCTCGAGGCCGGTCAGCTCGATGACGCCGCGCACGCACGCCGACGGGCTGCCGAGCGGCAGCTTGCGCAGCAGGCGCCAGACGCGCGCCAGGTCCTTCATCGGCTTGGCCGCGCGCCCGACCGCGACACGATCAAGCAGCACGTCGTCCTCGAGCAGTTCGTAGATGCCGAGGCCCTCGTCGTCGGCGATGCCGAAGAGCTGCTCCAGCGTCGCCTCGCCCAGGCCGCGCTTGGGGATGTTGGCGATGCGCTCAAGACTGACGCGGTCGGCGGGGTTGATCAGCAGCTTGAGATAGGCGAGCAGATCCTTGACCTCGCGGCGGTCGTAAAAGCGCGTGCCCCCGACGATGCGGTAGGGGATGCCACGCCGGCGCAGGCCGTCCTCAAGCACGCGCGACTGGGCGTTGGTGCGGTAGAACACCGCCATGTCCGAGAGGTGCCGGCCCTGCTTCTGCTGCATGCGGTCGATGGCCGCGGCCACCGCCAGGCTCTCGTCGACCTCGTCATCGACAGCGAGCAGCAGCAGCGGGCGGCCTTCATCGTTGTTGGTCCGAATGGTCTTGTCCTTGCGCTTGGTGTTGTGCGACACCACGCCCTGGGCGGCGCGCAGGATGACCTTGGTCGAACGGTAGTTCTCCTCGAGCAGCACCGTCTTGCAGGGGTCGTAGTCCTTCTCGAAGTTGAGGATGTTCTCGATGTCGGCGCCGCGCCAGCCGTAGATCGCCTGGTCGGGGTCGCCGGTGGCGCAGATGTTGCCGTGGCTGCCGAGCAGGCGGATCAGCCGGTACTGCACCTGGTTGGTGTCCTGGAACTCGTCGATCAGGATGTAGGGGAAGCGGTCGACGTACTTGCGGCGCAGCTCCTCGTCGTTCTCGAGCAGGCGCACCGGCTTGACCAGCAGGTCGTCGAAGTCGACCAGGCACTCCTCCTGGCAGAGCTTCGCGTAGAGGACGTGGCATTGCTGCGCCCAGATGTCGATGTCGTCATTGGGCTCGAACTTCGCGACGTCGACGAGCTGGTTCTTCCACTGGCTGATGCGCCAGATGATCTTGCGCGGGTCGACCATCTTGGGGTCGAGCTTGAGCTCTTTGAAGATGCGCTTGTAGAGCCGCTTCTGGTCGTCCTCGTCCATCACCGAGAATGGATGGGCGAAGCCCACGCGCGCGCTCTCGAGCTTGAGCAGGCGCAGCCCGGCGCTGTGGAAGGTGGTGATCCACGGCGTCTTGAGGCCCATCAGGCGCTCGACGCGCTCCTGCATCTCGCCCGCGGCCTTGTTGGTGAAGGTGATGGCCAGGACGCGGTCCGGGCGCACGCCGTGCTGGATGATGTTGGCGATGCGGTGGGTGATGACGCGGGTCTTGCCCGAGCCTGCGCCCGCGACCACCAGCAGCGGCCCTTCCAGGTGCGCGATGGCCTCGCGCTGGAAGTCGTTCATGCCTTTGAAGACGTCGATGGCCACTCAGGCGCCCGGGGCGGGCGCCGTCCGGAAGTCCGGAAGTCCGGAAGTCCGGAAGTCGGGTAGCACCGCTTCCACATGGTTGACTCGTCGCGCCATGCGGTCCA
>JBBQSO010000010.1:0-93782 GCA_038213805.1 Planctomycetota bacterium | reverse complement strand
AGGGCAACATGTGCGATCTGTTCCTGGGCATGGCGGCGCGCGCCGGCTGTCCGCTCGATGCGTTCGGTGACAGCAAGGGCATGCTGGAAGGGCTGTCCTGAAGGCAGGGCCGCGCGGGAGCGCCGCGCGGCCCTTCAGCGTCCCGGCAGCTCCGTGGCGAAGAAGCCCCTGCCGCCCCCCAGCATCGCCACCGCGGCCGGTTGCGGAGTGAGCTGGCTGGCCGGAACGACTTGAGGCGGCAGGCCGGTGGCCGCCCACGCCAGACGCGCCGTCGCGCTGCCGGTATTGTCGTAGAACTCCATGGTCAGCTGGTAGGAGGTGCCGGCGAGCAGGGCGATCTGGCCGCTGTTCGCGGTGACGCCGTGGTTGCTCCAGTTGTCGATGAGCTTCTGGCCATCGATCCACAGCCGTACGCCGTCGTCGCTGGTGGTGGTGAAGGTGTGCAGGCCGCTGGTGCGTGCGGCGATCACGCCGCTCCAGCGCACGGAGAAGTGGTCGGCCGGCAGGCCGACCGCGGGCGCGTTGGCGCCCCACGCGAAGTCCACCTGCGCATCGGTGCGGGTCAAGGCGCTGCTGCCGGACAGAGTCTGGTTGGCGAAGTAGGCGCCCATCAGTCCGGTGCCGGTGCCGGTCGGAAGCAACGGGTAGAGCTGTGCGGTTGGGATGGTCTCGGTGGCGAAGCCCGGTCCGGCCCACGACAGGCGCGCGGTCGCGCCGCCGGTGTTCTCAAAGTACTCAAGGACGATCGCGGAACTGGCACCGGCCTGGAGCGTCAGCTGGACGATATTGGTCGTGGGCGCGTGCGCTGTCCAGTTGTCGATGACCTTCTGGCCACCGATCCACAGCCGCACCCCGTCGTCGCTGAGTGTGGAGAAAGTGTACGTGCCGCCCGCCCGCGCCTGCACCTGACCTGTCCAGCGCGCGCTGAAATGGTCGGCGGGCAGGGCCGCGTCGGGGGCCGCTGCGCCCCAGCTGAAGTCGACGCGCGCGTCCTGGCGGACGAGCGTCGGGATCCCGACCAAGTTCTGGTTGGCGAAGTAGGCGGCGGTGAGGCCGGTGCCGGTGGGCACCGGCAGCACGCTCAGCAGGGCCGCCCGTGAGGTAGCCGTGCCTAGGCGGCCGGTGACCTGCACGCTGTAGGTCGCGCGGTCGTCGCTGCTGGCGGTCGACGGGGTGGTGTAGGTGGCCGCGGTCGCACCGGCAATGGTCGCGCCACTGCGCATCCAGCGGTAGGCGAGCGGACCGCTGCCGGTCGCGGTCACGGCGAAGCTCGCGGTGGCGCCGCTGGCCACCGTCGCATCGGCCGGCTGGCCGGTGATGGCCGGGGCGAAGTCGTCGTTGACGATGGTCGTAGTGGCGGTGGACACGGTACCAGGCAGGTAGGCGTTGGTGGGCAGATAGCCGGAACCGGTGGGATCGACCGTGATGGTGATGGTCTTGTCCGGTCCCGCGGTGGTGTTGTCGCGGGGGGTGAGTGCGAAGGCGGTGCCGGCCTGGACGTAGCCGTTGCGCACCACCACGCGGTTCCCGCTCACGCTGAGCAATTCGCCATTGAGGTCCGTGACCTGGTAGTCGGTGCCGAGGACCGCGGTGCCGCCGAGGACGAGCGTGATATCGAGCGGCCACAGGCTGTTCGCGGCGGTTGCGCTGGGCACGACGTCGACCTCGACGTAGCCCTGGTCGTTCTCGGCGATGGTCGCGCGGCTGAGCGAGAGCTGCACGCTGGGAAGCGGTGTCAGCAGCAGGATGCGGCGATCGGCGGTGGTGGTGGTGGTGGTCGCGGGGTCCCAGCCGTCGCAGATGATCTGGCCACCGAGGGACTGGTCCCCGATCGAGATGGAGTTGGCGTTCGCGCCCAGGCGCGGCGTCGCGGGCAGCGGCACGCGCGACTGCAGCAGGGTCGCCTGGATGTCACCAGGAGTCCAGATCCAGGCGACCGCGTCGCTGTCGCTGCCGGTGGCGGGGTTGCCGGTGCGGTGCTTGGCCGAGCCGACGGCAGTGACGCGGTCCTGGACGTCGGCGACGCCGGTGCAGCGGATGACGTTGCGGGCCGGTCCGGGTGGCGGCGGGATGAGCGTCGATGTGGCACCGGTGCTGCTCAGGAACGAGAGCGTTGGCAAGGTCGCGTCATCGTCGTGGCCGATGCGCCAGGTGGCCACCCCGGTCACGCTCAGGCCGCTCGCTGCGGCGGTCGGCGCGAGCGCGGCCGCGACGTAGCCAGGAGGCAGCGCGGTGGGCGCGGCGACCACATCGAGCACCGCGCCGCTGCCCACCGGGCGCAGGTAGCGCCAGAATCCGGGCGTCCCCGTGGCGGTGACGTGGGTACCGGCGAGGTAGTCGCCATTGGTGTACGACCCGCCCCCGGGGTAGAGGATGGTGCGCGGAGCGAAGCACGCGATGAGTGCCGGGCGGTCCTTCAGCACGGTCGTGCTGAGCGGGTAGGCCGTGGTGGGGGCCAGTTGCGGGATCCAGAAGGCGGCGCGCGCGGTCGCGCCGGTGGCGAAGTCCGGTGCGCCCGGATGGGCCTGGCCGAAGCAGTCGGCGCTGTCGTTGATGCACTCGCACCGCCCGCTCAATGTCCCGAAGGGAGCGAGCGGCTCGCCATTGAATGAACCCACCGGAACCTGGGCGGTGACCACGCCCTGCGCGTTGGTGCTCCATGCACGCCCGACCACGGCCCCGGAGGCGTCGATTGAGGTCAGTTCGAGGTGCTGGTAGCCGGGAACCGCGCTCCCGAGCGCGGTGGTCTGGCCGTAGGTGGTCGAGTAGGCGAACCAGACGCTAGCGCCGGTGCGGCGGTTGCGCACCGCATAGAGCACCTCGTCGCCGGTGTGGCTGATAGCCGTCGGGAACGGGAAGTCGTCGCTACCGAGGGTGAGACCAGGAGGGAGCGGGAGCGGGAAGACGCTGTAGAACTCGGCGGCCTGGATGCAGCAGGCGCAGGCCAGGAGGATGGGAATGCAAATGCTCTTCATGGTACTATCTCGGTGCGGTGCACGGTCGGCCCGTCATCATACCGGTAGGCGTGATTCCGCAAGTCGCCCGCCCCTGCCGCTGTCGACGGACTTCCCGCTGCGGTCTGCAAAGCCATGCCGCAGCGGAAGCTCGGGTCACCTCCGTAATGCCCGCCGCGGTGCCGGAGCCGGTCGTCCAAGCCGTCTATGGTGCATTGGCATGCAACATGCACGCAGGGGGGGCGTAGTGCCTGCAACGGATGGACAGGCGCACCCGTAACGGCTAAACACCGTGCCTCCGTACCGAACCGACCAACCACCTATCCAGGATCGCACCCGCATGAAGACCATCGCCGCCACCATCGCCGCCCTGCTCGTGACCACCATGCTGTCCACCGCAGTGGCCGAGGAGAACACCCTGACCGACGCCGAGAAGGCCGCCGGAGCCAAGCTGCTGTTCAACGGCAAGGACCTCACCGGCTGGCACAACTTCAAGACTGACAGCGTGAAGCCCGGCTGGCAGGTCAAGGATGGCGCGATGGCCTGCGTCGATCCGCACAACGCCGGCGACATCGTGTGCGCCGACGAGTTCACCTGGTTCCAGCTCGACCTCGACTTCAACATCTCCGAGGGCGGCAACAGCGGCATCATGTACCACGTCAGCGACGCCGGCAACGCGGTGTGGGCCACCGGTCCCGAGTTCCAGCTCGAGGACAACGTCAAGGCCGGCGACCCGCAGCGCTGCGGCTGGCTGTACGCGCTCTACCAGCCGCCCATCGACCCCAAGACCAGCAAGATCCTGGACGCGACCAAGCCCGCCGGCGAGTGGAACCACGTCACCCTGCTGATCAGCCCGAAGAAGTGCGAGCACATCATCAACGGCGTCAGCTACTTCACCTACGTGCTCGGCAGCGACGACTTCAATGCGCGCGTCGCCAAGAGCAAGTTCGCCGGCATGCCCGGCTTCGCCAAGGCCGGCAAGGGCCACATCTCGCTGCAGGGCGATCATGGCGCGGTGTCGTTCCGCAACATCAAGGTGCAGCCGCTGCCGGAGTGAGGGCGCCTACGGCGAAGGTCCTAGACCCTAGACCCTAGACCCTAGGGAAGACATTCGGCTTCCGGGGTTGGCGAGGGTTTCCCGCGCATCACCAGCCAACTCCAGGTCTCGATACCTAGGGTCTAGGGTCTTCCGACAGTCGAGGTGAGCGCGTCCTGCGTGGAAAAGGTTTCGGGGCGCGCCTTCCCGACTACGGTTTCTTCCTCTTCTCGACCACCAGCCCGCGCGTGCCGACGCGCTCTTTGCTGAGCGCGATGTCATCGATCCAGCCGACGAAGCCGGGTTCGGCCTTCTGGTAGTTGGTCCAGCCGAAGGACAGGCTCTCGAAGAGCTCAGGGATCTCAGCGCCCGCGAAATTGCCGGCGCCCTTGGCCAGGGCGGCGCCGGGGATCTCCGCGCCGTTCACGAAACACTGGTAGGTCTGGGTGGCGAAATCGACGTGCCATTCGGCCAGCGTCCACGCGTCGGTGTACGTGTAATCGTATTTGCTACCGACTGCGAACTCCGGGCGTTTGCGCGGCTGCACGTTGTAGATGTATTGGAAGGTCCCCTTCGGTCCCATCACCGCATCCAGGACGCGCACCTCGATCGCATCCTTGAACAGCGGGCTCTGTGCCGCGCCGCTGACCAGGGTCGAGTGGATGACCGGGAACTTGCCCTCGCCATGCGGCAGCGGCGACGGCATCTGCACCTTGAAGTACAGCCGGCCCCAGTGCTCGCCGCCGAGCGCGGCCATCAGTTTCGGGTCGGCGATGGTGATGCGCCGCGCGCCGTTCACCGCGGCGTCCATGCGCAGTGCGTGGTGGCCGCCGTGGAACCCATCTTCGACCACCGACACCGCGCCGGTCTTGGTGAAGCCGGTGGGGATCTTGCCCGCCGCGGTGCCTTCGAAGTCCTCGATCAGCAGCAGTGGCGCCTCCTTGGCGGGCTTGGCGTCGGCGGCGACCGCGCAGGGCAACGCTGTGCAGCAGGCCAGGATGGACAACGAAGCGGCTAGGCTGGAGCGGATGGTCGGCATGGTTGGGGGGCATTCGCAGTGGTGGTCGGAGGCAAGACTCAAGTGCTACCTCGACGGTCGGCACCCGTTCATGATGTGGAAGTGGGGAATAGGTGACAGGAATACGCCAGGACCCGCAATGCCATCAGCCGTCACCCTGGACCTGCTGGGTGTGTCTTTGGGCCTGCGGTGGCACAGCCCCGGGCTGCTCCACAGCGAAGGAAGCGACCTACCATGTGCGCATCCTGCCCAACCACGGGCTGCCCGCCTGGACGTCTGCCGCCAGCCATCCTACGAGGAGACCGCCGATGACCACGCGCCGCCGCTTCATCCGCGCCGCTGCCGCCTTGGCCGCGTGCGGACCACCACTGCTGTCCGAGGCGATCCGCCGCGCCGCGGCGATTCCCGCCTCGTCGCCGACCGGCACCATCCGCGACGTCGAGCACGTGGTCATCCTGATGATGGAGAACCGCTCCTTCGACCACTACTACGGATCCTTCCCCGGCGTGCGCGGCTTTGGCGATCCGCGGCCCGCGCCGCTCTACGGGGCGGCCGGCACGCGCCCGCTGACGGTCTTCCACCAGCCGCACGCGCAGCACGCCGATGGCCACATCCTGCCTTACCCGCTGCACCCCACGCCGGTGGCGCGCGCGGCCTGCTTCGCGGGGCTGCCGCACGACTGGGGCAGCAGCCACGAGGCGGTGAACCGTGGTCGCGCCGACCGCTGGGCCCAGGCCAAGTCGCCGCTGAGCATGGCTTATTACCAGGAAGCCGACATCCCCTTCCACGCCGCGCTCGGCAACGCCTTCACCATCTGCGACGCCTACCACTGCTCGCTGGCCGGGCCGACCAGGCCCAACCGCATGTTTCTGATGACCGGCACCAACGGCCAGGGGCGCGCGGAGCCGGCGCGCATCGACAACGGCAACAAGCCCTACCAGCTGCCGTGGACCACCTACCCCGAGCGCCTGCAGCAGGCGGGGATCAGCTGGCAGCTGTACCAGAACTCGCGCGCCTCGGGGCGCGAGTTCTTCAGCGCCAGCAACGGCGGACTCAACGCGCTGGAGTGGTTCCCGCCCTTCGACCATGTGGCGCACGCGGACTCCGAGCTGGTCGCGCGCGGCAACGCGGTGCGCACCCTCGACGATCTGCAGGCCGACGTGAAGGCGGGCAAGCTCGCGCAGGTCGTCTATCTGACGCCGCCGTGGGGCTGCTGCGAGCACCCGCAGTTCCCGCCCGCCTACGGTGCAGTGTACATGGCGCGCGCTCTCGATGCACTTACCGCCGATCCCGAGGTGTGGAGCCGCACCGCGCTGTTCATCATGTACGACGAGAACGACGGCTTCTTCGACCACGTCAACGCGCCGATGCCACCGTCGCTGAACGGCACCGTCGGCGCGTCGACGGTCGCGGCGGCTGATGAGATCCACCGCGACGGGCGCGCCTTCGGCCTGGGCGCGCGCGTGCCGATGACCGTGGTCTCGCCGTGGAGCCGGGGCGGCTGGGTGTGCTCGCAGGTCTTCGACCACACCTCGGTGATCCGCTTCCTCGAGACGCGTTTCGGCGTCCAGGAGCCGAACATCAGCGCCTGGCGCCGCGCCGTGTGCGGCGATCTGACCAGCGCCTTCGACTTCCGCACGCCGCACGCTGGTGCGGTGGCGTTGCCCGACACCCGGACCTTCATCGCCACGCCGCCGGAGACCAAGACGGTGGCGCTGACGCCGGTGCCGGCCCAGCAGACCGCCCCGGCGCAGAAGCCGGGCACGCGCCCCGCACGGCCACTGCCCTACGCGCTGCACGCGGACGTCCGCGTCGCTGGCGACGCGCGTACCGTCACCATCGCCTTCGCCAATCGCGGCGCGGTGGGTGCGGTGTTCCAGGTGCATCCGGGGCCAGGTCTCGGCGAGCCGTTGCACTTCACTGTCGAGGCGGGAAAGACCATGGATGGCGTATTGACCGTGCCGGCGAACCAGGACGGCTGCGAGCTGACGGTCACCGGTCCGGGTGGCTTCTTCCGCTGCTTCCATGGTGCGTTGGCTGCGACCCTGGACCTTCCAGAGCTCAACGCCGCCTACGACCCGTCGGGCAAGGCCATCGTGCTGACGGCGCGCAACCGCGGCGGGGCGGCGCGCACGTTGACGGTGAGTGCGAACGCTTACGGCGCGCAGGCGCCGCACACCTGCGCCGTCGCGGCGGGTGCGAGCGGCGATGACCGTTGGGACCTGACCGCCAGCCGGGGCTGGTATGACCTCACTGTCACCAGCGCCGACCTGCCTGGCTGCGCGTGGCGCTTCGCCGGCCACGTCGAGAGCGGCGCGGACAGCGTCACCGATCCGGCTATGGGCGCGCTGATCGCGGCGCTGCCGTTCGCGCTGCCGTGAGCGGGTGGTGCTCACTCCACCAGCCGCACCACCCCCATCGCCTGCGGCGAGAAATGCGGGCAGCCGTCGACCACTGTGGCCCAGTCCATCGCCACCAGCAGCTTCTTCCCGCCCACCTGCGCCGGTGGGCGCCACTCGTAGCGCAGCAGGTTCATGCGCATGGTCATCGGCGCGAAGGTGGTCCGCGCGAGGCGCTTGAGCGTGGGATCCGCGGGGATGGCGAGATCAGCCACCCATCCGGTGATGGTACCGCCCACCACCACCACGCGCGCCGCGGTGCGCAGGCCGTCGAGGTTCCACGCGCGGTCCGCCCACCAGTCGCGTGGGAAGACGCTTTCGGCGAGGCGGCCGTCGGGTCGCGACACCGGGTCGGCGGTGAGCAGCAGCAGGTTGTCGAGGATGCGGTTGCGGGGCGTGACTTGGATCTCGATCCACTGGCGGCTGTCACCCTTGGGGTCGAGGAAGACCTCGACCACGTCGCCCTCGTGATGGTTGGCGTCGCGTTCGTCGTAGGGCGCGTCGATCAGGTCGCTGCGGCAGGTGAAGCGCAGGTAGAGGAACTCCGCATCCCACTGCAGGGCGACGGTGGTGGGATACGGCGCTGCGGCGGGTGAGCCGGTGGCGAGGGTGAGCGCGTCGACCTGCGGCGCACCCAGCCAGGCGGGGTCGTCCGCGCTGGCGTCGACGAGCGGCGTGCGCGTGGCCTTGGGGATGTCGAGGGTGGGGCGGGCGGCGGCCGGCGCACGGGCCGCGCCTGCGGGCGCGTTGCCACAGCCGGCAACCACCAGCGCGGTCAGGCACACGCAGGCGTGAGCCAGGAGGCGGACCGAGGGGCAGGAAGGCAGGGACATGCTTGGCTCCGTGACGTGGCCAACGATAGCGATGTGATAGGCCGTAGCGCAGCTGGTGGTCGCTGCAAGGTCATGGGTGAAGAGAGGGTTCCACGGTCTGAATCTTGCTGACCGGGCGCGGACTCGCCGGATCCCGGATGCTCCCTGGCGCGACGCCACCTCCCCACCAGCATCGCTGGCCCGCCCTCCCTGGGAACGCCATGCACCACGCCCGACTCCGCCGACGCTTCGCCTTGCTCGCTGTGTGGGCGTGCGCGGCGCTCTGCCCGGGCGCCCAGGATGCGGCGCCGCAGCAGGTCGCGCCCGGAGTGTGGTCCTGCACCTGGGGCGACCCCGAGGCGCTGGTGCCGAGCGGCTTCCGCGCGCGCGCACCGGAACTGCCTGGCCTCGCCGCCCTGCCCGCGGTGGCCGAGCCGCCTTTCCCGGTCGCCAGCCTCGGCTTCGCGCGCCAGGCGCGCGGCTGCACCATCCTCATCCCGCTCGACCAGGACGAGGAGGTGTACGGATTCGGACTGCAGATGCACGTCCTGCACCCGGCCAACCGCCGGCTGTTCCTGCGCGCCAGCGATGCGCCGGACGCCGACAACGGCGATTCGCACGCGCCGGTGCCGTTCTGCATCACCACCAAGGGGCGCGCTATCCTGGTCGATTCGGCGCGCTACGTCAGCGCCTACCTCGACGATCTCGAGCCGGCCGGCGCACCGCCGACGGGCACGGCGGCCGCCGCTGCGATCGCGACCAGCACCGGCCAGCTCTACGCCGCGCGCGCGGCGCACGGGCGCAGCCTGTGCTTCGCGGTGCCGGTGGCGCAGGGCGTCACGGTCTTCCAGTTCGCCGGGCCGACCATGCTCGACGCGCTGCGCCGCTCGACCTGCTTCGCCGGTGGTGGCGCGCTGCCGCCGCTGCACGGCCTGGGCATCCACTACCGCGGCATGGGGCCGTTCACCGCGCAGCAGAGCCTGGAGCTGGCCGGCGAACTGCGCGCGCAGCACATGCCCTGCGACATGTGGGGGGTGGAGCCGGGCTGGCAGACGCACGCCTACTCCTGCACCTTCGCGTGGTCGCCGGAGCGCTTCCCCGATCCCGAGGCCTTCCTGCGCGCCATGCAGGGCATGGGCTACGCGGTCAACCTGTGGGAGCACTGCTTCACCAACCCCGCGTCGCCGCTGCACGCGCCGCTGCTGCCGCTGAGCGGTGACTACGGGGTGTGGGGCGGGCTGGTACCGGACTTCTCCCTGCCCGAGGCGCGCCGCCTGTTCGCCGAGCATCACATCGCGCAGGTCGCGCACGGGCTGGTGACCGATTTCAAGCTCGACGAGTGCGACAACCAGCCGGCCGGCGCGCAGCCGTGGAGCTTCCCCGAGTTCGCGCGTTTCCCCTCCGGATTGGATGGCGAGCAGATGCACCAGCTGCTGGGCGTGCTCTACCAGCGCACCATGCTCGCGGTCTCGGCGCACGCCGACCGCCGCAGCTGGAATCTGGTGCGGCAGTCGCACAGCTTCGCGGCGCCGCTGCCCTACGTGCTCTACAGCGACACCTACGACCACCGCGCCTACGTGCGCGCGTTGCTCTCCGCCGGCTTCAGCGGCCTGCTGTGGACGCCCGAGGTGCGCGAGAGCGGCAGCGTCGACGAACTGCTGCGCCGCGTCGAGACCACCATCTTCTCGCCGATGGCATGCATCAATTCCTGGTATCTGGCGCACCCGCCGTGGTTCCAAATCGACAAGGAGCGCAACAACCGCGGTGAGCGCATGCCCGAGGCCGACCGCGCCACCGCCCAGGTGCGCGCGCTGTTCGCCCTGCGCATGCGCCTGATCCCGTACTTGTACGCCGCCTTCGCCGACTACCGCTGGCGCGGCACGCCGCCCTTCCGCCACCTGGTCACCGATTTCCCCGATGACCGCGCGGCGCGCGCGGTCGAGGACCAGTGGCTGGTGGGGCCAAGCCTGATGGTCGCCCCGTTGTTCGCGGGCGAGAGCGCGCGCGACGTGTGGCTGCCCGCGGGCGAGTGGTACGACCTCGCCGGTGCGCGCCGCTGGGCGGGCGGCCGCACGGTGCGCATCGCCGCGCCGGCGGAGGAGATCCCGATCTTCGTGCGCGCCGGCAGCATCGTGCCGCTCGCCGAGCCGCTCGAGCACGTCGCCGCCGACACCGTCTTCGCCCTGACCTGCCGCGTGTACGGCGACACCCCGGCCCCGGCGACGCTGCTTGAGGACGACGGCGAGACCTTGGCTGCGGAACGTGGCGATCGCACCACCGTGACGCTGGCCTGGACCGCCGCCGGCGGTGGCACGGTGCAGCGCAGCGGGCCGTTCGCCAAGCCGCGCTACATCATCGCCGGTTGGGAGACCGCGCGCGCCACCGCCGACGCCGATCCGGACCCGGCGCACCTGCCGGGCATGGTGTTGCTCTCCGCCGGTGCGACGTATGCCGCGAGTTCGCAACTCGACGCCGGTTCTGGCCGCCTGCTCGACGGCGCCGATGGTCCGGATCCCTTCGCCTTCCACACGAAGCAAGAGGTTGCGCCGAGGGTGACCATCGACCTCGGCCGCCCGTGCCGCATCGCCGGTCTGGTGGTGATAAACCGCGACGATCCGCGCGCGGAGATCCAGGAGCGCGCGGCCAGCCTGGTGGCGAGCGCCTCGCTGGATGGGAAGACGTGGAGCGCGATCTGGAGCGCAGGTGGGGCTGCGCCGTCCTGGCATGCGACGCTGCCGGCGCCGGTCGCGGCACGCTATGTGCGGTTCGCGCTTGCGGGGGAGGGGTTCCTGCATCTGAAGCGGGTGCGGATCTATGGGGTCGAGGGGCGGTGATCCTGCCCAGGTCGTGAACCCGGAGGCGACGCTGGCGTAACCGGGAATGAGCCCGCGGAGCGGGCGACATCGACTAGACCCAATGGCGTTCACTCTAAAACCCTGATAAACCACGGTAAAGACCGATATTGACATGATTAAAGGGTCCGGATCTCCGGCCTTATGAGCACATATATCACGCCCGAGCGCACCCTGCGCTGTGGCTTATTCCAGGCGATGCAGCGATCATGGATCGTGGGGTTTCCCAGCCGTAGACCGTTCGCTGCCCTCATCGAACGGGAGTCCCTCTGGGTGTGAACTGGAGATCGCAGCCTCGCTCATATGGATGGCCCTTGCCTCGGCCATGCAGGCCGAGGCGGAAGGCACTCTCGCCGGACGACGGGTGGTCCGAGCGGATTGCCTCCGACATGCTGCCGATCTGATCGATGAGCTTCTCCAAGGGCGTCCTATCGTCGAGATGACGGAGCGGTGCAACCGCAGTTTCCGACAATTTTCCTATTCACCTCGCCCAAATCGGCGCGCTCCCAGGGTGTCCAAGGTGCCCTTCGGAAGGTCCGTCCAGAGGGGCGGGTGATGAGTGAACGCCATTGGGCCTAGTCCAAGGCCACCGGCAGCTTTTGCCACCCACCAATGCAGGTGGCCGGCACGCGTACCGCAGCAGGTTCATGCGCATGCTCATAGCAGACCCCGCGCAGCATGCGCAGAGCGGTTACCGGGTCGCGGCGGTGAGGTTGGAAAGGGCGCATCTGCTCAGAGATGATCTGCTCTGTGGTCCGGGGCGGAATCTGGCCCACCGCGGCATGGGGCGTGATACCCTTTATGCGCGTCCACATCCCGGGATTTCACCCGCATCGGGGATCACAAACACGTAACTGGCTCGGAGCGCCGCCCTTGTCTCCAAGGTCACAGGTGAAGAACATGCGCAATCGATTCAAAGCGGGTCATCTGCATCATATGGAGCGATCATCTCCGGGACGGGTCGCCTGCATGTCTACCGTCACTCGCAGCTTCCCGAACAGGGCCACCTCCATCGCATTCGTCCGTTCAGCTCCAGCCAACCGCCATGGGTGCAAGGCCGGGAGTACGGTGCCCAGATGATCAGGAAGCGCTTCGGCAAACCAAGGAGTCCCATCATGGCCCGCCACCTCTCCCGCCGCGCTTTGCCATGCTGGTGGGTCGCCGCCGCGCAGCTGTGGCTGGTCGCCACCGGATCGGCCCAGGCGGCGGTCTCCTACTCGACGTCGTGGCTGGGCAACACCAACGGCATCCCCGAGGACCACATCCTTCAGGACATCACCGATCTGGCGGTGACCCCCGATGGCAAGGTGGTGGCGACGACCCGCTGGGATGAGGGCGGCACGAATATCTGCGTCTTCCAGAATGGGGTGATGCTGGGCAGGGGGCTCGAATCCGGGACCGGTGGTTGGGGACGCGGCTCCAATGCGATCGTCGCGACGGGCCCCCAACACTTCTATTTCTCAATCGTCCAGGACGGGTCGTTTGGCGGAGTGGCGAAGGACCAGGCACAGCAGGAGATCAAACGCTATGCCTATGATGGTCATCCATCCGGCTTCCCCGGAGGCGTCCAGTACGACAAGAGCTGCCTGGAAGTGGTGACGTCGGGCGACTGCAAAAACAAGCCGGTGGTCGGTCTGGCCGTCTTCAAGGACGAGCTGTTCGCAGCCGACACCCATTCCGGAACGATCAGGGTCTATCAGTTGCCACTGAACGGGCAGACGGTGAAGCGCAGCTGGCGTGCGGAACGCCTGGGCCGACTCGACGCTGACCAGGATGGCTTTGTATGGATGCTCCAGCCTGGGGACGCGACGGCTCCGGCGAAGCTCATCCGGTATTCGGCCGCCGGGGTCCTGCAACCACAGCAGATCATCATCCCTGAGGGCGTCGTGCCCGGTGACTTCTGTGTCGATCGTTTCCGCAACCGCATCCTGCTGACCAATGCAGGGGTGGACCAGAACATCCTCATCTACAGTGACATCACCACCCGGCCCATCGCCGCTGCCACCTTCGGAACGACCGGGGGAATTCTCGCCGGAACGGCCGGGCTGGAGGGCCCGCTGCGCTTCAACCAGCCATCGGGCGTGGGCGTCGACCAGCAGGGCAACATCTATGTCGCCTGCGCAGGCACCGGACTCGAGGCATACTCACCCAGTGGCGAACGCCTGTGGGCGCTGCATTCCGTGTTGTTCGCTGATTGTGTCGATGCGCTCCCGAACAGGGAGGACGTGGTCTACGGCGCGTTCGAGCGTTTCGGCCTGGACCTCACGAAGACCCGTCCGGGCACGGAATGGTCCTATCGTGCATGCACGCTCAACCGCTTCAAATACCCCCAGGACGCACGCCTGCACTCATCGCTCGGCACGGTTTTCACCCGGGTCATCGAGGGTAGGACCTTCCTCTACGAGACCGGTATGTACGGCGAGCCGCCGGCCGTGTACCGCTTCAACCCCACCACCGATGGCGAGATCGCGATCCCCTGCGCGCTCTTCGGCGCCAAGGAGACCAAGGGCGACTGGCCACCCAACCGTCCCGTGCGGGGCGAATGGTTGTGGGTTGACGCCAATGGCGATGGCCGGTTCGATGCCGGAGAATTCAGCCAACCCCCCAAGCCGGCCGCGGACACGGCGGCCTGGACATGGTACGTCGATGTCACGGGAACCGTGTGGACGTTGAATGTCGCCACGAAGCACATCCGCAGTTTCCCCTGCCGTGGCTTGGACCGCAACGGCACACCGATGTACCGTTTCGAAGGGGTTGAGGAGGTCGAGATCCCTGCTGCGCTGACGGCGGTGAACATGCTGCTCTACGATCAGCCCACCGATGTCATGTACCTCACCGGCTACAGTCAGAAGTATCCATCGATGAACGGCTATGGCGGTGGCGTGGTGGGACATGCCCTGGTGCGCATCAATGACTGGAGCGCCGGAAACCGCAAACCAGCGTGGGAGGTCGAGATACCCATGGACGTCCCCAAGGATCTCTTCTGCAAATCAGTCTGCATGGCCGGCGACTACATCTTCGCCGTGGAATGCCGTCGTCACAATGCGGTGTACGCCTTCAGCAAGGCCGATGGCAGGCTCGTCACGGAGCTCAAGCCTGGTCCGGAGGTCGGCTCCAAACAGGGTTGGGTCGACATCCCCTACGGCATCAGCGCCTTTCAACGCAGCGACGGGGAATACCTGATCTTCGTCGAAGACGATGGGTTCCTCAAAGACCTGATGTACCGCATGAAGGATGGGATCCAGGCGAAGGCCGCCATGCCGTCATTCAGCCCCGGACCCGGCTCGTTCGATGGCACGACCGTGGTCACGCTGAGCGTCCCGGTCCACGGCGCCACCGTGCGCTACACCACCGATGGCAGTGAACCCACGGCAGCCACGGGGATGGTCTACAAGGCGCCATTGGCCCTCGCCGCGCGGACCGTCCTCAAGGCGATCGCGGTACCCGATGCCGGTGGCCGGCCCGTCAGCGGTGTCGCCAGCGGATTGTATGCGATCACCACCACCACCGCGGCACCGGTCTTCGCCTGCGCCCCCGACACCTACAGTGCGGCCCTGGAAGTGGGCCTCAGCAGTCCGACCAGCGGAGCGGCCATACGCTATACCACCGATGGCTCGGTTCCGACCGCCACGAGCGGCACGCCTTACTTGGGACCGGTGCCGGTGACCGCCACCACCACCATCCGGGCGGTCGCGGTCAAGCAGGGCTTGCAGGTCAGTGCGATTGCGAGCGGCACCTACGTGGTTTCCGCGGCCATCGTGCGCTTGGTGCCGAGTGGCGGTGACCTCTTCCTCGCAAACGGCGACGCCAAGGAAGTGCAGGGCAGAGGTCCGCTCCCATGCTCGTATGCGCTCACCTTCGACCACCCGGTGCTGGTCGAACGGCTGGTCCTTGCCATCCCCTCCGCCTGGGGTGGACCGGTTGACATGACCGCTGAGATCCGGGGCGGTAGCGATGTGGCTGCCAGCACCGGCATCGTCGGCGCCAAGGCCTATCAGGTCGCCGGAAACGCCCCCGTGCAGATCACCGTCCCGGCCAGCCGGCTGACGACCCTGGGCATCGTCATCTCCGGCTCGCACAACGGCCAGGGCAACCTGTCTGAGGTCCAGGTGTTCGGTCACAACCTGCCACCGCAGCCCTTGCCGGCGAAGGGCGGTGCTGCCATCCCGGCAGGCCCCGGATCGCGGTGAACACCACCTCACGTCTCACTGCGGTGGACTGGTGCGGGTAACCTGGCCGGCCAGCACACCGCGGCCACCCGTGCCTGGCGGGTCGTGGACACGGCCGTACCAGCGAATGGGAGTGTCGCTGGAAAACCTGGTTGAAACCCGATCATCACGAGCAGTGATCAATCCCATCCACTTCACCACCATCGAACCCTTCGCGGGCTGGCCGACCTGCGAGAAAGTGGTGTACGAGAGTCGCCAGCCAGGAAGCTACCAGGAACACGTCGCCCTGCAGGATCGCCAGTCGGTGACGGTACAATTGCTGATGCGCGGACGACTACGCTGCCGCGCCGACCGCTCATCGTCCTGGATACTGGCCGGTCCGGGACAGGCTCTGGTCTACGATGCCGGTGTCCACGGCTCGCTGGAATACCTGGGCGATCCCGACGGCGGACATCTGGAATTCATCTATGCGAATCTGGTCGGCGAGTGCATGCGCAGCGCCGTGCAGGGCATCGTCGCCCGTGCCGGACATGTGGTTCCGGTCCACGGGGGCGAAGAGCTGATCACGCGCTGGTCGGGGAAATTGATCACCCGTAGCGCTGCCCCAATGCATCGCTGCCTGAGCGTGGTCGAGGCGAACGATCTCTGCTGGAGCTTCGTCCACCCGCTGGCCCGGGGTTTGGCACCGACCGATCGTCTCGCCGAACGCGCCATGGCCATGCTCACCGACAGCTGGCAGCAGCCACTTCCCATGGCCGTCGTGGCGAGGCATTTGAAAGTGACGCGCGAGCATCTGTCGCGCATCCTGCGCGCCGCCTGCGGACTGCCCCCTTCCCAATGGTTGAGCCGCTACCGCTTGGGTCGTGCCGCCGATCTGCTGGAATCCGGGATCTCCATCGAAGACGTCGCCCGGCAATGCGGGTACTGTTCCACCCAGCATTTCATCCATTGCTTCCGGCGGGTGAATGGAACCACTCCCGGGCGCTGGGTGAGGCGGACCCTCGCATCAGTGGCGACCGGAGCGGCTGACGAGACCGCCAATGTGACCTGATGATGGACTTGCGACGGTGGAATGTCCTGGAGTCCACCAGCCCGGCGAGGTATTATTCCGCGCATGATGCGGATGAACGCCGCGCATGCCTTCCGTCACGGTGATGCGGCGGTCCGGCTACTGGTGGTACGACCTGAGAGGGGCGGCCATGTCTGAGAAGACTTCCAAGGTGCTCGCGTCGCCGCATATCTCCAAGCTTGGACATCCATGAAACAACCCAGCCAAACCGCGCAGACCCTCGGCCTCATGGTGGCCATCCTCGCCTACAGCCTCTCGGCAGGGGCGTGCGTTGCGGCCGACCAGCCTTTGAACATCATTTTCGATACCGACATGGGCGGAGATTGCGACGATGTCGGCGGACTCTTCATCCTCCATGGCGCCGTCGCGCGTGGCGAAGCGAAGCTGTTGGCGACCATGGGCTGCATCTCTTCGAAAAGCATTGCGCCGGCGCTCGATGCGATCAACGCTTGGTTTGGACATCCCGAGATCCCCGTGGGCACGCTCAAGGACCCGGGCTTCAAGGATGGCGGGTCGTACACGAATTGGATCGCCGAGCGCTATCCGCGGCGCTTCGCGACCGGCAGTGCGTATCCCGACGCGGTGACCCTGTACCGGCAGATCCTGGCCAGCCAGCCCGATCACAGCGTGACCGTCGTTGCGGTCGGCCCGCTGCGCAATCTCGCCAACCTGCTCAAGTCCAAGGCCGACGCGGCAAGCCCGCTCGACGGCCCGGCGCTGATCGCCAAGAAGGTCAAGGAGCTGGGGGTCATGGGCGGCAAGTACCGCCCGTACGACTCGAAGAACGAGAAGGACCTGGAATACAACTTCATGGTCGATGCCCCGTCGACCGCCCTGGTCTGCGCCTCGTGGCCGACGCCGGTGCTGTGGAATGGCGATGGGGGATCGACCTGCTCCGGCCGCCGCGTCACCTATGAGATGCCGGAGCACAATCCGCTGAGCATCGCCTACGCCATGTATGCCGACGTGGGTTATGCCGCGGATCGGCTGAGCTGGGATCCCATCTCCTGCCTGGTGGCGGTGCGAGGCGCCAAGCCCTGGTACAGCGTGGTCAGCGGCGGCTCGAACACCGCCGATGCCGGCACCGGTCGGAATCTGTGGAAGAGCGATGTGGACCGCGGCCATTCCTACCTGGTCCTGGACGAGAAGCGTCCCCGCCGCGACGTCGAAACCGCGCTTGAGGACATGATGGTCGCCGGCACGGGTCATCCAACCGATCTGAATTACAACACCCTCTCCTACGCGCGCTGCGGCATGGTGCGGACGACCTGTTCGGGCACCCGGGATCCGAATGGCCTGTGGTTGGACAAGGATCTCGGCTGGCGCGACAAGGCAGCGTCGAGCTGGATGGAATTCCGCCATGCGGATGGCCGCAAATATCTCGTCACGTCCTATGTCATCATCTGCAACGATCCTGGACGTTTGCCAGCGAGCGTGGAATTGTCGGGCTCCAATGACGGCGGGGCGACCTGGACCCGTCTCGACAGCCGCCAGGCGCCAGCCTTCGGTGACAGCGCGAAGCGCCTGGAATTCACCGTCGCCAAACCGGCCAAGTGGAACAGCTACCGCCTCGTTGCGACCCCGGTCAAGGAGGCTGAAGGCATCGTCGTCAATGGCATCGAGCTGAATGAGGCGATCACCTGCAAGGCCAAGACCGCGGTCGCCTCACTGATGCTTGATCAGAAGACCCTCACCCTGCCCGCCAACGGCCGCGCGACGCTCACGGCCACCTTGGCGCCTCTGAACAGCTTCGACCGGCAGGTGCGGTGGGTCAGCAGCGATCCCGCGGTGGCCCAGGTGCGGCAGATCGGCGAGCAGATCGCGATCGTGGCGGCGAAGAAGCCCGGCACCTGCACGATCACCGCCACGGTGGACGCGGTGACGCAGACCTGCGCCCTGACCGTGACGGCGTCGACCTTGCCGGATGGGTGGACCTACGATGAGCTGGGCAGCCCGCCCATCCCCGGTGCGGCGGTCTGGGCCAAGGATGGCTTCACCCTGACCGGATGCGGTCACGCCATCACCTCCTGGTGGTCGCGGAACCTGGACCAGGGGGTCTTCCTGGACCAGCCGCTGGTGGCGGATGGGGAGTTGACGGCCTGCCTGACGACGCTCGGTCCCAATGTCGGTGGTCCGAATTATCCGAATGCGCGACGTCCCTCCAGCGTCGCGGGATTGATGATCCGCGAGGACGTGGGCCAGGTGCGTAGTCGCTTCTTCCTGGTCGAGGCGACCATCGACGGCGGCCTGCAGTGCCGCTGGCGCACCAAGACCGACGATGCTGACGACAACCAGGTGAAGGCGCTGACCACCCCAGGAAAGCTGCCGCTCCATCTCAGGCTGGCCAAGTCGGCTACCCAGATCCGCATCTACGCGTCGACGGACGGCAAGAACTGGGGGGAACCGCTGTTCACCCATGATCAGGCCTTCGCTGGGACCAGCCGCATCGGCCTTTTCGTCACCTCGGGGCACACCTTCGCTTCCACCACCGCCACCTTCACCGCAGTCACGCTGACCCGGTGAGCGCGGTCGCCATCAGGGGGCCTGGGACTCGTGGCCGGCCTCCATCGCCTCGCCCGCATGCGCGGTCCGGCCGCTGCGGTCGGGCGCCCACGCCCCTGAGCAATGCTCCCGCTGCTCGACTGCACCGCGTGCATTCCTGAGACAAGGTCCCCCCATGCGCTTAGCCGCCAACCTCATCAGCCTCGCACTCAGCTGCTCTGCCGGGCTTACCGCCAGCGAACTGCTGTCCAGCGAAGACCATGGCGATCTGCCGGCGGCGGAATGGGCGCAGACCCTGGGCACCGACCCCGCGCACCTGGCCGACACCTTCTCCACCGATGGCGGCCTGCGGGTGAAGCTCATCGGTTCCAAGGAGCCGACCAACATCTTGTGGACCGGCGAACAGGCCGAGCTGGAAATCCAGATCGAGAATCTCACCGACGCCGCGATCGCCCAGCAGGCGCGCGTGGTGGTCATCGCCTACGAGACCTGGACCCACGATGGAACGATCTTCGCATATGGGGTGCGGCGGATCGCCGAGGTCGGCGCGACCAGCGTGGCCATCGATATTCCCGCCCGGGGCGTGCAGCACCTGCGCATCGCTCCGCCGGTCCCGGACCGAAACGGCGGATTCGCCGTCGTGCTCGAGGTTGACGGGCACCCGCACCGTTTCTTCATCACCTCCGTGGCGCGTACTTTCAAGCCGGACTTTGAGAAGCGGCGCTTCTACAAGCTGACCATGGACATCAGCGATCCCCGGGTGCTGCGCCGGCTGGGCGCGGCGCCAAATCGGATCGGGATGTCTCCGCGCAGTCCGCGAGACCCGGATGGCGAGGCCTACTACCAGGAACAGGCGCGTCTGCTGCGCCGCTTCGCCGACGTCGGTCTGCCGATCTGCATCGAGTTCGGTCATGGCGCCCAATTCGGGGGCGAGATGGCACCGCTCGGCCGCAACCGGCCGCATCTCGATGACCAGGGCATGATGCAGGATGGCGTCGGGGATATCGTGTGGCAGCCGGCTTTCGACGAGGCCTTCACCGCCTTCGTGAAGCGGCTGCTGGTCGAATTCGGCTGGCCCAAGGGACCGGTGACCGCCGTCAAGATCTGGAACGAGCCGTGGAATGGCGGTTCGATCGCCGGATGGGGCGCGGATGACGAGCGCTTCCGCGAGCTGACCATCGCCATGGACAAGGGCGTGCGCGCTGCGCGCGGCGAGGCCGGAGTCGAGGTCCTGCAGGGCGGCGGCGACTCGTCCTCCAACAGCTTGGACAAGCTCTTCAGCGACGGCAGCGACCGCTTCATGCCGATGTTCGATTTCGTCAGTCTGCACTACCAGGGTACCGATCCCCATACCAACTGGCGTGCCTGGCGCGAACGCAAGGGCCCGGACGGCAAGCCCAACCCGGTCCTGTTCTGGGACACCGAGAGCTGGGTCGGCAATACCGACGACCGGGTCTGCTCGGTGCTCGCGACCATGTTCAGCTTCGGTCAGGACCGGGCGGTCGGCATCCAGAGCAATCGCACGGTCGCCACCATGCACGAGCGCTCGGTCACCAATGCCGACGGCAGCATCGGGAAGCGCAGCATCGTCCATGCCTTCGGTCCGGCCGCCGCCGTCGGCGCGTTCCAGCACCTGATCGGCGAGCGCCCCTTCGACAAGCTGCTGTGGCGCGGTTTGCCCTTCGTCATGCAGTTCGACGCCGAGGTGAAGAGCGGCACCCAGGATCCGGAGGATGCAACCCTGGTGGTGCTCGGAGACATGAGTTTCTACGGCGCCGACGTGCCCGCATTCCGCACCGTCCGCAGTCTCGCCGAGTTGGCGGCCAACCGTGCGCTACGCACCGAACTGGCCGCGTCCCCCGCTGCGTCACCGGAACGGGAAAAACTCGCAGAGCGGCTGCTGAGCCCGCAGCCCTACAGCGGCTGTGCCATGAAGATCGCGGCTGACGGCGACCGCTTTACACTGCTCGACTTCTATGGCAATCCGGTCCCCGCGGTCGCTGGCGTATTCACCATCCCGCTGAGCGTGCGCGGTTACTACCTGCGCGGCAATGGCCGACCGGGGTCGATGGATGCCCTGCGCAAAGCCGTGCAGGACGCGCGCATCGACGGCTATGAGCCGCTCGAAAAGCGCTGCCACGACTTCACCGCGCCCATCGCCAGCAGACCGACGATGCGGGTCGAACTGCGCAACATCCTCAACCGACCGGTCAGCGGCGCGTTGACCGTCGCCATCGCCGGTCTCGAGCTCGACTATCCCAGGCAGGTCACCTTCGACGCTCACGAGATGAAGGTCATCGAGGTCAAGGTCACGGGCGGCGCGGCGAATTCCGCCAACCTGTATCCCCTGGACCTGCACTTCGACGCGGGCCAAGGGCTGGTCGCCGAACACCACGAGGAGATGCGCGTCAACTGGATCTCGCGTCGGACCATTGTCGTCGATGGCAAGCTCGACGACTGGAAGGACGCCATCCCGCAGACGATGCGGGTGGCCGAGGCCGCTAAGGCGACCATCACCGAGAAGGCGTGGAAGCCATGGGAGACCTTCGACGAGGGGATCAAGAAGGGGTTCGCGCTCGGGTATGTGGCCTGGGATGAGCAGAACTTCTACTTTGCCGCCAAGATCGCCGACACCAGTCCGCACCCAGGGACGCTACGCTTCGCCACGCGCGATGACGACGAGTACTTCTACCCCGAGGTCTCCTACGCGAAGTTGCGGCCGAAACGGCAGGGCGAGGGCGGATCAGACTTCAGTATTCGCTGGAGCGGCTTCTTGAAGGCCACCAAGACCGGCAAGCACACCCTCATCCTGAACACCGATGACGGCGTGCGCGCTTGGCTGGACGGCAAGCAGGTCATCAATGACTGGCGCGGCCACGGGCCGACCGACAATTCGGCCGAGGTCGAATTGACCGCCGGGAAGCCGGTGCCACTGCGCATCGAGTACTTCCAGGGCGGCGGCGGCGGATCCGCCCATCTCGAATGGATCGAACCGGCCGGCCAGCGTGCGACGGTGCCAGCGGCCAGCCTTTCCACCGCCGCTGAGGGGGATAAGCCCGGCCTCACCGCTGAATTCTTCGCCGGTACTGAACTCGCCGGCGCACCCAAGCTGACCCGCGTCGATGCGACCATCGATTATCCGGAATGGCCGAGCCTGCCTTGGGTCACCGCGAACCAGCCGGTAGCCCAGTTCGACGAACTGCACTGGCCCGCAGGCGTGCGTCGCTACAGCTACCGCAAAGACCCGGTGCTGCCGGCCGGCATGGTCCCGAATTTGGACAACGTCCAGCTCGCCTTCAACGTCCTGCCCGAGGAGCGCAAGCCGTCGATCAGCGTCCTGCCCGGACTGTTCCAGGACTACATGGCCTACACCTGCACCGACTACGAGTGGGCGCTGAACAAGGTCGCGGACAGCTATGGTGGTGGCACCGAGGTCTGGCGCCTGCGCCGGCCGGACATGCCGCACAAGCACTTCTATCCCCGCGCCCTGAAATCGCCTGCCGATGGCCCGGCGCCAGGCGCCCAGCTCAAGGTCGTCTATGAAGGTGGCTGGCGCATCGTCGAAGCCGCGATCCCCTGGTCCGAAGTTCCGGAAGCCAAGGCCCGGCTCGACGCAGGCATGACCGTCAAGTTCGACTTCCGCGTCAATGACGACCAGGGCGTGGGCTGCATGGAGCTGGCGAAGCGCCGCAGCGTCTCCAAACGCGGTAAAGCCTTCATGGTCGACTGGGTCGAGCATTGGACCAACGAAATCGAATTCGGGGCCGAGCGCAAGGGCGAGTAGATCGGCGAAGGCGCGATGGCGGGGCGCATCACGGCTTTTGCGAAAACCCTACGTCCGATCCCGCGGCATCAGCGTCCACGCTGCTCGGCGCTTTACCGTGCCGGCCAGCCGACCCACGTTGACGGGAGACGGGTCGAGCGCCTCGCGGAACCGCCCGAGCGCAATCAGCGTCTGAGTACGCGTGTCGCCCGGCGGAAAATCCAGCTGTGCTATGCGACATGTCTGCGTGATCTGCGACCCCATGCCGGGGACTGAAGAAGGCAGGCCCTCAGCGGATTCCGATAATACCAACGGCTGCGCTGTATCCGTATTCTTAGCCGGGACTCGCTGTACGCCATCCACCGTGTGGATGCGTGGTCCGCCGCCTTGCGCCTGCTTTCCGGCGCTGCTGGGTCACCGCGTCAGCAGCGCGGCGGTGACTCAGGACGCTGCGGGCGACAGCATGCGCATGGTGGGTCAAGGCGCGGGTGTTCCCCCACCCCCATCACGCAAGGTCCGGCGACAGCTTGGTGCCGTTGAGTCCGAACTGCTTGGGTACGGTGCAGCCGGCCCGCGCCAGGATGCCCAGCAAAAGATCGCCCTGCGTACCCTTGGCCTGGCTGACATAGCGTCCGGTGCGGATCGTGCCGTTGCCACGGCCGGCGACGATGGTCGGGCAGTCATCATTGTTGTGGAAGCGGCCTTCGCCCATGCCGGAGCCGCATAGGAAGATGCTGTGGTCGAGCAGGCTGCCGTTGCCGTCCTTGATGTCCTTGGCGCGCTGGATGACGTAGGCCACCTGCTGCAGATACATCAGTTCCAACTGCAGGCATTTGAGCAGATTCGGATCGTCTTTCCGGCTCGGATCGTTGTGGGTGAACTGATGGACGTCCTCCTTGATGCCGAGTTCGGCGCCGCAATCGCCGAAATTGCAAATCGATCCGACGCGCGTGACATCGCTTTGGAAACCCAGGATCATGAGATCGGCCATGACCCTGAAACGTTCGCTGAAGACGGCACCGTCCTTTGGCATGGTTACGGTGATGGGGTCGGAAAAGACCCCGGCCTTCTTCTTGCCACCCTGATCGCGTTCCGCCCCGGCCTGCTGGCGTTCGATGGAGACGATGCGCTTCTCGAGCGACTGGATGCCGTCGAGGTATTCATCGAGGGCGCGTTGATCGGCGCTGCTGACGTGTGAGCGCATGCTCTTGGCGTGCTCGAGCACCTTATCGACCATGAGCTTGTCCAGTGACGACTCGGCGTTGCCATCGGCGGCGGCGGCATCGCTGGCGAATTTACCGGTCTCGACCTTCGGCCCGGCTCCGCGTTTCTGCGGCATCGAGCGACGGGATGAGAACAGGCGTTCCAGCGCCGCGCGCGGGTTGGACTCCGGCTGGACGGCCTGGGTGGCGCTGCGGTAGGAGATCGCCGTGTGGTAGGCGTTGGAATACCCGTGTTCCTCGACCCCGCTCAAACCATGGCCGGCGAGTCCAAGCTCGAGGGATGGCAGGAAGGTGTACTGTCCGAGCTGTTCAGCGGCCAGCTGATCCGCGGAAATCCCGAGATCGACTGACCCGTTGGCCTTGTTGACATGTGCGCAGGTCAACCAGCAGGCCGAATCCGCCTTGTGGCCGGCCGCTCCATTCTTGTCCTCGCCGAGATTCTGGCAGGGATTCTTGATCTGACCGATGAGGAGCGTCTCGCTGAGGACGGCGCGCAGTGGCTCGAGAGTCGGCGGCAGCGCCACGGACGGGTGGTACGATTTCTCATCCTTGGGCCAGAAGCGGCTTGCGACCAGGCCGTTCTTCCAGTGCACGAACAGCAGCCGGGTCGGTTGCTGGGCCGCCGCGCCCGCAGGGCTGCCCGCCCAGGACATGGTCTCGAGGAGCGGCAGCGCCAGGCTGACGCCGATCCCCTTCAGGCAGGTGCGACGGGATAACATGATGGATCGGGTCATGGTGCACCTCGGGGGGCTACTTGATGGTGTGGCGATTCAGGAAGGGGTAGCTGGTGACGATCCGTTGCAGCAGGTCATCCAGGTGGCAGCCGTTCGCGATCACCGCATCGGTGATGTCATCGATCACGACCTCGTCGTAGCCGGACATCTGGCGGCCGAGGGCGAACGTCAGCAGTCGCAGGGTGATCGTCCGGACAAAGGCGTCCTTGCGGCCCATGATGATGCGTTTCATCTCGCTGGGCGAGGAGAAGCGGCGCTTGCCGGGCAGCTCTCCGATCGCATCGACCGGTAGGCCGAAGTCGTCACGGTCGCGCCACCGTCCGATGGCGTCGAAGTTCTCCAGCCCGAACCCGAGCGGGTCCATGACCCGGTGGCAGCTCGCGCACGCCGGGTTCAGGCGGTGCAGTTCGGTCCGTTGACGCAACGTCAGCGAAGCGTTCTTCTCGGTGTCTTGCGCGCTCAACTCCGGAACATTGGCTGGCGGCGGAGGGGGGGTCTCGTTGAGCAGTTGCGCGAGGATGAACTTGCCGCGTTTGACCGGGCTCGTGCGCGACGGCATGGAGGTGATGGCGAGCACGCCCGGCATCGTGATGACCCCGCCGCGGTTCTTGTCGCTGAGCGCGACCCTCTGCATCTTCGGGCCCTTGACCTCCGTCATGCCGTAGATCTTCGCCGTCTGCCCATTGACGTAGGCATAGTCGCTGTCGATGACGTCGGTGATGGCGCTGTCCTTGTCCAGCAGGCCGAGGAAGAAGGCGACTCCTTCGTCGTACATCGCCTGGCGCATATCCTTGGTCATCATCGGGAAACGCTTCTCGTCGACCGGCAGGTCCGCGAGTCTGTCGAGACCCAGCCACGGCATGGCGAAAGCGGTGGCGAGGTGCCGGCTGCGCGGATCGCCGAGCAGCCTTCTGGTCTGCGCTGACAGCACCGCTGGCTGGTGCAGCGTGTGCTGCTGGGCGCAGCGGGAAAGCTCTTGATCGGGCATGGTCCCCCACAGGAAATAGGACATACGCGTGGCGAGTTCGTAGTCGCCGATCGGGGTGATGTCCTTGTCCTGCTCGCCAGGCAACTCCTCCGGGGTGCGATAGAGGAAGCCCGGTGAGATGAGGATCGCCTTGAGCGCCAGTTTGATGGACTCGCTGAAGGTCAGGTCCTGGCCCTCGGCCAGGGTGAAGATGCCCAGCAGGAAGTCGAGTTCATCGGCGCGCAGCGGTCTGCGGTACGCACGCGTCGCGAAGGCTTCCAGTACGCTCCGCGCCGCATCGTGTGGGCTGATGCCCTTTCCGGGAACCGCGACGAACAGCCGTCGTTGCACGTCGCTCGGTGCTTTCGCGGGGGGTCCGATGACCTCGATGGATTCAACCGCCACACTGCGGGTCTTCGGGGCGGCAGGCTTGCCCTGGGTGGTCTTGACTGGTGCGGTCGCGATCTCCACCGCCTTGGGATTGGCGTAGAGGACCGACAGCAGCTTGCGGCCGGGAGTGAGTTTGGCTGTGCAGGAGTACCACGCGCCTTTCAGCGGCGGCGCCTTGACCGTGATCTCGCCGACGACCATGCCGTCGAGTCGGACCGCCAACCGGATCGGCTCTCCGCCAGCGGTCTCGGCGCCGGCCTTGATGCGGAAGGTGTAGGCGCCTTCAACCGGGAAGTTGGCTTGGGTGATGATGTCGGCGGGCGTCGAGAACTGGCGCGTGCCGCCATCGGGCCTGCCTTTATCCTCGGTACCTGCGATCATCGCGGAAACCTGACCGGGGACCATTTGCAGGTTCATCTGGTCTGGGACGATGAAGCGGTCCGTAAGCGCGTCGGCGGCCAGCAGGTACTTCTCGGCCAGCAGCGGCGACAAGGAATTGTCGAACCCCGCACCGATGAGGTCCGGCGCCAGGTCCGCTCCGGCATTGAGCGAAACCGCCACGCCGAACAGGTCATTGATGGTGTTGGTGTATTCGCTGCGGGCCAGACGACGCATGACCGTGGGCCCGGGATCGGGATCCTGCAGACGCCGCAGTGACTTGAGCCAGGAGATGAGCGCTTTCCGCTCGCTGTCGCTGGGCTGCTCCTTGGATTTCGTCGGCGGCATGTTCAGCGAAACGACGGCGGTGCCGACCTTCTGCCACAGCTGAGACTCACCTATGGCCTGGTCGGGTTGGACGGCGTTGCCGATGAGTGCCGTCAAATCGACATCGCCCTTGCGGGTATCGGCGCTATGGCAATCGCCACAGAATTTCGCGAGCAGGGGGCGGATCCCGCTCGCGTAGGTGGCGCTGACGGCCTCGCGCGGAGATGCGTCCGGGTGATCGGCGCACCAGAGCGCGGACGGGACGGCAGGGAGCAGCAGCAGCGCTACCAAGCATGCGCGGAGCGCGTGCCGGGTTGCGTCAGGGACATGGTGATGGGTGCGCGTGTTCATGGATGACCTGCCCTGTGCGCTGCGGCGGAATCCTGCCCGCCGCGGGATGGGGCAAGGTACCTTCTATGCGCGTCGCCATCCGGGGATTTCACTCCAGTCGGTGATCACAAACGCGTAACTGGATCTCAGCGGCGCCATTATTCGCGAGGTCGCAGGCAAGAACATGCGCAAACGATTGCAATTGGTGCAATTGCAACATGTGGAGTGGACTGACCCTGGGCATGGAACGGTGCCGTCCTGCGCCGCGCTACGGGCGCGGCCGGGGGCGGGATCTCAGGCGCTTCACCATCGGCGCCGGGGTTGATCGTTTATACTTCTCACTCGTGCACGTTGGCGGGCAGGGCGCGGTGGCACGGTCCAGCAGCAGGTCACGCCCTGGGGCTTCGACGGCAAGCGCGCGTTGAGGATTCCACGTGTAGGCCGAGCGCATCAGCGCCACCCTTGCCCTGGAACGTAACGCCGAACATCAGGAACCTGGAACCGCGCGCCTATCCCGTGACCGAGGAGAAGAAGGCCCACCCAGGAGTGCCGCGCGTGCGAGAGACGGGTGGCAGCATTTTTGAGAAACTTCGGTCGCGGGAAATTTCACTAACCGTTTCCTCCAATGCTTCGACCAACTCCAGCACCCCCATCGCTTGCGGTGAGATGTGCGGGTATCCATGCATCACCAGCGCCCAAGTGAAGGGCTCGAAGGAGTGCTTGCCGTCGGCGCCCGGCGTGTCGGTATCACAGCGGACGAAGTTGGCATGCAGCTGCTGCCCGGCCGCCCACGTCGCGACGCCGAGCCGTCTGGCGGCGGCCTTGGCTGGGATGGCAACCTCGACCGTCCAGCCGCCAGGACGGATGCGCGCGGCGGTGCGCAGGCCCACCATTTCGTAGCCGAGCATGGGCCACCAGTCGGTCGTCAGCACCTCGCTGAGCAGTTTTCCGTCGGCATCGCTGCGCGGCGGCGCGGTGAGCACCGTGTTCAGGTCGAAGAAGGCATGGTTCGGCGCGATCTGGATCTCAACCATTGCTGAACGTCGCCGACTGGGTCGAGAAAGGCCTCGGCGAAATCGCCCTCATAGAGCGGGGCATCGTGCGTGGCGAAGGGCAGGTAGAGATCGCGATCCTCGCAATCAAAACGGATGTAGAGGGCCTGGTCGTCCCACAGCAAGCGGACCTGGGTGGGCGGGACGACCTGACCCACGACGGGGTCGCGGGTGATCGCTCGGGTCAGGCCCGGGACCAGGGCTGCAGAGAGCCAGGCTGGCGCTGCCGGTGAGGCGGCATCGAGCGGAGGCGGGGACGCGCAATGTGGAACGCGCAGGAGCTGCGGCCTGCTTCCAACTACCAGCGTGAGCGGAATTGTATCGGCCAGGCCATGGCACGTATGTGGACTGGTGCGCAGGGGGAGGGGCGCCTGAGACCGATGAGGTCCAACCTCATGGCCGGCGAACGACGGCACTGCGCAGGAGTATCCGGCGGCAACTCAGTTCGCAGGCCTGCGCCATCGCTATCGTACGGGCGAGTGGGCGATTGTGGCCCGGACCGGCAGACGATAGGGGGTCGCTGGTGGCGGCAAAAGTCTCACTGGAGGGCAAGGCGTGGAGCGGTTTGGCGCGCGCGGGGCGCGGCGCCGACCCGGAATGCGCAAGGTGCGGACCGCTCGGTGCGGTTCGCGTCCACGGCGGAACGGGCTCTTACACCTCATGCAGGTCTTGGTCTGCGCTGTCGAAGGACCCTGAAGTCCCACTGTCAGTGAGCGCAGCTCTGGTCTCGGTGAGACCAGAGCTGCGCCCGACAAGTGGTCGCCCTTACTTGCCTGCCGCATCCTTCCAGTCCCGCCACAGCCAACGCAGGCTGTCGGGCATGATGGCGCCGCCGTGCTTGCCGTTGTGGCCTTCGGTGCCCCATTCCGACTTGTAGTCGTAGCCGGCCCACTTCAGTGCCGCGGCCATCTCCTGGTTGGCGAGGAACCAGTTGCCGTGCTCGTTGTCGAGGTCCTTCTCGCCGTCCTGCAGGAAGACGCGGATGGGCTTGACCAGGTGGTCGAACTGCTTGGCCTTGCGGATCAGCGAGGGGTAGTTGTGGCCGCCCTCGATGCGCGTCTTGCCGGAGGCGATGTCGGTGAAGCTGCCGACGTGGCTGAGCACCTTGCTGAACACCTCCGGGCGCTGCCAGGCGACGGTGAAGGCGCAGATGCCGCCGGAGCTGATGCCGCAGATCGCGCGGTTGCGCGCGTCGGCGGTCAGCTTCACGGTTTTGCCGACCTCGGGCAGGATCTCGTCGACCAGGAAGCGCGCGTACTGATCGCTGAGGGTGTCGTACTCGAAGCTGCGGTTGTTGCCGCCGCCCCAGCCCGGCTTCTCGGGCAGCTTGCCGCCGTTCTGGCCGGGGTTGAGGAAGATGCCGACGGTGACCGGCATCGCGCCCTGCTGGATGAGGTTGTCGAAGACGATCGGCGCGCGGAAATCGCCGTGCTCGTCGAGGTAGGCGTGGCCGTCCTGGAAGACCATCACCGCCGCCGGCGCACTGCCGTCGTACTGCTTGGGCACATAGACCCAGTACTGACGCATGGTGTCGGGGAAGACGGTGCTGTGCCAGGTGCCGGCGGTCACGGTGCCCTGCGGCACGCCGGCGACGCGCTGCGCGTCGGGACCGGGCGCGTAGGTCGCATCTGCGGCGGTGCCCGCGCCGGCGACGCTTGCGAGCAGCAGGGTGGCGAGGATGGTCGGAAGAGGGCGCATGGAGGCTCCTGGCGGGGTGCGGCGGCGCCGATCGGGGCGAGCGATTGCCGAGTGCGGCGCGGCACCATGACATACGCTGTAGAGGCAGTTCCGCTGAGGTGGACTCCCGCGCGCTGGTATGCACGGAGCCTACCTCAACGGAGGCCGGGCGGAGGGTTATACACCTCCCCGCGTCGCTACGAACACTCCTGGGAAATCCCGCACATGCGCCTGCTCGCGCTCGCCTTTCTGATCCTGCCGCTGCGCTCTGGCTGGGCGGCCGATTTCCACGTCGCACCGGGCGGCGACGACGCGTGGACCGGCACCCTGGCGGCACCCGACGTCGCGCATCACGACGGCCCATTCGCCACCCTGCAGCGCGCCCAGCGCGCGGTGCGCGAGCTGCCACCGGCCGCGCGCATGGCGCCGGTCACGGTGCTGGTCCACGAAGGGCGCTACGAGCTGGCCGAGCCGCTGGTGTTCACGCCTGAGGATTCCGGCAGCGCCGTCGCGCCGGTCACCTGGGCCGCCGCGCCGGGCGCTGCGCCGGTCATCAGCGGCGGCACGCGCATCACCGGCTTCGTCGTCGATGCGCACGGCCGCTGGGTGGCGCACCTGCCCACGGTGGCTGCCGGTGTGTGGACCTTCAACCAGCTGTGGGTCGGCGGCGAGCGCCGCTATCGCCCGCGCCTGCCCAAGAACGGTTACCACTCAATAGCCGGTGAGGTCGCGCCCACGCCGGGCAGCGCCGGCAAGGGCTATGACCGCTTCCGCTTCAACCCCGGCGAACTCGACGCGGGCTGGCGCAATCTCGGCGACGTCGAGGTGCTCGCCTTCCATCAGTGGCAAATGTCGCGCTTCCGCGTCGCCGCGGTCGACGCGCCCGAGCGCGCGGTGACTTTCACCGGGCACACCACCAGCGCCTCCGACTGGTGCGGCCTGCGCGCGGGCGGGCGCTACCTCGTCGAGAACGTCGCCGAGGCGCTCGACCAGCCCGGCGAGTGGTATCTCGACAAGCCGACCGGCACACTCACCTACATCCCGCGCCCGGGCGAGGACCCGGCGCGCACCGAGGTGATCGCACCGCGCAGCGAACATCTGCTGCGCATCGTCGGGGAGCCGGAGAAGAGCCGCTTCGTCACGCACCTGGAGTTTTCCGGCCTGACCTTCGCGCACAGCGCCTGGGCGATGAAGCCCGAAGGCTACAGCTACGGCCAGGCCGAGATGACCATGCCGTCGGCGATCGAGGCCGTGGGCCTGCAGGACGGCGCCTTCACCGGCTGCGCGGTGCTGCACACCGGTGGCTACGGCCTCGAGCTCGGGCGCGGCTGCAGCGCCGACCGCATCAGCGGCTGCGCCCTGGCCGACCTCGGCGCCGGTGGCATCAAGCTCGGCGAGGGGCAGCACCGCGAGCGCGCCGAGGAGACCACCCATCATCTCACCGTGCGCGACTGCGTGATCGCCTGGGCCGGGCGCATCGGCCCGGGCGCGATCGGGGTGTGGATCGGGCAATCCGCGGACAATGTCGTCGAACACTGCGACTTCCATGACTTGTACTACACTGCGGTCTCGGTGGGCTGGACGTGGGGCTACGGCCCCAGCGGCGCGCACGGCAACAGCATCCTCGCCAATCATATGGACCGCCTCGGCCAGGGCGTGCTCAGCGACATGGGCGGCGTCTACACCCTGGGCGTCTCGCCTGGCACGGTGGTGCGCGGCAACCGCATCCACGACGTGACCGCGTTCAGCTACGGCGGCTGGGGACTGTACACCGACGAGGGCAGCAGCGGCATCGTCATGGAAGGCAACCTGGTCTACCGCACCTCGTCGAGTGGCTTCCACCAGCACTACGGGCGGGACAACCAGATCCGCAACAACGTGTTCGCGTACGGACGCGAGGCGCAGTTGATGCGCACGCGCGACGAGGACCATCTGTCGTTCACCCTCGAGCACAATGTGGTGCTCGCCCACGACGCGCCGATCCTCGGCAGCAACTGGAACAAGCCGGGCGTGCACTTCGCCATGGACCACAACCTCTACTGGCGCGACGACGCCGCGCCGGATTTCACCGGCAAGAGCTTCGCGGACTGGCAGGCCGGCGGCGTCGACGGCGCCTCGCTGGTCGCGGATCCGCAGTTCGTCGACCCGGTGCACGGCGACTTCCACCTCAAGCCGGGCTCGCCCGCCGAGCGCCTCGGCTTCGTGCCGCTGGCCCTGGGCGACTGTGGCCTGCGCCGCGACCACGCCGTCGGCGCGCTGCGCGCGTGGCTGCCCGTCTACGACGCTGCGCGCGCCCACGACCAGGCCTTTGCCGCGTTCCCGCCGCCCCCGCCGCCGCGTTCCCTGCAGCCGATCCACGAGGATTTCGAGGACACCCCGCTGGGCGAGAAGCCCTCGGACGCGCAGATCGCCGAGGATCCCAAGGTGCCCGCCGCGAATATCCGCGTCAGCGACGAGACCGCTGCCGGTGGTAAGCGCAGCCTGAAGATCACCGATGCGGCCGGCTTGAAGAACTCGTGGGACCCGCATTTCGCGTACGCACCGTCCTTCAGCAGTGGCCGCTTGGCCGGCAGTTTCGCCCTGCGCATGGACGAGGGCGCGATCTTCTTCCACGAGTGGCGTACCAAGGGGAATCCCTACCACGCCGGCCCGTCGCTGCGCATCGATGCCGCGGGCGTGCTGCGCGCGGGCGGGCGCGAGCTGCTCACAGTGCCACACGGCGCCTGGCTGCGCTTCGCCATGACCGCAGGGCTCGGCGATCATGCGGACGGCACCTGGGATCTGGCCGTGACCCTGCCCGGCGCCGCGGAGCCGCAGCGTTTCGCGCACCTGCCCTGCGACCAGGCCTTCACCGCGATCGCCTGGTACGGCTTCGGCAGCGACGCGACCGGACCGAGCGTCATGTGGCTGGATGACATCACGCTGGGGCCGGTGGCGCCGTGATGGGGAGAGGGGATGCGCTGGCTGTGGGTGCAGATCGTGGGATGACGGTGCGCTTCGTGGGCTGTTGCCCCTGCACCGCGCACCACCGACCTCGGGAACGCTGATGCGCGGCACTCGTCGCCGGTCCCAGGGCGCACGGACAGCGATGCCTGAGGATTGCAGTCCGCAAGGTCGATCGGGACACGCCGTGCACGGAGCAGGGCGATGATCCACGTTGGCGTCCTGCGGAGGGCCTGCGGAGTATGTGGTGGTCGGGCGGATGCCAGCCAATGTGCCATCCGTCTGGGAATAGCGTCACGTCCCACCATCGGCGCGCTATCGGCACAGCGTGCGCTTTGTCGGGTGACCAATGCACGGCGACGGCCGGAACCGTCCATCGCCCCTCACCGCCCGAGCCCACCCCCATCAGCGAGGAACCCATGGCCCTCATCGACTTCGTCATCCCGCACGGCGCACACGACCCGCTGGACCTGCTCAAGGCCGACCATGTGAAGGCCCGCGCCCTGTTGGAGGCCATCCAGGACACCGGCGACCGCGCACGGGTGAAGCGGCAGAAGCTCTTCGCCGAACTGCGCCAGCTGCTGACCGCGCACCAGAAGGCAGAGGAGTCGGTGTTCTACCGCGCCGCCGCCGCCAAGCGTGAGGCGCTCGCCGACATCGTCCAGGAAGGCCTGCAGGAGCACCACGTCGCCGACGTGCTGATCCGCGAATTGGGCCGCATGGATACCGGGACGCCGCAATGGCAGGCCAAGGCGCACGTCCTGGGCGAGGGCATCCGTCACCACTTCAAGGAGGAGGAGCACACCATGTTCCCGAAGGCGCGCCTGGCCTTCACCAGGGCTGAGCTCGCGGTGTTGGGCAAGCGCTTGGCGCAGCGGCGCGCGGCGCTGCTGGCGCGTGCGAGCGCTGCCGCTCCGGCGCAGCGCAGCAAGGCCAAAGCAAAGCGGACGCCCGCCATGGCGGCCAAGCCCCGCCGGCGCGCTGCAGCGGCGGCAAAGACCGCACCGCGCTCGACGCTGCGCGGCGAGCGCCGTGGCACCGCGGGCAAGTCCGGTTCCAAGGTGCGGCCGAAGACGAAGGCGGCTGCTAAGCGCTGAGGCCCAGGCCGCCCGCCACCAGGGCCGCGCCGCTCGCCGCCTCTTCGACGCACACGCTGAGCACCAGCGGCATGCCGAATTCCGCCTCGGCCATCGCGCGCAGCAGCGCCGAGCGGCGCAGCGCGTTGCCGCTCGCGACCACCTGCGTGCGACCGGCGCGCGCGGCGGCGGGCAGCAGATCGCGCGCGTTGGCTGCGAGCCCACGCGCAAGGGCCCGTGCGACCTCACCGAGACGCCCATTGGCGAGGGTCAAGCCGCGCAGAGCGCCGGTCAGTGCGACGTCGTGACGTTCGCCAGCAAGGTGTGGCGCAAACTCAAGGCGATCGGACGCGGCCAACCCGAGGCGGTCGAGGTGTGCGAACAGCTCGTCGCGCGGCGGCGCCGCGAAACCGAGATCGATGCACCAGCCCGCGGCGGCGTCGGCCAACCATTGCCACGCCGCGCCGCCGCACATGGGCGCAGCGACCAGCAGGTCTGCGGTGGCGCTGAACGGGCGGCGCTCGGCGTGGCCGGGGGCGATCGCCGCGCCGCGCGGCACCACCGCGGTGAGTTGGCAGCCGGTGCCGAGGGTGAAGGCGAGCGCGTGCTGCGGATCGCGGAGCGTGGCGCGCAGCGAGGCCTGATTGTCGCCGAGCGGCGCGGCCACCGGCAGATCGGCGGTCAGGCCCAGCGCAGTTGCTGCAGCGCCGGTGAGAGTGCCGATGCGGTCACCGTGCCCAACCACCGTTGGCAGCAGTCCGGCAGGGACGCCGGCCGGCGGTAGAAGGCCGCCCCAAGCCTGGGCATCGGTCGGATCGATGGGGGCGCGATCGAGTCCGCACCAGCGCGCGGCGAGGAAGCCGTGGATGGTGGCGGCGCGCGCGCCCGGCGGCAGCCCGCCGTGCCGCGCCCACCACGTCAGCGTGGCCAGGCCATAGCCGGCGTGCAGCGGCAGCCCACACGACGCCAGGAAGGTGGGATCCTCCAGGGCGCGGCGGTCCTGCCAGGTGACCAGCGGCGTCAGCGCGACTCCCCCGGCGTCGTGCAGCAGCACGCCGTGCATCTGCCCGGTGAGACCGATGGCGGCGATGCCGGCGCGCAGCGGCGCGGGCAGCGCGCGCACCAGGCCCTCGGCGCAGGCGAGGATGCGCGCGGGATCCTGCTCGGCGCGCCCCGCCGCCACGGCCAGTTCCGCGCCGTGCGGCGCTGCCGCGGTGTGCAGCTGGCGGCCCGACGCGGTGAGCACCGCGACTGCGACCTTGCCGGTGCCGCAGTCGATGCCCAGCAGCAGCGCCTCGTTGGCGGCGTCCGCCATCAGAAGGTCTCCAGCGCCATGCCCAGCACCGGCGCGGCGATGGCGAGGTCGGCGAGGTGGTCGCCGTAAACGATGGCGGGGTGCTCGCGCGAGATGCGGCTGACGAAGCCGGGCAGATTGCGGAAGCGCATCAGCACGCTCTTCTCGCAGTGCGGCAGGTGCGGGTGACGGGTGGTCTCCAGCACCTCGCCCTTCGCGGCGAGCAGGGTGCGGCCGTCGAACTTGACTTCGAGCGCGGTCACCGGTCCGGCCGGCATCACGCCGTCGACGCCGCAGCCGCGGCCGTCGCGCTTGATCTCGTAGGTGCCGCCCCAGTCGCGCAAATCGACCGTGCCGCCTTCCGCGACCTCGGGCGAGACCACGCCGGCGAAGCCGCAGTGCGCGAGACGCCCGAGGTTGGCCCACTCGTCGCGCGCGAAGGCGGCCGGATCGGGCGCGAGCGGATCGCCGAAGTGCGCGGCGAGCGCACCACCGTAGGACACCGGGTAGAGGTTGGACATGGTGCAGGTGCGCCCGGTCAGATGCGTGGCGATGGCCATCGAGGCGAGGCAGCAGAAGTCGCCGTCGCAGGCCGCCAGGTAGCCCTCCTCACGCGCCAACACCTGGGCCAGGCAGGGCACGTCGCGGTGGCCGCGCGGGATGAGGTCGCCGAAACAGTTCACGCCGAAGCCCAGGGCGCGGGTCTCCTCCAACACGCTGCGGATCGCCAGCCAGGTCTTGACCGCGCCGAGCAGCCACGGCTTGGCCACGCCGTTCTCGCGGTAGCGCGATGAGCGTCCCTTCCAGAACTCCAGGGCCTGCGCGTCGCTGATCGCGTCCGCGCGCTCGCGCATCGGGTCGAGGTCGTGGACCTGGACGTTGAGGCCGAGCGCGCGCTCCATGTGCGCGCCGGCGGCGTGCGCGTTCCAGGGGAAGTTCTGCACCCCGAACACCGCGATGGTGGCGCCGGTGAGCTGGCGCTTCACCGCCAGCGCGCGCAGCAGCGCCAGGCCGCTGCGCCGGCTGTCGACCAGGTGCACGGCGATGCCCAGCGACTGCAGCATGTCGCGCGCCGACCAGCGCCAGAAGTCGGGCTCGTCGTGTTCGGGCAGGCACCAGAACACCACCGGCAGGCCGCGGTCGACCAGCGCCTGCGGGTGGCTGTTCCACACCTCGGTGGGATAGGCGGGGATCGACAGCGGCAGGATGCCGTCGATGTCGGCCGGCAGGCCGCGCACCACGCGCTCCCAGTGCTCGGGGCTGTCGATGACGATGGTCGGCGCCAGGGTCGCGACGTCCTTGATGTCGTTGGCGACGCGCGCCAGGTCGACGGAGGGCGTGCCGGCGCTGGCCTGGATCGGCTGCAGGCGCGCGGGCGGGCGCACCAGGTGCTTGGCGGGGGCGACGGCGAGGTGGCGCATGGTCATGGTTTCTTCCCGGGGCTGGCGGTCGAGCCGCGCACGACCAGGCGCGCGGGCAGGATGATGTGTTCGGCGGACGGAGCGGTGGCGGGGTCGAGCAGCAGGGCGAGGCGCTGGCCGGCGCCTTCGGCATCGAGGCGCACGGTGGTCAGGCCGGGCGCGACCGCGGCGAACTCCGCCTGGTCGTCGAAGCCGACCAGCGAGACCTGGCCCGGCACCGCCACGCCGGCCTCGCGCAGCGCCAGCAGCGCGCCCAGCGCCATGCGGTCGTTGGCGCAGAAGATGGCGGTGGGCCGGTCGCCCGCGGCGAGCCGCGCCGCCACCAGGCGGTGCGCGCCGGCGACGCTGTAGCCACCTTCGCCCCACTGCTCGAGCGCGGCGCGCGGCGTGGCCAGGCGCGCGGCCGCGCTGAAGCCGGCAAGGCGCGCGGCGCTGTGCGGATCGCCGCTGACGCCGCCGACCAGGGCGATGCGGCGGTGGCCGAGCGCGAGCAGGTGCTCCGCGGCGAGCCGGCCGCCGCCCTCCTGGTCGCCGTCGATCTGGATGGCGGTGACATCGGGCAGGATGCGGCCGAGCACCACCGCCTGCACGCCGCCGGCGGCCGCCGCGCGCACCAGCGCGCCGGCGGCCGCGTCGTAGCCGAGGTTGACCGGCACCACCACCGCGCTGGCCGACAGCACCGCCGCGCCCGGCGCCGCAGGGTCGTCGGGCAGGCGCGCGTCGACCGAGGCCAGCCAGCCGCGCGCGGCCAGCGCCGCCATCAGCGGCTGCAGCACGCTGGCGCCCAGGCCGCGCTCCTCCATGCGCACCAGGTCCTCGAAATGCACCACGTGCAGGCGCGGCGGGCCGCGGCGACGGGTCGGGCGCTGGTAGCCCTGGGCGGTGGCCGCGGCGCGCACGCGCGCGGCGGTCTCGGTGCTCAGGCCGTAGTCGCGGTCGCGCCCGCTCAGCACCAGCGAGACCGCGGCCGCGCTGACCCCGGCAGCACGCGCGACCGAGGCCAGGGAAGGGGGTTTGGCAGGCCTGCGAAGCTTGGTCATGGACCTTTTCTAAACTTTAGCTAAACATTAGCAAGGGTTGGCCGAATAACCTGCTGCACCCCCTTGGAGCTGATCATGACCCTTCGCCCTGCTCGTGGCCCGCGTTCCGTATCCTGCCTGCGCGCCCTGCTGCTGCTTGCCCTGGTGCTGGCCGCGCGCGCCGGTGATGCGCCGCGCTGGGCGCAGATGGATTACGGTCCGGCCTTCTCGTGTACGCTGCTGGTCGACAAGACCTATGTGTTGCGCGCGCTGCTGGTGCGCCTCGACCCTGCCAAGCAGACCTGGGTGTGCTACGACCTCGAGACCATGCGCGTGGCGGCGCTGTGGAGCGGCGGCTTCCTCGATGGTCGCAACGTGGTCTTCAACGGCGAGCACCACGCCCAGCCGCAACCCGCCGGCTCCATCATTTTCTCCAGCCCGATGGGACCGGGCTGGGCGCACGCCGGCAGCTTCACCGATCCGCGCGAGGAGCGGCGCGCCGCCTACAACGTGCCCGCCGGCGCCAGCGACCGGACGCGCGAGGGCCAGCCGCTGCCGGCCGCGTGGCTGCGCCCGCGCGGCTACTACCTGCACGGGCAGGACGTGGTGCTGTCCTACGTCGCCGACGGCTGCGCCATGCTTGAGCGCCCGTCGCTCACCGCCGCGGGCGGCCTGGTGCGGACCTTCTCGCTGGCGCCCAGCGCCCAGGAGCTGCGCGTCGACCTCGCCGCCGCCGGCACGCGCTGCATTCTGGGCGGCGACGCCGCGGGCGCGACCATCGCCGAGGCGGACGGCCGCGTCATCGCCGTGCTGCCCGCCGCCACCGCTGCGCGCACGCTGACCGCCGTGATCGGTGCGGGCGACGCCGGCCCGGCGCAACCGCTCGCCGCGCTGACCACGGGTGGTCCGGCGCGCTGGGCGGAGACCGTCGTCACCCACGGCAGCCTGGGCAAACCCGCCGCCGACGCGCCTTACGCCGTCGACACCCTCACACTGCCTGACGAGAACCCCTGGCACGCGTGGATGCGCCCAGGCGGCTTCGACTTCTTCCCGGACGGCAAGCGCGCCGCGCTGTGCACCTGGAGCGGCGACGTGTGGATCGTCAGCGGCATCGACGGCGCCCTGCAGGATCTGACGTGGAAGCGTTACGCCAGCGGCCTGTACCAGCCGCTCGGCCTGAAGATCGTCGGCAAGGACATCCTCTGCACCTGCCGCGACCGCATCGTGCGCCTGCATGATCTCGATGGCGACGGCGAGGCCGACTTCTACGAGAGCTTCAACAGCGACATGGAGCTGACCCGGCACTTCCACGAGTTCATGCTCGACCTGCAGACCGATCCCCAGGGCAACCTCTACTTCGCCAAGGCGTCGACCCCCGGGCGCGGCGGCCCCAACTTCGACCTGTGGTGCGACGCCAACGGCTGCTACTTCAAGCTCTCGCCCGACGGCGCGAAGCTCGAGGTGGTGGCGCGCGGTCTGCGCGCGCCCAACGGCATCGGCGTCGGGCCGCACGGCGAGATGGTGGCTGGCGACAACCAGGGCTCATGGGTGCCGGTGTGTCCGATCAACCGCATCCGCGAAGGCGCCTTCGTCGGCATCCCCGACGGTGTGCCCGGGCCGGTGAAGCCGACCAAGCGCGATCCACCCATCATCTGGATCCCCTACGACATCGACAACAGCAGCGGCGGCCAGGTGTGGGTGCCGGACGGGCGCTGGGGCCCGTTCGCCGGCAGCATGCTGCACCTGTCCTACGGCAAGTGCACGCTCTTCGCGGCGATGACCCAGACGGTCGGCGACGTCATGCAGGGCGCGCTCACGCGCTTTCCCCTTACCTTCGCCAGCGGCATCATGCGCGCGCGCTTCAGCCCGGCCGACGGCCAGCTTTACGTGTGCGGGCTGCGCGGCTGGCAGACCAGCGGTGGGCGCGACGGCTGCCTGCAGCGCGTGCGCTACACCGGTGCGCCGGTGCGCATGGCCTGCGCCTGGGTGGCGACCCACGACGGCGTGGAGATCACCTTCACCAGCGCCCTCGACAAGGCCGCCGCCGAGGACGTCGGCAACTACACGGCCGAGCAGTTCAACGTGGTCTGGAGCGCCAGCTACGGCTCGCCCGAGGTCTCGGTCGCCGATCCCACGCAGAAGCGCCGCGACCATCTCGAGATCAGCGCTGCCCATCTCAAGGCCGACGGTCGCACCGTGGTCCTGGCCATCCCCGGCATGCGCCCGGTGAACTGCCAGGTGGTGACCTGCAAGATCGCCGCGGCGGATGGGGCGGCGGTGACGGCGACGGTGTATGGGACGATCAACGCGCTGCCGTGACGGCAGGGTCGGATCGCCGGGTGGAGCGGCCCGACCAGTCAGCAGAGGGATTTAACGCAGAGGCGCAGAGGGGGAGGCACGAGTCCGCAGAGGACAGCGGTCGTAGGATCGCGCAATGCTGATGGAGGTCGGCTTTCGCCGCCGTGGCCTCAGAGCGGAAGCGACAAGGGAAATAACCACGCTGGGGCCTCCTGATTTCGCTCTGCGCCTCTGCGGTACGACGGTTCGGTGTCCCGGCTCGCTCGCAGTGCCGGTGGCGATCCCCGTGGGGGACCTATGCTGCCGCCGGACCCGGAGTCATCCCATGCGCCCGCTGCTCTGCCTGCTGTTGCTGCTCGCCGTCGTCGCCCACGCCCACGCGGTGGCCATCGCCGAGGTTGTCATTGACGGTCTGCCGGCCGGCCTGATGGCGGATGCGGTCGCCGCCCAGCTCGCGAACGCCAAGGGCGGCGCCTACGACCGTGCCAAGGAGAAGGCGGATCGCGAGCTGATCGTCATGCAGCTGCGCGAGCTGGGCTACCTCGATCCCGACGTCAAAGCCGCCAACACCTTCGTCACGGGCGGCATGCGCCTGACCTGGGCGGTCAAGCCGCGCAACCTGATCACGCTCGAGACCGTGCACATTCCCGGTCTGGCCAAGGACGCCCTGCAGGCCCTGCTCGACGAGCTGAAGCTGGACAAGGAGACGCCGTGCACGCGCGCGACCAGCGAGCGCATCGCTGAAGCCGTGGCCACGCGCCTGGCGGTCAATCCGCTGTTCATCGATGCGGTATGGAAGATCGGTGGCAGCCGCAAGACCGCGACGCTGGTCCTGACGCACTGACATCCTGGAAGGCCTGCTTCGGCAGGCGCCACGGGCGGATGGCAATGGCTGGGACGCCTCCTAGGGTGGCTGGGTCCCGAGCCGCATGGGCCGGGATCAACCGCATCCATGGAGTTCGCATGGGCATCACCGCCACCTGTACCACCTTGGGCCGCCGGCGCCTCAAGGCCCTGAAGCAGATCACGTCCCGTGAGGACTGGGAGAAGCTGTGGCCCGCGCCCGGCCATCCCTATCCGTTCACCTGGGGCGACTGCTGGAAGGCGGTGACCGAGTTCGGGGTCAGCAACTTCCCGGCCGAGCTCGGCTTCTACCTCGACATCCTCGGCATGAAGGTCAACGCGATGTGGGATGGCCACGCGATGATCATGACCCCGGATGGCGAATTCGCCTTCACCATCCATGCGGCGAAGCGCACGGCGGCCGAGCTGAACCTCCAGTTCATGCTCGGCAACATCGCCGTGGCTGTGGCCGCGCTGAAGCGCCGCAAGGTGCGCATCGTGCAGGACCTCAAGGCCGAGTGGGGGGAAGAGAACCCGATGCGCACCTGCAAGCTGCGCACGCCGAGCGGGATGATCATCACGCTGTGGGGGTTTGTGAAAGTGGGTAGGAAGACGGTGAAAGCGAAGGCGGCTCCGGTGAAGGCGAAGGCGAAGACGCGGAAGCGGCGCTGAGCAGCGCGGTTGGCAGCTTCCGGGTCAACGGGGATGGTTGGAACCGCTGACGCTGGCTTGGCCGTTTTTTCCGTCCTATCGAGAGCGGCCCACTGGGCCGCATGCCTGTCAGTGTCTGCTGCGACCCGAGTTCCAGCATGCAGGTCGATGCGCCGAGTATCTGCGCAAAATCGCTACTCAAACGTTTGCGCAAATGATTTTCAATGAACGTCGACCCCTGGGGCCGGTATCTTCTCTGTCGCGATAGCGATTCTGGCACACGGACACCGCCAACTTCGCATCTCGCATCTCGCATCTCGCATCTCGCATCTCGCATCTCGCCATCAGCCATCAGCCATCAGCCATCAGCCATCAGCCATCAGCCATCAGCCATCAGCCATCAGCCATCAGCCATCAGCCATCAGCCATCAGCCCAGTGCCTCCCCGCCCCCCGGAGCTCTTCATGCTGCCCATCCTCCTGCTCGCCTGTCTCGCCTCCCCCGCCGCCATCACCCCCGTGCCGGATGTCGTCCCGGCGGCGGTGGCCGACGTGCAGGAGGCGCAGGTGCCGGACCGCGTGCAGCTCGAGGGCATGGTCGGTGCGCGCATCCAGGCAAGCACCGTCAACCGCCTGCTCGAGATCGACGTCGACCGTCTGCTCGAGGGCTACCGCAAGCGGCCCGGTCGCCAGACCTGGGATGGCGAGCACGTCGGCAAGTGGCTGCACGCCGCGAGCCTGGCCTGGGCGAACAGCGGCGACGAGCGGCTGCACGCCAAGATCGCGAAGGCGGTCGCCGAGCTCGTCGCCTGCCAGCAGGAGGACGGCTACCTCGGCACCTACCTGCCGGCGCAGCGCTGGACGGAATGGGACGTGTGGGCGCACAAGTACAACCTCATCGGCCTGGTCACCTGGATGCGCCTGAGCGGCGACCGCAGCGCGCTGCCCTGCTGCCGCGCCATGGCCGACCTGCTGTGCCGCGACTTCGGCGAGGGCAAGCGCGACCTCAACGGCGCAGGCGCGCACAAGGGCATGGCGGCGGGCAGCGTGCTCGAGCCGATGGTGTGGATGTACCGCTTCACCGGGGAGGAGCGCTACCGCGACTTCTGCCGCTACGTCATGCGCGCGTGGGAGACGCCGACTGGGCCGCACATCGTGTCGCGTCTGGTCGCGGGCCGCGGCGTCGACCAGGTCGGCAACGCCAAGGCCTACGAGATGATGTCGTGCATCGACGGCATGCTCGAGTGGTACCGCGTGACCGGCGACAAGGACCTGCTCACCGCCGGCGAGAACGCCTGGAGCGACATCGTCGCCAAGCGCCGCTACATCACCGGCACGGCGAGCTGGAAGGAGCACTTCCACGAGGACTTCAACCTGCCGAACACCAGCAACGTCGGCGAGACCTGCGTCACCGTCACGTGGTTGCAGTTCAACGCCCACCTGCTGCGCCTGACCGGCAAGGCGCGCTACGCCGATGAGCTTGAGCGCATCGTCTACAACCAGCTGCCCGGCGCGCAGCGGCCGGATGGGCGCGCCTGGGGCTACTACGTGCAGATGGAGGGCACCAAGCCGTACACCTCGACCCTCGACGGCCAGTGCTGCCTGTCGAGCGGACCGCGCGGATTCGCGCTCATCCCGACCTTCGCGATCACCACCGACGCCGAGGGCGTGGTGGTGAACCTCGAAGACGCCGCGCATGCGCAGCTGCGGCTCGCTGGCGGCGCCGAGGTGGGCGTGACCATCTCCACCACCTACCCCTCCGGATCCGCGGTCGATATCGCGATCGTGGCAGCGCAGCCCGGCGCCTTCAGCGTGCGGCTGCGCATCCCGGCGTGGTGCGCCACGGCGGCACTCGCCCTGGGCGGCAAGGCGCTGCCGGTGCAGCCCGGGCCCGACGGCTACGTCGTGGTCCGCCGCACCTGGAGCGGCACCGAACACCTGCTGCTGACCCTGCCGCCGACGCCGCGCGTGGTGGTCGGAGACCACGCCAACCAGAACAAGGCCGCCATCTGTTACGGCCCGCTGGTCCTCGCCGCCGACGCGGCGCTCGATCCGCGCGGTTCGGACCGGCCGCTGCTCGACACCACGGCGATCGCGGACCTCGCCATCGCTCCCCAGCCGGCGAGCGGGCCGTACAAGGACTGGGCGCATGCGGAGATCTTCCGCATCACCACGCACGGCGGCACCACGCTGCTCGCGCCGTTCGCGACCGCGGGCACCGGCCCGGCCCCGGGCGCGGATGCCGCGTCCGACCGCCGCTCGACCTACCGGGTGTGGCTGCCGATCGCCGGGGCCGCGCGCCCCGATGGCAACCTGCTGGCCGATGGCAGCGAGAGCCGTTCACGCAGCGGCAACGTCTCCGGTTCGGTCGTCGACGGCCGGGTGGTCGTCACCTGGAACGGTGCGAAGGCCGATCTGGACTGGTTCGCGGTCGCCTTGCCTGCACCCGTGACCATCGCCAGCGTGCAGTTCACGCACGGGATGACCGCGCACGATGGGGGCTGGTTCGACACCTCGTCAAGCCGACCGGTCGTGCAGGCGCAGGCCGCCGAGGGCGCGCCTTGGGTTACCGTCGGCACTTTTGCGGACTACCCCGCCACCACGGCGACCAGCCCCGGCAGCCTGCATGAGGGCGCGCGCTTCACCTGCACCCTGGCCGAGCCGACGACTGCGGTGGCGGTGCGCGTCGCCGGCCGGCCCGCGAGCGGCGACGCCCCGGCGCAGGCGTTTTCGTCATGCGGGCAGATGGCCGCGTACGGTCCGGCGACGGCCGGAGTGAAGCCGTAGGCGCGAGGCCGGCCATCCTGCCACCGTGGTTCACGCGCGCCCGCTGAGCGCAGCGCCGGTGTGCGTAGTCGCACCGCGCTCACCGAGGCTTACCAGGTGAACGTCGCGATGCTGTGACCCGGCAGGTGGTAGCCGAACGCCTTGGCCCCTTCACCCACCTGGAAGGCCGCCTCGCCGCCAGTCCGGTTGAACACCACCAGCGAGGTCCCGCCGGCGGGCAGTGCGAAGGCGATCAGATCGAGACCCGCGCCCGGGCCGGCGCTGATGGTGGCGGCGATGCGGCGCGCACCGGGCCGTGCCGCCCTCGACATCTGCGCCATGGCGTAGAATTCGCGTTCGAACTTCACATCTTGGAAATGGTCGGTGCGGATGGTGACGATGCCCATCGCGGCGCTGTTGTCGCGCAGGGTCGGGCCGAAGCGGTGGTCGAGGGCCAGGTTCCACTCCAGCGCCGACTCGCTCCAGTTCTGCTCCGGCCCCAACCAGCAGTTGCGCATGCCCCACTCGACGTCGCCCCACCAGCCGCCGCGGTCGCGGCCCCAGCCGGACAGCTCGGTGGTCAGAATCTGGCCCTGCGGGAAGCGCGCGTGGGTCGCGTCGTAGGCGTGCTTCATGTCGCCGGCGCCGCCGGTGTAGCAGTGCCAGGCGCTGCCGGCGATGTATTTGGCGGCCTCGGGATCGGCCATGATCTTCGCGACGCTGTCGACAGGCTGCAACTTCGCGTCGCCGCCGATCACCTGGCGGTCGTTGGCATGCAGCACCCAGTTGTGGTCGTGGACGAAAATGCGCGTGGCCAGGTGGTTGGCCGCGAGCTTGGGGCCGAGCGCGCGCACCAAGCGGATCTGGTCGTCCTCATCCATGCGCATGCAGGGATATGCGGCGGCGTCGAACTGCGGCTCGTTCTGCAGGGTGACGCCGTAAATAGCGATGCCGGCGGCCTGATAGGCCTGGATGAATTTCACGAAGTAGTCGGCGTAGAGCGCGGTGCACTCCGGCCGCAGCCTGCAGGTCTCGCCCTTGGCCTTGGCCGCGGCGGTGACCCCGATCAGCGCGCGGTTGGTCTTCATCCACGCCGGCGGGCTCCACGGCGTGGCGATGAGCTTCAGTTCCGGGTTCAGTAGCAGGGCGTCACGCAGCGCCGGGATCACCGACGCCTGGTCCTGGGCGATGCTGAAACCGGCAAGATCCGGCGATTCCTGGTCGCAGTAGGTGTAATAAGTCTTGGTTGAAACATAATCGGACGCGCCCATGGGCAGGCGCAGCACGCTGAAACCAGCGCCCAGGGTCGGCGAGAACAGCTTGCCCAGGGTGTAGGCGTACAATTCCGGATTCTTCGTCTTGAGCTGCATCAGCACGGAGGCCGACGCCTCGGTCATCGCCGCGCCGTAGCCGAGCATGGTCTGGTAGGCCTGGCCGCGATCGATGGCGATGGCGATGGGCAGGTTTGGCGACGCCTCCGTCAGCGGCACGATCTCGCGGCGCAGCAAGGCGAAGGCCTCGTCCTGGTGGACGTCGCAGCGCCAGTGGTCGCCGACTTCGAACTGGGCGTGCTTGGCGTCGCCGTCGTCAACCTTGGTGAGCAGGACCTCGACCTCGGCGGCGCTCGCAGCGTGACAGGCCGCGGACAGCACGGTGGCGAGGAGCAGACGAAAGGACGAGAAGCGCATCGGGGGCTCGCAGTGCTTGGGCAGGAGGTGCGTGACAACGCCACCTTAACCCCGGCCGGACGCAGAGCAGACGGGAATTCCGCACCTCCTGGGACGAAACGGCGGCCTGGCAACCCGGGTCTGGTGCCGCGTCTAATAGATTACGGTGAATTTCCCCGGCCCCTCCGCGAACGCCGCCGGCGTCCCCCAGACCGGCAACCCGGGCTGGGTCCCTGGCGCGCCGAGCGCTGTGCCGCGCTGGTCGTAGGCCTGCCAGCGCACTTCGCCGCCGCGGTTCCAGCCAGTGCCGGTCGCCCAGGCCACCAGCACCGCGCCGGCGGCGTCCACCGCCAGCGCGGGGTGCTTGCCGGGACCGCATGAGATGGGGGCGCGGCCGGCCTGGCACCACCACACCTGGCCCTGCTGCTCCCAGGCCAGGTAGGTGGCGCTGCCGTGGCGCAGGTAAGCGGCGGTGCTCAGCGGGCAGGTCGCGATCCGCCACGGTCCCAGCTCGCGGCCGGTGCCGTCGCCGGAGACGAACCAGATGTCGCGTGCGCCGCCGGTCGCGTCGCGCACCAGCACCTCGACGCGGCCCTTGGCATCCAGCCCCGCCGCCAGTGAGCAGCAGCCGCATACCCCGCGGGCCGGCAGGGCCAGGGCGCGCGGCGCCGCCAGCGTCGCGCCATCGTCGGCGCTGGCGACCACCGCGACCTGGCGGCCCTCCTCATCCGTGGCGCCCGCCTGGTGGTGGAAGACCACCGCCACATGGCCCTGGGCATCGGCCGCGATCGCGCCGCCGCCATCGACGCCGTCACCTGGCGGCAGCAGGTTGCGCTGCGGTGCGAAGTCGCGGCTGTACCACACCGCTTTGCCGTCGCGCCCGTTCCAGGCGATGTGCACGCTGTCCGCGCGGCCGAGCGCCAGGCGCGCGCCGCGGATGCTGCCGATGCAAGTCGCCGATTTCGCCTGATCGTCGACGGTGCGCGCCGCACCGAAGGTGCCACCCGGTGCCCGTCGGCGGTAGACCACATCCGAGCCGTCCGCGTCGGGAGTGACCCCGACCACGTGCACGGTGCCATCCGCACCGACCGCGACCTGCGGCTGGAGCAGCCCATCGAGGTGCAGCGGGACGACCTCGACGGCGGGGAGTGCGAGGACGGAGGCAAGCAGGCAGAGCAGGGTGCGCATGGGGGATGGTACACGATCGTGGGTCATGCCGTTGCCGCGATTCGGCTGGCCGCACCGACGCGACCTGCCCTGCCCTGCCCTGCCATGCAACTGCTCCCTGCCGTGGACCGCGCCGCTGGTTGGCCGCTGACAGGTTCATGCGCAGTGCGCCAAAGGCTCGTTCACGGCTTGTCTTCGCGCCGCCCGGCGCCCATCATTCCCGCCTACGGAGAGCCCATGCACGCATCCTCGACCCTCCCCCGCCCCGCGCGCAGAACGCTGTGCCTCGCTGCCGCCGCCATCGCCGCGCTGCTCGGCGCCGACGCCGATGCCGCCCAGGACTTCAGCGCCAGCACCATCGTCGCGCCCGGTGCCACGCTCGAGAAGCTCGCCAGCGGCTTCATCTTCACCGAGGGCCCGGCGAGCGACGCCGCCGGCAACGTGTTCTTCACCGATCAGCCCAACGACCGCATCCACGAGTGGTCGGTGGACGGCAAGCTGTCGGTTTTCATGTCGCCGTGCGACCGTTCCAACGGCCTGTGCTTCACCGCGGCCGGCGACCTGATCGCCTGCGCTGACGAGCACAACCAGCTGTGGTCGATCTCGCCCGCCGGCAAGGTCACCGTGCTGCTCAAGGACTACAACGGCAAGCTGCTCAATGCGCCAAACGATGTGTGGGTCCGCCCCGATGGCGGCCTGTACTTCAGCGACCCCTTCTACAAGCGCGATTACTGGAAGCGTGGCGACCGCGAGCAGCCTTTCATGGGCGTGTACTTCCTCGCGGCCGACCGCGCCAAGCTGGTGCCGGTGATCACCGATTTCGACCGGCCAAACGGCCTCATCGGCACGCCGGACGGCAAGACCCTCTACGTCGCCGACATCGGCGCCAGCATCACCTGGCGCTACGCCATCAACGCCGACGGCACGCTCGCAGACAAGACCAAGTTCTGCGCCATGGGCTCGGACGGCATGACCATCGACGACCACGGCAACGTCTACCTCACCAACAAAGGCGTGACGGTCTTCAACCCCAAAGGCGAGAAGATCGAGCACATCGACGTCGCCGAGAACTGGACCGGCAACATCTGCTTCGGCGGCAAGGACCACCATCTGCTGTTCATCACCGCCTCGACCAGCATCTACGGCCTGCGCATGCAGGTGGGTGGCGCCGGCAGCCAGTGAGGCAGTCGGCCGCTGACGGCGGCGTTGGGCCCGGGTGGGGCCTGCGGTTCCTGCCTGACCCTCGCCGGCCGTGAGGTTGCGGTCGCAGCCCCGCGGCTATGACCGTCCGCATGCTGATGCTCATCGATGCCTTCGCCGATGCGCCCTTCACCGGCAATCCCGCCGCGGTGTGCGTGCCGCAGGGTGCGGTCGATGCGCAGTGGATGCAGGCGCTGGCGGCGGAGATGAACCAGGCCGAGACCGCTTTCCTGTGGGCACGCAGCGACGGTGAATGGGACCTGCGCTGGTTCACCCCGGTCGCCGAGGTCGAGCTGTGCGGACACGCCACCCTCGCCTCGGCGCACGCGCTGTGGGAGACCGCGATGGCTCCCGCGGCGCACGCGCTGCGCTTCCACACGCGCAGCGGCGTGCTCGCGTGCACGCGGCGCGGGTCGGTGATCGCCATGGATTTCCCGGCGGTGCCGGTGCGGCCCACCACTCCGCCTGACGACCTCGACACCGCGCTCGGTGCGCGCCTGCTGACGGTCGCCAGCGCCGGGACCGACCTGCTGGTCGAGGTCGACGACGCCGCCACCGTGCGCGGCCTGGCCCCCGATCTGCTCGCGATCGCCGCGCTGGACCTGCGCGCCCTGATCGTCACCGCGCGCAGCGACGATGCGCGCTGGCACTTCGTCTCGCGGGTCTTCGCGCCGAGATACGGCATTCCCGAGGATCCCGTGACCGGTTCGGCGCACTGCGCCCTCGGCCCCTTCTGGGGCACCCGCCTGCGCCGCACGGAACTGGTCGGGCGGCAGTGTTCGCGACGCGGCGGCACGGTCGGGGTCACCGTGGGTGATGGTCGTGTCGAGCTGACGGGGGCGGCGCGCACCGTCCTCCGGGGCGAGTTGGCCTGAGCCGCCTGCAACCGCGTCTCGGCCCGGGGTCATGCATCCTGCATGACGCGCTGAAGCCACGCGCGCGGAGGACTGGCAGTGTGACCGCAAAGCGGGTGGAAATTCCGGCAAAGAACCAATCCGCGTGTCGTCGATCCCATTGGCACGTGACGTGCTAAATTATTTCGTCCACTGAACGGAAAACCGACCGCCCCGGTCGACCCGGAACGGCCGTTCAGAGCAATGGACATTCCCGGCCTTTGGCCTCCGCTCATCCCCTGCTATGGCTTTGGTGCCTCAGCGTGGCGACGGTCGGCCGAGGGTTTTTCCTGGAGGCATCACGCATGCGCATCGCCGCTCCGCAGACGATCAACCGTCGTCATTTGCGTCGCCTTGCCTTCAGGCGGTGGCAGGCATCCCATGCGGAACATGGCGAGGTCACGCCACCAACGACTGGGGAAAAGGAGCAGACGACCGTACCGCCCTCCTGGCCTGGGCGTGCTGCGCGGGCGGTGGCCGACAACGTCCGCGCCCATCCCCTCGCCTGGCTGCTGGGCGCCGCCGGCGTCGGCGCTGGCTGCGCCCTTCTCGCGACTTGGACGGCGCGCGCGAAGGCGCGCACGCCGCCGGCAGAAAGCCCTGATCCCGAGGACATGGTGGCGGAGGATCTCGCCCTGGCGTGCCGCATGGATTGCGCACCGCACCCCGCCGGTGGCCTGCCGCCTCTGCCGCTCGGTGTCCAGGTCAGCGTTACCCTGGTCCCGCTCTCGCCACCGGTGTGATGCTCCGCCCCCGCGGGTGACAGCTGCATCCCGGTTGGCCGCAGCATCTCCGCCTTTATTGCCCTGGATGCAGGTGCGCAGCGAAGAACGCCAGTGCACCCTGCTGGGCCTTTTCCGCGTCGACGCCGCCGAAGCCGTGCTTGCCACCGGGGATGGTCAGCAGTTCGGCCTGGACACCGCAGGCCAGGAAGCGTTCGACCGCCCACACGGACTGCTCGAACGGCACGTAGGGATCGGCGGTGCCGTGGATGCACAGAGTCGGCGCCGCCTCGGGCGTGATCCAGCTGAGCGGGCTGCCGACGATGTGCTCGTGCAGTTTGGCTTTGAGATCTCCGCCGAAGAACAGCGGCAGCACCTCGGCGGCGTCGACGCTCTTCCCATACACCCGGGTGAAGTCGCTTGGGCCGTAGCGGTCGACAACGCAGCTCACCGCGCTGGACTGGTCAAGGTTTTCCGCTCCCTCGAACTGCTTGATGCCCGCGGTGACGCCGAGGAACAGCGCGAGGTGCCCGCCCGCCGAATCACCGGTGGCACCGATGCGCGCCGGGTCGACATGGTATTCGGAAGCGTGTGCGCGTAGCCAACGCACCGCCGCCTTGCAATCCTGCACCGCGGCCGGGAAGGGATGCGCCGGCGCCAGCCGGTAGGTGATGGTCGCGGCGACATAGCCGGCCGCGGCCAGGGTCTTGCAGAAGCCGTCATAGCCCTCGCGCGAACCGGCGCGGAAGCCACCGCCGTGGATGCAGATCACCGCCGGGAACGGCCCGGCCCCGACCGGCATCGCCAGGTCGAGCTTGAGGTGCTGGTCGGCAGGATTCGCGTATTCGATGCCGGCGGTGAAGGTCGGGCCGGCGGCGGGGGCGGGGGCGGCGGCCGGTTCGGCGGCGCGCGCCATGGCCAGCGGCGTGGACAGCAGGGCGGCTAAGAGCAGGGGACGGAGGGGCATGGGGAGTCTTTCGGTGGTTGGCCAGTGCGGGGTCAGTTCCTACGTGTCTGATGCGGATCCATTGCCGCCAATTCCTGGGAAGACGAGGGGCGGGACGATGGTGGAGCCGTCCACCCGCCCCCGGAGCCCCTTCGTCACGGTTTCGCCGGCTCCTGAACCAGTGCCTGCAGTCGTGCGGTCACCGCCGCCACCTGTTTCTGGTCCTTGAGTGCGCCATAGACCAGGACGAGGTTTCCCAAGGTCATGTCCAGCGATGCACGATCGCGGTCGGCCTCGCCGCGGAAGATCCGCTCCGCCTCCTCCAGCGCCTTGGCTGCCATGCGCAGGTGCGCAGCGCCGCCCTGCGGCGAGAGGCTTGCGGCATAGACGATCAACAGCCGCGCCCGGTCTCCCGAGTCCGGCATGGTTTTCTCAGCGAGGGTGGACGCCTTCGCAAGGATCTGCTCGGCGGCGGGGAACTGCCGGCGCTTGAGCAGGTCCAGGCCATCGACCCACATGCTCGAGACCTCGGCTCGGCGATCGACGTCGGTGGTCGGCAGGTAGGGCGTGATGCCCTTGGCCGTGCACGCCGCCAGGGTCTCCTCGAAAGACGGCTGCTTCCCGGCGGCGACCGGGACGCCTTCCAGGCGCGTGAAGTCGTCCTGCCATCGCGTGCATTTCGCGAGCTCGCCGCGCGCCCCGGCGAGGATCTCGTCAACCGTCCGCTCGATGCCGTGGTCGTCGATGGAGTGGAGTGGTCCGGACCAGCGGCCAACGCGCGTGGCGACCGCGCGGATGCGCTGCCGCAGCAGCGCTGTGGCGGGATGCTGCAGGTCGAGGGCACGTACGTAGGCGTAGATCGCCAGGCTGTTGTCATCGACTGCGGCGAGCTCGTCTCCGAGAGTCAGGAATCCCTCCGCGAAGACCGTGTAATTGCGCAGTAGCAGGTTGAGCAGGCGCAGATGCTCCTGGGTGTCTGCCGGCAGCTTGTCCCAAGCTACAGAGGTGACCTCCTTGCCGGTCAGGAACATGTCGACCTCCGCAGCCCGCGGCCGTCCGAGGAAGTCCTCGCGCTCAGCAAGGGTCGGATCCTCCACCACCCGCGCCTGCCAGCGCACCGCGCGCAGTGTCCAGTCGCCGAGCCCGAGATGCCCCTCGGGGCGCAGCTTCAGCGCCTGCTCGAACAGCGGCACGGCCTCTGCGAAGCGGCCCTGGTTGCGGCGCAGCACCGCGAAGTTGGAGAGCGCCTCGTACTCCTGCGCGTCCTCGGCACGCAGCGCGGTCAGGACCTTCTCCGCCCAGGCCAGGTCCTTGAGTCGGATGCACGCCACCGCGAGGTCGTTGCGCTGGACGCGGTCCGGGGTGGGCAGCGCGCTGATCGCCGCCACCCGGCTGCGGTAGTAGGCCTCGCTATGCCGCGCGAACTGGCCGCTGATCACCTCCCAGACATCCGGGCGCAGGCGTGCCTCGTCGCGCAACGTGTCGCTGTCCCACAGGCATGAAAGGCTGAGCATCGCGATGACGAGGAAGGCCTGGTGCATTCCGGCAGTCTATCAGGGCCGTCCGACCGGGGCAACGTGGTCCCACCGCCAGCGCGTCAGGTCCGGGTCCAGGCAACTGATCCGGCCTGCGCAGGCCGCGGACCGCTCCGTGCTGCCTGACGGCCACCTGACCACCACCCATCCCCAACATCATCCCACTGTCATCTCCACCATGCACGATGTGCGCAGCAAGGCCTGCCTCGCCACGGAACAAGGAGTCGCCGTGCTCACCGACACCCAGCTCCACTCCGACACCGCCCTGCCGCAGGTCGCCGCGGGCCCGCTGCGCATGAGTACCCCCCGCCACCGGATCCGCACGCGCGGCTGCAGCCACACACGACGGCAGGCCACCGTCCGCCACGGCCAAAAAAAAGCCGGCGCTCTGCGGCGCCGGCTTAGCGAGTGGCCCAAAGGACTACTTCTTCGCGGGCTCCGGCGCCGGCAGCTCGTTAGCCTTGGGCGCGACGGTGTCGATGTTCGGGGTCTCGTCGACGGTGATGCGGTGCAGGGCGTAGTCGATGCCGTTCGTGATCAGCTTCAGGAACAGCGGGCTGGCCCAAGTCTCGTCGCGGTGGCCCATCGCGGTGTAGAAGACCTTGCCCTTGCCGTAGGGGTGGACCCAGGTCACCGGGTACTCGGCGCGCTTATACATCCAGCCCTGCATGGTGCTGGTGTCCAGCACCTGGACGACGTGCAGATCCTTCTGCAGCTGCTTGAGCGAGTACCACTCCTCTTTGAACTCCAGGCTCGCGCCGAAGCCGTCCACGCCGGGGAACTTGGCGTCGGTGGTGATGACCTTGGGCGACTGCTGCGCGCCGTGCACGATGAACTCCGCGCCGATCATCACCGCGTAGGGATCGGGCTCCGCGTCCTGCTTGGCGCTGTGCGCGCCGCTCGGTCCATGGAAGGTGTCGGTGGCGCTGTGGAAACCGATGAAGCCTTTGCCGGCCTTGATCGCGTCGAACAGCGCCTGCTTGCCCTCGGGGCTCATCGCCGGGTTCTTGTCGCCACCCTCCTTGGTCAGGTCGCCGGTGGTGTAGAAGGCGAAGGCGTCGTACTCCTTCAGCTTCTCGGCGGTGAACACGCCGCCGTCTTTGGTGGTGGTGATGGTGAAGGCGTGCTCCTTGCCGAGCGTGGTCAGGACGCGCTCGACCAGGCAGGTGCCCTCCTTGCCCGGCTTGATGACGCTGTGCTCGAAGCCCTGCGAACGGGTGAAGAGCAGGATCTTCGCCGGCGCGTCGGCCGCGGCCAGCGGGCCGGCGGCGATCAGGGCGAGCAGGCAGGGGCGGAGGAGCATGGCGGATCTCACAGGGTGGAAGGGGGCGCTGGAGGGTCTACAGGCCGTACGGTGCAGGCGTTGCCAGTCTGGCGCACGGAGCGCGTGCCAAGTCGCGAAGTACCCGCCCCGAATGGCTGGGTTTGGCGGAAACGCGCATGAACGTGCCCAAAACGATATGGCCCCAAGGTCGGCACCTGCGCGTCGCGGCATGGCCGGCCCGGTGCAGGTCCGGGGTCGCGAGTGGCGGGTACGCTGCGAGAGCACGCGGGGAAGGTCTGCGTACCACCGCCAGTCCCGTAGGCGTTCGCCTTGCTGTGCGCAGGCCTGACCGGTGGCGCGCGGCCTCCTGGTCGCGTTGGGCCCGGCACGCGGGCACGTGGGGCTGTTCAGCCGAAGGCGCGCGCCCTGGACCCGGAATCACCCCGTCGTGCGCAGCCCGCTCGCGATCGCGTTGATCGACAGCAGCAGCGTCGGCAGCAGCGCATCCGCCGCCGGGATGTCCCCGCTCTCTCGCAGCCCACGCCAGCGCCCGAGGATGGCGACCTGGTGGTGGTGCAGCGCGCGCAGCCCGGCGTCGCGCAGCTCGAGAGTGCGGTTCATGCGTGGGCGGCGCAGGGCAAGCGGGCTGCCGAAGACCAGGTCGACCATGCGCCAGGTGCGCTGGTACTCTGCGGAGATCTTGCCGTAGATGTGCGCCTTGACCTTGGCGTCCTTGACCAGGGCGGCGTAGTCCGCCATCAGCCCAAGGTTGGCTGAGGCCAGGTTGGTCTCGACGTTGGTCAGCACGTAGCGCAGGAACGGCCACGAATTGGCCTTGTCCGCCAGGCGCTTGAAGCCGGCGGGATCCTGCTGGTGCAGCTCTTCGAGTGCCTGGCCCAGGCCGTACCAGCCCGGCAGGTAGTGGCGCGACTGGTTCCAGCTGAACACCCAGGGGATGGCGCGCAGATCGCCGAGCGTGCGCTTGCCGGTGCGGCGCGCGGGGCGCGAACCGATGGTGGCGTGCTCGAGGGCGTCGATGGGGGTGGCCTCGCTGAAGTACGCCATGAACGCATCGTCGGCGAGCAGGCCCTCGTAGGCCGCCTGGCTGCGCCGCGCCAGACGCTCGACCAGCGGGTGGACGTCGCTGTGGTCGGGCGGGGACTGCAGGTGCTTGAGCGTGGTCGCAGTGGTACCCGCGAGGAGCAGCTCGATGTTGTAGGTGGCGGTGATCTGGTTGGCGTACTTCTGGGCGATGGTCTCGCCCTGCTCGGTGACGCGCAGGTCGCCGCCCAGCGAGCCGTGCGGCAGCGCCTCGAGGAAGCGGTGCGTCGGCCCGGCGCCGCGGCTGACGGTGCCGCCACGGCCGTGGAAGTAGCGCAGCTGCACGCCCATCTCGCGGCCGACCGCGGTCAGCGCGGTCTGGGCGCGGTGCAGGCCCCACTGGCTGGCGAGGATGCCGCCGTCCTTGCACGAATCGCTGTAGCCGAGCATGATCTGCTGGACCGGGCGGCTGCCGCCCTGCATCGCCAGGCTGCGCCGGGTCACGGGATGGTCGAGGAAGGCACGCAGGATCGCGGCCGAACCGTCGAGGTCGGCGATGGTCTCGAACAGCGGCACCACCGGCAGCAGGCAGGCCATGCCGGCGCCGCCGGCCGCAGCGCCGCCGTCGAACGGCCGCACCAGCCCGGCCTCGCGTGCCAGGATGTACACCGCAAGCAGGTCCGAGAGCCGGCGCGTCATGCTGACGATCAGCGAGCCGACGCAGTCGGTGCCATGCGCCGTGACGTGAGTCGCGACCACGCGCAGCGCGGCGACCACGTTGCTGGCCTCGGCGCCGAGCTCGGCGCTGGGGTGGACCAGCGGGCGCGGCGAGCGCAGCTCGGTGTCGAGCAGGGCGAGGCGGTCTTTCTCGCTCCACTCGGCGATCTTCGCGGCGTCGATGCCGGCGGCGCAGAGCAGCTGGGAGAGGGCCTTCTCGTGCATCGCGCTGTTCTGGCGGATGTCGAGGTTGGCGAGGTGGAAGCCGAACAGGTCGACCAGGCGCACCACCGGCGCCACGTCGCCTTCGACCAGACGCTGGGCGCCGACCGCGGTCAGCGAAGCGCCGAGGTTGGCGAGGTCGGCGAGCAGCTCTGCTGGACGCAGGTAGCTGGGCGCCACTGGCGCCTCGGCGACCGGTCGCGGCAGGCGCGCGATGAGCAGCCCGACGTACTGGCGCCACGGCTCGCCGGGATTGCGCGCCATCGCCTTGGCGCCGGCTTCGCCGAGCGCCGCCACCAGGCGCGCGGTCTCGGCGACCAGCGCGGCGGGCGGGGGCTGCAGCCGCGCGGACAGGCTGAGGCCTTCGCCCAGGCGGATGAGGTGGGTGCGCAGCAGGCTGTGCGCGGCGCGGCGCAGTTCGAGCAGGCTCTCGTCGGTGACCGGGGCGGTGACCAGCGGGTGGCCGTCGCGGTCGCCGCCGACCCAGCTGCCGAAGGTCAGCCGCGGCATGTTGGCGGGGCCGGCGACCAGCGCGGGATCCAGGCCGGCCTCTTTCCAGCCGGCGCGCAGCCGTTCGTCGATGCGCGGCAGCACCTCGGGGAAGACGTCGCGCAGGTAGTGGATGGCGCCGCGCCGTTCACTGGCGACGTCGGGTTTGCGCAGGCGCAGCTCGCCGGTGCGCCACAGCCGCTCGAGCTGCAGCTTGACCTCGCTGCGGATGGACTGCTGCTCCATCGGCGTCCACATCTGGTTCTCGCGCCTGACCAGCAGCAGGTAGAGCTGACGGTGCTGCTCAAGCACGGTCGAGCGCTTGGCCTCGGTGGGGTGCGCGGTCAGCACCGGTTCGACGCGGATGGTCGGCAGCAGCTCGGCGATGCGCTCGGCACTGAAGCCGGCCTCGCGCAGCTGGCGCAGGTTCTGGCCCCAGCAGCCGGGCTCGCGCAGCATGCCCTCGGTGGTCTCGCGCCGGCGCCGGGACTGGGCGGCGGCGTTCTCCTCGACCATGTTGAGCAGCTGGAAGGCGATCGACAGCACCTGGACATCGCGCTCGCCGAGTTCGGCGTCGGCACGCCGCGGCGCGTCGCTGGCGGGCAGCCACGGCAGGCGATCGGCCAGGCCCGGCTCACCGAGCTCGGCCAACACCTCGCGGAAGCAGCCCATCATGTAGAGCAGATCGAGGTCGATCTTGTCGAAGGCGAAGTCGATGATCTTGGCGGTCATAAGGTCCAGTCCGTGGGTGAATGTGGACGTCATGGCCTGCCCGCAAGCTGCAACAGTAAGCATTGCCGTCTGCCCACCCGGGTCGCCACACCGGGCTTCCCGACTGTATGCAACCGCTTACGCTGCAACATCCATGGAGATGCTCACCGATCCGACCGCCGAGGCCGCGGCGCTGCTCGCGCGCGAGGGCGCTTCCGGCTCGCTCAGCGAGTGCATGCGCCTGATCAGCACGCAGTTCGTGGTCATCCAGACGCGTTCGCAGGTGATGCTGACCCTGGCCACCATCACCCTGACCATCACCGGTTTCTCGGGCACGCGCATCGCCGGCAGTGGACCGCTCGCCCGCGATGCCATGGCCATCGGTCTGGTCTTCGTGCTGAGCGCGGTGGTAATGGTCCTGATGTCGCTGCGCGTGCGCTGGCTGACCCAGTTCACCGGCCCGGATCCGCTGAGCGTGCTCAGCGCCATCATCGCCTACCGCAACGCCAAGACCCGCCAGTACCTGGCCGAGCTGATCCTGCTCTCGCTGGGGATGGCCTGCTACGTCCTGGCGATGATCGCCTATCTGATCAAGGCAGGGCCGATGATTGGTTGAGAGGGTCCGGAAGTCCGGGAGTCCGGAAGTCGAGATGGACCGGGAATCTGAGCATCGATCAGCACTGGGATCGAGATGGACGCCAGTGCGACGGAGGTGCCTCGCCAACCAGGACTTCCGGACTTCCGGACTTCCGGACTTCCGGACCGCGCCTATCTTGGCGCCGTCCATGCCCGACCCCGACCACCCCGTTCTTGTCACCGGCGCCGCCGGCTTCATTGGCTACCATGTCTGCCGTGCCCTACTGGGTCGCGGCACGGCAGTGGTCGGCATCGACAATCTCTCGCCCTATTATGATCCGGCGCTCAAGCGTGCGCGCGTGGCCCAGCTCGCGGCGCTGCCCGGGTTCACCTTCCGCGAACTCGACATCGCCGATCGCCCGGGCATGGCGGCGGCGTTCGCGCAGAGCGGCTGCCGGCGCGTCGTGCACCTCGCCGCCCAGGCTGGGGTGCGCCATAGCCTGACCGACCCGCACTCCTACGTCGACGCCAACCTGGTCGGCTTCATGAACATCCTTGAGGGCAGCCGCCAGCACGGCATCACCCACCTAGTCTACGCGAGTTCGAGTTCGGTCTACGGGTTGTCCACCGCCCTGCCCTTTTCGGTGCACGACCCGGTCGACCATCCACTCAGCCTCTATGCCGCGACCAAGAAGGCCAACGAGCTGATGGCGCACAGCTACAGCCACCTCTACCAGCTGCCGGCCACCGGCCTGCGCTTCTTCTCCGTCTACGGTCCGTGGGGCCGCCCGGACATGGCGCTGTTCAAATTCACCCGCGCCATCCTCGCCGGTGAGCCGATCGAGGTCTACAACCACGGCCGCATGGTGCGCGACTTCACCTACGTCGACGACATCGCCGAGGCCGTGGTGCGCGTGCTGGCGCGGCCGCCCGCCGCGAATCCCGGCTGGGACACCGCGCACTGCGATCCCGCCAGCAGCTCGGCGCCGTGGCGCATCTACAACGTCGGCAACCACCAGCCGGTCGAACTGAACGCCTACATCGCCGCGCTCGAACGCGAGCTCGGCCGGCGCGCCGAGCTCATCATGCTGCCGATGCAGCCCGGCGACGTGCCGGTGAGCAGCGCCGATGTCAGCGACCTGGTGCGCGACATCGGCTGGTGCCCCGCCACCCCGATCGCGACCGGGGTGGCGCGCTTCGTCGCCTGGTATACGGCGTACTACGGCCGCGACGGGCTGGCGCACGGTGCGGGCGGGCCGCGCTGATGGCCACCCTGCCCGCGACCGCCCTGCTGCTGGCCGAACTCTGCGCGCGCCGCGTACCGGTGGCGGTGGTCGGCCTGGGCTATGTCGGCCTGCCCCTGGCGGTGTGCCTGGCGCGTGTGCTGCGCGTCATCGGCTACGACAGCGACACGGCGAAGATCGCACGCCTGGCTGCCGGCCACGATGCCACCGCGACCGTCACTGATGCCGAGCTCGCTGCCAGCGGCATCGCCTTCACCGCCGAGCCCGCGCAGCTGCGCGCCGCCGGCATGGTCATCGTCGCGGTGCCGACGCCGGTCGACGAGTTCCGGCGCCCCGACCTGTCGCCCCTGCTGGCGGCAAGCGCCACGGTCGGAGCGCACCTCGCGCGCGGCGCGGTGGTGGTCTACGAGAGCACCGTCTACCCAGGTGCGACGCGCGAAGTCTGCGTGCCCGAGTTGGAGCGCGCCAGCGGCTTGACGCTGGGCGCCGGTTTCACCGTCGGCTACAGCCCCGAGCGCATCAACCCCGGCGACACCGAACACACCATCGAGCGCATCGTGAAGGTGGTCAGCGGCAGTGATGCCGCCACCCTCGAGGTGGTCGCTGGGGTCTACGGCGCGGCCATCCCCGCCGGCGTGCACCGCTGCGCGCGTATCGAAGTCGCCGAGGCCGCCAAAGTCATCGAGAACACCCAGCGCGACCTCAACATCGCACTGATGAACGAGCTGGCGCTGATTTTTCACCGCCTCGGACTGGACACTCTCGAAGTGCTGGCCGCGGCCGGCACCAAATGGAACTTCCTGCCCTTCCGGCCGGGCCTGGTCGGCGGGCACTGCATCGGCGTCGATCCCTACTCCCTGACGCACAAGGCGCAGGCCGTCGGCTACCACCCCCAGGTCATTCTCGCGGGGCGGCGCATCAACGACGGCATGGGGCGGTGGATCGCGCAGGAATGCGTGCGCCTGCTCATCCAGCAGGGCCGGCCGGTGCAGGGCGCCGCAGTGCTGGTGCTGGGCCTGACCTTCAAGGAGGACGTCGGCGATGTGCGCAACTCCCGCGTCGCCGACCTGATCGCCGAACTGCGGCGCTTCGGCGCCCGGCCACGCGTCCGCGACCCGGTCGCCGACCCCGCGCAGGTGCAGGCCGAGCACGGCATCGCCCTCGTCCGCGACGACGACGACGACCTCCCGTTGGCCGCGGTCATAGTCGCCGTCGCGCACCGCGCCTTCCGCACTCTCGACCTCGCCCAGCTCGCCGCGCGCTGCGGCCCCGGCGCGCCCTTTCTCGACGTGAAGGGCCTGTTCGTTCCTCAAGACGTCACCGATGCAGGTTTCCTCCACTGGCGGTTGTGACCCGCCACGCGCTGCGTGCGGCGCGAGACGCGAGACGCGAGACCCTAAATCCGAGCGTCATTCCATGCCCTGCCTCCATCGGCTGTGAAGGGGGCAGCGCCGTAGGCGCGTTTCCGGGGGAGGCGGCCTGATGCCGCTCACCCGGGCGAAAGTCCTGATGCCGCTCACCCGGGCGAAAGTCGCTCACCCGGTTAAGGGTAGCCTTGATCCGGCGGATCCGTTACAGGTTCGCCGGTTCCAGGCCGCCGCCGCCTTCACGGAGTCCACCCCATGGCCATCGCGCCCGTCCGCTGCCTCCTGGCTCTGGCCTTCCTGGCTGGGGAGGGCGCGACCGCCGGTGCGGCTGAAGGCCCGGAACCGGATACCATCGCGCGCATGGATTTCGATAACGGCGCGCTGATCGTCCATCCACGTGCCGGGGCCGGCGCCACCTATGATAGCAACGTCGTGGCGCGGCACGTGGCCGAAGATGATGTTTCGGTTTTCGGCTTGGCCGGTCTCGCCGCCAGCTACCGCATCGACGAGGCCCAGCACCTGACCTTCGATGGCCAGGTGCGCGGCGACCGCTATGCCGACCACCGCGAGTTCGACCTGCTCGGTGGCAACGCCACGCTCGGCTACCAGCGCACCAGCCAGGAACACGAGCTCACCGGCCAGGCGCTTTACGATCGCGCCCTGACCTTCCTCGCCCAGACCGGCGAGCGCGTGGTCACCGAAGCCGGCCGGGTCACTGCCGACAGCACCTGGCACGCGTTGTACAGCGACTACGGTCTGGGCGCGAGTGCCGAGCGCCTGCGCTATCTCGACGACACCAGCGCCTTCACGGCTCGTTCAGGCACCTACGACCGCTACACGGTGACCGCACGCTACGCCTGGCGCTACGCGCAGGACGCGAGCGCGACCTTCCGCCTCACTGGCGACGCCACCGCGTACGACGACAACGTCCAATACAACGACGAGCGCGGGCTGACCGCAGCTGGCGGCTGGAAGAAGAACCTGGACCGCTTCACCACCATCGCCACCGAGGTCGGCCTGGGCTACAGCCGCTACCGCATCAGCGGTGATCGTACTGGCACCGCATTCGACCGGTCAGAGTCCTACGCCCCGTCGCTGCTCCTGGACTACGAGACCTCGGACGAGGCCGGCGACAGTTTCGGTCTGCGCCTGACCAGTGGCATCGCCAACAGTGTCAGCAGCAACGCCAGTTGGAACTATGGGCTCGACCTGCAGGGCCGGCGCGTGCTCACCCACGTGGTCCAGGGCTTCGCCTCGCTGGGTGCCGCCCAGTACCGCGACACCAGCGCCGCCGCCGGCCAGGACAAGGAGGTGCGCACCAGCCTGAAGGCCGGCGCGGGCCTCGACTGGGCGCTGCAGCGCGGACTGACCGCGCGCCTCGAGACCGGCTATCTCGACAGCCGGGCCAAGGTGGCCGAGGACTATCAGCGCGTCTTGGTGACGGTGTCGCTGACCGCGGTGTATTGAGCGTCGGCCACGTGGATGCAGTCCGTCTTCCCGCCGGGACCGCGGCCCACTGGGCCGCTCTCAGCGACGACAGCCAGACGCGGCGCGTGATCCGGTCATGAGCGTGCCCGATATTTTTGGTGACGATTGGGCGTTGCCGTGGCCGCAGGTGTGCGCCGCGCTTGCGGACGGCGCGGTGGTCGTGGTGGCCATGGACCTGGACCGTCCGGTGCGCCAGGCGGCGTGGATGGAGTTGCTCGATGGCGAGGAACGTGCGCGTGCCGCGCGCTTCGCCACGGAGGAGCTGCGTGCGCGCTTCATCGCCGCGCACGGCCAGGTGCGCGAGTTGCTCGGCGCCTGCACCACCCGCCCGCCCGCGATGCTCGCCTTCGCCCGCGGACCGCACGGCAAGCCTGCGCTGGTGGCTGGCGGCGGCCTAGAATTCTCGCTCAGTCACGCCGGCGCCCTGGCGCTGTGCGCCCTGGCGCGCGGCCGGCGCCTCGGCGTCGACCTCGAGCCGCTGGCGCCCGGCCGCGCCGGCGCGGACCCGCTCGCCCTCGCTGCGACCTGCTGCGCGCCCGAGGAGCTCGCCGCCCTGCGCCGCCTGCCGGCGGCCGACCTGGCCGCCGCTTTTCTCGGCTGCTGGACGCGCAAGGAAGCCTTCGTCAAGGCTACCGGCACCGGTCTGCTCGCGCCGCTCGCGGACTTCGCGGTCAGCGTGCCCCCGGATGTGCCGCGCCTGCTGCGCGCGCCGCTCGCAGATGAGGCGCGGTCGTGGACATTCGCACCGTTGCCGGAACTACCCGGACATGCGCTAGCCCTGGTGGTGGAGGGGGCGGTCTCGACGGTTGTGACCAGTCATGCGCGGATGATCCCGGCATACTGAAGCGTATGGGCTCGACCGGCGCGCCAGCCGCTTACAATCCTGCCGGTCGTCTCGCCCCGGTTGAGCTCAGCCGCTCGAACCCGCCGACGGCGAGCGCTGCGGGCGCGGCTCGCTCGGGTCGGGCAGCGCAACCTCGGGCGATTGGGTGGCGTAGCTGTCGCGGCTCGCGCCCGCGCGGTTGGGCAGCGGGCCGAGCGGCATCAGGTCGATGAGCGGCTCGGACGAGTCCATCGCTGTCGCTGCGGCCGGGCGCGGATCGTGGCTGGGCATCGGCTTCGCATCGGCGGGGCCGGGCCCGGGCGGCGCATGGCGCGCGGACAGCGCCGAGGCCTTGTTGGCGGTGTTCTGGTTGGCGACCGAATAGAAATACGGGTAGCCGTAGCGGTTGGCCTGCTCGCGGTCACCGTTCAGCACCAGGCCGAGCACGCGCTTGCCGAGCGGCGCGAGCTTGGCGACGCAGGCGGCGAGCATGGCTTTTTCGGTGAGGCGGTCGCGGGTGACCATCAGCACACCGTCGGCGCGCTCGCCGAGGAGCAGCGCGTCGGACACCGGGTCGAGCGGCGGGCTGTCGATGACCACATAGTGATAAATGCGCCGCCACTGGTCCACCTGCGTGGCCAGGCGCTGACTGTGCAGCAGCTCGGCCGGGTTGTGCGGCTGGATGCCGACCGCCTGCAGGTCGAGGTTGGGGTAGGTGGTCGGCACCGGACCGGCGCCCAGCGTGTCGCCGGCGAGCAGCGAGCTGAGGCCGCGGGGGCAGGCCTCGCCGAGCATGGTGTGCAGGCTCGGCTTGCGCATGTCGCCGTCGACCAGCAGCACCTTGGCACCGGTCGCGGCGAGGCTGATTGCGAGGTGTGCGCTGACCGTGCTCTTGCCCTCGCCGCTGCACGCCGAGGTCAGCAGCAGCACCTGGCAGCCGTCGCCCTGCAGGGTCATCTTGAGAGTGGTGCGCAGGCCGCGGTAGGCCTCGGCGTGATCGGGGTGCTGCTCGTGGCTGCCGCCGCGCGCCAGTGGCTTGAGCGCAGCGACCTGCGGAATCGAGGCGATCACCGGCAGGCGCCCGGCCTCGCGCGCGCCGGCGGAACCGCGGATGCGACGGTCGCAGGCGTTCAGCACGAAGGCGGTGGTGACCGCGGCGAGTACACCGAGCGCGAGCGCGACCGCGGCGGTGATGGTGCGCGAGATGTTGATCGGGAAGCCCAGCGCCTTGGGCGGCTCCTGCTCGATGATCGAAGCCGATGGCTTGGTGCTGGTGGCGAGCTCCTGGTTGTAGCGCAGCTGCACCTCGTTGAACACGGTCTCCTGCGAGACCGCGTTCTGGTGCATGCGCTCAAGCTCGCGCACGTTGTCCTCGAAGGTGCGCAGCTCGGCCTCGTCACGGGCGACAGCGCGGTCAACCTCGGCCGACTCCGCGAGCTGTTGCGCGCGCACCGCGACCGCGAGCTGGCGCGCGCTCGCCACCGCGTCGATCAGCTCCTCGCGCTTGCGCGCGATGGCCTGCGCGACCTCGATCATGCGCGGGTGCTTCTCGAGGTACTTCTGCCCCAATGCGCTCTGACGGTCGCGCAGTTCGCCCAGCGCGGTGCGCGCCGCCGCCACCGCCAGGGTCGCGCTGATCGCCTCGATGTGCACCAGCGCGTCGAGGCGCTGATCGGGATCGGCGATGGCGTCGGCGGCCTTGATGCGCTGCTCTAGAGCGGCGCCCAGGGGCAGGGTGCGGTCGAGCTCGGCGCGGCGCGGGTAGAGGGCGGCCAGGCGCGCGGTCGCGGGGTTGTCCTCGCGCCGGCTGGCGATGATCGCCTTGTCGTGGCGGAAGGCGTCCTCGGCGCGGCGCACCTCCTCCAGGCGCTTGGCGGCGTCGGCGACCTGGCGGGTCAGCGCCTCCATGTCCTCGCGCGTGCGCTGCGCCTGCTGCTCCTTGCGCGCCGCCTTGAAGGCGTCGATGAGCGCGCGCAGGCCGTCTTCGGCGACCGCGCCGCGCTCGTCGCGCAGCCACAGCTCGATGGTCGGGCTGTCGTGCGAGGTGGTGGCGCGCAGACGCAGGCGCAGGCGGTCGATGGCGTCATCGTGGTCGCGGTACCACGGGTCGGCGGCCAGGGCCGGGGCGGTGAGTGCGGCGCGCAGCGTCGGGGTGGCCAGCAGCAGGTCGCGCTCGGCGCCGAGCAGCGTCTCGTTGGAGTCGGTCTCGCGCTCGATGTGGAAGACCGTCGCCTTGGAGCCGGCCTCGAGCTTCAGCACCGCGTGCGCCTCGAAGAGGGGTACCTTCGAGAGGCCGACGTACACTACCACGCAGGCTGTGGCCAGGGCCGCGAGCAAGGCCGGCCAGCGGTGCCGCCAGCACACCCCGAGTACGTCCCCGATGGTGATCGCGGCGATGCCGGCGCTGGCGGTCGGGTAGTGATCGGTCGCGGGCATGGCTGGGGGGTAGTGGCTGAAGGGGGGAAGGGCGGAAGGGCGGAAGAGCAGCGGGTGTGAAGGCGGGAAGGGGGGCGATGACATGTGTCCACAGCGGCTGCGTTTGCGCGGGAAAGCGCTGGCAGCGGCAGCTACCTGGACGTCTTGCGACGATCGCCGCGCGAGCGGCGAATGCAAACGCAATGCGCGTCGCCAGCGTGCTTTCCGTGCACCGCTGGGCTGTGGCATTCCTGGCTTGCAAAGAGTGGGACCAAATCTATGAACGTCGGACGCCATGCTCATTCCGATCATTGCGATGAAGTCGGCCCGGCTCTGCACGGCGGTCTTGCTACGGGCACTGGCGGCCTGCCGCAGGGTCGGCCCACCGGCCGCGTGCGCGCTCCTTGGGTCGACGCTGTGGGCGGCCGCGGTCGAGCCGCCGGCGCCGCCCACATCGGCCGGCCGCGTCTCGCTGCTCATCGCCGGCGACCAGCTGCGTATCGAGGTCTTCGACAATCCCGACCTTACCACCAGCGCGCGCATCGGCGCCGAGGGCACCATCGCGATGCCGCTGATCGGTGCAGTCGCGGCCATCGGCCGAGCGCCCGAGCAGATCGCCAAAGAAATCCAGACGCGTCTCGAAGACGGCTACCTGCGCAAGGCCGCGACCACGGTCACGGTGGTCGAGTACGGTCCGCGCCTGGTGTACGTAATGGGTGCGGTGCTGCGCCAGGATGCGGTCCCGCTCAATCCCTTTGCCGAGACACTCGCCTTGCAGGTGATCGGCAAGGCCGGTGGTTTCACCGAGGACGCCAACCGCCGCTCCGCCCAGGTGATCCGTGACGATCCCGCGCATCCCGGGCTGAAGCGCGCGCTGCCCATCCCCAGCGGCGACACCCAGGAGTCGCTGGGCAAGGACGTGCTGCTGGAGCCGGGCGACATCATCATGGTGCCGCGCCAGGACCGCGTCTACGTGGTCGGGCGGGTCAAGACCGCCGGCGCGCAGCGTCTGCCCGCCGAGGGTCAGCTCACCGTTTCAAAAGCCATCACCCTGGCCGGGGGCTTCGACCTGTACGCGCGTCAGGACCAGGTGCAGGTGGTGCGCGACGGCAAGACCGTGGCGATCGTCGATGTGCGCGGCATCCTCGGCGGTGTCAACAAAGCCGAGGACCCGCCCCTGGCCCCGGGCGACACCATCTTCGTGCCCGAAGGGCGTTTCTGAGCCGCCGCGCCACCTCCGGCCCGCACGCCGCACCACGCCCGCGCCGCGTACCGCGATCGCCATCACCATGAGCAGCATCATCTGCACGCTCTACGAGAAGCGCTACGATCGCGGCGTCGGTGCTTTGATCAATTCACTGGTCGCCGCCGGCTTCACCGGCATCGTGCACGTCGGCTACCGTGGCGCGCTGCCCTATTGGATCGGGCAGTGCGCGCCGCTGCCCGCGGCCGCCTCCGGGGTCAGCACCTACCGCGTCGGGCCGCTGACCGTGGTGTTCACCGCCCTGGCCACCGCCAATCACTTCGCCAACTACAAACCGCAGTTCATGGCCCAGCTGCTCGACGCTGCAGCGGGCACGGGCGTCGAGCGCATCTTCTACTTCGATCCCGACATCGTGCTCAAGGGCGAGTGGACGTTCTTCGAGGAGTGGGCGCGCGACCACGTCGCGCTGTGCGCCGACGTCAACGCCGAGTGCGGCGCGCACCATCCCCTACGCCTCGCTTGGCGGCGCTACTTCGGCGCGCACGGCATGACCTGGAACACCACCCTCGCGGTGTACGTGAATTCCGGCTTCCTCGGCGTGCCGGTCGCCTGCCGGCCATTCCTCGACGAGTGGATGCGCGTCCAGGAACTGATGGGTCCGGCGATGGGCGGGCTCGGCAATTTCATCCCCAAGTCGCGCACCTTCCTCTTCCACCAGGGCGATCAGGACGCGCTCAACGCGACCATGGACCAGACGCGCTTCCCACTCAGCATCGCCGGTCAGGACGCCATGGATTTCGCGCCTGGTGGCTACCTGATGTCGCACGCGCAGGGCCGTCCCAAGCCGTGGGACAAGCCCTTCATCCGTCACGCCCTGGGCGGACAACCGCCGACCGCCGCTGACAAGCAGTACTGGCGGCACGTGGACGCGCCGCTTGCACTGTACGGCGGGGCGGCCTCCCGCTGGCGGCGCTTCTGCCTGGGCGTGGGTGGGCTCCTCGGGCGCTTCTACCGACGGGCTTGAGGCGATGGCGGCGCACGGCATGGCCTGGCCCGGAGTGGGGCGCTGATGCGCGTGGTGCAAGTCATCCCCCAGCTGCCGCCGGCGGTCAACGGCCTCGGCGATTACGCGCGTCGCCTTGGCGGCGCGCTCGCCGGGCTCGGCTTCGCAGAGGCCTGGCTGGTCACCGACGCGGCCTGGCGGCCGGGCGTGGATTCGCCGTCACCGGTGGCGGTGCTGCCCCGTCACGACGCCGCGGCCTTCCTGGCGGCGGTCGCAGGGCTGGTCGGCGAGGGTGGCGGCGAGACCGGGATGATCCTGCACTGGGTCAACTACGCCTACCAGAAGCGCGGCTGCCCCTACTGGCTGGTCGGCGCGCTCGCGCAGCTGCGCACGCGGCACCCGCGGCTGCGTCTGGTGACGATGTTCCACGAGCTCTATGCGGACTCGCCGCCCTGGGGCAGTCCGTTCTGGCTGCGCGGCATCCAGCAGCGCCTGGCGGTGCGCGCCGCCGGGCTCAGCCACGCGTGCGCGACCAACACCATCCATCACCACGGCTGTCTGGCGCGCTGGACCGGACGCGGGGCGGAGATCCCGCGCCTGCCGGTGTTCTCCAACATCGGCGATCCCGAGGTGGTGCCGTCCTTCCTCGCACGCGAGGCGGAGCTGGTGGTGTTCGGCGGCCCCGGCGGACGCAGCCGCGCCTACCGCAGCCCGTTCCTGGCGACCGCCTGCCGCGCGCTCGGCGTGACCGCCATCCACGACATCGGGCCGCGTCCGCAGGACATGCCGGAGCGGCTCGCGGGGGTGCCGGTGCACCGCCACGGCGCGTTGCCCGCCGCGGCGGTCGGTGCTCTGCTGCTGCGCGTGCGCTGGGGCGCGATCGATTACGAGCTGTGGGGCCTGGAGAAGTCCGGCATCTTCGCCGCGTACGCCAGCCATGGCGTGGTGCCGGTGCAGACCCGTGCGGACGCGGCCGGGCGCGGCGTCGCCGACGCGGACGTGCCGATGATCAGCAGTGCGACCATCGCCACGCGCGCCGGCGATGGGCCTGGGCTCGCCGCACGCATGCGCGATGCCTCGCGCTGCCGCTCCCTGGCCTGGCAAGCGCGCTGTTTCGCCGCCCTGCTGCGCGGCGTCCCGCCCCCGGCGCCGCCGGCCCCCTGATCATCCAGCGAGTCCCCATGCGCATCGGCTACCTCGTCTCCCATCCGATCCAGTACCAGGCGCCGCTGCTGCGCCACCTGGTCGCGCACGGCGGGCTCGATCTGACCGCGCTCTTCCTCAGCGACTTCTCGCTGCGCAGCTATGTCGATCAGGGCTTCGGCGTGGCGGTGCGCTGGGACGTGCCACTGCTCGAAGGCTACAAGTCGCGCTTCGTGCCGCGCTTCCTCGGCGGTGGCGAGGTCTCCTTCCTCAACCCGCTGCACGGCGACCTGCGCCATCAGCTCGCCGGGCGCATCGACGTGCTGTGGCTGCACGGGTACGCCCAGCTCGCCAACCTGCGCGCCCTGGCCGCGGCGCGCGATCTGGGCATCCCGGTGCTGCTGCGCTGCGAGTCGAATCTCGCCAGCCATCCGCGCGGGCGGATCAAGAAGCTGGTCAAGGAGGCGGTGCTGCGCGCGCTGTTCGCGAGAATCGACGGCTTCCTGGCGATCGGCGCGGCGAACGCCGACTACTACCGCCACTACGGCGTGCCCGAGGAGCGCATCCACCTCGTGCCCTACGCGGTCGACAACGCCTTCTTCCGCGCGCGCGCCGCGGCCGCGGCTCCGGGTCGCGAGGCCTTCCGCGCGTCGCTGGGCCTCAAGCCGGGCGTACCGGTGATCCTCTTCGCCTCGAAGTTCCAGGGGCGCAAGCGCGCCGGTGATCTGTGGCGCGCCTACCGTGCCCTGGCCACCGACCACGGCGCGCCGAACGCCTATCTGCTGTTCATCGGCGATGGCGGCGACCGCGCCGCGATCGCGGCCGAGGCCAGGGCGAGCGGCTGGGACACGGTCAAGTTCCTGGGCTTTCGCAACCAGACCGAGCTGCCGGCTTTTTATGATCTGTGCGACGTGTTCGTACTGCCCTCGGAATTCGAGCCGTGGGGGCTGGTGGTCAACGAGGTGATGAACTGCCGCCGGCCGGTGATCGCTGGCGATCAGGTCGGCTCCGCGCCCGATCTGGTGCGTCATGGCGAGACCGGCTGGGTGTTCCGGACCGGCGACGTGCCGGCGCTCAGCACCTGCCTGCGCGAGGCGATCGCCGATCCGGCGCGCACCCGCGCCATGGGCGAAGCCGCGTACCGGCGGGTCGGCGCGTGGGATTTCGCCGCCGATCTCGCTGGCTTGCGCCAGGCCATCGCCGCAGTGCTGCCGGACGGGCCGCCATGACCCGCCTGGCGATGAGCCACACGGTCGGCAATGCCAACGTCCGCGCCGCCGCGCAGGCGCTGCTTGAGGGCGGTCTGCTCGCCGAGTTCTGGATCACCCTGGCCTGGAACCCGGAGTCGTGGCTGAACCGCGTGCTGCCGCCCGCGCTGTTGCGCCAGTGCCAGCGCCGCGCGTTGTCGCCGGCGTTGCTCGCGTGCACGCGCACGCGCCCGTGGCGCGAACTCGGCCGGCTGGTCGCAGGCGGGCTCGGCTGGCGGCGTCCGCTGCGCCACGAGGCCGGGATGTTCTCCCTCGACGCGATCAACCGCGACCTCGACGGCGCCTTCGCGCGGCGGCTGCGACGGCTCGCCGCGCGCGGTGGCGTGACCGGCGTATACGCCTACGAAGACATCGCGCTCGCCACCTTCCGCGCCGCCGCCGAACTCGGCCTGCGCCGCATCTATGACCTGCCCTCGGCGCACTGGCGCGAGTTCGCCGCGCTGATCGCCGTCGAGGAGGCCGAGCGCCCGGAGTGGGCGCCGACCCTGATCGGCAACCAGGACAGCGCCGCCAAGAACGCCGGCAAGGACGAGGAGCTGCGCCTCGCCACCACCATCATCGCGGCTTCGAGCTACACGCGCCGCACCCTGGCCGCAGCCCCCGGTATCACCGCCCCGATCCATGTGGTGCCCTACGGCGCGCCGCCCGCTGCCGGCGAGCGGGCCTGGGAGCGCTCCGGGCCGCTGCGCGCCCTGTCGGTCGGCAGCCTGACCCAGCGCAAGGGCATCAGCTTCCTGTTCGCCGCCGCCGCGGCGCTGCCGCGTGCGGTCGCGCTGACGGTGATCGGCAGCCGCCCGGTGGCCTGCCCTGCGCTCGACCGTGCGCTCGTCGCGCACCGCTGGCTGCCCTCGCTGCCGCATGGCGAAGTCCTCGCCGAGATGCGCGCCCACGAGGTCCTGGTGCTGCCCTCGCTGCACGACGGCTTCGGCATGGTGATCAGCGAGGCGATGTCCCAGGGCCTGGTGGTGATCACCACGCCCAACACCGCCGGGCCCGACCTGATCACCGACGGTGAGGACGGCTTCATCGTGCCCATCCGCGACCACGCGGCCATCGTCGAGCGCCTCGCGCTGCTGGTGCGCGATCGCGCGCGCGTCGAGGCCATGGGCCGGCGCGCGCAGGCGCGCGTCGCGCAGCTCACCTGGGAGCGCTACCGTGCGGGCGTGCTCGCCATCGCCAGCGGGGCGCGTCGCGCATGAGCGGGACCGCCACCATGCTCGCTGATCCAGCGCAGGTCACGCGCGAGCGCCTGCGAGGGCAGGTGGTGCGCCTGGTGGTGATCGTCTACTGGCTGCTGGTGGTCGAGGGCGCGCTGCGCAAGTGGGCGCTGCCCGGCGCGCAGCAGGCGCTGTTCTTCATCCGCGACCCCTTCGCACTGCTCGCCATGCTGCTCGCGTTGCGCGCGCGCCTGGTGCCGTTCGGCCGGCTCTTCGCCATAGTCGGCGCGCTCGCGCTGGCCTTGATCTTCCTCGCGGGCTACCAGATGGTGGCGAACGGCTTCCCAGCCCAGGCGGCGCTCATCGGCTTACGCAGCTACGTGTTCTACGCGGCCTTCGCGGTAGTGGTGGCGGCGGTGATGCGGCGCGAGGACCTCTACGGTGTGGTGCGCTGGACGCTCTGGTCGTGCATTCCGATGGCCGTTTTGACCGCGGTGCAGCATGTCTCGCCACCCAGCGCCTTCATCAACGCCAGCTACTCCGGCGGCGAGGTCTTCACCGTCGCCGAGGGCGTGGTGCGCACCACCGGCACCTTCACCTTCACCGCTGGGATGGCCTGCTTCATCGGCATGGGCACGGCGTGCCTGTGCGCAGCCTACTACCGCCAACTGAACCGGCCGCTGATGTCCCTGCCGGCCTTCGTCGCCACCGCCCTGGCGTTCGCCGCCTGCCTGGCGATCAGCGGCAGCCGCACCGCCTTCGTGATGGCGGCGATCACCGTGCTGGCCTTCGTCGGCGCCGAGCTCTGCAAACCGGCCGGGCGCCAGCGCCTCGACGTGCTCATCGGCGTGCCCGTGCTGCTGGCCTTGCTCGGCGGCTTCGTGGCGCTGTTCTTCGCGGACGGCATCACCGCGCTGATCGACCGGCAGGCCGGTGCCACGCGCGGCGGCGAGGACTTCGTGACGCGCATGCTGACGCTGGTCGGCCCGGGCGCGGCGCGCATGGACTGGGTGCCGACGCTGGGCGCCGGCATCGGCGCCACCAGCGGCGCCGGTCAGGCCTCGGGGGTGGTCCTGCCATCCAATCCCGAGAGCGAGATCGAACGCATCCTGGTCGATCTCGGCATGGTCCCTGGGCTGGTCTACGTGGCCTTCCGCTGGGGGCTGCTCGGCTGGATGCTGATCGCCGGCCTGCAGTGCGTGCGCCGCAACGAGGATTCGCTGCCCCTGCTCTTGTGGTCGACCACCGCGCCGCACCTGTTCAACGGCCTGCTCGTCAACCAGGGCACCATTAACGGCTACGGCTGGATCTGCACCGGCCTGACCATCGCCGCGCTCGCCACCAGCGCACCCGCGCCGCAGCCATCTTCAGCAGCCTCGCCCGTGCCAGGGGCCGCGCCAGCGCCGCGAGGGGCCGGCTGATGCGCGTCCTGCTGGTGGGCAACTACGCTCCTGACCGTCACCAGAGCATGCAGCGCTTCGCCGGTGCGCTGCACGCCGGACTCGCCGGTCGCGGCCATGAGGTCACGCTGCTGCTGCCACCGCCGCGCCTCGGCCGCCTGCGCCCGGGGCCGTCGGGACTGGGCAAGTGGTTGGGCTACTGGGACAAGTTCGCGGCCTTTCCGCATCAGTTGCGTGCGGCGGCGGCGCGCGCCGAGGTGGTGCACATCTGCGATCACTCGAATGCGATGTACTGCGCGCAGCTCGCCGGCCGGCCGCACCTGGTCACCTGTCACGACCTGCTCGCGGTGCGTTCGGCGCTGGGCGAGATCCCCGAGAACCCGGTGCGCTGGACGGGCCGGCGCCTGCAGGCCTGGGTGGCGCGCGGCCTGATGCGGGCGCAGCGCATCGCCTGCATCTCGCAGGCCACGCGCGCCGATGTCGAACGCGTGCTCGCAGTGCCTGCGGCGCGCTTGGCGGTGGTGCCCAACGGCCCCAACCACCCCTACCGTCCGTTCACCGCAGCGGAGGTCGCCAGGTGCCTCGCCGGCCTGCCCGGCGCCCCCGCGCCGGGCGTCCCTTACCTGTTCCACATCGGCAGCAACGCCTGGTACAAGAACCGCGCCGGCGTCATCCGCATCGCCGGCGCGCTGGACGCGCGAGGCGCGGTCGCCGGGTTGCGCCTGGTGTTCGCCGGGCAGCGCCTCGACGCCGGCCTGCGGGCGCTGGTCGGAGAATGTGGCCTGACTGGGCGCGTCGACGAGCTCGGAGAGGTTGGAAACGACCAGCTCAATGCGCTCTATTCTGGCGCCCTCGGCCTGCTCTTCCCTTCCCTTGCCGAGGGCTTCGGCTGGCCGATCGTCGAGGCCCAGGCCGCGGGCTGCGTGGTGTTCCTGTCGGCGCGTCCGCCCCTGACCGAGGTCGGGGGCGAGGCCGCGGTCCAGCTTGACCCATGCGATCCCCCGGCCGCCGCCGCGGCAATCGCTGCCAATCTGGAGCGGCTGGCGGAGCTGCGCCACCTGGGCTTGGCTAATGCCGCGCGTTTCAGCACCACCGCCATGCTCGACGGGTACGAGCGCCAGTACCGCGAGGTCCAGCCGTGAAACGCAATGATGCTGCCCGCCGTCCGGGCACGCCAGCCCTGCGTGGCGCCGGGCGGACATATCGGCCGGCGTCGCGCCACCCGCCCATGCTCGTGGTTGAAATGTCGGCGGCAGCCGCTCCGCTTCATCTCCTTCGTGCCTCGACCCCGCCTCGCCGCCTGCCGGACAACGGATGAAGCTGCTGCACGTCACCCATTCGCTCGATCCCGCGGTTGGCGGACCCGCGGAGTGCATCCGCCAGATGAGCCTGGCGGCGATGGCCGATGGCCACGATGTGGCCATCGCCTGCCTCGACGACCCGTCCGCGCCCTGGCTGAAGGACTATCCCCTGCCGGTGCAGGGCTGCGGGCCACCGCGCGCGGGCTCCTACGGGTATGCCCCGGCGCTGTGGCCGTGGCTGCTCGCGCATGCGCCAGCGGCCGATATGCTCGTCGCCCATGGGCTGTGGCAGTACAATGGCACCGCGGTGCGCCGCGCTGCCCGGCGCCTGGGCCGGCCCTATGCCATCTTCCCGCATGGGATGCTCGATCCATGGTTCCGGCGCAGCCATCCCGGCAAGCACATGAAAAAGCTGGCCTATTGGCTGACCAGCGAGCGCGCCAACGTGCGCGATGCCGCGGCTCTGCTCTTCACCGCCGAGGAGGAGCGCCTGCTCGCGCGCGACACCTTCCCCTTCTACCGCGCGACCGAGCGGGTGGTGGGCCTGGGCACGGCCGCCCCGCCCGAGGACGCGGAAATCCAGCGCGCGCACTTCCTCAGGCGCTTCCCGCAGCTGGCCGGGACGCGCAACCTGCTGTTCCTGGGACGCATCCAGACCAAGAAGGGCTGCGACCTACTCATCGAGGCGTTCGCCGCGGCCGGTCGTGGACGCGACGATCTGCGCTTGGTCATGGTCGGCCCGGACCAGCAGGGCTGGCGGGCGGACCTCGAGCGCCTCGCCGCGGCGCGTGGCGTGGGCGCGCGCGTGATCTGGACGGGCATGCTGCAGGGCCATGAGAAGTGGGGTGCCTTCCGCGCCTGCGAGGCCTTCGCCCTGCCCAGCCACCAGGAGAACTTCGGCGTGGCGGTGGCCGAGGCCCTGGCCTGCGGCCTGCCGGTGCTGATCTCGGACCGCATCAACATCTGGCGCGAGGTGGTGAGTGATGGCGCCGGACTGGTGGCGCACGACGACCTGCCCGGGACGCAGTCCCAGCTCGCGCGCTGGTACGCGCTGTCCGGGGCGGAGCGCCAGGCGATGGGCGCGGCGGCACGTCGCTGCTTCGCCGACCGCTATGAGATCCGCAGCTCGACGCGCCGCCTGATGGCGGCCCTCGGCGAGCTCGCCGGGACCGCCGCGGTGGCCGGGGCGGCACCATGAGCGAGGACATCCGCATCGGCATCGATCCGCGCGCCCAGGCCAGCTTCAGTCTGCGCAACCGCCTCGGCCGCGTGCTGTGGGGCGTGATCGCGGCCCTGCTGGTGCGACCGTCGCCGCGTCCCTGCCACCGCTGGCGCGCCTTCTGGTTGCGCCGCTGCGGAGCGCGCCTCGGTCGCAACTGCCACGTCTATCCGCGCGCGCGCATCTGGGCGCCGTGGAACCTGGTGATGGATGACGAGGCGGCCTTCGCCGACGACGTCATCTGCTACAACATCGCGGCGGTGACCGTCGGCCGCCGCGCCGTGGTCAGCCAGGGTGCGCACCTCTGCACCGGCAGCCACGACTACGAGGATCCCGGCTTCCAGCTCATCGCCCGACCGATCACCATCGGCGCTGAGGCGTGGATCTGCGCCGAGGCCTTCGTCGGCCCGGGCGTCACCATCGGTGATGGCGCGGTGCTCGCCGCGCGCGCGGTTGCGACTCGCGACGCCGCGGCGTGGATGGTGCACGCCGGCATGCCGGCCAAGCCGCTCAAGCCGCGCGTGCTGCGCGCAGCGGAGACGCCATGAGCGCCCCAAGCCCGCTTGCTGCCCCCGTCGCGACCGCGCTGCCGCTGACTGCGGTCATCCTGACTTTCAACTCTGCGCATTCGGTGGGGCTGGTGGTCGCGGCCCTTCGCGGCCTGGCGACGCGCATCCTGGTGGTCGACTCGTTCAGCACCGACGCCACGGTCGCGGTGGTCACCGCGCTCGGCTGCGAGGTCGTGCAGCATCCCTTCGAGCACTACGCCGCGCAGCGCAATTGGGCGCAGGCGCACGCCGGGCTGGCGGGGGACGCCTGGGTGCTGCATCTCGACGCCGACGAGGTGGTCTCGCCCGAACTCGCCACCAGCATCCGCGCCGCCCTCGCGGCGCCGCGCGCGGACGGCTACCTGATGCGCCGCGTCAGCAACTTCCTCGGCCAGCCGATCCGCTGGGGCCTGACCAACCCGGGCTGGCACCTGCGCCTGTACCGCGCCGCGCACGGCCGCTGCGAGGACCGCCGTTACGATCAGCACTTCATCCTCGACCAACCGGCCGCGCGCCTGAGCGGCATCCTCACCGACCTCCAGCTGATCTCGATCGAGCGGTGGATCGCCACGCACAACCGCTGGTCGACCGCCGAGGCCGAGCAGATCTGGGCCGAGCGCCTGGCAGCCGCGGGGGCGGTGGACGGCACATTGCAGGGTTCACTGACTGGCGATCCGCGCATGCGCAAGCGCTGGATGAAGAACCGGCTCTACTACCGCCTCCCGGGCCTGCTGCGCGCGATCGGGATCTTCTTCTATGGGTACTTTATCCGCCTCGGTTTCCTCGATGGCCGCATCGGCCTGATCTACCACTTCCAGCAGACGCTGTGGTTCCGCTTCACCGTCGACGCGAAGCTGTTCGAGCATGAGCTTGAGGAGCGACGCCGGAGCGCCGTCCCCAAGGAGCCCCCGGTTTGAGCCTGCACCTGAGCATCTATTCGTACAACTACGCGCCCGAGCCGACCGGCATCCCGTTCTATAATACCGGCATGGCGACCTGGCTGCACCGCCACTGCGGCTGGCGCGTGACCATGCATACCGGGCTGCCGCACTATCCCTGGTGGCGCGTGCCCGACGACTATCGCGAGCGCGACTATCGCAGCGGCCGCGGCGATGAGGTGATCGATGGGGTGGTGGTCGAGCGCGTGCGCCACTACGTGCCGACCGCGCCCGTTAGCGGCAGGGCGCGCATGCGCCTCGACGCCAGCTGGCTGTTCGCCACCGCGCGGCGCAGCTTAGGGGCGCGGCGTCGGCCGCATGCGATCGTGGTAGTGGCGCCGCCCTTCCTCGGCGGCCTGCTCGGCTGGCTGCTCGGTCTGCGCTTCCGCGTGCCGGTGGTGTACCATGTCCAGGACCTGCAGGTCGACGCCGCGCTTGAGCTCAAAATGATCCCGCAGCGGCTCTCCGGCCTGCTGCTCGGCATCGAGCGCTTCATCCTCGAACGCATGGACCTGGTGACCACGGTCAGCCGTGCGATGCGCGCGCGCCTGCAGGCCAAGGCGACGACGCACCAGCCGGTGGCGCTGTTCCCCAATTGGGCGGACACCGCCGCGATCGCGCCCTGGGCGGGACCCAACCCCTACCGCCGCGAATGGGGAGTACGCGACGACGAGGTAGTGGTGATGTACAGCGGCAACCTGGGCAAGAAGCAGGGTGTAGAGCTACTCCTTGAGGCGGTGACGCGCATGCACGTGCCGGTGCGCCTGGTGGTGGCGGGGGAAGGCGTCGAGCGCGCCGAACTCGCCGCCAAGGCCCAGGCCCTGGGCCTGACCACGCTGCTCTTCCTGCCGCTGGCCCCGGCCGCGCGCCTGGCCGAGTTCCTCTCCGCCGCCGATCTGCACTGCATCCCCCAGCGCCGCGCCGCAGCCGGGTTGGTGATGCCCTCGAAGCTGCTTAACATCATGGCGGTGGCGCGCCCGGTCGTGGTCACAGCCGATCCCGGCACCGATCTGGCGGCTGAGGTCGAGCGCGCCGGCTGTGGCGTGGTCGCCACCCCCGAAGATGCCACGGCCCTGGCTGCGGCCCTTGATGCGGTCGCTGGCGACCGACCCGGCTGGGCGACGCGCGGCGCGGCCGGCCGCCGCTATGTGCAGCACAACCTTGGCATCGATGCAGTGGTAGGGCGTTTCGCAGCCCGTATCCTGACCCTCGTCAACCGCCGCAGCCGGCCCCGCCGCACCCCCTGACCGACCGCATGCTCGCCGACACCCCGCGCACCCTCGTCCGCCAGGTTCTGCTCGCCATGGCCGATCTGGCCATGATGGGGGGTCTGCTCTATCTGTTCTACCTGTGCGCGCCGACCCCGCCGCCGAACCGCGAGAGCATGAACGTGTTGCTGCTCGGTCTGCTCGCGCCGGTCGCGCTGATGTTTCACCTCGGCGGCGCCTACGTCGGAACCAACCAGACCACCCCGGGGATGTGGATCCGCCACGCCTGGCTGACTTTCTGGGTGGCGGTGGGTCTGTTTTTCGCCGCCGCCTACGTGCTCAAGATCAGCACTTTCTACCCGCGCGCTGTGATCGGCCCGTGGCTGGTCTCGGTGTCGCTCGGTATGGCCCTGGTGCGCTGGCTGCTGTTCTACGACATGGAGCGCCGCCATCGCCACGGGCGCGGCCTGGAACGCACCCTGCTCGCGGGCTCGCTGTCGATGTGCCAGGCGTTCTCGCGCCACGCCGACGCCAATCCGGTGCTCGGCATCAAGGTGGTGGGCATGTGCTCCGATGGGTTGCTTTCGGTCGGCGAGGGCAAGGAGCTGGTGGTCGGCGACTACGAGCGGCTCGAGGCCATGGTCGCCGAGCTCGACGTCCACCGCGTGATGGTGTGCGGTAACTTCGACGACCAGAAGCTGGTGGTCAACATCATGAACCGCCTGCTGAACTATCCGGTCACCGTGCAGTACGTTCCGGACATGTCGCAGTTCCCGGTGTTCTCATTGCGCGTCGGCGACTACGCCGGCCAGCCCGTGATCAACCTCTCGTCGAGCCCGCTCACCGAGCGCGCGCTGTTCATCAAGTGGCTCGAAGACAAGGTCATCGGCGGTCTGATCCTGTTGCTGATCGCACCGCTGCTGGTCGGCGTCGCGCTCGCGGTCAAATTCACCAGCCCCGGTCCGGTGCTGTTCATCCAGGACCGCCACGGCCTTGGCGGGGCGCGCATCCGGGTGATGAAGTTCCGCACTATGTTCCACAACACCGCGCGCCCAACGGTCTCCGGCGGCGCGCTCGAGCCGCGCACTGCCGCCGAACCCGACCACCACTCCACCGTCGACCTGCCGCCGGGCGCCAGGGATGCCGACACGCCAGATGCCACCCGGCGCGCTACTCCGGCCCCCGCCCCCGCCCCGTCGCAGATCGCCCCCCCGGCCGGCGCTGCGGTCGCGCGCGACACCACCCGCCGCCACCGCTCGATGCGCGTCGAGGCTGTCAGCGACGGCTTGCGTGCTGGGCGCGAGGGCACCCGCGAGATCCGCCGCCTGCCCAATCGCCTGGGCGACACCACCGCCCCGCAGCCCGAGGAAGAGCCGACCGCGATCACCGTGCCGGCGTCGGGGTCGGCGCCGGCTGTGGCGGAGCGCCAGTACGGCGAACTGACCCCGGACGACTTCAAGCAGGCCACCGAGAACGACCCGCGCATCACCCCGCTCGGACGCTTCCTGCGCAAGACCAGCCTCGACGAGCTGCCCCAATTCCTCAACGTCATCCGCGGTGACATGTCGATCGTCGGACCGCGCCCGCACGCGGTGCGCCACAACGAGCAGTTCGCCAAGACCATCGCCGAGCTGATGCGCCGCCACTACGTCAAGCCGGGCATCACCGGCATGGCCCAGATCAATGGCGCGCGCGGCGAGACCCGCACCATCAACGACATGCGGCGGCGCCTGCACTTCGATCTGTACTACATTCGCAACTGGTCGCTGTGGCTGGATCTGAAGATCATCATTCTGACCCCGTTCAAGGGCTTCATCAACCGTCAGCCATGATGGGCGACGGGTGTTCAGTCCGCTGCGGTATCCAGGGTCGCCGGGCGGACGTTCAGCCGGTGGCGGCGTAGCGCGCGTTCATCAGAATCGGGTCCTGGATGACCTTGGCGAAGTAGGCGATGGTGCGCTGCAAGCCGTCCTCGAGCTGGATGGTGGGCTGCCAGCCCAGCTTGGTGGTGGCCAGGGTGATGTCGGGGCGGCGCTGCCGGGGATCGTCCTGGGGCAGCGGCTTGCGCACCAGTTTTGCGGAAGATCCAGTGAGCTTGAGCACCAGCTCGGCGAGCTGCAGCATGGTGAACTCGCCGGGGTTACCGAGGTTGACCGGGCCGGTGAAGCCGGCCGGGCTCTGCATCATGCGCATGAAGCCATCGACCAGGTCGTCGACATAGCAGAACGAGCGCGTCTGGCTGCCGTCGCCGTAAATGCTGAGGTCCTGCCCGCGCAGCGCCTGGACGATGAAGTTGCTGACCACGCGCCCGTCACAGGGGTGCATGTTCGGGCCGTAGGTGTTGAAGATGCGCACCACCTTGATGTCGACGCCGTGCTGGCGGTGGTAGTCGAAGAACAGCGTTTCGGCGCAACGCTTGCCCTCGTCGTAACAGCTGCGCGGACCGATCGGATTGACGTTGCCCCAGTAACTCTCGACCTGCGGGTGGATGGCGGGGTCGCCGTAGACCTCGGAGGTCGAGGCCTGGAAGACGCGCGCCTTGCAGCGCTTCGCCATGCCAAGCACGTTTATCGCGCCGTGCACGCTGGTCTTGGTGGTCTGCACCGGGTCGAACTGGTAGTGGATAGGCGAGGCCGGGCAGGCGAGGTTGAAGATCCAGTCGACCTCAAGGTGCAGCGGGAAGGTGATGTCGTGGCGCATCGCCTCGAAGCGCGGACTGCCGAGCAGCCCGGCGAGATTGGCCTTGGTTCCGGTGTAATAGTTGTCCAGGCAGAGCACGTCGTGCCCCTCGCGGTGCAGACGCGCACAGAGGTGCGAGCCGATGAAGCCGGCGCCGCCGGTGACCAGTACGCGTGGCATGCGAGATCTCCTGCCCTTCGCTATAGGCTGGGGGCGGCGATTACAAGGTCGCCAGGCGCCGGGCCGCGCCGCTCACCAGCGCGTCGGATTGCGTCGGCGCTCCGGCTGACCGCCGCGCGCCGCGCCACCGCCTGCCGGCCGCTCGCCGCCGCTGGAGGCGCGCTGGCCCTCACCCTGCGGCGGACGGGCATCGCGCCCGCCGCGCGGCGCGTGCGGTCCGCGTCCGCCGCCCTGTCCGCGACCACCGCCGTGACCGTAGCCGCCGCCCTGTCCGCCGCGGCCCTGCTCGGGCGCGCGCGGCGGGCCGGCGCGGTGCGCGCCAGCGGCGAAGGGGTGCTCGGCGACCACCGGCACCGGCTTGCGGATGAGGCGCTCGATGTCGCGCAGGAAGGCGCGCTCCTCGCCGTCGCAGAACGACAGCGCGATGCCGCTGGCCCCAGCGCGGCCGGTGCGGCCGATGCGGTGCACGTAGGTCTCGGGCTCGTTGGGCAGGTCGAAATTCACGACGTGCGAGATCTCGTCGATGTCGAGGCCGCGCGCGGCGATGTCGGACGCGACCAGCACGCGCGTCGTGCCCTTGCGGAAGTTCTCGAGCGCGCGCACACGCGCGTTCTGCGACTTGTTGCCGTGAATGGCCTCGGCGTGGATGCCGCCCAGGCCGAGGTGGCGCACGACCTTGTCGGCGCCGTGCTTGGTGCGGGTGAAGACCAGGGTGCGCTTGAGCGCCTGGTCGCCGAGCAGATGCGCGAGCAGCGCCGGCTTGTCGCCCTTGGCGACCAGGTAGAGAGACTGCGCGACGGTCTCGGCGGTCGACGCCACCGGCGCGACCTCGACCTTGAGCGGGTCGTGGAGGATACTGTCGGCCAGGCTCTGGATCTCGCGCGGCATGGTCGCGCTGAAGAACAGCGTCTGCCGCTTCTTCGGGATGACGTGCAGGACCTTGCGGATGTCGTTGATGAAGCCCATGTCGAGCATGCGGTCGGCCTCGTCGAGGACGAACACCTCGATGCGGTCGAGGCGCAGGTGGCCCTGGCCCATCAGGTCGAGCAGGCGGCCGGGCGTCGCCACCACGACGTCGACTCCGCGGCGCAGCGCCTGCACCTGGGCACCCTGGCCGACGCCCCCGAAGATCACCGTGTGCGAGATGCGCAGGTGGCGGCCGTAGGCGCGGAAGCTGTCGCCGATCTGCGCGGCGAGTTCACGCGTCGGGGACAGCACCAAGCAGCGCACCGGGCGCGACTGGCCCTGCTGGACGGCGGGCTGGGTGGCCGAGAGGCGCTGCAGGATGGGCAGCGCGAAGGCGGCGGTCTTGCCGGTGCCGGTCTGCGCGCAGCCGAAGAGGTCGCGGCCGGCGAGCGCCGGCGGGATGGCCTTCTGCTGGATCGGCGTGGCGGTGTCGTAGCCCTCGTCGCGCAGCGCGCGCAGCAGGGGTTCGCTCAGGCCGAGTTCGGAGAAATGCATGCGTGGTCCAAGGGGTCCGGTTGAGGTGAAGCGCGGTAGAGTAGGTCAAAATCGCCGATCTCAAGGCAATTCGCATGCAACCGCTACTCATTCCGGGCCTTTACGACTCCGTCGCAGATGCCCCTCAGTCAGTACGTTCCATCCCTGGTTCCGGCCTTGGCCTCACACGGCCGCTGGACGGAATACCGCAAACACGGTGGAACACGGCCCGTAGAGCCATACATTCACCAGTCCACCCCTGTTCCGGAGCGTCCCTCCGAGAAGGATCATTCCATGAAGATCTCCAACGCCATCCTCGCCGCCGCCGTCACCGGCATCCTCGCCGGCGCCGGCCAGACCTACTTCCAGAACGCCTTCTCGGCCGAAGCGGGCGAGACCGCCGGCGCCAGCGAGAAGCACGACTGCAAGGGCCTGAACTCCTGCAAGGGCAAGGGCGGCTGCGCCGGCGAGACCGGCAAGAACGAGTGCAAGGGCAAGGGCGGCTGCGCCACCGACAAGCACGACTGCAAGGGCAAGAACGACTGCAAGGGCAAGGGCAAGGGCGGCAAGAACGAGTGCAAGGGCCATGGCGGCTGCGGCACCCCCAAGCACTGAACCTGATGCGATGAGGGGCGCGCCTGCGGCGCCCGGTTTCATGGGCGGCGGCTCCCGAAAGGGGGTCGCCGTTTTGCTTGCCGCTGATGGCTGTTGGCTGATGGCTGACAGCTCGGATCGAGACGCGCGACCAAGGACCCGAGAAGCGTTGCCCGCAACTCGCCGCCCTGCGAAGGTGGTTGACGACGCGGACGCTGGCCGTCCGCTGTCAGCCATCAGCCATCAGCCATCAGCCATCAGCCATCAGCCATCAGCCATCAGCCCAAGACACAATCCACCAAACCGCTACCGCTTCCCGAACGTACACCGCTGCGAGGTCCCATGCCCCGAGCCGCCCACCCCGCGAACCGCTTCGGCCTGCCCAATCTCGGCGTCGGCCTGGGGCTGCGCACCACGCACTACAGCCACATTCTCAGCCATTGGCCGACGGTGGGCTTCTTTGAGATCATCTCCGAAAACTACATGCAGACCGCCGGGCGCCCGCTGCAGGTGCTCGACCGCATCGCCGAGCGCTATCCGGTGGTGATGCACGGCGTGTCGCTGTCGATCGGCACGACCGATCCGCTCGATCGGACCTATTTGAAGGAGCTGCGCGCGCTGCGCGACCGCTGTGGCGCGCTGTGGGTCTCCGACCACCTGTGCTGGACCGGCGTCAGCGGCCGCAATACCCACGACCTGCTGCCCATGCCGTATACGCGCGAGAGCCTGCGCCACGTCGCGCGGCGCGTCCGCCAGGTCCAGGACGCGCTCGCCGCGCCGCTCTTCCTCGAGAACCCTTCCACCTACGTCGAGTTCGCCGGCAACCATTTCACCGAGCCGGAGTTCCTCGCCGAACTCTGCCGGCTGACGGACTGCGGGCTGATGCTCGACGTCAACAACATCCACGTCAGCGCGCGCAACCACGGCTTCGCCAAGGCTGACTACCTGGAGGCGTTGCCCTTCGACCGCATCGTGCAGATGCACGTGGCCGGCCACACCGACAACGGCACCCATCTCGTCGACACCCACATCGGGCCGGTTCCCGACCCGGTCTGGGAGCTGTTCGGCGAGGTCTACCGCCGCTGCGGTGGCGCCAGCGTCGCGCTGGAATGGGACGCCGAGATCCCCGCCTTCGACGTGGTGCTGCGCGACGCCCAGCGCGCGCGGGAGTTCGTCGCGCGGCGCGCCCTGCCCACGCCGCGTGCGCCCCGCGCCCCGACCGTGATCGTGGGGGCGGAGCGGCCTGTCGCGCCCACGCGTCCCCCGGCGGCGCAGCGCGCCGCGCGCCAGCGGGCGGCGGTATGACGCGCCGTCCCGTCGCCGCCCCGCTGCCCGCGCCCGAGGCCGGCGGCCTCGCCGAGACGCCCATCGTCGAGCGCGCCAGCGCCAGCCCGGGTCAGGCGCCCGCCGGCCGGGCACGGCATGCTCGCCGTGCCGTGGCGCAGGCGCCACTCGCGGTGCCGCTGCGCGCCGCGCAGGACTGGTTCGCGAATGTGGTCACCCATCCGCGCAGCGTCGCGGCCGGGGTGGCGGCGGCGAATCCCACGCTTGGCCTGGACGCACGCGCGCTGACCCGTCTGGTCACCGATGGGCCGCAACTCGATGCGGCCGGCCGCCTCGCGATCTACCACTACGCCTACCACGCGCGCCTGGTCGACTGCCTGATCGACGACTATCCCGCGCTGCAGTACGCGCTCGGCCACGCGCCCTTCGAGGCGCTGGCGCGCGAGGTCATCCAGCACCGGCCGTCGCGTGGGCCCAATCTCAACTTCTATGGTCGCAACCTCATCACCTGGTGCGGCGAGCGGCCGGCGCGCTGGCCACTGCGCGCCTTCGCCACCGACCTGGCGCGGCTGGAATGGGCGATGGTCGAGGTGCTGCACGCCGCCGCCGCGCCGGTGCTGCGGCCAGAGGCGCTCAAGGCCATCCCGATGGAGCGCTGGGGTGCGGTCCGCCTGCGTCCGAGCGCGACCGTGCAGGTGCTGCGCTTCGCCTACCCGGTCAACCGCTTCCTGCAGGACTGGCGCGAGGAGCGCGCACCGGCCGTCCCGGCCGCGGCGCCGTCCGCGACCGCGGTCTACCGGCGCGGCTTCGCGCTGTGGCGCATGGACCTGACGATGCCGATGGCCGCCATCCTCGAGTCGCTATTCGCCGGCCGGCCGCTGGGCGAGGCGCTCGCCACGCTCGAAGCGACCACCGCGCCAGAGCAGCTCGCCGAGGTCGCCGGCAAGGTCATGGTGTGGTTCCGCGAGTGGGTCGAGGGCGGTTTCTTCGCCGCCTTCGATGAGCGTCCCGCGCCGCGTCGGCGCCGCGCTCAGGCCACGAGCCCCCCGCGCCGCGCCGCGGCCAGACCACGGTAGGCATCAATCAGGCAGAGCAGCAGGTTGGGGATCTGCGCGACGATGGTGAAGATGATCACCCCGGAGAGGGTGCGCAGGTCGAGCAGCGTCGCCAGCGCGGCCTGCACTGCCACCGTGGCGATGATGTTGCCGCGCGCGACCGCGCCGATCCAGGCCTTGCTGGCGTTCAGCCCCCAGACCACGTTGACCAGGAAGCCGAGCATCAGGTTGATGGCCATCAGCGGCAGTTCGGCGCCCAACCCGCGGTAGTGCGGCCCCAGCGCCCACAGCACCGGCCCGGGCAGCAGCCACACCGCGCCGACCACGGCGATGGCGATGGCCAGCGCCAGACTGGCCAGCCCGGCATAGCGGCGGCGCAGTCCGGCGGGATCCTGCAGCCGTGCAAAGCCCTGCACCAGCACCGCGCTGAAAAACGCGCCGAGCACCCCGACTACCACCGCCAGCCGACCGAGCGCGCCCAGGCCGGCGATCTGCTCGACCGCGCCGAACCAGGCGAGGATCCACAGCGCGATCTGCCCCTGGAAGCAGAAGAACAGTGAATTGGGCGCCTCAAGGCGCATCAGGCGTAGCATCTCGGTGCGGTCGCTTGGGACCTCGGCGGCGTGCAAGTCGACCTCGCGGGCGACGCGCCGGCCGATCAGCCAGCGCCGCGCCAGGCTCGCGGCTAGGCTCGCCGCGACCAGGGTGGTGGCGGCGAGTCCGCCGCCGGCGTAGAGCGCTCCGACCAGGGCCAGGCGCAGCGCCGCCACGCCCAGCTCGATGGCCTGCACCGCGTCGACGCGGTCGCGCAGCATCAGCACCGCGGCCATCTGGCTGGAGGTCAGCTCGCAGGCGGCCCCGGCCAGCACCAGCGCGGTGATCACCGCGATCGCCGCCGGCGCGGCGTGGGCGCCCGCCAGGCTCAGCACCAGGGCCAGCGCGGTGGCGGGCAGGGCGATGGCCGCGAGCAGCCAGCGCAGGCGCAGGCCGGTGCGCACCAGCGCGCCGAAGCGCACCGGGTCGTCGTGTACGCGCCCGCCGATCGAGGTGATGCCGATCGACACCCCGAGGTTGGCCAGGATGGTCATGGTGCCGAGCATGGTGATCGCCACGGTCACCAGCGCGTACTCGCTGGGCGCGACCTGCCACACCGCCAACATCCCGGCCGTGAAATTGACCGCCTGGATGGCGATCTGGAGCGTGAAGAAACGCGCCGCGATGCGCGCCCAGCGCGCCGCGAAGGCGGCGCGCGCGCGCTCGGCCTGGATCTGGCTCATGGCGCTCCGTGGGCGCCGCTGGGCGGGATCGCGGTCCCGCCGGCCGCGGTGGGCGTCCGCCCGGCGACCACCGCCTTGAGGTAGGACAACTCTTCGGCGAAGGCCGCATCGTCGGGGAAGCGGGCCGCGGCCAGTTGCGCCGCGGCCAGGGCGTTGGCGTCGGCATGTGCGACCGCGGCGTTCCAGGCGATGGCGAAGTACAGCGGCTTCTGGTCGAGGACCTCGCGCCAGATGCCCAGCACCGTGGCGAACCATGGCGGGTCCAGGTACTTCGCCGCGCTGCCGATGAGCTCGGCGGTGGCTTCCGAGGTGGCGCGGTCGCCGAGTGCCCGGACCTCGGCGAAGAGCGTGCGCAGCGTACCCGCATCGTGGCCGGCGAGAGCGATGAGCAGCTCCGCATGGCGCACCGCGCGCTCACCCTGGGTCGAATCCAGACCGAGGGCGTGGCACTGCGCGACCGCCGCGCGCAGCGGCGCGCCCAGGCGCACCACGCGTTCCGCCACGAAGGCTCCGGTTTTCTGCCGCCACAGCTCGTTCGAGACCGCCCCCGTCCAGTAGGGGATCGACAGGTGGATCCACGGCAGGTCGCGAGGCAGCTGGACGAGGCCGGGCAGGCGCTTGCGGTGGTCGTGCTCGAGGGTGGTCGGGAAGGGCGCGGCCTCGACCATGGCGCGCAGCGCGTCGCGACCGAGGACCGCCTCGCCGAGCGCGGCGCTGGTCGCGTAGGCGGCGAGGAAGCCAGCGGGCTCGCCGCCATTCGGCACGAAGCCGATACTGTCGATCCACTCCTGGGCGAAAGCCGTCCAGCCGCGCAGATCGGGATCGCTGGCGAGCAGCCCGGGGCCCTTCTCGGAGAGCAGCAGGCCGAGCACGTCGCCGACCAGCCCGCCGCTCAGGCCGCGGTACTGCGCGATCCACGGGTTGCGGTCCCATTCCTTCTGGTCGAAGCGTGTGTCCAGCCACTGGCGCACGCCGGTGGTCTGCTTGGCGAGCGCGGGGAAGAGCAGCCGGGCGATGACCTCGTGGCGCAGCGCGCCGTGATGCTCGTCGTCGAGCGCGCCCGCGAGCATGGTGGCGAACCGCGGCAGCGCCTCGTTCTGCTTCTCCTGCGGTTGTGCCGCCAGGTCGCCGTCGAGCAGCGCGCGCGCCGCGGCGCCGGCCTCGTCCCAGCGTTCGGCGCGCGCCAGCAGGCTGACCAGCTCGATGCGGTAGAGCAGCAGGGTGTTGGGGTCGCTGATGTGCGCCATGCTGCGACGCTTGTAGTCGAGCGACTGGTCCCACTCGCCGGTGCGCCGGTAGAGCCCGGACAGCTCCTCGTAGTTGGCCGAGTCCTCGTCGCCGCCGGCGATCAGCGCCTGCATGGTGGCGATGCCGCGGTGGTGGGTGTGGAAATACCAGTCGCGCTCGACCTCGATCATGGTCGCGGCGTAGGCGCGCTCGGCGAAGATGCGCCAGCTCAGCACCCAGGTCGAGCGCGTGTTCTCGCCCTCGAAGCGCAGCGCCAGGCTGACCTGGGTGGCGTCGAACGGGCGGTTTGGGTCGAAGTGCTTGTAGAGCTGCTCGAGGCTGTGCGGCAGGTCGGGCGCGGTGAACTCCAGCGGTTGGCCGGTCTGCAGCACGAAGCTGTGCCACTGCTCGTCATCCTGCTTTTCGGCGAAGGCCGCGGCGGCATGCCCGGGCAGGTGGATGACGTAGGCGATGCGTCCCTGCGCGGCGGCGATGTCGCGGTAGAGTTCGGCGAGGTCATCGCAGTCGCCGCGAAACATCCCGCACGTGGTGGCGGCGCAGGTCTGCGCCGAGGTCTGGTGGATGTCGCCCTTGTTGGTGGCGTTGCCGACCAGCAGCGGGTGCGCGGGATCGGGGCTGTCGAAGACGTAGGTGAAGAGGTGTTCGCCGATCAGATCGAGCTCGGCCGGCGTGGGCAGCGCCAGCGCGGCCTCGCGCACGAAGCGCGCCGCGTCGGCGGTATCATCGGGCCGCGATGGCGTGAGCGCGCCGTGTGGGCCGACCAGGCGCACCGGGTCGCCATTGAACTGGGTGATGAGGATGTGCGGTGGCACGAAGTCGCTGACCGCCGCCGCGGTGATCCCGGCGCCGTGGTCGGGGATGGCCGCGCGCCACGCATCCTCGTCGGCGTGGAAGCCCTGGCCGGGATCAGGCGCGCCCGCCTGCCAGCTCGCCAACCGGCGCGAGCCCCAGTACAGCGCGGCATGCTCGGCGTGCCCGGCGGCGGTGAGCGGGTCGCTGCCCGCGGGCAGGTCGACGACCAGCTGCAGTTCTGGGGCTTCGTACAGCCGCAAGTGGTCGTGCGGGTGCACGCAGGCGCTGCGCTTCGGCGTGGTCAGGATCCAACCGCCGCGCCCGAAGGCGTCGCGCAGCTCAGCGAGGCGCAGCCCGGGGCCGCTGAACTCCTGCGCCGGCGCGACGGTCTCGGCATCGCGCACCGCGAGTTCGAGCGCGGCGATCTCCGGGCCCGCGGGCAGCACCGTGCGCAGCCAGCCGCCGCGCACCAGGCGCCGCGTAAAACTCGGGTCGAGCTCCTCGCCATCCTGGTCGGGCGCGTCCGAGGCCAGATGGCCGAGAACGTCGGCGATGCTCTTCTGCGCGAGTTCGCCCAGGCCGCTGTGGGCCAGCGCCATGCCCAGCGCGTCCTGGGCCCTGGCGAGCTGCGCCTTGACCGGTGCGAGGTCGCGCGGCGGCAGCGCCTGCTTGCGCAGCACGCCCTCGGCGAGCACCACCAGGTCGGTGCCGCGCAGCTGCGGGCCGGTCATGATACCGCGGCGCAGCTCCAGGGTGGCGGTCCCGAGCCGCGCCGCCGCGGCCGCGGCGAGCAGTGGAGGCAGCGCGGCGAGCAGCTCGTCGCCAGAGCCCTGCAGCAGCGCGGCATCGACGCGCAGCGGGCCGGCCGGGGTGTCAAGCAGCGGCGCGCGCGTTACGGGATCGACCCCGCTCATGCGTATGCCAGGTCCGATCGCGGCCTTCCACCAGATCGCGCCGTCGCGCTCCTCAAGGCCCGCGAGCCCGTCGAGGCCGGACCAGATGCCGGCCGTCGCGCTGGCGGCGGGAGTCGTCGGGTCCTCGGTGACGGCGGCGGGTGCGGCGTCGGCCGCTGCGGTGGCCGCTGCGTACGGGATGGCGGCGAGCGCGGATAGCGTCAGGACCAGGGTGGCGGCGCACAGGTGACGATGGGACATGAGCCCTCCCCGCAATGTGCGGCAGGGTAGCACTAGCCGTCGGGCGAGTCGAGGGGCATCGCGCAGGAATCGCGGGGGTCTCTCAGCAGGGACGTCCTGCATGCCGCCGACGCTTGCCCGACTTCATTGAGTCGCTGATCGGCGCTGAGCGTCCGCTGGTTACGGACCTTCCGGAACACCAGGTGCGCGAAGCGCCGGACCGTCGAGAAACCCGGCCACGGCCTCCCGCCATGGCGGGTGGATGATCAGGTCGAGATGCGCACCGTGCGCCATGACCACGGTGCGGGCGCGCGGGCAGGCAGCGGCGATCGCCGCGCTCTGCGTCGCCGGGATGGTGGCGTCATCGGCGATCCAGCCGAGCAGCAGCGGCGGTCCGTGCGCCAGGATCGGCAGCGCCACCGGGCGCTGCGCGTCGGCTTCCCAGCCGCTCGCCCGGGCAAGGGTGCGTGCCAGGCCCAGCAGCGGCTGGGCGAGGCCAGCGCGCAGCAGGGCGCCGAGGTCGGCGAACGGGCTCTCGATGATCAGGCCCCGGCAGTCCGGCAGGTTGGCGGCGGCGTCCAGGGTGATGGCCGCACCCATGCTCGCGCCGTAGGCGACCAGGGGCCGCCCATCGGCGAGGTCCTGCGCGGTACGCCACACCGCGGCGAGATCGGCCGCCTCGTGCGCGCCATAGGTCACCGCCGCCGGCGACGAGTGGCCGTGGCCGCGCAGGTCGTAGCTCAGCACCGCCCAGCCGAGATGCAGGATGAGCCAATGGTGGTTGAGGAAGCCCTCCTTCCAGCCGCCGACGCCATGGGTGAACACCACCACGCCGCGGAAGGGCAAGCCCACCGCGGGCGGCGTGCGCGGCACGTAGAAGCGCGCCGCCAGGCGCACGCTGTCGGCGCCGGCGATCTCCAGGTCGCTGGTGGTCGCCAGATCCTGGACCTTCGCCGCATCCGGCGCGCTCAGGTGCGGGCGGTAGAGCTGCGCGAGTGGGCCGAGCAGCGCCAGGACCGCGAGCGCCAGCGCCAGCGCGGCGACTGCACCGGCCACGCGCACCGGCCAGCGGCCACGCAGCCGCGCCGCGCGCCACGCGCCAGCGACGCCAAGCAGGAGCAACCCCGCCAGGCACCAGCCGTGGAGCAGGGTTGGCGCCGGCACCAGCGCGCTGGGATAGGCACGCAGCAGCGGCAGGGCCTGGATGACCAGCAGCGCGCCCGTTGCGGGCAGCACCGCCAGCACCGCCAGCCGGCCGCCCCAGCAACGCCACCAGCCGGGCGGCAGGGCTGCACCCGCGACCAGCGGGGCCGCGATCAGCAGGGCGCTGAGGGGGGTGGCACTACGCCAGGAGCAGACGGCAGCGAGGAGGATGGCGAGGATGGACAGCAGCCAGGCCGGCGGGATGGGCATCGCGCGCAGTATACGCGCTTTTGGACGCGGTGGATGCAGGAGGAGGGGGACGGATCACCCGCACCTGCACCCGCACCCTCACCCCACCGCCCGCCGCGGATCCGTGGCGCCGATGATCGCATCGACGCCGGTCTGGTTGAAGCCGCGGAAGCCCTGATTGCGCTCGATCAGCTCGAGGTGCGCGCCGAGCGCGCCGTGGGCCGCGAACTGCGCGGCCTGCGCCGCGGTGATCAGGCCGCTGCGCGCGAGCCGTTCGACGCGCGCGCCGTCGACCGTCCAGGTGCCGCCGCTGGTGAAGCACTGGCGCAGGAAGGGAAAGTCGGTGAACGGCGCCATGCTCACCACGCCGGCGGCTTCCAGCTGGCGGCGCGCGAGGTCGAAGTCGACCAGGCAGGCGAGGTGGTGCAGGCCGGCCTGGAACAGCGATTCGCCGTGCAGCGCGCACCACAGGCCGACCGTGCCGAGCGGGCGGGCGGCTTCGCCGTCGGCGAAGGGCTGGTGGGCGAAATCGAGGCGCAGTTCGTCCGCGCTCATGTCGACATCGGCGAACACCACGATGCCGGTGCCGGGATGTTCGAGCACCTGCGCCCCCCAGCCGGCGTGGCCGCCCGGGTAGAAGCGCTCGCGGCAGCGCAGGCCGAGGTGCTCCAGCACCGCGATCAGTCCGGTGAACGCCGGGCGCGAGGAGCGGAAGGTGTGGTGGTCGTGGTTCGCCCAGCCGATGCCAAGCGCGTCCTGCCGTGACTTCTGCGCCTGGCCGGCGGGACAGCGCGCCTGCCAGTACCCGCGCTCCGCGGCGAAGAACAGCTCGCACGCGCGGTCGCGGCCGACGGAGGCGACGGCCTCGTCGACCAGGGCGAGCAGGGCGGCCTGGGCAGCGACGGTATCGGGGTCACCGCGCGGCCGCGCGGCGAAGGCCGCGACGACCGCGGGCTCCGCGGCCGCAGGTGTGGCCGCGCTACCGCCGTCCCAGGCGTCGCTGACCGTCCAGCGCGGCACGAGTTCGGCGTCGGTCGTGGACTTCGCGCCCTGCGCGGCGCGGAACGCCGTCTGCTGATCGACACGCACCACCAGGGCAGGCGTGCCGCCGTCGACCAGTGCCGGGAAGCGGCCGGCCATGTGGCGCCACGCGCCGTCCGCGGGCTGGAAGCCGGCGGCACGCAGCGCTGTGGTGTGGTCGCCGGGCGACGGCAGGGCGAGGCGCGCGAGCAGATCGCTAAGCCGGATGCCGGTCTCACGCTCGAGGCGCGCGGCCAGGCGCCGCGCGCCGGGCGCCAGCGCGAGTTGTGCGGCGAGTGCGCCGTGCACCAGGCCCGCGGCCTCGGGCTGCGCGCACCAGTGGAAGTCGTGAAGCGGATCGTCGGTCATCGGGACCTCGCGGAAGGCACATCGGGCGTCTGACGTCGCACCCGCCGAGCGCGTCTGAAACTTCTCCCTTAGCATACCCTACCAGACTCTCGGGCACCACTCGGAACGGGCAACCCTTGGCGGCCGTCCCGTGCACAACCAGCGCGCGGGAACCTGGATTCCATCGTAGCATCGTGTGCATGGCACGTGGTAGCCCGGGTGCTTCCGGGTGGACACGCCGCGCCTTGCCGGGGTATGCTGTCCGCAGAGGTGCACCATGGCCAAGCTCCTCCTTCTCGGCGCCGGCAAGATCGGCCGCGCCATCGCCAAGCTGCTCGCGCAGAGCGGCGATTACGACCTGCTCGTCGGCGACGTGGACGAGCGCGCGCTGGAACGCCTGCACGGCATCCCGCGCGTCGCGACGCGCCGCCTCGACGTCACCGACCACGCGCAGCTGGTCGCGGCGATGACCGGCCGCGACAGCGTGCTCTCAGCATGCTCGTTCGCGGTCAACCCGGGCATCGCACGCGCGGCGCTCGCCGCCGGCGTCAGCTACTTTGACCTCACCGAGGACGTCGCCACCACGCGCGCGGTCGCAGCGGTCGCGGCCCAGGCGCGACCCGGGCAGATCTTCATGCCACAGTGCGGCCTGGCGCCGGGCTTCATCGCCATCGCCGGCCACCACCTCGCCCAGGGCTTCGACACCCTCGACGAGGTCAAGCTGCGCGTCGGCGCGCTTTCGCAGTTCCCGACCGGTGAACTGAAATACAATCTCACCTGGTCGACTGATGGCCTGATCAACGAGTACTGCAACCCCTGCGAAGTCATCCACGACGGCCAGCGCCTGGAGGTGCTGGCGCTCGAGGGCCTCGAGCACTTCTCGCTCGATGGCGTCGACTACGAAGCCTTCAACACCTCGGGCGGCGTCGGCACGCTGTGGGAGACCCTGCACGGGCGGGTGCGCAACCTCGACTACAAGACCATCCGCTACCGCGGCCACCGCGACCTGGTCGCCTTCCTGGTCAACGAATTGCGCCTCAAGGAGCGCCGCCACATCCTCAAGGACATCTTCGAGCACGCCGTGCCGATGACCCTGCAGGACGTGGTGCTGATCTTCGTCACCGTCACCGGTATGAAGGGTGGTTACCTGCACCAAGTGACCGACGCGCGCAAGGTCTATCACGCCGAACTCTTCGGCGAACCGTGGAGCGCCATCCAGATCACCACCGCCGCCGGCATCTGCACCGTCGTCGATCTGCACCATGGCGGCCGCCTCGCTACCACCAGCGGCTTTGTGCGCCAGGAGCAGGTCGACCTCGATGTGTTCCTCGCCAACCGTTTTGGCCGGCTCTACACCGCGGGCGGCAAGTCGGCTTAGCGGAGCCGTGGCAAAACGACGAGGGGTCGACATGGAGGACCGGAGCAGCGGAGATTGCACCAGGGGGAGCCCCTTCCGCTGATGCGTCGGTGGGGCCCATGGGCCAGGCCTGCTGCGTTCCTCAGGTCCGCCCTGTCGATCCGTGGTCACGTCGCGCTTGTCCCGCATCGCGCCGGGAAGGATGATCCAGCCATGATCGACCCGCTGCTCGACCGCCTCGGCATCGCCGCGCTGCCCGGCGGGCTTGTCATCGGTGGGACTTGGCACACCACCACGGGTGCGATGCTCGGCGCGCGCTCAGCGATCGACGGCGCGCGCCTGGCGACCTTCCCGATGGCCGATGCGGCGGACGCGGACACGGCCATCGCGGCTGCGGCTGCGGCCTTCGCATCCTGGCGCGTGGTGCCGGCGCCACGCCGCGGCGAACTGGTGCGGCGCATCGGCGAGCGCGTGCGCGCGCGCCGCGCCGACCTCGCTGCGCTGATCACCCGTGAGGTCGGCAAGATTGGCAGCGAGGGCCTCGGCGAGGTCCAGGAGTGGATCGACATCTGCGACTTCGCGGTCGGCCTGTCGCGCCAGCTGCACGGACTGACCATCGCCAGCGAACGGCCCGGCCACCGCCTGATGGAGCAGTGGCACCCGCTCGGCCCGGTCGGCGTGATCACCGCATTCAACTTCCCGATGGCGGTGTGGGCGTGGAACGCGATGATCGGCCTGGTCTGCGGCGATCCCATCGTCTGGAAGGCTTCGGAGAAGGCGCCGCTGTGCGCCGCCGCGTGCCAGCGCATCGTCGGCGAGGTGCTGGCGGATTTCCCTGAAGCCCCGTCCGGCATCGCCAGCCTGCTGATCGGCGGCAGTGAGGTCGGCGCGCGCTTGGCGGCGTCGCCGGCGCTGCCCTTGATCTCCGCCACCGGTTCGGTGCGCATGGGCCGTGCGGTGGCGGTGGCGGTGGCCGCGCGCCTGGGCCGCAGCCTGCTCGAACTCGGCGGCAACAACGCGCTGATCGTGCGGCCGAGCGCCGATCCCGAACTGGCGCTGCGCGCCATCGTGTTCTCGGCCGTGGGCACCGCCGGCCAGCGCTGCACCACGCTGCGCCGCCTGCTCGTCCCGCGCGGCGAGCGCGCC
>JBBQSO010000009.1:0-95662 GCA_038213805.1 Planctomycetota bacterium | reverse complement strand
CGGCCCGAGGATTCGCCACGACGTGCGCGGCCGGATGGTGTCGATGACGGTGGGATTTGATGTGCGGGCATGGCAGGTCCTCGGATCCAGCATCATGCCTCCAATCAATTCTCGGCTAGTGGGCTACTTCGGACGGATACGTTAAATCACGCACGCCTCCCAGAAATCATGCTCATTGATGAGTAGGAGCCGCGAGCCCTTTTTGCGCATCTCCACAGCGTGCTCCACCTTGCGCCCGTAGCAGGCGAAGGCCCAACACGGATTTCCGTCGGCGCCGATGACCAGGTAGTCGGTTTCACTGGTTACGACATCATGATAGCGGCCCCCGCGACCAACGATCACTTCCGATATTTCTTTACGCTTGGCATGGACCGACATGCCGGTTAAGCAGTAGGTTTAATTGGCGAACTCAATAGCCAGATTTATTGAACACACACCAATGATGTGCAATTCCATCGCACTTATGGCGGCCTTGGCCATGAGTTTTTGGAATTGCGAGAAAACTTGAGAGAGAGCAGGGTGTGCTCTTCTGGTGTGACTATGCCGTCGGCAAGGACCGCGCTGACCATCGACTCGATCTCATCTAACGGGAAGCTACCCTTGAGGTGGTAGTGATCGTTAATCCAGGTCTGAAGGTTCTCTTGCTCGCCCTCGGAAATGACAACGTCAGCTGAGATGCCGCCCAGGATGCCGTGAAACTGTTGGATTTCGTTCGTTTCTTTGGAGTAAAAGGAAGAGGTTATCTGGAGGCGTTCTGCACAATGACGGATGCCCTCCAACTCATGAGCCTCGAGGATGTTGTCCTTGATCGCCACCTCGACCATGGCCACCCGCTCTCTGGCGATATGATGCTCCCCTGCCTTGCTATTCTCATCGAGCCAGCGTTGGAGATAGCCCTTTGGGAGCCTGGGAAAGCTCAGCGAACTCCGCGAAGACCTGCGCGGCAAGTATCCGTACTCTGCCCTCAGTCGAGCCCAAGTAGGGCAGCAGGGCCATGCGGCGCATTTGTTTTCGCGCGACCCATCTTTTGAGATCGAAGTGACCTGCGGTCGGGGATCGCGCCCGAACGCGGCCCCGCGCTCCCGACCGGGGCTAGGGCGCCACTCCTTATTCCGTAGTATCATTGCTATGACCGGCACACCCCCCCCAGGTCTCGACACCGTCGTCCTGCGAAAGCGTCCATGACCTGTTCACGTGTCCTAATCCTGCCCCTCCTCCTCTCCGCCATCATCGGCATGCTCTGCTCGTGCGGACATCATCAGGTGCGTAATGCGTAAAGCGGAGCGCTGACGTGGAGCCGGCCGCAGTGACGCCCGCAGGGCCTCCGTCGGAGGGCCTGTGGGTGGATTTTCTTCCGGACGGCCACCGGCTGGCTGACCTGCAGCATGAACGCTTGGAGATCCCGGACCTCGAGCTCGGCGCGGAGATCGGCCGGGGTGGCATGGGCGTGGTGTTCCACGGCCGACAGATTTATATCGGCCGCGCCGTCGCTGTTAAGGTCATGGCTCTGGATTCCGACGCCGGTAAAGCCGATTTCCTGAGCCGTTTCCAGCGCGAGGCGACTATCCTCGCGGGACTGACCCATCCCAACATCGTAGCGTGCCACCAGGCCGGGGTCACCGCCAGCGGCCGGCCCTACCTGGTGATGGAGTACATCGACGGGCCCAGCCTGCGCGCCTATCTCAACGAGCATGGGGCGATGCCCGAGGCCCTGGCCATCGAGATCGTGCGCACGCTGGCCATTGCCCTAGGCCACGCCCTGCAGTGCGGCATCATCCACCGCGACGTCAAAGCCGAGAACGTGTTGCTGAACCGCGTCGAGAAGTCCCAACGCGATAAGTTCCCCTTCACGGTGAAGCTCGTCGATCTGGGCTTGGCGCGGGCGACGCAGTCCACCAGCCAGGATCATGTGACCATGACTGGGATGTGTGCAGGCACGCCCGCGACCATGGCGCCCGAGCAGTTCGACGCCGCCGCCCAGGTCGATTTCAAGGCGGACATCTACGGCCTCGGCTGCCTGATGTATCACATGTTGACGGGCAAGCCGGCATTCGCCACTGCGTCCCTGACCGAAGTGGTGCGGGCCAAGGTGGTCGGAGCAGTACCCAACCCGGCGCATGTGAACCGCCGTCTGCAAGGTGGCACGGTGGACCTGGTAAAGGACATGCTTGCGCGCGACCCAGAGCGTCGACCCGCCAGCTACCAGGACATCATCGCGCGCTGCTGCACGCTCGCGTCGATTCTGCACGCCGCCCGGCCGCACCGGCGCCGGCTGGTGACCGTAATGATCGTCTTCGCCCTCGCCGTCGCTGTCGCCGGAATCGGCTGGGTGCGCAGCCCAGATGCGCACCCAGCACTCGATGTTCGCAAGGGGACGCCCGCTCAGGTGCCGACAGCACCGGCCCTGCCGCTCGACGACAATGCCCGAGTGGTACCACAGGCCCGCTCAGGGAAGTCCGGCCCCACCGCCAGTTCGACGGCACCCACCCAGGAAATCCCGATCAATAAAACAGATCGGCCTCCTGCGATGGACGCGCCCTCGTCGCTAGCGGTCAGGATGCAGTGGACCAAGGTCGGCGAGGCGGCGTGGGACAACGGCGAAACCGACGCGTCGTCGTTGGTCGGGATCTCCGGCGAGATCCGCCATGAGCTGCGCGACGGCCTCTGGAGGGTGGACGGTGTGCTCGTGCTGGCCAATGGCGTCAGTGGCAAGACCGACGGCGCGAGCGTTGCGATCATCGGCGCCGACGGGACGCGCTACGAGGTGGTGGTGAAGAACCGCGACAGCGCTTTCGTGACGATGACGCGGCGCATCGATCCCGATGGCAACGTTACCACGTTCCATACCGATGTGTCGCCGCCGCACGACCTGCGCTTCTCGATCATGCATCTGACGCCGCGCTTCCTCGCGGTCGAAATGGATGGCGTGCCACGCGAACACGTGATGGGTCTGCCGGCCGCGGCACTGCCGCTGCGGGCCATCGCCCTGCATGTGGACAGTACGGCGGGGGCTGGTCACGGGCGTCTGGAAGTCAGAGACTTCACCATTACCTACGACATGCCGTGAAGCGCGTAGCTGTAGGGAGCCTGGGATTTTCTGAAGCACCAGTCTACCGGCAGCGCTATCGCGGTGAATGGTTCCAGCACCACCAACGTGTCGAGGCGGACCGCGACCATCCGCTCGGGCACCTGCGCGACCAGCGGCGGCCGAACTCCATCGGCGGGATCAGCATGTAGGTCGTCGAGATTACGAAGTGCATGGCCCGCAGCGCGCGAGGCTTGCGGGGGCGGGAAATGGCGGTCATGGCTGACGTTTCCTGGACATGGCATCCGCTTGAGTTGCCGCGAGATACGCGGCCCCAGTGCACCAGCGTGACGGCCGTCTGCGCCTGCGCCGTGCTGAGTTCGGCGATTCCGTCCGACACGCCACCCGCGGCAGCAGCGCGGCGCCGCTCCAGACGCTTCGGCCCGCCGATCTGCAGGCGAATGAGCATGCACGCATGAAAAGTCCTCTTTGGTCGAGAGGAGACGGTTCACCCTGCCGAGCGCGGTCTGATGGACGGCGTCGGCCGGTCGCGGCGTCGGTGGCCTGCCCGGAAGCGCTTTACCGACCCCATCCACGCGTGCTTGTGAGCGTTCGCGCCGGGCGCTACACTGGCTGTCCGCATGAACCTCCCATCCGTCGCTGCAGCGTTCCTGACCCTCTTCCTGCTGGCGCCGTCTGGCAGCGCAGAGGAGCCTGTGCCCGCCGCGCCCCCGCCCTTCGTAGCTCCGCCCGCAGACATCCAGCCGCTAGGAGGCCTTAGTCTCGAGCAGGAGTGGGTCGTCGCGCACATCCGCCCGCACGCGCGCCAGCTCGCCTGGCAGAAGCGCGGGCTTATCTCATTCATCCACTTTGGCATGAACACCTTCACCGGCCGCGAATGGGGCACCGGTGACGAGGATCCGGCGCTCTTCGCACCCAGTGCGCTCGATGCGGCGCAGTGGGTGGCGGCGTGCGCGGCTGCGGGCAGCCGCGAGGTCATCCTCACCTGCAAGCACCACGATGGCTTCTGCCTGTGGCCGAGCCGCTACACCGCGCACACGGTGGCGCACAGCCCGTGGCGGGCGGGCACGGGCGACGTGGTGCGCGAGGTCGCCGATGCCTGCCATGCGGCCGGACTGGCCTTCGGCATCTATTTGTCGCCCGCGGACTTGCACGCCATCCGCCTTGGCGTCTACGGCGCGACGGCGGTGCGGCCGCGCAGCATCCCGACGCCGGTCGCTGGCTGGACCCCGGCGAGCGCAGTGCGGCTGACCGGCGAGTGGGACGAGTACAACACCTACTTCATGAACCAGCTCTTCGAACTGCTCACGGAATACGGGCCGGTCGATGAGGTCTGGCTGGATGGCGCCAATCCGCGCGACATCGGCCAGGCTTACGCGTACGCCGACTGGTACCGGCTGGTGCGCGCGCTCCAGCCGCAGGCGCTGATCTTCGGCAAGGGCCCGGACTGCCGCTGGATCGGCAACGAGCGCGGCGACACGCGCCCCGACGAGTGGAGCGTCATCCCCACCACGCCGGACGAGGCCTTCGCTGATCGCCGCGGCGCCGATCTCGGCAGTCGTGCGGCTTGCGCGGGTGCCAGCGCGTTCATGTGGTATCCCGGCGAGGTCGACGTCTCGATCCGCCCGGGCTGGTTCTTCCATCCGGGCGAGGACCGCCGGCTGCGCACCCTCGACCGCCTCGTCGACATCTGGATGGGCGCGGTCGGTGGCAACGCCGTGATGCTGCTTAACGCTCCGCCCGGTCCGGGTGGCCTGCTCGCACCCGGCGACGTGCAGCGCCTCGGCGAACTCGGCCGCGTGGTGGCCGCGACTTTCGCCGTGGATCTTGCACAGGGCGCGACGGTCGTCGCCGATCATGAGCTGCCCGACCATCCTGCGACCTTCGCGCTGGGCGGGCGCGCGGACACGTGCTGGCGGCCGGCCGACTGGCAGCGCAGCGCCGCGCTGGTCGTGAGCCTGCCGCGCGCGCAGCGCTTCGACACCATCGACCTGCGCGAGGACGTGGCGCACTTCGGTCAACGTGTTGAACGCTTCGCCATCGACGTGTGGGAAGATGGCCAGTGGCGCCAGCTTGCGGAGCGCGGCACCATCGGCTTCCGCCGCGTGGTGCGCGTGCCGGCGGTGGAGAGCGCGCAGCTGCGCGTGCGCTTTCTCGCGGCACGCGTCTGCCCGACCCTTGCCCACCTGTCGCTGCACCTGGCGCCGCCGCGGCCGCCCGCGCCGCGAGTCGTGCGCGGGCCGGGGGGCCTGATCACGATCAGCGTCGAGCCTGCCGGCGCGCCCATCCGCTACACCCTCGACGGCAACGCGCCGGATGCCGGGGCGGCGCTCTATGCCGGGCCGTTCGCGTTGCCGCGCGGGGGCGTGGTGCAGGCGATGCTCGCCGATGCCGGCGACCCACAGGCGCTCGCGGCACCCCCACTGGCGCGTGTGGAATTCGGCCCTGCCAAGGCGGGTTGGCGCGTACTCACGACTACTGGCGAGCAACCGGATGGCGCGGCGACCAACGCCATCGATGACGATCCCGCGACGGTGTGGCGCTCGGCCGCACAGGACGCGCCCATAACGGCGCTGCCGGCGCGCATCGTCCTCGACCTGGGTGAGGCCTTCGACATCGCCGGGCTGACCATGCTGCCGTACGCACCGGGTCCGTGGCCGCGCGCCTACACGTGCAGCACCAGCCGCGATGGCCAGGAGTGGACGCCGGCCGCGGCCGCGGAATTCGCCAATCTCGCCAACAACCCGGTGTTGCAGACCATCCCCTTCCCGCCGCGCCGCGCGCGCTACGTGCAGCTGGTGGTGACGAGCGAGGCCCTCGGACGCGGGGCGATCGCCATCGCGGAGCTCGATGTGCGGGTGAAGTGAGGCGCCGCACGCCGCATCCGGACTGCGCCAGCTGCTGCGCTGTGGCGATCCATTAATCCCGCTGCGTCGCGGCACGGCGTCGCCGATCCGGAGCGCCGTTCTGCGACCGGGGGCCGAAACGTCCGGTATCGTCCTAGTCGGGCGTCGATTCCGTGCCCGCCCACCAGCGGGGCGATGACGCACACAGCCGTGTTGCGCGACCCTGGACACTCACTGCGCCCGACCATCCAACGCTAGGGTCACGGCATGCCTACTCCCGCCTCCCGTCCGGGTTCCGCCCGGCTTGCCGCCTCCACTACCCCGTCGCGGCAGGCGCCGGTGGGCAGCGCTCCGCGGCCACCGACCGCGGCGCAGACCGCCGGGACGCAGCCGCTCGCGCCGCCGCGCGGGCCAACTCCAGCGCGGCCGGTGGCGCAACCCGCTCCTGCGCGCCCGCCGGTGGCGCCCGCGACGCCGGGCAAAGCCTCCTCGGCGAGCCGGCCTGCGGTGGGCAGCGTCTCATCGATCCAATTCGACAGTCCTCAGGACGGCGCCACCACGGACGTGGGCGCGCCCGCGGTGGGCGGCGGTTCGGCGGTGGCCCACGGCGCGGTGCGCAAGCCGCCCTCGTCCACGCGCAGCGCCGTGCCGCCGCGCCCGGGTTCGGCCCGGCTCGCGGCCAAAACTGGCCAGTCGTCGCGCGTGCGTGCGGTCGGCAAGGGCTCGAGCACGTCAGCCAAGGCGGTGGGCAAGGCATCGGGCGCTTCCCGCGGGGCCGCCAGCAGCACGCGCACGCGCGGCGTCCAGGACGAGTCCGCGACACGGCGGCCGCGCGCCCAGGGCGGCGGCATGGCCAAGTTCGTGGTGCTTGGTGTGGTGCTGGTGGTGGTCATCGGCGCGCTCTCGTTCAACCCGGTACGGCGCGCCCTGGCCTTGTCGAAGCTCGACGCCACGCGCAGCGAGGGCAGCGGCGCGCGCACCGCCGCGGCCGACGCCTTCCTGAAACTGGTAGACAACAACGTCAGCATCGTCACCGCCGCCGTGGTCGAGAATCGCGGCCCGGTCGACGCGCAGATCTCCATGGCGAAGACCGTGAAGAGCTTCCTGGCGCTGACCATCATCGCCGAGCGCCCGCTCGCCGCTGCGGCTCCGGGCGCGGGGGCCGCTCCGGCGCCAGCCGCGGATCCATCGGCCAAGACCGTAACCGTCGAGGAGCGCGCCGCCGCGCTGGCCGCCGCGGCCGACATCTACGACGCCGATGCGAATCGCCACAGCCGGCTGCCGAACGCGCTCGCGGCGTGGGCGCGCGACCTCGACACGCCACGCCCAATCGCCGACGCCGCGGTGCGGCTGATCGTCATCGCCAAGGGCAACGAGAATAAGGAGTTCGTGCCCGCCGAGACTCTGCTCAACGCCGCGGTCACGCCCAGCCAGGACCCGGAGCGCGTCGAGGCCGCGATCAAGGCGCTCGCCGAGATCATCGATGCGACCAACCTCAATTATGCGTTCACTTTGCTGAATAGTCGCGTCGGCGAGCAGGCGCTCGCGGCGCTCGCGGACAAAGTCGTCAAGACCGCGACGCCGCTGCACCTGCCGCAGATCATGAAGCTGTTCGCCAATCCCCAGCCAGCGATGCGCGCGGTCGCGATCGAGGCGCTGGGCGGCCCCGGCATGGTCCTGGGGGACACCCCGCAGGGCTTCAAGGAACGCGAAGAGCTGGGCAAGACCCTGGCGCCCAAACTCGCACCCGACACGCCCAAGGTCGAGCTCGCTGCCGCGATCAAGGCGGTCAAAGGCCTGCGCCTGAGCGGCGCGCGCGACGCGCTGCTCGCGCTGGTGCCCAAGCTCGACGCCCTGCAGCTCGACGGGGTCGATGGCCCGTACATGTCCGGCGTGCTCGGCAAGAGCCTGATCGGCGTGACGGTGTCCGCGGCCGCCGACGATGCCAAGAGCAAGGCCGAGGCGAAAACCATGAGCGCGGCGGCCGATGCGGCGAGCAACGATCTGATCACCAAGCTCATCGCCGCCCTCGACGACGACGCGGCGCGCGGGGTCGCGGCGGCGGCGCTGTCGCTGGTCAGCAATCAGAACTACCCGGCGCTGCGCCCGGCACTCGACAAGCTCGCTGCGCACGGCGAGGACGCGACCTGCTTCACCACCTTGGGCATCCTCACGGGCAAGGTCTACGGGCGCGAAGACGTGGTGAAGGCGTGCGGCCAGGACCTGGAGAAGTGGAAGGCGCAGCTCGTCAAGGACAAGGCGGTCTGCGACCGCCTACGCGAAATCCTCGCCTACGAGGAGGCGCACCAGAGCTGGCAGAACATCGGCGACGGCAAGCACACCAAGAAGGAGCTTGGCGAGGTCAAGGATTGGCTCGCCGCCACGCAGACGGAGCTTGATGCGCTGGTCGCCGATAAGGGCTTCATCGCGCCGATCGGTTTCACCAAGGGCCAGGTCACCGAGGTCAACCACGAGACCAAGGAGATGGGCAAGGCCATCCGCTCGGTGTGGGCCGGCACCTACGAGTGAGGGTTCAGGGCTGAGCTGGCGCCGCTGCGGTGGCCGCAGCGGGTGTCGGTGGTGCGAGGGCCTTTGGCGGCATGGACGGGGCCATGGCTGGCGGCGGTGGTCCGGGGATTTCTGGCAGCGGCGCCGGCGTGGCCCCGACCAGGGTCATCTTGGGCGCGTGCTCGAGCAGATCGAGGGTGACGCTCTGTCCCGGCTGGGTGCCGGCGGTGAAGGCGCCCACCAGTTCCCAGCCATCGATGCTGCCATAGCCCTGCACGGTCAGCGTCACCACGTGGCCGGGCGCGATCGGCACGGTGAAGGTGGTGTCGTCACCCCAGTCGAGTTCGACGCGGAACAGGCGGCCCTGCGCCGGACCATCGCCACCGAGCAGCATCGCGCTGGGTGAGGGCGGCCCATAGTATACCGGTGGGCCCCAGAACGGGTCGTAATACGGATACGGACCGCAGCGTCGGCCATAGCCGCCATAGGCCGAAAAACCGAAGGTGGGATAGGCGTAGACCGCGTTCTCGCCGGGCCGGCGATGGACGAGGTCGCGCGCGAACTGGCGGCTGATGGTGACATGGAAGGTCACCGGAATGCCGCCCGCATCGCCGGCGATGCGCGAGTTGCCGCAGCCGCTGCCCAGGAGCAGGGCCGCCAGTGCCGCGCTGGCGAGCGCAAGGCGCGTAGCAGTGCTGGGAGGTATGTGCGTATCCATGGTGCCGAGCATCGCGGTCCGGAGCTGTTGGACCAGTCTCCACCAGCCGTTGACTCGGCAGGGGGGCGACGCAGGTTCCGGGGGCACCGGCCGGCCCTCGCCTAAGTTCACCATGCGCGCCGTGTCACCTGCTCTCCTCGGCCGTCCACCCCTGCCTCGCGCTCTCGCGAAAGGCGCCACATGCCCTTCACTCTCCCACTGGGCGCCGCCGCCCCCGCCTTCGACCTGCCCGCCACCGATGGCCGGCGCTATGGCCTGGCGGATTTCGCCGACGCCACCGTGCTGGTGGTGTTCTTCACCTGCAACCATTGCCCGTACGTGCTTGGCAGCGACGAATCGACGCGCGCCACCGCGCTGCGCTTCGCCGGGCAGGGCGTGCGTTTCGTCGGCATCAACAGCAACAGCGCCAACACCTACGCCGACGACGATTTCCCGCACATGGTGACGCGCATGCAGCAGCAGCGCTTCCCGTGGGTCTATCTGCACGATGAGGCGCAGGCGGTCGCCGTCGCCTACGGCGCCCTGCGCACGCCGCACTTCTACGTCTTCGACCAGGCGCGTAAGCTCGCCTACTGCGGCCGGGGCGTGGACAAGCCGCGCGACGCGACCAAGGCCACCACCAACGAGCTCGCCGACGCGCTCGCCGAACTCACCGCCGGAAAGCCGGTCACGAAGCCGCTCACCAACCCGATCGGCTGCAATGTGAAGTGGGATGGCAAGCAGGCGCACTGGATGCCGGACGACGCCTGCGATCTGGTGTGAGGGGCTGGAAGTCTGGAGGTCCGGAAGTCCGGAAGTCTCGGAGCGCGAGGGTCAGAGCGTTTGCGGGGCACCTCATCGTAGGAGGCGTCTGCGATCCATGCGCTGATTTGGGTGTGCGTCCGGCCGTCTGATTTCCGGACTTCCGGACCGTCGCTTCAGGCGACCACGAGGTACGCCAGGCTGGCGATCTCCAGTTTTGCCCCCACCAGCGCTGCGCGCAGGGCGGTGGTCTGGCGTTCCTCTTCGGCGGCTTCGGCGGTGGCGCGCACGGTGTCGGCGTGCTTGGCGCCAAAGCGCGCGGCGGCGGTCGCGGCCTGCGCGCGGGCGGCGGCGAGGCTGGCGTCGAAGCTGCGCGCGCAGCGCGCCAGCGCGGCGTCGCGTTCTTCGGGCAGCAGCGCCAGGGCGTGGGCGGCAGCGACGGCGTGCGCGCGGCGGACCTCGTCCTGCCACTTGGCGACCTGCTCGACCTTGCCGGCCAGGAATGGGCGCGTCCAGATCTCGCGGCTCGCGCTCAGGCTCAGGGCGCTGTCGCCGCGGCGTTGGTCGAAGGGCGTGGCGAGCACTGCGAGTGCGCCGGGGGCGGTTTCGACCTGGGCGTCGCTGGTGCGTACGAAGCCGGTGAAGCGCCGCGGTGGTACCAACAACAACAAGCGGCGCAGGCTGTCCAGGGCCAGGCCGGCGGCGGCGAGCGGGGCGAGATCGAGGACGAGTTCGTAGCCGACGCGCAGGCCCTCCCAGCGTTCGAGCGCCTGCACCGGCTGGCGGCGCCAGGCGCTGGCACGGCACCACGACGCGCGACTGGCGTCGTCGAGCAGGCGGTCGATGAGGTTGTCGCCCGGGGCGAAGAACTTGAGGTCGGGGCGCGCCAGGGCGGCGTCGCGCTCGAACACCCCGACATCAGGGTTGTGGCTGAAGCGTGTGCGCAGGTGGTAGGAACGCTGGCCCTCATCATCGCGGCGCGCCGAGCCGCCCATGCCGCGGATCCAGCGCGTCACCGCCTCCTTGGGCGCGGCCACCGCAGCGATCTCCTGGGCGGTGCGCGCGGCCTCGGCGTAGGTCGCGGCCTCTTCGTGGAAGAGCTCGTCGGCGCGCGCGTCGCGCGCGTCACGCTCGGCGGCGACCAGCGTGGCGAGCTCCGGCAACGCGGCGTTGAGCGCGGTCGCGCCACCAGCATAGACCGCGTCCAGGGCGCGCGTCTCGAGCGCGTCGCAGATGAACTCCAGGCCCGACGACGAGGCGGTGAACACCCCGACCGCGCGCTCCAGGACCGCGGCCCAGGCGCCGTCGACGCAGGCCTCGTGGTCGCCGGCCAGCACCCAGCTCGGCACGTCGCCGTCGCGCCCGAGGCGGTCGACACGGCCGATGCGCTGCTCGACCGCGGCCACCGACCACGGCAGATCGTGGTGGGCTACGACCGAGACGAACTGGAAGTTGCGGCCCTCACCGCCGAGTGGATCGCAGATCAGCAGCGGGCACTTGTCGTCCTCACGGAAGCGGCGCGCGGCCTCCTCGCGGCCGACGGTGTCCTGGTGGGCGCCGAAGGTCTCGACCGCGCCGTCGCCGAAGGCGTCGGCGAGCAGCTCGGCGAGCTGGCTGACGGCCAGGCCGTGCGCGGTGAAGACCAGCACCTTCTCGTCGGGGCTGTCGGCCCAGAAGCGCTTGAGGCGGGCGATCAGCGCCTTGGCGCGCGCCGGCGCCTTCTTCGCCCAGGCCGCGACCGCGGCGCGCAACGCGGCGAGCACCTCCGCCTCGACCGCGGGCTCGGCGTGGCAGGCAGCGCTGACCGCGACGTGCGCGGCGATCTCGTTTTCGGAGAGGTCGTTGCGCAGCACGTGCGCGGTGCTCTCGCCCTTGATGGCGCGCGCACGGTAGTCGGCGAACTCGCCCGGGTCGTCCAGCACCGCCGCGCGCATCGCCAGCAGGCGGTCGAGGACATGCGGGGTGGCGGCGCTGGCAAGTTCGAGCTGCAGCAGCCAATGCGCGAGGCGCGGCGGCACCGCGCCGCTCTTGCGCGACCCCTCGCGGAAGCGCGTGAGCAGCGCGTCCTGGTAGGCGCGCAGCGCGGCGCGCACCGCCAGTTCGGGGGCATCCGGACTGTAGGGCACGCGCTCGGCGCTGCGTGTGGTCAGGTCAAGGCCCTTGACGCCGCTGGCGTGCGACAGCCGCGCCAGCACCTGGCGGCGGTGGCGGATGATGCGCTGGTCGAGCTGGTAGTGCTCGCGCACGTGCGCCAGCAGCGCGCCCTGCGCCGCGCTGAAGGCAGTGTCGGGAGCGGCCTCGGCGACGCGCGCGCCGGCCGCGGCGGCGAAGGCGCCGGCCAGTGCGGCGAGCTGCGGATCGGCGCCGAGCAGCGCGGTCCAGCCCGTGGCCAGTTCGCGCGCCTGCGCCGGCACGGCGTCCTTGGTCGCCGCCATCAGCGTGACCACGCGGTCGTAGGCGGCGACCTTGGCGGCGAAGCCGGCGAGGTCGTCGCTGCGGTAGACCTGCGGCTGGAGCAGGGCGAGCAGCGCCAGATAGGCGTCGGGGTGGCTGCGCGCAGGCGTTGCTGAAAGCAGCAGCACGTGCGGGGTGCTCTTGCTGAGGATGGCCAGGCGCTTGGCGAGCACGCCGCCGGGTTGCATGCGGTGGCACTCGTCGACGATCAGCACGTCCCACTCGGACTGGGCGAGGCGCAGCGCGGCCTTCGGTTCCATCTCCTCGAGGGCGCGGCTGGAGGCGAGCACGAACTGCTCGTCCTTCCAGGGGTTGCCGGCGTAGCTGCGCAGGCGCTCGTGGTCGAGCATCAGGAACGAGCGGCCGCCGAATTTGACGAACAGCTCAAGGAACCACTGGCTGACCAGCGCGCCCGGCACCACGATCAGTACGCGCAGTTGCGGGCGGGTGGCGAGCAGCGACTGCACGATCAGGCCGGCCTCGATGGTCTTGCCCAGGCCGACCTCGTCGGCGAGCAGGAAGCGCACCTGGCGGTCGGCGAGCACGCGCCGGGCGGTGAGCAGCTGGTGCGGCAGCGGCGTGACGCGCGCGCCGGCGAAGCCGACCACACCGCCGGTGGTCGACCACGCGCCGCCCTGCCACTGCATGAGCTCCTCGCGCGCGCAGAAGGTCGCCGGCCCCCACGGATCGGCGGCGTTGCCGCCGCCGCCTGGGCGGATGTCGTGGAAGGCCGCGGTGACGAGCTGCTCGAGCGGGTCGGCGGGCGCCGGTACGCCCATGATCGCGTCCTCGCGGACCATGACCTCGCGGCCATCCGGCAGCGCCACCGGGTAGACCAACAGGCCGCTGGCCTGGTCGCGCAACACCGCCTTGGCCGCGGTACTGCCCTCAAGCGGCGCGCCTGCGTGGATGACCTGGACGCGCGTGCCCGGCAGCAGGCAGAAGCGCGCGACGCGCTTGGCCTCCTGGGTCATCTCAGCGCCGCTGGCCAGGAAGCGGATGGTCAGGGTGTTGCCCTGCTGGGCGAGCAGCCGCGCCAGCCCTTCGGCCTGGAGTTCGGGAACCGCGACGAGGGAGCCGGTGGCCATGGGACGCGCAGGGTATCGGCCGCGATGGTATTTCCAGGTGGGGACCCGGGGACGGGGATGCGGGCCAAGGTGGGGGCTGATGGCTGATAGCGCGGTCACTGGCGCCAAGAGGGGATCCCGGCGTCGGCGACCAGGATCGGATTCATGTCAACGCCGTGGAAGGAGGAACGCTCCCATCAGCCATCAGCCATCAGCCATCAGCCATCAGCCATCAGCCATCAGCCATCAGCCATCAGCCATCAGCCATCAGCCATCAGCCATCAGCCATCAGCCATCAGCCATCAGCCATCAGCCACAAGCCCGCCTCGCTCCTTCCCCGTCCCGCCCCCATGGCCAAACTGGCGACCGCCCATGACCCACCGCGTCTACCTGCTCGCCGGCATCATGGTGCTGCTGATGGTCGGCTTCCTGTTGCGCCTCTTCGAACTCCAGGTGATCGAGGGCGAGCACCTTGCCCAGGCCGTCGACCAGTCGCGCCTGGTCACCGAGATCCTGCCGCCGCGGCGCGGTCGCATTCTTGACCGCAACGGTACGCCGATCACCGACAACCGCGCGGTCTACCACCTCGCGGTGGTGCTCGCCGATCTCGAGCTGAGCGGGCGCGCGCGCCGCGACATCCCGGTCTACCGCTTCGACGAGCAGCGTCTCGACGCGCTCACCGCCGACCTGGCGGTGCGCCAGCCGCGCCCACCGGCGGAACTGCGCGACATCCTGCTGACCGAATTGCTCAGCCATCCCGCGGTCGCGCAGCGCACCGGTGCGCGCAAGCGCGACGCCGACCTGGCGCTGGTCACGGTGCCGCGCCGCGCCCTGGCGCCGAGCGGCGCCGACACCGACATCGACACCCAGCGTCTGGTCGAGTCCGATCTGCTGGTCGACGACCCGCGCGAGGCCCTGGCGCGCGAGCTGACGCTGCGCTGGAAGCAGCCGGTCGAGGTCTGCACCGAGGACGAGCTGCACGCCGCCGCCCAGCGGCTGGACGAGGACTTCGCTGGCGGCAGCGACGAGCACGCGCTGGCGGTGCTCGACCCCTTCCTGCGCGCCTACCCGCTGCACCTCGACGTGCCCGGCCATCCGCCCGTCGACGTGGCCCTGCGCCTGATCGAGGCCGACCGCCGCGTCCAGGCCGAGGCGGTGTTGGCGCAGCTGCTCGGCGAGGTGCCGCAGCTGGTCCACGAGCACCTCGACCGCGCCTTGGCTGCGGCGCGCAAACCGCTGCCCGACCTCGGCGTCTATTTCGCGCCCTCGGCGCGTGCCGAGGCCATCGCGCCGCTGCTGCCCACTGGTCAGGAGCTACCCGAGATCCGCCTCGGTGCGGTGCCCGGGGTGCGCGAGCGCGTGCTGCTGGTGCAGGGCGATCCGCCGGACGGCGACGGGCTGTTCTCGCAGCTGCAGCGCCACCTCGCCGCCAGCCTGGGCGTCGACGGCGAGTGGCTGGGCGCGCTGCTCGAGAAGCACGGCGAGCGCCTGCGCCCGGTGGTCTGCGAGCGCGACTACGGCCTGCATCAGATCATCCTCGATCCGGTGCGCGTCGAACGCCTCGCGCTTGGGCTGTCCAGCCAGCTCACCGCGCTGGGCCGGCCGACCACGCGCCTCGACATCGAGCAGGCGCTGGCCGCCGCGCGCGCCGTCGCCGACCGCGCCTGGGACGGGCAGACCCACGTCGACCCGATCGCCCTGGTCTCCGACCTGCCGCACGCGCTGATCGTGCGCCTGGCCGGGCACAACTGCGCGCCACCCGCCGATCTCGCCAAGGCCTTCGACGACGCCGACTCGCCGCTGCCCGGGCTGAGCATCCAGGTCGACCTCGGCCGCGAGTACCCGTTCCCAGGCGCGGCCTCGCACCTCATCGGCACGGTCGCGCGCGGCCGCGATCCGGAACAGCGTTCCGGCCCGATCACCTGGCAGGGGCGCAGCGGCCTTGAGGGGCACTACGACTCGGTGCTGCGCGGCGTCTCCGGCCTGCAGGTGCGCCTGCGCACCCCCGACGGCGCGAGCGTGGTGCGCGATGAGGCGCCGGTTGCCGGCACCGATCTGGTCACCGAACTCGACATGGAACTGCAAGTACTGGCCGAAGACAGCCTGACGCACTGGTACGACCTCGCCAAGGCGCTGGGCACCACCACCGAGGCGATGGCCAATTCGGTGGCCCACGACTGCGGCAAGGGTGTGGCCGGCTTCGCGCTGATCGACTGCCACACCGGGGCGATTCTCGCGCTCGCCACCACGCCCGGATACCGCCTTGAGGACCTGCGCACGAAGTACCACGAACTCGATCAGACGCGCGGCAAGCCGCTGCTCGACTACGCGACCATGCCCGACCAGATGCCGGGATCGGTGATGAAGATCTGCACCGCCCTCGCCTGCCTCGAGTACGGGGTGCTGACCCCGGGCGAGATCATCTATTGCGGAGACGCGATGGGGCACACCCCCAAGGGCGAGAAGATCCTTTCCGAGCACGGCGGCGCGGTCGGCGACTGCGACCTGCCGACGGCGATCCAGCGCTCCTCAAACGTCTACTTCGCGACCATCGCCCGCCGCCTGGGCGGCGAGCGTCTCGCCGCCTTCGCCAGCCAGTTCGGCCTCGGCCGCAATAACGCCCTGGACGTCAGCGACCAGCGACCAGGTTTCCTGCCAAGGCCGTCGACCATCGCCCGCGACCGGCCCGCCGAGCCGCACTGGGCGCCCAACGACGATTGGCGCTTCGGCATCGGGCAGTTCCCGACCACCGCGCCCATCCAGGTGGTGGTGCTGGCTGCGGCGGTCGCCAACGGTGGGCATATCGTGCGCCCCTACCTGGTGGCGCCCGCCGGGCCGCCGGAGGTCGTCGACCTGCACATTCGCAAGGACTACCTCGCCGAGGTCCGCCACGGCATGGAGATGGTCACCGCCAACGTGCCGCATTCGACCGCCAAGTCGCTGGTCCTCGAGGGCGCCGCCGCCGGTTGCAAGGTCGCCGCCAAGACCGGCACCAGCGAGCGCGGCAGTCCCGAGACCCGCCGCAATGGCACCACTCCCGACAACGCCTGGATGATCGGCTACGCGCCGGCCGACAATCCCACCGTGGCGTTCGCCTGCTTCATCCACAGCGGTACGTTCGGTGGCCAGGCCTGCACGCCGGTGGTCAAGCGCATCCTGGAGCGGTATTTCGCCAAATACGGGCGGGGTGGGCACGCGGTGCGGCAAGCCCCGGCGGAGTGAGGGCGGCGCTGCCCACATCGTGGGGGCGAAGCTGGTTTCCTGAAACGTCTATACAGCTCACAACATGTGCCCACCCGAGATGCCCACGTGCGCTGCCCCGGCCGCGGTGCACCTGTGCCGCAGGCGTCGCCCTCCAGGCATTTTTTCCGACATGTGATGCGTTTTTCCGATATTCGCATGTCCATGGACGATGGGATCGCAAGTCGAAGGCGCGCAATGTCCTGCGGCATACCTGGGGTGTGGAAGGCCTTCCACAGCGGATGTGCGTGGTGGATGGGACCACTGCCGAGGCCGAGCGGGGTTGCCGCGAACGGACCCCCCGGGCAGGGGTTATACTTACCGCCCATGTCATCCGCCCGCCCCCTCGCCGTCCTGCTCTGGTCGATCGCCCTCGTGGCCCTCACCACCCGTCCCGCCGTCGCGGCCGACGGTGCGGTCGGCTTCGCCGAGATGCGCCCGCACCTGGAGAAGTACTGCTACGAGTGCCACGGCGACAAGAAGCAGAAGGGCGGGGTCAATCTCGCGAAGGTCAAGAGCTTCGACGACGTCCAGCGCGACCCCGCGCAGTGGGAGGACATCCTGCAGCAGCTGCGCGACGGCGAGATGCCGCCCAAGACGGCCAAGGAGCAGCTCGCTCCCGACCTGCGCGACAAGCTCATGGCCTTCGTCGAGCGCACCCTCGATACCCTCGACGCCGGCACGTTGGCGCGCGATCCCGGGCGCGTGACCCTGCACCGCCTCAATCGCATCGAGTACAACAACACCATCCGCGATCTGCTCGACGTCGACCTGCGGCCCGCCGACCAGTTTCCCGCCGACGGCGTGGGCGGCGGCGGCTTCGACAACAACGCCGACACCCTGTTCCTGCCGCCGCTGCTGCTCGAGAAACTGGTCGAGGCCGCCAACACCGTGCTCGCGGCGGCCAAACCCGAACGCCTCGCCATCGTCAAGCCCGCCGACGATAAGCCCAAGACCCGGCGCGAGGCGGCCCGTGCCAGCGCCACCGCCTTCGCCAAGCGCGCCTACCGCCGCCCGGTGGCGCCCGGCGAGATCGAACGCCTGCTCAAGGTCTTCGACTACTGCGAGAAGAAGAACATCGCCTACGACGACGGCGTCCGCCACATGCTCAAGGCGGCGCTGATGTCGCCGAGCTTCCTCTATCGCGCCGAAGAGGCGCGCAAGCAGGTCGGCGCCTTCGAGCTCGGCCAGTACGAGATGGCGGCGCGGCTGTCCTACTTCCTGTGGTCGTCGATGCCCGACGAGGCACTCTTCGAGCTTGCAGAGCAGAAAAAGCTGCAGGATCCCAAGGTCATCGCCGAGCAGGTCGCGCGCATGCTCAAGGACCCGAAAGCCAAGGCGCTGGCGCAGAATTTCACTGGGCAGTGGTTGCTGCTTGAGCAGCTGCGCAGCGGCGCGGTCGGCCCCGATCCCCAGAAGTACCCGGAATTCACCCAGCCCGTGCGCGAGGCGCTGTGCGGCGAGCCCGCGGCCTTCATGGCCGGGCTGATCGATGGCAATCGCAGCATCCTCGACCTGATCGACAGCGACTACACCTGGATGAACGGCGAGGTGGCGCACTGGTATGGCGTCAACGGTCCGTCGGGCGGCGAGTTCCAGGAGGTCAAGCTGCCCGACGCCAACCGCGGCGGCGTGCTGGGCATGGCCGCGGTGCTGGCCGCCACCAGCCACCCGCAGCGCACCAGCCCGGTGCTGCGCGGAAAGTGGCTGCTCGCGGTGGTGCTCAACGCCCCGACCCCGCCGCCCCCGGCCAACGTCGCCCAGCTCGCGAAGGACGACGGCGCCAAGGAGGAGCAGAGCCTGCGCAAGCGCCTCGAAAAGCACCGCGCCGATCCTGGCTGCGCCGGCTGCCACAGCCGCATCGATCCGCTCGGCTTCGGGCTGGAGAACTTCGACGTGGTCGGCGCCTGGCGCACCCAGGACGCGCGCGGCGAAGCCATCGACAACACCGGCACCCTGCCCGGCGGCGCCTCCTTCAGCGGTCCGGGGGAATTGCGCAAAATCCTGCTCGGCAAGAAGGACCAGTTCACGCGGGCCTTCACCGAGAAGATGCTGTCGTACGCCCTCGGCCGCGGTATCGAGGGCTACGACCGCCAGACGGTCAAGGATATCGCCCAGGCGGCCGCCAAGGACGGCTACCGCCTGCCCGCCCTGATCACCGCCATCGCCACCAGCTATCCGTTCCGCAACGCCCGCGTCGCGCCCATCGTTCCCGTTGCCCCCGCCCCGGAGCCCGCCAAATGAGCACCCGTTCCTGGCACATCTCCCGCCGCACCATGCTGCGCGGTCTCGGGGCCGCGATCGCGCTGCCCCTGCTCGACGTGATGGAGGCGCCGACGCTGTTCGGCGCCGACCCCAAGGTCGTACCGCGCAAGCAGCCGGTGCGCTTCGCCGCCCTCTACATGCCCAACGGCGTCAACCCGCACCACTGGTCCCCGGCGATGCCGGGTCCGCTCACCGAACTGCCGTCGATCACCGCCGCCTTCGAGAAGGTCAAGAGTGAGATCACGCTGATCAGCGGGCTGTGCAACAAGGGCTCGTTCCCCCTCGACGGCCACTACGCCAAGGTCGCGGTGTGGCTGTCCGGCACCTCGATCACCAAGACCACCGGCGCCGACCTCAATAGCGGCGGCATCTCGGCCGACCAGCTCGCCGCGCAATTCCTCGGCCAGTACACGCGCCTGCCCTCGATCGAGCTGTCCACCCACAACCCGACCAACTTCGTCGACAACAACGTCAAGCTCACCGCGCTCTACGGCAGCCACATCTCGTGGTCGACGCCGACCACGCCGCAGACCCGCGAGACCGACCCCAAGGCCGCCTTCGACCGCCTGTTCCGCGGGCAGGGCGGCACCGATCCGGGTGCGGCGCGGCCCAAGGCGCTCAACCCGTGGGACGACAGCAGCGTGCTCGACTTCGTGCTCGACGACAGCGCCGGGTTGAAGGGCCGGCTGGGCGTGAACGACCAGCGCAAGCTCGACGAGTACCTGACCTCGGTGCGCGACGTCGAACGGCGCATCCAGGCCGAGATCAAGCACGTCAAGGAGCCGCACCGCGTCGACCCCGCCGCGCTGCGCGCCCTGCCCGAGCTCGGCGAGCGCACGCGCAAGGCCGGCGGCGGCGGCCGCTTCGACACACCCCAGGCCTACGCGGAGCGCGTGCGCATGATGCTCGACATCATCCTGCTCGCCTTCTGGACCGACAGCACGCGCATCGCCACCTTCATGTTCGGCAACGAGGTCAGTGGGCAGAACTTCTCGTTCATCGACGGCGTCAAGGGCGGCCACCACGACATGAGCCACCACGAGAACAATGCCGACAAGCTCGAGCAGTACCGCAAGATCGGCCTGTGGCACGCGCAGCAGGTGGCCGGCCTGTTCGAGCGCATGAAGGCGATCAAGGAAGGCAAGGACACCCTGCTCGACAACAGCATGGTGCTGTTCGGGTCGGGCATCCGCGACGGCAACGCCCACGACCCGCACAACCTGCCGATCGTGATCGGCGGCAGCGGCGGCAAGACCATCGCCACCGGCCGGCACATCGTGTGCAAGAACGAGACGCCGATGTGCAACCTGCTCGGCGACATCCTCGCGCGCATGGGCCTGCAGGTCGACAAGTTCGCCGACAGCACGGGGCCGCTCAAGGAGTTGGCGGGCTGATGGCTGATGGCTGATGGCTGATGGCTGATGACTGATGGCTGATGACTGATGGCTGATGGCTGATGGCTGGCGTCGCGTCCTGGGGCGTGATGCGCCGTCGTGCCGGGTGAGGATTTCAGAACCGCGCGCGAAGCGCGCCACATGGATGGGAACCGCATGCGCATCTCCGCCTCACTCCTCCTGCTCGCGACCGCGACGGCCGTGGGCGCCATGGAGGAGATGGACATCAAGGATGCCTCCGGTGCCGCGGTCCTGCACTACGCGGTCGAGGCGCCCAAGAACGCCCCGGGGGCCGACGTCACCGATCCGGCGAAGCAGCTCGGCCTGATCCTCAGCTACCACGAGCACGATTCGAAGGTCGATGCCGAGATGCCGCCGGTGATCAAGACCCTGGCGCGCCTCGGGCTCTCGGACCATTACGTGGTGATCGGCGTCCACCACGTCGAGCACCGCTACTCGGACGCCGACCGCGTCCACACCGCCGAGGTCATCGCCTGGGCGCGCAAGACCTACGCCATCAACCCGCGCCGGGTCTACGACTACGGCAAGGGCGAGGGCGCGACCATGTCGGCGGAGTTCGCACTCGCCCATCCCGAGCTGATCGCGTCGGCGATCACCTATTCCTGGGGCTTCTTCGCCATGCCCGACGCGAAGAATCCGGTCACCGAACTGCCCGGCATCTACATGGTCATCGGCATGGCCGACACGCCGACGCACATCCCCATGGTGCGCAGCACCTACGCCAAGGCCAAGCCGCACAACTACCAGCTGATCTACCGCGAATTCGACAAGCTGAACGGCAGCACCGACCACCCGCCGAGCAACGACGAGGCCCTGACCTGGGCGCTCGCCACGCGCAACAAGGTCCTGCCGCTCGCCCCCAAGGAGCTGGCTCTGCTCAAGCCCATCGCCAGCGCCTCCGCGGCCCATGCGCTGGTCGCGACGCCCGAGGTCATTGACGGCATCGTCCTGGTCGGCGGCCTGCAGGCCGGCTCGCTGATCGGGCCGCTGTTCGACGCCAAGGACGAGGCGACGCGCATCGCCGCCATCGCCAGCGCGCAGCGCACGTACTATGGCGAGGACGCGCTGACAGCCCTGGCCAAGAAGCTTAAGGACCCATCTGCCGCGGTGCGCAAGGCGGCGCTGGCCGCGCTCGGCGTGAACGCCCGCTGGCGCAGCGCGGTCGCCCACGAGGCGCTCATCCAGTTCGCCGCCGCAACCAACAAGAAGGCCGCGGTCGACGAGCGCGTGCTGGCCATGGCCGGCATGGGCCTGCCCCTGACCCTCCAGCTCGGCTCCCCGCACGTGCAGGACATCGACCTGGCCAAGGCCCTGGTCGCGCTGCTCAACGATGACAGCGTCGAGGTGCGCACGCAGGCCTTCGCCATCCTCAAACCCGCGCTCCCCGATTCCCCGTACAAGCCGGAGGATGACAAGGCTGCGCGCGCCTCCGCTCTGGCGGCCTGGAACACGTGGCTTGTGGACGTTGCTGCCAAGGAACCGCAGGTGCCACCGGCTGGGGCGGGCGCGAAGAAATGAGGTTCCTCGTCGTCCAAGGTGAAGACTTTCCGTTCATCGCCGGGTAGGCGAGACCTGATCTAACAAGAGGAACGAAGAAACGGAGGAGGACAGGGAGCCAGTGAAAAAAGGCGAAATCGGGCAGAAACGGCATCGCCATAACCTGGCGTTCCTCCGTTCCTCTTGTTCGATCCTGTCTTTCCTGATTTGATCGACGCGAACCGAGTAGGCATTGAATCCAACACGAATGACGAGGAACCAGAAATGAACGTGGATTCCCGCACATCGGCGCCATGCAGATCCGTGCCATGAGCGACCGCGGCGGATGGCTTGCCTGGGCGCTGGCCGCTGGCTGCGTCCTCAGCCGCATCAGCGCCGCCGAAGAGGCAGAGCTGAAGGCCGCTGGCGGCGAGGGCATCCGTTACGCGATCGAGCTGCCCAAGCTCGTGCCTCCGGCCACCACCACCGATCCCGCTCGGCAGCTGGGCCTGTTCCTGTGCTTCCACGAGCACGGCGGCAAGGCCGGCGATGAGATCCCTACCGTCGCGCAGTCCTTGGCGCGGCTGAAGCTCGCAGCTGGCTACATCCTGATCGGCGTCTTCCAGGCCGCGCACGGCTACACCCGGCAGGACCACGCCCACACCGTCGAGCTGGTGGCGTGGGCGAAGCGCACCTTCGCGCTCAATCCACGCCGCATCTACGCCTTCGGTCGCGGTGAGGGCGCGACTATGGCGGCGGAATTCGCCTTGGAGCACCCCGAACTGGTGGCCACGGCGATCACCTATTCCTGGGGCTTCCACCAGATGCCCGCGGCCGCGGATCCGCTGCGCGACCTGCCCAGCCTCTACGTGGTCCTTGGGCAGCAGGACATTCCCACCCACCTGGCGATGGTGCGCGACACCTATGCCCGGGCTAAGCCGCACGGCTACCAGCTGATCTATCGTGAATTCCCGAGCGGCGGTGGCTCAGTCGACCCCGCGACCAACGACGACGCGGTGCTGTGGGCGACGCTCTCGCGCAACAAGGTGCTGCCCCTCGCCGAGCGCGAGGCGGCGCTCCTCAAGCCGCTGGCCGCCGCCGACGCCGCACATCCGGTGCCGGCCAGCGCGGGCCTGTTCAACAACGTGCTGCTGGTCGGCGGCCAGCAGGCCGGCGCGCTGCTGGTGCCGCTGCTCGCCGGCAAGGACGACGCCGCGCGGCTCATGGCGGTGCATGCGGCCGAGCACGCGGTGCTCGGTGAGGACGCGCTCGGTGCCATCGCCGCCCTGCTCGGCGAGCGCAACGCCACGCTGCGCAAGGCCGCGCTCGCGGCCCTCGGCGTCAATGTCGGCTGGGGTAGCCCGGTGGCCAAGCGCGCGCTCGCCGCCGTCGCCTCCACCGTCACCAATGCCGCGACCGGCAAGTCCGCTGAGATCGCCGAGCGTGCCTTGGCCATCGCCGCCATGGGCCAAGGTCTGGTGTTGCAGATGCATGGCCACCAACAGGACATCGATCTGTTCAAGGCCCTGGTCGACCTGCTTGACGATGCCGATCCCGGCCTGCGCAGCGCGGCCTATGCCGTCCTCAAGCCGATCGGTGCCGGCGAGTACCATCCGGAAGCGGGCAAGGCAACGCGCGCGCCGCAGCTTGCCGCCTGGCAGAAGTGGTTGGCGGAGGCCACCGCGAAAGAGCCGCCAGGGCCGGTCGCGAAGTGATTGCGGATGGTTGAGTGGGAGCGCGGCGACCTGCGTGAATGCCGACAACGGCCGCGTGGGGCGTTCTGACCGCGCCATCAGCCATCAGCCATCAGCCATCAGCCATCAGCCGCTCACCGATAGGTATCATAGTCCGCCGCCGACGCCGTCACCCCGGTCTGGCCGAGGGTGACGCGCGGGCGCAGCGGCTGCCAATGATGGGCGCCGGCAATGCGCCAGGTCCAGCGCCCACCGAGCTGTCCGAACTCGAGGTCGGGCCCGATCCAGCCGTTGCACGGGATGTCCGCATCGGTCGAGCCGATGGTGATGCGGCGCAGCACCAGGGCATAGGCCAGCGAGGGCCGATTGTCGCTGCGCCGGATGATGATCGCATCGTGCAGGTTGGCGCTGTCGACACCGCAGGCACCGGCCGGTCCGGCGATGGCGTCCTCCTTGCGCGAGCGCTGCGGCAAGGCGCGCAGGGTCAGGCGCAGGCTCTTGGGGATCTCGAGCTTGTGCTCGCGTCCGTCTTCAAGTGGCCAGGGCGAATCGGGATTGAGCACGCGCCCGTCGATGCGCGTGGTGTTGGAGCTGCCGAGATCGGCGATGAAGACCTTGGCCGAGGCCGCATCGGACCACACCTTGAAATGGCGTTTGCTGATGCGCTGGCACTCTTCGGTGTAGGCGGCGATCGGGTAGACGCGCAGCGGGATGTCGACCGGCGCCTCGCGCAGCTTGCCGGTGACGGCGCTGGTCTGGGCGATCAGCACCAGGCGCAGCGGATAGCTGCCGGCCGCCTCGATCAGCACCCAGGGCGAATCGAGCGCCTGGCTCAGGTCGAGGCGGCCGGGGATCATCGCCCCGTCGTTGCGCAATGTCTGCAGGGCGATGTCGCCGGCGTAGTCCGCCAGCGTCATCTCGACGGGATCCTGCTCGCCGGCCATTTCCTTGAGCGGCGCGACCACGCGGCGCGACGGCAGCGGGCTGGGTGGAGGCGGGGGCGCGACCACCGCGGGCGGCGGAGCGGCGGGCGGGGCCCCGTGCGGACCGACCGTGCGACGTCGCGGTGCCGGCTCGTCGGGGACGCGCACCACGGTCGGCTCGGTGGCCCTGCGCGGGGTCGGCGACGGCGTGGGGATCGGAGTGCGGGGGGCGACCGGCGCCGGAGCCTGCGCCGCCGGTACCGGCGTCTGCACTGCCGGTGCCGGTGAGATCGGCGTCGGCTCGGCGCCGTCGAACTCGTTGCGGGTCTCCTCGTCGGCGCGGCCCTGGCCGATCACCCGCGAGCCGCCGCGCGGCGTGAAGGCGTCGGTCGCCAATTCGGGCAGCAGGTCGTCGCTGCGCAGCGCTTTGGACGGCGGGGCGGCGGGCGCGCCCGGGCGCGGCGACAGCGTCGCGGTCTCAAGTCGGGCGGCGGGCGCCGGCACGGCGACCTCCGGGATGAAGGGTGCCGGGGCGGGAGGCAGCTGCACCGGCATCGGCATCGGCGGCATACCCGGCGCGAGCAGTGCGTCCGCCGCCTGCGGTGCCAGGGTCTGCGGCGCGGGCGTGGCCACGTCCTGGGCCGGCGGCGGTGGCGGGGCGTCGGGCTGGCCCGGCGAGGGCAGCGAGCGGCTGATGGTGTCCTGCGCCAGCGCTCGCTCGGGCTCGAGGCCGAGCAGGCTCATGGTCTTGGCCAGGCTCTCGCCCAGGCGCCCGGGCGTCTGGAAGCGCTGTTCGCGTTCCTTGAGCATCAGCTTCAGGATGGTCTTCGCGGTGCGCTCGCCGATCTCCGGGCGCTGCTGGCGCACGTCCGGGACCTTGTCGCGGATGTGCCGCGTCAGCACCTCGACCGGGGTGCCGGAGAAGGGCGGACTGCCGGTCAACGCGTAGAACAGCACACAGCCGATGGCGTAAAGGTCGGCGCGGATGTCGATGTCCTTGAAGCCCTGCGCCTGCTCGGGCGCCATGAAGAAGGGGCTGCCGATGGCCTTGCCTTCGACCGTCGCCATCGAGTAGTCGACGTCGGTCGCGCGCGACAGGCCGAAGTCTGCGAGCTTGGCCGTGCCATCCGCTGCGAGGAAGATGTTGCTCGGCTTGATGTCGCGGTGGATCAGGTGCATCCGGTGGGTGTGCTCGAGCGCCTTGCACACCTGGTACGCGACCAGCAGCGCCTCGCCCTCGCTGAGCTTGTGGCCTTGCGCGAGCAGGCAGTCGAGGTCGCCGCCGTGCACGTATTCCAGCACCATGTAGAGCTGGCCGTCGTCGCTGCGCCCGTGGCCCAGGCAGCGCACCAGGTTGATGTGATCGAGCTGCGCGGTGATGGCGGCCTCGCGCTCGAAGCGGTAGGCGTAGCGTGTATTGCTGCTGAACTCCGGACGCAGCATCTTGACCACCACCATGCGCCCGTCGCGGCTCTCGGCGAGGTGGACGCGGCCCATGCCACCGTCGGCGAGGTGGCTGAGCAGGCGATTGCCGCCGACGATGATGTGGTCGCTCTCGGGCAGCAGCTCGAGCAGCGATTGCGCCAGCCGGGGCGTGCAGTCCTTGCCGCTCGCCAGCCAGGCGCGCACCTCGCCCAAGCTGCGCAGTTCGCGGCGCATCGCGCGCTTGCCGACGCGCTGCAGACCATCGTCGTCGAGCAGGCCGCGCTTGCGCGCGGTGATGATCAGCGCCTGCACCGCCACCGGCACGGTGGGTGGCACCAGCGCGGCCATGGCGGCCGACGCGCGGCGCAGGTCGCGTCCGGCCTGCCCGCCCGGTGAGGGATCCGCGCGGTCAGTGTTCGGCATCGTGCTTGCGCCAGAATTCGGCAGGGGTGCGCAGCGGCTCGGGGCCGATCTGCTGCAACGTGGGCATCTTGCGCAGGACGTCGAGGTTGGCGGTGATCTGCGCGGGGTTGAGGTCGATGCGCTCGAGCGGCGCGCCGGCCAGCGCGCCAAGGTCGGTGACGCGCGTGCCGACGATGTTGAGGCGCCGCAGCGGCAACCCGGCCAGGCCATCGAGAGTGGCGAGCGCACGACAGCCTTCGACGTCAAGCTCTTCGAGCGGGGCGCGCGCCAGCGGGCCGAGGGTGCGCACCGCGGTGTTGGCCAGGTCGATCGCGGTCAGCGGCACGCCGCGCAGGTCGGAGAGGTCCGAGACCGCGGTGTCGCGCAGCGACAGCGATTGCAGCGGCAGCGTCGACAGCATCGAGAGGTTGCTGACGTGCGTGCCGGCGAGGTTCAAGCGTTGCAGGCGCGTGCAGCGCGCCAGTGCCGAGATCTCGACCACCTTGGTTCGCGCGAGGTCGAGGTCGCGCAGCGGCATGTCCGAGAGCGGCAGCAGGTCGATCGCGCCGGTGCCTGATGCGGCAAGGCTGCGCAGCTGCAGGCCCTGCAGCGGGCGCAGGTCGACGACGTTGCTCTCACTGATGTCGAGGACTTCAAGCTCGCCACCGGCGAGCGGGCCGAGGTCACGCACCGGCGCGCGCGCCAGGATCAGCACCTTGAGCGGCATGTCCTTGAGCGCCGCGATGCTGGTGATGCGGGTGTCCTGCAGCCACAGCTCGCGGAAGGGCAGGCCGCGCAGCGGCGTGAGATCGTTCACGCCCTGCGCGTTGCTGGGGCCGTCCTTGCCGGGCTCGCGCACGAAGTCGAGCCGGCCGTCCGTCATGCGCAGATTGGCCGCGGCGCCCGGCCACACCTTCTCAAGGGCGCGCGTGTAGAAGCGCAGCTGCGTCTCGGGGGTGAGCTTGCGACCCTCGGCGAGGGTGAAGAGGTTCTGGCTGATGAAGAGGTCGCCGAGTTCACTCTCGAGCTGCGGGGTGGGTGCCGCCTTGAGGCTGGTGACCAGGTCGTGCAGGTGCTTGGCGAGATTGTCGTCGCCATGGCGGGCCAGGTACTGGTCGAGCACCGGCAGCGCCGTGGCGTACTGCTGCTGGCCGGCCAGGATCTCGGCCTTGAGCAGCAGGGCCTGGTCCAGCTTCGGGGCCAGGCGCGCGGCAGCGTCGAGCGCGTCAAGGCCCTTCTTGAAGTTGCGCTGCTCGACCGCGCGCGTGGCCGTCTCAAGCAGCACTGGGGCGTAAAGCCCCTGCTCGCCGAGGCGCTCCTTGCGCTCCTTGTCGAGCGATTCGAGCAGGTCGTCGTAGCGCTGCGACTCGCTGTGGATGCGCGTGTCCTGGGTGCTGGCCTGCGACATGCCGTAGCCGAGGCCGATGATGCCGACGGCCATCAGCACCACCAGGCCGGCGAGCAGCACGCGCATGTTGCGTGTGCGCGCCTGTTGGAAGCGCTCGTCCGAGACCGCGGTGGCGTGCACGTCGCGCGCCGCCTTGACCAGGGTCGCGTCGTCGTGGCGCCCGCCGAACTCGATCGCCGCCTCGGCCTTGCCCTGGGCGAGGCGGAAGGCGCCGGTGCCGTGCAGATACTGGGCGTAACCGAGCAGGATCTGCCCGAGCAGGTCGCGGCCGACGCCGTATTCCGGCCACTGGGCGACCGCCTGCTCGCAGGCGGCGAGTGCCTGGCGGTAGAGGTCGTCGGCCTTGTCGGGCTGGCTGGTCGCCGCGGCCAGGCGGGTACGTGCGGTGTCGACGCCGGTGATCGCCTCCTCGTGGCGGCGGAAATCGCGCAGCTGCTGGGCGAGGTCGGCGACGGTCGACGGCCGCTGCGCGATGTCGCGGCTCATGGTGCGCATCGCCAGTTCGACCAGCTCGGAGGGGATCTTCTTGCCGCCGCGTTCGAGTTGTGGCGGGGTGATGTCGTTCGCCGCGGCGTGCGCGATCGATGACTGCAGCGAGTCGGCCTTGTGCGGCGGGTGGCCGGCGACCAGCTCGAAGAGGATCGCGCCGAGCAGGTAGATATCGGTGTGCGGGCCGAGGTTGCCGGTCTGCCCGGCCATCTCCGGTGCCATGTAGGCGGGGGTGCCCGACAGGCCGCGGAAGTTCATCACCTTGGGCACGGCGTCGTTGCCGATGTCGGTGAAGGCCATCGCGCAGCCCCAGTCGAGGACCAGCACCTCGCCGAAGGCGCCGACCATGATGTTCGCCGGCTTGAGATCGAGGTGGATGATGCCCTTGGCGTGTGCGAAGGCCACCGCGTCGCAGACCTTAAGCAGGATCTCGACGTGGTCGTCGAGCTTCATCGCCATGGCGCGGCGGATCTGCGCCGGCGTCGAGGGGTAGTTCAGCTCGCGCCAGGTCACGCCCTCGACCTTCTTCATGACCAGCTGCAGCTCGCCGTTCTCGGCGCTGATCAGGTCGTGCACGGGCATGATGTTCGGGTGCTCGAGCAGGGCCATGACCATGGCCTCGGCGCGGAAGCGGCTGGCGGCGGCCCCATCGCCCTTCGCGAGCATGGTCTTGATCGCGACCGTGCGCTCAAGCGCGAGCTGGCGCGAGGCGTGGACCGCGCCCATGCCACCGCGGCCGAGGATCGTGCCGAGCTGGTATCCCGCCGCGATAGTGACCTTCTTGGCGTAGGTGTCGGTGGTCGGGCGGATGGTGCCGAGCGAGTTGCCGCCACCCAGCGTGCCGCCGAGCAGCGAGAGCTGGCTGATCTGCGTGGTGTGCACGGTCTGGGTGCTGGGCCCCACCGGCTTCTTCGGCATGATGCCGCTGACGCTTGACGGGCCGAAGACGCTCTCCAGCGAATCCTCCTGCGCGGCGGCGGGCGTCGCGCCGGCGGACAGCTCATCCTCGGTGGCCTCGAAATCGAGCTCGTCGAAGCTGTTGACGTCCTTGTCGGCGGGCTCGACCACGGTCGGCGGCGTGGTGAAGGAATGGTTGAGCGAGGACGTCGTCTTGATGGTGCGCGTACCCGGCAGGGTCGGCTGGCCGCCGGCGGTGTGCGCGGCCGTGCCGGTGGAGCGCCGGGTGACCACGCTGGTGTCGCCCTTCTCACCCTTCTTCAGGACCTGGTTGGGTCCCTTCGAGCGCAGGATCTGCCTGGTTTCACACTTCGGGCACTTGACCTTGCGATCAACCAGACGCTCAGGGACATCCTGGCGGTAGCCACACTGCGTGCACCAGAACGCAACCGTTGCGGCCATATCGACCTAAGACTAGGAGAGGATGACGGGATGCAAGGCAGGACAACGCTGTTTCAGGGTGCATGCGGCGGCGTGTTCAACCCGCCAGATACGGTCACCGTCCGGAGTTGTGACGGGCTCACGGGTAAACCCTGCACCCGCGCGAGGGGAGGGCGTGAGGGTGGAAGAGTAGGCAGGTGTGAGGCATGAGTCACGCATGGGGAACCGGCGGATGACCCTGGGTGACGCGCAGGAACCACGGGTGGAACGGCGTTTACGGTCAACCAAAAACTCGGCAGGCGCGCTGCGCCCGGCTCGACCCCATCGCTCGCGTCCGTCTTTCTGCCCCTCCGTGCTCCTGCCCTCGCCTGCTCCCCACCTGTTTCAGCTGTCCGTCTTCGCCATGCGCAGGATCTCATCCGGCGTGGTGATCCCCTGCAGGGCCTTGCGCGCCCCGTCCATGGCCAGGGAGTTCATGCCGTTGGCGATGGCGACGCGGCGGATCTCCGAGGTCGAGGCCTTGGAGAACGCCAGGTCGCGCAGCTGGCGGTTCATCACCATCATCTCGAAGATGCCCTTGCGCCCGCGGTAGCCCGAGCCCTTGCAGTGATCGCAGCCCTTGCCGCGCTTGAACTGCTGCCCGGCGAGCTGGTCCGGCTTGAGGTTGAGCGCGGCCAGGTGCACCGCGTCGGGGGTGTAGGACTCCAGGCACTTCGGGCAGTTGGTGCGCACCAGGCGCTGGGCCAGCACCGCCTGGATCGACGTCGCGACCAGGAAGGGCGGCACGCCCATGTCGATGAGGCGGGTGATGGCGTTGGGTGCGTCGTTGGTGTGCAGGGTCGAGAATACCAGATGTCCGGTCAGCGACGCCTGGATCGCGATCTGCGCGGTCTCGGCGTCGCGGATCTCGCCGACCAGGATGACGTTGGGCGCCTGGCGCAGCATCGAGCGCAGGATGCGCGGGAAATCGAGGTGGATCTTGTGGTTGACCTGGCACTGGTTGATGCCGGAGAGGTGGTATTCGACCGGGTCCTCGGCGGTGATGATCTTGCGGTCGATGGTGTTGAGGGTGTGCAACGTGGCGTAGAGCGTGGTGGTCTTGCCCGAGCCGGTCGGACCGGTGACCAGGACGATGCCGTTGGGCCGGCGGATCAGCCCCGAGAACAGCTTGAGGTCGCCGGCGTCGAAGCCCATGTCGTCCAGCGAGAGCTTCAGATTCTCGCCGTCCAGGATACGCATGACCACGCTCTCGCCGTGCACCGCGGGCAGGCACGAGACGCGCAGGTCGATGCGCTTGTCGCCGATCTTGACCTTGATGCGCCCGTCCTGCGGCTTGCGCTTCTCTTCGATCATCATGTCGGCCATGATCTTCAGGCGCTGGATCACCGGGCCCTGCAGGCGCTTCGGCGCCGGGTCCATGGTGAAGCAGACGCCATCGATGCGGTAGCGGATGCGCAGGTGGTCGGACATCGGCTCGACGTGGATGTCCGAGGCGCGGTTAGTCAGGGCGTTGCTGATGATCTGCTGCACGAAGCGCACGATCAGTGCGTCGTCGCCCTCCTCGCCGTCACCGTCGCTGCCGCGCAGCGCGATGTCCTCGGTCATCTCGCCCATCATCTGGTCGAGCTTGTTCTCGGAGAGACCCCAGGTCTTCTCGAGCATGGCCATGATCTGGCGCTCGCTGGCCACGCCGACCTCGATCGCCAGCGAGGTCGAGAAGCGCAGCGTGTCGACCACCTCGAGATCGAGCGGGTTGGTCATCGCCACCGACAGGGTGCGGCCGTTCAGGCCGACCGGGCAGACCTTCTTCTCCTTGGCCAGGTCGTGGGGGATGAGCTCCATGACGCGCTGCGGGATGTCGATGGTCTCGAGATCATAGAAGCGCATGTCGAACTGTTCGGCGAGCGCGCGCGCCACGTCTTCGGGTTGGCAGCTGCCGAGCTCGGTCATGATCTCGCCGATGGGGCGGCGGTCACCCTGCATCTGCTTGTTGAGCGCCTCCTTGACCTGGGCGGCGCTGCACGCCTCCATCTCGACCAGGATTTCGCCGATGAACTTGCGCATGAGCCTCTCCGCGGGGGAATGAGTGTGCCATGGGCCGGGGCGGGCGCACTTCCCGCCGCGGACGTCCCCCGGCGACTGTGCATGACGCCAGCGGGGACGGCAGCGGATGTCTGGACATGCGGCAAGCTGCCCCGTGATGGTCGCGACCGGAACGCCCGACGCTCTCCATAAACCCAGACCCTCGGCAGGGCTTGCGCCGGCTCCCTGGGTCAACGGGTTGATGCATGGCGCGGCATGAGCGATGGGTGCATCCTCCGACATGACCGGGTCTGAACCTGCATTCCCTGGCACCGTTCATCCTGGTTCCTTCCTGCCGCCGCTGCGCTTTGCCGAGGTCGTGATGTCCCGCCTGCTCTCCGTCTGCCTCGTTCTGTTCACCGCCATGGCCCCCGGCCTGCTCGGCGCCGCTGAGGCCAAGCCCCGCCCCGCCGTCTCCGGCCCCGCCTGGTCCCAGGCCGGCAAGGCCGATGCGCAGCAGGCCTTCGCCCGTCAGGCCGCAACCGCCCCGGCGCCGACCGGGGCCAACCCGGCCTTCACTGGCTCCTATGTCTTCAGCGGCCGCGCCGACGAGAACTACCGCCCCTTCTTCCAGTGGGAGTTGCGCCTGAAGGCCGGCAAGGCCGCCCTCGACGGGTTGCGCCTGCGCCTGACCACCCTCGACGGCGCGCGCAAGCCGCTGCTGGCCGGCCCCTGGAAGGACCTGCCGGCGCTCGCTGCCGGGGCCAGCCGTGACCTCGACTACAAGCTCAACTGCCCGAACTGGCAGGCCTACCAGATCGAGGTGGAGTGGAAGGGCGGCAAGGACACCCATCTCGGCATCGACAAGTTCTCGGTGCCCATCGGCTTGGCCGACCTCGCCCAGATTTCGTACCTGGTGGTGGTGAACCAGAACTTCGAGGCCGCCGGAGCCGGCGCGGTGGTGACCTTCGGGCTGTGGAACATCGGCGGCCAGCCGGTGCGCGACCTGGTCCAGACCATCCATTTCCGCGATGACAAGGGCAAGGATGTCGCCACCAAGGTCTATCAGCCTGAAAAGGCCGACCTGCCCGGCGGATACGTCAAAGACCACAAGGTCGAGGCCAAGAACGTGCCGAAGTTCGCGACCGTCACCATCTCCAACCGGCAGACCGACACCGCGACCCTCGACCAGGGCTCGTTCACCGGCGCCAACGACGTCGAGGTCGCCAAGATCCATGCCGAGGGCAAGAAGATGAAGGCGCGCGTGCGCAACGGCACCGGCGCCGATCTCGACGGCCTGGTGGTGACCATCACCCTGCAGAACAGCGCGGGTGGCACGCTCAAGGTCCTCGACCTGCCGGTCGCCCACCTTGGCGCAGGCGCCGAGCAGGATCTGTCCGCCGACCTCGCCGGCGTTCCCGCCTGGAGCGCCTACGAGGTCGGCTGGCACGTCGACGCCAAGCCGGCACCCGCACCGTGAGCGGCGAAAAGTCGGGCGCCAAGCCGGCCGCGGCGCTGTGGACCGCGCTGCAGCGCGCGGGCGAACCGGGGCTGGAGCGTGGACCGCGTCCCGGCGTCGCCGATGAGCCCGCGGTCCGCGCCCAGGTCGCTGCCGCAATGCCGACCGCGACCCCGGAGCGCGCCCGCGACCTGCTGCTGGCTGCCGCGCTGCTGTGGCACGACCACCTCGATGCGGCCCATGCCATCATCCAGGCGCGCGAAGGCGATGCGGACGCCGACTGGCTGCACGCCATGCTCCATCGCCGCGAGGGCGACCTGGCCAACGCCGGCTACTGGTTCGACGAGGTCGCCGGCCATCCGCTCGAAGCCGCGCTCGCCGCGCCGGCGCTCGCCGCCGGACTGACCGAGCTCGTGGAAGGCGGCCGCTGGCGCCCGCGCGCCGGCGTCGCGGCGCTGCGCGCGCCCGGTGCCCGGCGCGGTGCCCTGGCCGCCCTCCAGGCGGAGGAGTTCCGCCTGCTGGTCGTGCGCCTACTCCAAGCGCCCACTGTCTGATGGTCGCCCCGGTTGGCCGGGTGGCGCGGACACAAAAACCTTTCCTTGTCGGAGTGCCCATTAGCATCCCCCGATCGCCGCGGCTCATCCGCGCAGCGGCGATCCTATGGTGAACAGCACCTCCGTTCGCACCGACCCGCCTCCGCCCGCCGCCGCGGAGGCCTCGGCCTCCGCCGGCCAGCCGACCTCCGCTCCCGTCCCGGACCCGTTGCAGCCCCGGCCGAAACCGATGAACACACCGAAATTCCCCTCCACCAGCCTGCCGGAGGATCTCCGCGCCCAAGGCGTCTTCGTGAACCTGGAGGGGGACTACACCTACCTGGGCGACGGCTACTACCGCAGCATGGAGGCCGAGCACGAGGGTCTGCTCGCCCTGCCCAGCCCGAGCGAGGCGCTCGACGCCTACGTGGTGCCGCTGGCGCTGAGCAAGGCCCAGGCCGCCGGCATCGCCATCCCGCAGTGGGAGATCGCCAGCGAATCGTCGGTGTCGATCGTACCGCCGCTGGTCGCCTACCCGATCAACCCCTTCCAGGACGAGGGCCTGGTGATCGCCGACGCCGCGGGCCTGCCCGAGGCGATGAAATCCCTGACCATGTCCGGCAAGTACGCGATGGTGGTGCAGGTCATGCCGCCCGACAGCCGCATCGACACCCTGCGCCTGGTTCTCGGCCAGTGCCTGAAGCCCGAGTACCAGGACCTCGCCCTGCGCCTGTGGGCGACCTTCCGCCTGCCCCTGGCGCGGGTGAAGATCATCGTCACCGAGAAGCAGTATTTGTTCAGCGCCATCGAGCCCCTCAAGAAGGAGGAGCTGACCCAGAACGAAAAGGCCATCGTCAAGGAGGCCGGGCTGTGGCGCGCATGACCTCGCAGTCCGGAGATCCGGAAGTCCGGAAGTCCGGAAGTCTCGTGTTCCCCGCGGTCTCCCCCGTTCCTCAGGACTTCCGGATTTCCGGACTTCCGCACTGCCGGACTTTTTGATATGGCCCGCCTCGCCATCTTCACTGAACGCTACACCATCCGCCGCGCCGTCGAGCTGACCGCGCTGACCAACTTCCGCATGGCGGCGGCCAAGCTCGGGCACGACTGCGACTTCATCTTCCGCAGCGAGATCATGAACATCCCGCGCTACACCGGGCTGCTCATCCGCGCGCTTACCGACCCGCTCAACACCAGCTACGTCGCCGCGCGCATGGCCGAGGTGCACGGCCTGGTCGTGATCGACGAGCCGGACAGCATCCTGGTGTGCTGCGACAAGGTCAACATGTACCAGCACTTGATGCGCGCCGAGGTGCCGATGCCGGACACCTGCTTCCTGACCGAGGACGAGGTCACCGTCGAGCAGGCGCGCGAACTGTTCGAGACCTACGGCACGCCGCTGGTGCTCAAGGCGCCCAACAGCTCGTTCAGCGCTTACGTCGAGAAGGCCCATGACGAAGCCAGCTTTGTCAAAGTCGGCAAGCGCTTCCTGCGCCGCGCGGACAGACTGGTCGTCCAGCAGTATCTGCCCAGCGCCTTCGACTGGCGGGTGACGATCCTCGACGGCAAGGTGCTCTTCGTCGTCAAGTACATCATGCACCCCGGCACCTGGCGCATCCACGACCGCGATGGCGACGGCAAGCCCAGCCTGTGCACCGTGCAATCGGTCGAGAAGTCGCAGATCGACCCGCGCCTGATCGAGGTCGCGCTGCGCGCTGGCAACAGCATCGGCCGCAGCCTCTACGGCGTGGATGTCAAGGAGCTCGACGACGGGTTCGTGGTCATCGAGGTCAACGACAATCCCAACATCGATGCCGGTCTTGAGGACATGAACAACCCCGAGGTCTACCGCAACGTCGTCCGCCACCTCGCCGGCGAGCCCTGGGAGGGCTGGTACGAGGTCAAGGCGGCGGCCGGCGCCTGAGCGGACGGGGCGGGCCCGCGATGGCGATGCGCGTGAAGTCCGTGAAGCAGACGCCGGCGTCCCGGCCAGCCACCGTGCCGTCCACGGCGCGCGCGGCGGTGGCCGCCGCAGCGCGGATCGTCGTGGCGCGAGCGCCCGATGCCGGCCAGCTCGCGGCCCTTGAGGAGCGCTGCTTCCCGCCTGCCGACCGCTTCCCGCTGCGCGTGTGGAAGCACCTGCTCGGCCCGGCCGCGCGCCGTGGCTCGGCCATCACCGTGCTGGTGCGCGAGGGCGGGTTGGTGGTCGGCGGCGCCAGCGCGCTGCTGCGCGCCGGCAGCCGCGTCGCGCGGCTCTACTCGCTCGCCGTCGACCCGTCGCAGCGCGGCCGCGGACTGGGCGCCACGCTCATCGTCGCGCTGGTCAAGCGCGTGCCGCGGCGCTGCGACGTGATCTCGCTCGAGGTCCGCCACGACAACACCGCCGCGCTCGGCATCTACGAGCGGCTTGGATTCAGCCTGGTGGAGCAGCTGCCCGGGTATTACGCCGATGGCGGGCATGGGGTGCGGCTGCGGGCCGCGCGGCAGCGGGTCGTCGGCGCGTAGGGGCGCGCGACCCCCACGAAGCGCCAGAGCGCGATTGCGCCCCTCGCCCCACCCTGCTATCCCCAGGGCGATGCCCGCCCGCTTCCCGCAGCTGAGAAAGCTCCATGCCCTGTGGCGGGACACGGTGCTGCTGCTGCGCGAGTTCCGCGCGCCGCTGCTGGTCTTCAGCGGCACCATCATCGGGCTGGGCCTGCTGTACTGGTGGCTGGCGGGCCGCTACGGCATCGCCATGCAGCCCACCCAGGCGGTGTACCTGGTGTTGTCGCTGACCTTCCTGCAGTCGTTCGGCGACTGGCCGGCGGCCTACCCGCTGCAGGCGTTCTGGTTCCTCATGCCGCTGGTCGGCTTCGCGATCCTCGCGCAGGGGCTCGCGGATTTCTCCACCTTGCTCTTCAACCGCCGCGCCCGCGGCAGGGAGTGGGCCATGGCCGTCGCCTCCACCTATCACGACCACATCATCCTGGTCGGCCTCGGCCGCCTCGGCCTGCGCGTGGTGCGCCACCTCCACGAGCTCGGCCAGGAGGTCGTGGTCATCGAGCTCGCGCCGCGCCCCGAGATGCTCGACGAGATCCGCGCCCTTGAGGTCCCGGTGATCCCGGGCGATGCGCGCGTCGAGGCGACCCTCGCTGCGGCCGGCGCCGCACGCGCGCGCAGCGTGGTGATTCTGACCCAGGACGACGCGCTCAATCTCCAGGTCGCACTCAAGGCCCGCCATCTCAAGGGGACCATCGAGGTGGTCATCCGCATCTTCGATGACGAGTTCGCCCAGCACCTCACCCGCCAGTCCGGCTTCCGCGCCTTCAGCGCCACCGCCATGGCCGCGCCGCTGTTCGCCGCCGTCGCCGCCAACGTCGATATCACCCCGCCGGTGGTGGTCGACGGCGAGGCGATGAGCCTCGCGCGCTTCACCCTCGCCGCCGGCCACCCGCTGGTCGCGCTCACCGTCGATGCCGTCGAGCAGGCCTACGACCTCAGCATCGTCCTGATCAGCCACGGCCAGGAGCGCGACTTCCACCCGAAGGGTGACCGCATCCTGAAGGCCGGCGACCACGTCGCGGTCCTCGGCGCCCCGCCGCAGCTGCAGCGCGTGGTCAACGGCCGCTGAAAAGGGCAGGGATGGAACAGGCGCCGCGGAGGCGCGGAGATCGGAGGAGTTGGGAAGGGCTCCGGAGCGTCTGACCGGCCCCTCGACGTCTCTAACGGAGTGGCACGACCACTGTGCCGAACGATCGGTCGTGAGGACGAGGAGATGTGATCGCGTGCGTCTGGCTGCGCCCGGCCCAGTCGCCCTCCTCCGAGCTCTGCGCCTCCGCGCCTTGTTCGATCAGGCGTCCCGCGAGATCCGCATTCAGCGCAGCGGCATGATCCGGTACGCCACCGCGCCCCACGGCGGCAGGTCCACCGGGATGCCGTCGTGGCGCAGCTGCTCACCTTTGATCAGGCGCGTCGCGCCGCCGCTCAGGAAGTCCTGGAACTGGCAGTCGCGCTGCGCGAAGGGGCCGGGCGCGAGGGCGCCGGCGCTGGGCTGCCAGCTGGCGTTGACGACCAGCAGCAGCGCGTGGTGGGCGGGCAGCGTCCACAGGCAGCCGATGAGGTTGGCGCCGCGCTGGTCGAAGGGCTCGAGCAGCTCCCAGGCGCCGTGGTGGCGGGCTGGCTCGCTGAGCAGACGCAGCAGCTCGCGGTAGGCGGCGCGGTGCGGGGCCGAGCCGTCCTCCTGCGCGCGCCGGCAGGCGTGCATCGAGTTGTGCACCAGGCGGCCGTCTTCCTGGCCCTCGTGGCAGAGCAGCATGCCCGGCACCATGCCGGTGAGCAGCAGCGCGCCGCGGTGATGGTCGGGGTAGCTGAAGCGCGCGGCGGCGCGCTGCTCCTCGTGGTTCTCGAGGAAGCGCACGCAGTGGTTCTGGTAGTCGAGCGCGGCGCGCAGGTGCGCGCGCACCGACTCGGCGTCGCCGGACAGCAGACGGTCGTAGAGGATCTTGTCGTAGGTGAAGTCGAAGCCGGCCTGTTGCAGCTCGTACTCGCGGTTCCAGTAGACCTCGGCCATGAACAGCGTGCCGGGGTGCTCGGCGCGCACGCGGTCGAGGCAGCTCCGCCAGAACGGCTGCATGGCGCGCTTCCAGGTGTTGCCGAAGACGTCGGGCAGCAGCAGCATCGCGACGTCGCAGCGCAGCCCGTCGCAGCGCCCGGCGATGTCCGAGGCGGTGCGGATGAGCTCGTCCTGCAGACGCGGATTGCCGTGGTCGAGCTGCACCGTGTGCCGCCAGGGCGCGAAGAACGGATCGCGGCCGTGCGCGACGATGCGCGTGCCGACGCGCGCGAAGGCGTTGGGTTCGGCGCGCAGCGCGGCCTCGTCGCCGAGGATGCAGTACTCGGGGTGCTCCTGCACCCAGGGATGGTCGAGCCCGACGTGGTTGGGGATGAAGTCCAGCATCAGCGACAGTCCAGAAGCGCGCGCGCGTTCGCGCAGCCGCGCCAGCGCCTCGTCGCCGCCCAGACACGACGAGACGCGGTAGGCTTCGGGTGCGAACAGCGAGCCGCAGATGTCGTCGTCGCTCAGATCAGGCAGGATCCCAGCAAGGTACTGGCGCAGCTGCGGATCCTGCAGCGAGGTGGCGCGGCTGAGGGGCCCGATCGACCACACCCCGACCAGGTACAACCAGGTGAAGCCATCCTCGACGAACTGGTCGAGCTGGTCGTGGCCAAGATCGTCCAGGGTGGCCACGCGACCCAGCTGCCGGGAGCGCTCCGTGCGCCAGGTGCGCACGTTCAGCTCGTACAGCTGTTGCATGGGGGTACTGTAACCCATTGCGGCAGGATCGACCAAGAGAATTCCCGTACTCCCACGGGAGTCGCACGGGAGTCCCGTATCACACTGCCATGCGAGGTCCGGCTGCGACTGGCAGTGGGGAATCGCCTAGTCGGATGGCGCACGTTGGCCCGAGACTCGAGGTGTTGTCGAGCTGCCGTGGCTCGTTCGGTGCGCCGTGGAGGAATCGCCACCCGGGGTCCCCACCCTGGTGGGCAGAATCAAAAAAGCATGCCCACCGGAACGGCGGGCATGCTCGGGATACAGCGGCTACGGGGCTGTCGACTTCCGGACTTCCGGACCCCGGACTTCCGGACTCTCTACTCTCTAGAGCTTGATCTCGGGACGCGGCAGGCTGACGCCGAAGGCGCCGAGCGCGGTCGACAGCTCCTGGACCACGCTCTGGCCCGAACCGGCGGCCTTATAGAGGTCGAGGTCGGTGTACTGGGCGAGGTCGCCGATGCGCGAGACGCCGAGGTTCTCGAGCACCTGCTGCGTGCGCGTCGACAGCTCGAGCTTCTCGACGCTCTCGCCGAGGATCTTCTGGTCGGCCTTCGAGATCGAGCGCTCGTCGCCGTCGCGGAACATGCCCAGGCGCAGATTGCGCGCTGCGAGCATCTCCTTCACTTCCTTCAGCGAGGTCTCGCCGAAGTTCTTGTACGACAGCATCTCCTGCTCGGTGATCTTGAGCAGGTCGCCGAGGGTGAAGATGTTCATCTTGGCCAGGCAGTTGCGGCTGCGCACCGACAACTCGAAATCGTTGACCGGCGTGCGCATGATCTTCTCCATGCGCTCGCGCTCGCGCTCTTCGCGCTCGTCGTAGTACATGGTGCGGCTCGACTTGGCATCGCGCAGCAGCATCAGCGCGCGGCGGTCGCGCGGGTTGTAGGCCAGCACCTGGCGGAAGCAGTCGATGGCGGCGTTCGACTCGCCGCGCTCCTCATACAAGATGCCCAGGTTGGTCACGCCCGCGAGGTAGTGGGGCGCGACGTCGGCGCACACCAGGTAGTACTCGACGGCCATGTCGTCATCGCCGATGCGGTCGAGCAGGACGCCGAGCTTGAACGCCGCTTCGACGTGCTCCGGGTCCTTCTCGAGGGCGGCCTCGTAGGCGTTGATGGCGGCCTCGACGTTGCCCTTGGCGTCCTGCAGGCGGCCGGCGAGGAATTCGCGGTCGGCGCCATCGGTGACGTTGGCGAGGGCCTTCTCGGCGTCCTCGATCTGGCCGCCGTCGAGCAGGGTGCGGACCAGTTCGGCCTTGGCCTCGGGCAGGCCCTTGGCGGCGGCGGCGAGGTGGACCTTGGCGTCGGCGTGCTCGCCGAGCTCGTGGTAGACCAGCCCGAGCAGCGCCTGGCTGTAGGCGTCAGTGCCGGAGAAGGCCTCTTCCGCATCGCTGAAGTGGCCCAGGGCGAGGCTGAGGATGCCCTTGCGCACCTTGGCATCGTCCTTGAGCGCACCCAGGCCGTCCTGGAGGGCGGCGCTCAGCTTCTTCGTCTCTTCGACATCCTGGATGGCGACGCGCCGCAGCAGGCGGACCTGCGCCAGGGTCGGGCGCTGGGTGCCGACCAGGGCCTGGGCGGAGCGGGGAAGAGTGGCGGTGGGCATGGGCAGTCCTTGAAAATGGGCCAAGACCGTAGCCGTCCGGGATCGGGGGTCAACCAGGGGAGGCGCTACGGACTCGGCACCAGGCGCCGGGAGCGGCGCACCCCAGCGCGTCTGGCGACATCTGCCCTACCGGCGCCGAACAACCGGCACGGTGACGATGACCGCGGAGGCGAGCTGGGGCTCGCCGTTCCGGGCGCCTTCAGCCGAGCGCGGCGCGGGCCACATCGAGGCGGGTCAGCAGGTCGTCGACCTCGGCGGCGGTGATGACCAGCGGCGGCGCGATGCGCAGGGTGTTGTTGCCCGCTGGACCGACCACCAGACCGGCGTCGAGGGCCGCCTTGACCAGCGGGCCGGGAGCCTGGGTGAGCTGGACGCCAAGCAGCAGGCCCCGGCCGCGCACCGCGGCGGCACCGAAGCGCGCGCGCAGGCCGGCCTGGAGCTGCTCGCTGCGCGCCACCACGTTGGCGAGGAAGCCGGGGGCGGCGACCTCTTCCAGCACGGCCACGCCCGCGGCGCAGGCGAGTTGGTTGCCGCCGAAGGTGGTGCCGTGCATGCCGGGCTTGAAAAGCGCCGCCACGGCCTCGCTCATGAGCGAGGCCCCGATCGGGACGCCACCACCCAAGCCCTTGGCCATGCTCATGATATCGGGAATCACCCCGTCATGCTGATAGGCGAACATGCGGCCGGTGCGGCCGACCCCGGTCTGGATCTCGTCGAACACCAGCAGGGCGCCGTGACGGGTGCACAGCGCACGCAGCGCGGCGAGGTGGCCGGCGGGCGGCACGAAGACCCCGGCCTCGCCCTGAATGGGTTCGATGAAGACCGCGGCGACGTCGTCGCCAATGGCCTGCTCACAGGCGGCGAGATCGCCGAAGGGCAGGAACTCGGCCGGCGGCAGGGGGGCGAAAGGCTCGCGGTAGGCCGGAGTCTGGGTGATGCTCAGGGCGCCCAGGGTGCGACCATGGAAGCTGTTGGTGAACGCCAGCATGCGCGTCTTGCGCCCGCCGTGCAGCAGGTTGCCCCACAGCCGGGCGGCCTTGTAGGCGATCTCGTTGGCCTCGGTGCCGCTGTTGCAAAACAGCACGCGTCCGGGGAAGGCGCTGGTCACGATCAGCTTCGCTAGCTCTTCCTGCCGCCCGATGCAGTAGTGGTTGGAGGTGTGGATCAGGGTCCGCGCCTGGTCGGCGATGACCTGGGCGAGGCGCGGGTGGCCGTGCCCCAGGGCGCTCACCGCCACGCCGGCGAAGGCGTCCAGGTAACGCTTGCCCCGATCGTCCTCCAGATGACAGCCGGAACCGCGCACGAAGCGCACGGCGTTGCGGTTGTAGTTCTGCACCAGGTAGGGGTTCTCGACGCTGGAGGAGGGTGCGGAGTCGGCCATGCGGAATCCTTGGCGGGTAGCGTATCCTCGCCGTGTGCCAGGGGATGCAAGACGGCCATCGACCATCTCTGTTGCTTGCGGCCGTCTGCTGAGGAAGGTAGTGTGATGGAGCGTGGGGCGCGCTCTGCCCAGCGCCATTTCCCGCCTGCGCCCGCGCCCCGCTTCTGGTCTGCTGCATCCGTTCCAGGTCGCCATGCCCTCATCCCGCTCCTCTACCCTGGCCGCCGACCCCCCCGCTCCACCGCGGCGGGGGACTTCGACCATCAGCGTCTTCCTGGCCTGGCGCCGCTGGTTCGTGCCGGCGCTGGCGCTGGTGTTGCTCCTCGACCAGCTCACCAAGCTGTGGCTGTTCGCGCTGCCGGTGCAGACGCCGCGCTTCAACGCCGCCATCCCCGGGCCGGTCAGCGGCATGCCGGGCTGGATCGACCGCTCCTACAACCCGGGCGTGGCCTGGGGCATGGCCGGCAGCTTCCCCGGCCTGGTCGCGGTGGTCACCGCGCTGCTCATCCCGCTGCTCGGCTGGATCTGGTGGCGCTACTTCCGCCTGGTGGGGCGGTGGGAGAACCTCGCCTTCGGCGCGATCCTCGGTGGCGCGCTCGGCAACGGCATCGATCGCGCCCTGGCCCGCCTGCACGCCCTCGGCGGGGTGCGCGACTTCATCCGTGTCGACCTTCAGGGTGTCGGCATCGATTACGTCTGGCCGACCTTCAACATCGCCGATGCCGGCATCTGCAGCGGCTTCGCCGTGCTCGCCCTGCGTTCTTTCGTGAAACCCAAGCCATCCCCCGCCGCCGATCGTGCGCGGGCGGTGGTGTGATTTCAGCCGTCCCGTCCGGAGGTCGCAATGCGCATCGATGGTCCCGCCTGTGAAGTCGTGCTCAAGGTGGTCTATTACGGCCCCGGCATGGCGGGCAAGACCACCAACCTGACGGTGATCCACGATCGCGTGCCGAGCCAGGCCGCGGGCGATCTGGTGATGGTCGACACCCATTCCGAGCGCACCCTGCGCTTCGACCTACTCGCCGTCGAGATGGGCGAGGTGCGCGGCCACCAGGTGCGCTTCGACTTCTACACCGTGCCCGGGCAGAGCTACTACGCCGCCACGCGCCGCGCGGTGCGGGCCGGCGCCGACGCCGTGGTGTTTGTCGCCGACAGCCGCCGCGAGGCGCTCGACGAGAACATCGAAGCGATGAACGAGATGCTCGGCAACCTGCGCCATCATGCGCTGGCCGACGACATCCCGGTGGTGATGCAGTACAACAAGCAGGACCTGCCGACCGCGCTCAGGCCCGAGCAGCTCGAGCCGCTGATGAACGTGCGCGGCTGGCCGAGCGTGGCGGCGGTGGCGATCGACGGCCAGGGCGTGATGGAGACCATGCGCGTGGTCTCCGATCTCGCGCTCGAGCGCGCGCGGCGCAGCGATTCCGGCGTGCCGCAGGCGGCGATCCCCGACCAGGAGCCGGTGGCGGCACGCTCCGGCAGCTGGCTGATCTCGTGCTACCGCTGCCAGGCCATGCTCGAGATCGGCAACGCCGCGGTCGGCATGGTCTACGCCTGTGGTGTGTGCGGCTCGGCGCTCGAGGTCCTCGACACCGAGCGCGGTCTGACGCGCGCTCCGGCGCCCGCCGCCGTCGGCGGCGGCTCGGGCCCGCGCGCGACCATCGGCGAGAAGTTGCGCGACGAAAGCGCCTACGGCATGCAGGCGATCCCCGACCCGGCCGGCGGCACGGGGGCGCTCGGTGCCGCTCGCGGCGCGCAGGCGCAGCTGCCGCCGCAAGTCAGCAGCGTGGTGCCCTTCGAGGTGCCCGGCTTCGACCTGATCGCGCCCCTCGACGAGAGCGTGCAGGGCCGCCGCGCGCGCGTGCGCGAGCGCGCCACCGGCCGCAATCTGCGCGCCCTGACCCTCAACACCGCGCTGATGCGCCAACCCGGCTATCAGCAGGCGCTCGAGCCGCACGTGCGCCTCGCCAGCCAGGTCAAGCATCCCTACATCCTGCCCCTCGCCGCGCTCCAGCCGACGCGCGACGCCGCGGCGTTGTTCAGCACCGATCCCGCCGACTACGAGCCGCTCGGGCACATCCTCGCTCGCCGCCGCGCGCTCGCCCCGCCGCACGCCATGGGCATCATCCGCCAGCTCGCCCTCGCCCTGGAGGAGGCCGCGCGCCACGGCGTGGTGCACGGCTGGCTGCGTCCCGAGGTGGTGCTGGTCAGCCCTGAGGGCAACGTCCTGCTCGACGAGTTGGCGGTGCCCAAGAACCACCGCTACCTGGTGCGTGAACTTTCCGGCGCGAGCGCCGCGACCGAGTACTACCTCGCCCCCGAGCATCTCAGCGATGAGATCCGCAGCGACGTGCGCGCCGATATCTTCATGCTCGGCGCGCTGCTTTTCCGCATGATGACCGGCGAGGGCCTGGTCACCGGCTACAACGCCCACGAGGCGCTGCACAAGGTGGTGGCCAACGGCGCGCGCTCCCTGCGCAGCGTGCAGGGTGGCGTCAGCCGCGACCTCGACCTGTTCTTCCAGAAGCTGGTGGCGGCCGAGCGTAAGGACCGCTTCCAGGGCTACCGCGAGGTCATCGACACCCTCGACCGTTTCGGCGGCGGCGCCAAGCGGCAGACCCTGCGCCTCACCTCGAACATCTCCAATCCTGCGCCCGGCAGCGCCAGCATCCGGCGCAGCGGCACCGTCACCGGTCCGATCCCGCGCATGGGTGGTACCGCGACCGGTCCGATCCCGCGCATCGGCACCTCGAGCATGAACCGCACCGGCACCGGCACGGGCACCGCGCGGCGCGGTTCGCGTACCGCCAGCGGCGAGGTAACCACTTCGCGGCGCAAAGAGCCCGAGAGCTCGACCGGCATCATCGTCCTGGTGGTGGTCGCGGTGCTGCTGATCGGCGGCGCGGTCGGCTTCTACGTACTCAATCCGGTGAAGGTGGCGACGCGCCCGACCCTGGCGCCGCTCGAGCCGATGCCGGAGAAGGCGAAGTCGCCGCAACTGGCCCCGGCGCCAGTTGCGGCGCCGACCGTCGACAAGCCCAAGCCGCCAGGCAAGGGCGCCTTCTCCGCGCTCGCGCCGGGCGCCGCGGCCGGCCCTGACAAGCCCGCCGCTCCGGCGGTCGCCGCCGTGCCCACCGCGACCGTTCCAGCCGGGGTCGACGGCTCGATCGGCGGCACCACGGCGCCGGAGCCGGTCGCGGTCAAGCGCGTCACCTCCGAAGAGCGCGTCCAGGTGATCCTCGAGATCGGCAGCCTCGAGCGCAGCGAGCATTTCGCCGAGGCGCTCGCCAAGTGCGACACCCTGCCCACCGAGGAGGACTCGAAGAACGTCGCTGAGCGCGTGCGCGCGAATCACGACTTGCGCCGTCAGGCGGTCGAGAAAGAGGCCGCGGCTGGTACCGACCCGGTGCTGATCGGCGCCCTGCTGACCCCGCCCCAGACGTATTGGGGCTTCCCGGGCGACGCCGCCTGGGCCAAGGGCCTGGCCACCGAGGCAGAGAAGCGCCTCGGCCGGCCGGTGACACTCGCCCCCGCCGGCGGCGGCGAGGCGACCAAGGATCCGGCCGTCGCCGCCGTCCCGTCGCCCGCCGCGGTACCGTCCGTCCCGGCGGCGCTGCCCGAGCCCGCCAAGCCCGACCTCCAGCGCATCGTGCAGATCGACAGCCAGGTCACCGCAGCGCTGCTGGTCAACAACCAGAACCTCGTCCAGCAGCAGCTCACCACCCTGCCCGATGGCGCGCCCGAGAGTGCCGCGATCAAGCACAAGGTGGTGCTGTGGAACAACCGCGGCGACGTGCTCGCGCGCATCATCAGCGAGCACCCGCCGGCCAAGCTGCGCGTCCGCCACCCCACCACGGCCGAGCTCTGGGACGTGACCGGGGCGACCGCGGCGGGCGTGACCATCACCTCGCCCAACGACAGCCGCACGGAACTCACGTGGCCGCAGGTCGCGATCAAGGATGTCGCTGAGCTCTTCCGCGCCGCCGCGGCGGTGCCGGCCGCCAAGGGCGACGACCACGCGCTCGCCACCATCATGCTGCTCGCCGCCGGCGATCCCGATTTGGCGGGCGTGCAGCTGCGCAAGGCCAAGGGCGTGCTCGCGCCGGAAGTCGGCAGCGAACTCGAGATCCTGATCTCGCTCGAGCGCCAGCGCGACGTGAACGACAGCGTCGCCAAGGGCAACGAGGCGCTGAGGCTCGGCAACGCCAAGGGCATGCAGGACGCGTTCGAGGCGCTGCGCAAGGTCGACAAGGTCCAGTTCCCGCAGGCGGTCGAGCCCATGGCGCGCTTCGAGACCGCGCTCAAGAACCTCGCCCCCGCCCGCGCGGGCGAGCCCGCGGTGGCGAGCAGCAAGGACAACGTCACCTTCGACATGCCCGACGACCTTGCCAAGGGCTTCCCCGAACGCTCCAGCAACTGGCAGGTCTCCAAGGGTCTGCTCGGCAACCTCGGCGACAACGCCTGGCTGGAGCGCCGCGACATGGCCTCGGCCAAGGCGGTATCGATCGTCTACCAGATCGCCGCCAACCGCGGCGGGATGGTGGTGAACTTCCGCAGCGTGCAGGTCATCCTCGACTTCTCGGCCAACACCTACGAGGTCAAGACCAAGACCGAGAGCCGCAAGGCCAAGCCCTTCCCCTTCACGCCCAAGATCTCGAATTTCCTGCGCATCGACGCGCGCGACAACGGCACCATCGGCGTCGACCTCAACAACGGTCGCGAGACCGCCGAGGTGCGCGCCACCGACCTGCTGCCGGTGCTGCACTTCGGCACCAATGCCGGGGCCATGGTGCAGTTCGACGAGATCGCCATCAGCCGCGGCTATGTGGCGGTCGCCGGCAGCGTCGCCCCCGCCGGCGCCAGCGCGGGCAAGGCGGATGCCTTCGCCGCGCTCAACCTGGTGCCGTTCGGCAAGGCCACCCTTGAGGAGAACACCGTGGTGCTGCCCAGCGGCGCGCCGGACAGCCTGAGCGGCATCGGCATGCCGATCCGCGAAGGCATGATCGGTGCCAACTTCGAGGCCAAGGGCAGCGGCAAACTGCGCATCCAGCTCGGCCAGGCCAGCGACCGCACCAGCGGCACCTGGATCGATCTTGACCTGGTGAGCGCCTACACCGAGTACCGCGTGGTGTGGAAGGACACGGCGCTGACCGTCACCGACCGCACCGGCAACGCCATCGTCACGCAGAAGATCGAACTCGGCCCGCGCACCCACTTGCTGATCACCGCGCTCGCCGACGCGAAGCTCAAATCCCCGCCCAAACCCACCTACCCCTGAACCCCGGAACAATGATCGATCCCGCGACTGCCAAGACCTTCATCATCGACACCAACGTCCTGCTGCACAACCCGCAGTCGCTCTTCGCGTTCGCCGACAACCACGTGGTCATCCCCATGATGGTGCTCGAAGAGCTTGATAAGTTCAAGACCGCCAACAACGAGCTCGGGCAGAACTCCCGCGAGGTCGCGCGCGCCCTCGACCGCCTGCGCAGCAAGGGCTCGCTGCGCGACGGGGTGCCGACGCCGCAGGGCGGATCGGTGCAGGTCGCGCTGGGCTACGATGAGATCGCGGGCATGCTGCCCGGCGTCAACGACAACCGCATCCTGGGCTGTGCGCAGCGCTTCAAGCGCGAAGGCCGCAACGTCTACTTCATCTCGAAGGACATCAACGCGCGCGTCAAGGCCGACGCCCTCGGCATTCCCAGCGAGGACTTCGAGAATCAGAAGGTCAACGTCGACGAGCTCTACACCGGCTGGCGCCAGATCACCGTGCCGAGCTCGCGCCTGCGCGAGCTCTCCGACCGCGACGTGGCCAAGCCCGAGGAGATCGCCGTCGAGCTGGTCGGTGAGCTGGTCACCAACCAGTTCGTGGTCGCCGTCGACGACCAGGACGAGGAGCAGCACCTGCTCTTCGCCTGCGATGCCAAGGGCCTGTTGCGGCGCATCGACGATGATCCGCCCATGCTCTTCGGCGTCGCGCCGCGCAGCCACGAGCAGCGCATGGCGTTCGAGCTGCTGCTCGACGACCGCATCAAGCTGGTCACCCTGGTTGGACAGGCCGGCACGGGCAAAACCCTGCTCGCCCTGGCCTGCGGCCTGGCCAAGGTCATTCACGACGAACGTTTCAAGAAGCTGCTGGTCAGCCGCCCGATCATGCCGCTCGGCCAGGACATCGGTTACCTGCCCGGCTCGAAGGACGACAAGCTCTCGCACTGGATGGGCCCGATCTTCGACAACCTGCACTTCCTGCTCGCCAGCGAGGAGCGCGATCCCGACGAGGTCATCAAGCGCCTCATCGAGGAGGAGTCGATCACGCTCGAGGCCCTGACCTACATCCGCGGCCGTTCGATCAGCAAGCAGTACGTGATCGTCGACGAGGCCCAGAACCTGACCCCGCACGAGATCAAGACCATCATCAGCCGCGCTGGCCACGACACCAAGATCGTGCTCACCGGCGACCCGCACCAGATCGACAACCCCTACCTGGATGCGAGTTCGAACGGCCTGACCTACGTGGTCGAGCGCATGCGCGGCCAGGAGCTGGCGGGACACATGACGCTGACCAAGTCGGAGCGCAGCGAGCTGTCGGGGATCGCGGCGAACATCCTGTAAGAGGGTCCGGAAGTCCGGAGATCCGGGAGTCCGGAAGTCCGGAAGTCGGACGGCCTGGAAAGATGAGGGATCGTGCGCGGATACGGGTGAGGTGCCGTGGGAGGCAACCGTCGTGCCCGGTCCGCCACGGCTGCTCTGCTCGCGGTCGGGGATGGGTCACTCGGCGCTTTTCCTCGCGGCGGGGGGCGCCAGCATGCCGGCGCACGCGCACATCTGCACCCATAGCTCAGCTGGATAGAGCAAGTGCCTTCTAAGCACTAGGTCCCAGGTTCGACTCCTGGTGGGTGCGCTCACTGCGCGGATCGACCCGCGGGCGCGTGATGGTCGCGTGCTTTACCCTCGCGATGGTTTCACGCCAAATCCCTGCATCCACTCTGGTGGCACGACGATCTCCGCCAGCACCCCACGATGATCGCTGCCCGGTAGGCGCACTGCAGCAAGCGAGCGCAGCGCGAGCCCGCGCACCAGCACGTGATCAATGGCGATGCCGAGGCCGCCGAGCCACGCCGGGTAGGTCGCAGGCGCTGCGCCGTGGCAGCGCAGCAGGCCGCCGACGCGGTGCAAATCGCGCCAAGCGGGATTGCCGACGGTGAGATTGAAGTCCCCGGCGACCACGACCGGCCGGGGGTCGCTGGCGACCAGTTGGGTCAGGCGCGCACACTGGGCGTTGCGTTCGCGCGTGTGCGCGAGGCTTTCTGGCGCGAAGGGATGTACGGCGATCAGCAGCAGGGAGCGGCCGGCGATGGTGAGGCTCGTGGTGACGAGTGCGGCGTGGCGCGGGTCCACCACCACGACCTGGTCGAGCGGATGGACGCTGAGGATCGCAGAGCCGTTCCAGTCTGGGTCGTGGTGCCAGGACTGGTGGGGCCAGCGGGGATCGCCGCGTAGCGCGATCTCGTCGCTGGGCAGGACTTCGATTAGCACCGCAACCTGGGCGCCGCTGGCGGCGAGCGTGGCCAGCGCTGCGGCGCGCTGCTGATTGAAGCAGAGCAGGTTGGCCGACAACAGCGTGAACGTCGGCCCGTCGGCGGTGTGCGGGGCCTTGTGTTCGCGCGCTGCGCGCAGCCATGGGATCGCGCCTGCGGCGGCGAAGCCGCAGGCGAGCACCGCGATGCACCAGTCTCCCCGCCAGGTGGCGAACACCGCGAGGGCGAGCAGCACCCAGGCGATGTGGCGGGTCCAATGGCTGGTGAGTTCACCGATCCATGAGCGTCGCGCCCACCAAGCGGCGGCTACCAGGGTCGCCAGCGCCACCACCGCTGCCGCGGTGGCGAGATCGGGTGGCGTGGTGCGCAGGAACGGCTCCATGGCCTGGATGATGGCGGAGGCGGTCGGATTGCCATGCGCCTGGACCATGGCGGGGGCACCCGTCTGCACCGCCGGGCCGTCGCCACGCGGCGGTGGGCGGGCCGGGCGGACGTTCCGTCAGCGCTTGGCAACCGTCCGGGAATCTGGAAAGTATCCAGCAGTGCGCGGCGGCTCGCGCACCGTTCATCTCCGCCGGGCACCGCCATGCATGAAGACCTGAGCACCATCTTCCCGATCATCGTGCCGCGCAGCTACGACGAGCATGGCACCTGGCCGGGCCATCTCGCGCCGCTCGTGCATCCCGAACTCGCCGTAACCTGGGTGTGGCTGGATGACGATCAGACCATGCGCTACCTGAACAAGGAGGAGACCGACGCGATGGCGGCGGAGGGCGTCGATTTCCGCGCGGCCGCGCTCGCCAACCTGGAGGCGTCCTGCGCAGAGGTCTTCCACACCCACGAGAAGGTCGTTGGCGGCGTCCGCGAGATGGCCGCCTTCATGAACGACGATGGCCTGGGGACCTCGCGGCTGCTGCTCGGGAAGCGCCTGCAGGCGCTCTTCCCGGAAGGTTTCCTCATCGGCATCCCCGAGCGCAGCTGCGGCATGGCGGTGTCCGCGCGGCTCGGCGCCGCCGCGCTGGGCGGCTACGCGGATCTCGTGCGCCGGTGCCACGTGGATGGGAATGTGCCGATGCTGGATGGCTTGCACGCCGCGGAGCAGTTCGTCACCGCACCCTGAACGCGACATCCGCGACTGGGTTCTTCCTGGGACCGCGCGCCAGCGGCGCGCGGTCCCAGGAAGAGCCCGGAAGCGGCTTCCATCTGCGCGGGTGCGAGCGCCGAAGGATGCACCATTTCCCCGCGGTTCGCCGCGCCGCCGGATAGTATCAGCGGTAGCCATGGATCTCTCCGAGCGCATCCCCACGCGGCACTGGATCCGCACCTGCACCGACCTGGCGCTTTGCCATGGCCAGCGGCACGTGCGCGCCCTGACCCTGCCGCCGCGTTGTAGCAATCGCATCCTGCTGCGCCTGTGGCGGGGCTGCTTCGATGAGCACGAGGATGATGGGCTGGTGGTGTGGCCACCGCCGGATGCGCATCCCCGGTAAGGTGATCATCCCGCGACGATCCCTTGCAGAAAACCCGGTAAGGTATCCGCCAAAGGCCGATCGTCTCGCGTCTCGCGTCTCGCGTCTCGCGTCTCGCGTCTCGCGTCTCGCGTCTCAGCGCAGCCCATCCACGATCGCGCGCGTATTCGTCAGGAACATGCCGATGTACGTGCCGGCCGGCGCCCCCGGGACATCGAGGCTGTCGCTGAACAGGCTGCCGCCGAGCGCGGCGCCACCTTCCGCGCCGATCTGCTCCACCACCTTGGGGCTGGCGACGGATTCGATAAACACCGCCTTCACGTGGCGTGCACGCAGCAGCGTGATGAGGCCGGCGATGTGTTGGGGGTCGGGCTCCTGGCCGGTGGCGATGCCCTCGACGGCGATGACCTCCAGCCCGTAGGCCAGGCCGTAGTAGCCGAGCGCGTCGTGGCTGGTGACCAGCACGCGCGCCGTCGGCGGCAGGCTGGCGATCTGCTTGCGCACCCAGGCGTCAACCACGCGCAACTGGGCGACGTAGGCCTCGGTCCAGGCGGCGTAGTCGTCCGCGCCGGCGGGATCGGCGGCGGCCAGCGCCGCGCCGATCGCCTGCGCATAGCGCATGCCGTTGCGCGCGTCCTGCCAGGCGTGCGGATCGCCGCCGCGCGGGGTGACGCCGGTGCTGGCCACGACCACGGTCGGCCGCGCCCCGGCGTTCGCGATGACCTGGTCGAGCCAGCCCTCGAAGCCCAGGCCATTGACCACCACCAGGCGCGCTGTGGCGATGCGCTGAATGTCGGCGGGCGCCGGCTGCCAGGTGTGGCCGTCGACGCCAGGGGCGAGCAGGCTGGTAACCGCCACCCGCGCGCCGCCAACCTGGCGCACGATGTCGGCGAGCATGGTGGTGGAAGCGACCACGCGCAGGGGGGATGGCTCGGCGGCCTCGACGGTGGCGGAAACGGATACCATGCCGAGGAGGAGCGTCAGAAGGAAGTGCTGGCGGAGGTCGGACATGCGTGAGCTCCGGAAAGGCGCGGCCGGGGTGATGCTCGCGGCCCGCGCGCCCAGGCAATGGCAGGCACGATCACGTCCGGCAGGTGGTGGCCGGCCGACCGGGGGCTTGCGCAGCTCCTCGACAGGGGGTCTTGCCGCTGTTCACGATCTGGACGTATCCCCCCGTTGCCCCACCATCCGCGCCGGCATCCTTTCCGCTGATGCCTCCTTCCCGGACCCCGATGCGCCACGCCCGTTCCTCCCTGCTGCTGAAGGCCCTCGCGCCCCTGCTCGCCTTCCTGGCAGGGGTGGTGGCCGCGGCCGAGCCCGAAGCGGCGCTGGCCGAGGCGCGCGCCGCGCTCGCGCTCGAGCACCAGCGCGCCACCCTGCTTGCCGCTTGGGAAAAGGAGCGCGCCGACCTCGAACGCCTGGCTACCGCCCGCACCATCGCGCTGGAGGCCGCGGACGCGCAGCTCGCCGAACTGCGTGCTCGGCTCGCGACGCGCCAGGCCGAGGGCGCCCACCTGGCCGAAGAGGCAGCCGCGCTGGCCGCCGACGACCAGGCGGCGCTCGCCACCCTGGCTGCGTTGACGGCCATGCTCGCGCCCTATCCGTCTGCTTCCGTGCCTGGCGCGAAGGCCGACGCAGAGGCTTCGTTGCCCGCGCAGCTGCGTGCCGGTGCCGCCGCGTTCGAGGCGGTGCGCGTCAGCGCCGGCCGCTGGGAGATCGAGATCGCCGAGGGCGTCGCCCCGGGCGGCGGTACCGTAGCGGTGCAGGTGGTGAAGGCCGGCTATGCCGCAGCCTGGTACGTCAGCCTCGACGGTGCCCAGGCCGGCACTGCGCAGCGCGCCGGCGTGCGCTGGACGCTGCATCCCGACGGGGATCCCGCTGTCGCCGCGGCGATCAGCGCAGCGATCGCGCAACTGCGCGGCAACACCGTCCCCGAGGCGCTGCTGCTGCCGGCGCCGCCCGCGCCCGCGCCCGCGCCGCCAAGCACGCAAGGTGTGCCCTGATGCGCCTGCCCTGGGTCTTCGCCGCGGTCGTGATCCTCGCGTTCACGACCCCCGTCGGCACCGCCGCGGACACTGCCGGTTATGACCCTGCGGGCGCGCGTACGGCGCTCGCCGCGGCCCAGGATCAGGTCGGGGTCGAGCGCCGCGCGCTCGGTGAGCGCTTGACCAAGCTGGCGCAGGCCGCCGCGTCGCGCGCGAGCGAGCTGCGCGCGCTGGACGCGCAACTCGCCGCACCGCTGCCCACCGATCCCCGGCCTCTGCGTCTCGAGCTGGCGCGCCAAGCCGCCAGCATCGCCGGTGTGCCGGCCACGACGCCGCTCGCCGCCAGCCTGCGCCGCTGGCAGGAGTCCGCCGCGGCCCAGCTTGCCGCTGCCACCACCCTGATGGCGCAGCAGGCGCCGGTGACGTGGTGGGACGGCCACCAGGCGACCGCGACCGTCATCCGCCTGGGTGCGGCCGGTGCTGCCGTGGCCGAATCGGCCGCACTGGTGGCACCCTTTGGCGACGGCTGGCGGCAGGTTGGTCCGACGATACCTGGCCCGACGCGCGCTGGCTGGATCGCGGTCGACGTCACCGGCAAGCTCGCCGCGCAGACTGCCGCGGCGCCGCGCACGCTCTGGCGCAAGCTCGCCGACGGCGGCTGGTTCGTCATTCCGATCCTCGCCACCGGCCTGATCGCGCTGCTGCTGGTGCTTGAACGCTTGCTCAGCTTCCACCGCGAGCGCGGCGACGACGGGCTCGGCCGCGCGGTGGTTGCGAGCGTCGCCGCCGGCGACCTCGCCGCCGCGCAGCGCCTGCTGGTCGGGCACGGCACGCCCGTGGCCTGCGTGCTCGGCGCCGGCCTGGCGGTGTTCGCGCGCGGTTTCGAGGCGCGCGCCGCCGCGCTTGGCGAGGCCATCCTCGCGCAGACCCCGCGCATCGAACGCAGCCTGACCGTGCTCGGCATGCTCGCTGCCATCGCACCGTTGCTCGGCCTGCTCGGCACGGTCAGCGGCATGATCCGCATGTTCCAGGTGCTCTCCGCGCACGGCACCGGCAACCCCAAGCTGCTTTCCGGCGGCATCTCCGAGGCGCTCATCACCACTCAGCTCGGGCTGCTGGTGGCGGTGCCGGTGCTGTTCGCGCACGCCCTGCTCGCCCGCCGCGCCGAACGCGCACTGACGCGCATCGAGGAGCAGGCCACCGCCCTGGCCAGCTCGCACGCCGCGCCTGCCTCCGCGTCCGGGCGCGTCGCGGCGGTGGCGGGGGAGTCGGCCCATGCCCGCTGACGGCCTGCTCACCGCGCTGGAACGCCTGGCCGCCATCGGCGGCGCGCCGCTGTGGGCGACCGCGCTGTGCGGGGTGGTCGCGTGGGCGCTGATCCTTGAGGGCGTGGCGCTGGGCTGGCTCTCCGCGGCGGACGGCGCGCAACGCCTGCGCGCGCGCCTATGGCTGCTGCGCATCCTCGCCGCGGTCGCGCCGCTGCTCGGCCTGCTCGGCACGGTCAGCGGCATCATCACCTGCTTCGCCGCGCTCGGCGGCGCCGGCGGGCGGCAGCTCGCCGCTGGGATCTCCGAGGCCTTGATCTGCACCGCTGCCGGCCTGGTCGTGGCGATCCCGGCGGCGCTCGCCCACGCGCTGTTCGCGCGCCGGGTCGCCATGCTTACCGCAGCCGGCACGCGTGCCGGAGCGCGCTCATGAACCCGCTGCTGTTCTTGCGCCAGCGCCGCCGGCCCGCCGGTGGCGTCGAGATCAACGTCATCAGCCTGATCGACATCCTCTTCGTACTGCTGGTGTTCTTCATGGTCACCACCAGCTTCACCGCCGACAGCACCGTCGACATCGAGCGTCCGGGCAGCGCGCAGGCGCGGCCCACTGAGGCCAACGACGTGCTGCTGGTGGCGCTGACCGCGAGCGGCGCGGTGCTGCTGCCGGGTGGCGCGCACGGCGATGGACTCGGCGCGCTCGCCGCAGCCCTCCAGCGCAGTGGCGCCGTGCGCGTCTTGCTGGTGGCTGACCGCCAGGTGAGCACCGGACGCATGCTCGAGGTCATGGACGCCTGCACCGCCGCCGGCGCGCAGCGCGTCGATCTCGCCGCCCAGGCCAGGGAGGCGCCATGAGCGCCGCGCTGGCCTTGCGCCCCGCGCGCCGGCGGCGCACGCCGCTGCTGGCGGTGGCGCTGCTCGCCGCGGTGGTGGTCAACCTGGTGCTGTTCAGCGCCCTGGCGCGGATGCTCGCGGTCTCCCCGGCGGTGGTATTGCCGCCGCTGGTCGAGCTGCATCGCGAGCAGCCGCCGGTGGTACCGCCGTCCGCACCGCCAGTCACGCCGCGCCCGGCGCGCGCGCCCACGCCGCCGGCCATGCCGACCCTCGATCTCGGCGTGCGCCCGACTCTCGACGCCCTCGCCCAGCCGCTGGCGCCGGTGGTCGTGCCGTTGCCGGACCTCGTGCCGCAGCAGCTTGGTGAGGTCCAGGCCGGCGCACCGGGCGTGCTTGCGCCGACCCTGGCGCCGCTCGACGAGCACGACCTTGACGAGGGCGTGCGCGCCAGCGACCGGCACTTCCCCGCGTATCCGCCACGTGCCCAGCGCCTCGGACTTACCGACACCGTGGTGGTGAGCTTCATCGTCCACGAGGATGGCCGGGTCAGCGATCTGGAACTGGTCGCGGCACGCCATCCCGAGCATTTCCGCGAACCGAGCTTCAACGGCGTCCTGCGCTCGCACTTCGTTGCCGGCCGCAAGGGCGGCGTCGCGGTGAGCACACGCTGCACCTGGACCTTCCAGTATGTCCTGCCCTGACCTGCGCATCCACCGGCGGCTCGTCGGCAGCGTCGCCGCGCTGCTGATCTGCGCGTGGCTGGCATTCCCGGCCGGCGCCGCCGAAGTCGCGATCATCGCCGCCCCCGCCGAGGCCGCACCCGCGCCCGCGGCACCCCTGCCACCGGCGCTGGTCGAGCTGATCAACGCGGTGCATCCGCTGCTGAACGCGGACCAGATCAAGGACGCGCAGGCCCGCCTCGCCGCCTACCGGGGTCCCGACCATCCCTGGCTGCAGCGCGTGCGCGGCGACGCGGCTTTCGTCGCCGGCGATTTCCCGGCCGCCATCGCCGCCTACCGCGCGGCCCTGGTCGCTCCCACCGCCCAGGTGCCCCCCGGCACGCGCGCCAATCTTGGCCGCGCCCTGGCCGCCGCCGGCGACCGCGCGGGGGCCGCGCTCGAACTCGCCGACGCGTTGGCCGGCGGCACCGCGCCCGTGGCCACCGCCAACGACCTCGCCATCCTCGCCGGCTGCCAGCTGGAGGCCGGAGCACCGCGGCGTGCACTGGCCACCGCCGGCCTTGGTCGCATGCGCTTCCCCGCCGACGCCAACCTCATGCGCATCGAACTCGCCGCGCTGCAGGCCGGCGCGCAGTGGGACGATCTCGCCGCGGCCGCGCACGAGCTGCTCGTGCGTACCCCGCCGCCGCTTGAGGCGGATCGGCAGCTCGCCTGGCAGGCGCTGCTCGCGGCGCGCGAGCACGGTGGGGATCCGGACGAGACGGCGGCGACCGCGCTTGCCGCGCACCGCGCCGGCGCGGTACCGAGCAGCCGCCTCGCCGACGACCTGCGCCGTGCCGGGCTCTTCCAGCCGGCCCTGGCCGCCTACCGCGCAGCGCTCGCCAGCGAGCTGGCCACGCCCGCGCTGCTGCTCGCGGCGGCGGCGGTTGCGGGGGATGCCGGTGCGCCCGGCGAGGGCCGCGCCCTGCTCGCGCGCCTCGCCCCCACCGAAGCGTCGGCGCCGCGTACGCAGCGCCTCGCCGCCTGGCTCGCCTGGTCGGCCGGAGACCGGCCTGCGGCGCGCGCCGCACTCGCCGCGCTGCTCGCCAGCGGCCAGACCGACAGCGCCACCCTGTTGTGGGCGGCGCGCTTGGCCGCGGACTCCGGCGATCTCCAGGCGGCGCTTGACCTCTATGCGCGCACGCTGGGTGACCCGGCCTGCGTACGCGATGCGCGCCTCGCCATGGCCCTCATCCTGGGCAGTCAGCAGCGCCGCGACGAGGCACTCGCGCAGGTGCATGCGGTGCTGGATCAGGCACCCGGCGATCGCCACGCGCTGGAGATCCTGGCGTGGGCGGAGACGCTGAGCGGGCGATAAGCCATCCGGCCATCGCGCGCTGATAGCCGGAATCAAGCGTTGAAGCCTGCGGAACCGCCTTTCAGGCGCGTTCGGGCTCGTCCTCGATCACGGTGAGTTCGGAGTCGGCCAGCCGCTTGCGCAGTTCGGCGATCTGCGCCTCAAGGGCGGCCACCTGCTCTCCGCCCTCATCGCCGAATTCAGCGAGCCGGTCCAGCTCCTCCTGTTTGCGTACGAGGTGCTGGCGCCACACCGAAACGCTGCGCCGATAGACCGAGGTGACGGACTGCGCTGGGTCGGCGCCCTGCCCATCCATCGTGGCCAGCGACAGTTCGGACTGGGCGGGCAGAAGGGTGCCATTGCGCAGATGTGCTGCACCTTTGAAGATCTCGCCGGCGACCTGGGTTGCGATCGGCACGGGACAACGGGTGTGTTTGGCCAGGAAGGCCGCAGTGACCCGACCCTCGCTGAGCGCTTGGATCGCCGCCAGGCGGTAAACCTCGGCCAGGGGCGCGGTTGAACTATAGGGAATGGCCATTTCCATGAGTATGTCCCCAAAAAAAACACCTGGCAAGGTCCGTCCGGTCGAATCCTTCGCACGGGTCGTGCCAGCGTCAGCTGCGTCGTCGATGCTGCACCCGTTCTTCGACCGCCCGCGCCATGGCCCGCGCCGCTAACGCACCCTGAGGGTAGCAGCAGCTTGTGGGAGACGGCCGCGCGCGTGCGGCTCGCCGGGGCATGGCGGCGCAGCGGACCTCGGCTAGGGTTGCGCACCATGCCAAGACACGTCCTCGTCACGCCGGTCGCCCTCGCGGCGCTGCTTGTCACCTCCAGCACGGCCGCCTGGGCCCGCGACGGCATGCAGGAGGTGCCGGTCTCTGATTTCACCATTCCGCCAGCCGGTGACCTGCGCCTGATCCAGGACCGCCTCGAACTCCACCCGCTGGCCCTGCTCGGCGTGGGCTGGATCAGCGATGTCGATCCGGTCACCAGACGCGGCTCGGACACCTACGGGCGTGGCCTGGTCGGCCTGCTCGCGCGCTATCTGCCCAATCCGGACTGGAACGCGCGTTTCGAGGGCGAGCTGGAGCGCATCCACTACAACCGCTTCGCCGACCAGGATGCGACCATCGGGCGGGTGCGCCTCGGCGGCGACTACACCGGCGTGGGCTTCACCGTTAAGGGAACGGGCGGCTGGACGAGCACCCAGGACGCGCTGATCATCTCTGGCGAGCAGGTGCTGCGCGACGATTACGATCTCGCCGTCAGCGGCCACCGCCAGGTGGTGGCGGACTGGTGGCAGGAGGCGGCCCTCGGGTGGAGCCACCGCAACTACCGCGACGCCACCTCACTGTTCGACGAGAACGAGGCCGACCATACCACCTGGAGCGGCGACCTGCGCGTCGGCAGCGGCGACCGCGAGGACCAGTACTGGTTCGCGGGTCGTCTCGAGTTCGTCGACTACCCGTCCGGGCCACGCTTCAACGACTGCCGCGCGCTGGTCACCACTGCGGGCCGGCGCTGGCCGCTGGGGCCGCGCACCAGCCTGCACGTCGAGGGCGGCGTGATCGGGCGCTTCTATGCCGACGACTTCCGGAAGGATCCCGCCTTCGACGACCGCACCGTGATCTGGCCCAGGGTGGATGCCGGGGCCGAGTGGCTCTGGGAGCAATCCAGCCGCGTCGGAGTCCGCCTCTTCAGCAACGCCGGCGACGGCCTGCAGAGCAACGCCGAGACCTCCTACGGGGTCGCCGGCGATGTGCGCCTGCGCCTGCAGCAGCGCTGCGCCCTGATCGCCAGCCTCTCGCTTTCGCGCGACCGCAACAGCGGCGCACCAGCCGGGGTCGAGATCCCCGAGCGCCAGGTCGCGAGCGGCTCGTTGGCTCTCCAGTACGAATTCGTCGAGGGCCTCTCGGCCCACCTGCGCGTGCTCGGCAGCCATGTCAGCTCGAACGGCGCGAGCAACTACAACCGTGAGCAGATGTCGGCCGACATCGCCTACGCGTATTGAATCTCAGCCCGCTGCGGGCGGCGCGCCCGGACCGACACGTTCGAGCGGGCGATGCGCCACCGCCGGCACGGCGCGCGCCAGGCGCGCGTCCTGACCGCGGCCTGAGGCGACCGAGCGGTCGTCGTTGATGATCAGCCCCAGCACCTTGCCAAGCAGCCGGCCGAGGTGGATGTGGGCGAGGCGCAGCGCCTCCTTGGTGGTCGAGCGCTCGCGCACCACCAGCAGGATGTCGTCGGCGACCGCACCGAGCATCAGCGACTCCGAGAATTCCAGCGGCGGCGTGTCGATGACGATGTAGTGATAGGTCGCGGTGAAGTCGGAAAGCAGATCGTAGAAACGCACGCTCTGGAAGAGCTCGGCGATGTTCTCGAGCTGGGCGCCGGCGCGCAGCAGATCGAGGCGCGCGTATGAGGTGGGGATGGGGCTCACCTCTTCGCCCACCAGCAGCTCGCACAGGCCCGGCCCGTCCTCCTCGCCGAGGTGGGTATGGACGGTGGGATTGCGCATGTCGCCATCGATGAGCAGTACGCGCCGTCCGGACGCGGTCAGGCTGCGCGCCAGGCGCGTGGCGATCGCGGTGCGGCCATCGCTGGGGCTCGGCGAGGTGATGGCGATGATGCGCGAGCCCTGCTGCAGGTCGTGCGAGAGCTGGATGGTCGAACGCAGGATGCGGAATGACTCGTCGACCGTGCGCAAATGGGGGTTGGGCGTGGCGGTGAGGCGGCCGAGAGCCGGTAGCGCATCGTAGTGCGGGATGAAGCCGAGGGTCGGGAGGTCGGTCACCTCGCGCACGCCCGCAGCGTCGCGGATGCGACCATCCAGGCCGTCGACGACCAGCGCGACGGTGCCACCGGCGAGCACGCCGAGGAACAGCGCGGCGAGCATGAACAGCGACTTGCGGATGTTCACCGGCCACTGCGTGCCATGGGCCGGCTCGGCGACGCTGACCACCTGGTCGCCGAGGTGGCTGGTGACCTCCTCTTCCTGCAGGCGGCTGAGCAGGGTCTGGAACAGCCGCTCCGCGGTGTCGGCCTCCTGGGTCTTGTCCTGGAGCTCGATGAGATTGGCGCGGTAATCAGCCAGCTCGGAGACCACGGCGGCGACGTGCTGGTCGAGCTGGGCGAGGCGGCGGCCGAGGGCCTGATCGTTCTGGACCAGCGAGGCCCGCGCGCTCTCGACCACCGCGGCCAGGCGTTCCTTTGCCGCCTCGACCTGCTTGAGCGCCTCGATCATCAACGGGTGGCCTGGCTTGTAGCGCTGCTCAAGGGCGACGACGTGGTCCTGCAGGGTGAACAGCGCCTCTTGACGCTGTTCGACCAGGGGGTCGTGGCGGATCTCGGGGATGCGCAGCAGGGCATCGCGGCGCGCTGCCTGCTCAAGCTTGCCGCAGTCCTCGATCGCCTGGACGACGGCGGCGCTGGCCGCGGCGGTGGCGCCGAGGTCGATGCGGCTGGCGTTGAGGGTGGCGAGGTCGAGCGACAGGTGGTTGCGGTCGGGGTCGGTGGACAGGATGCCTTTGCGCTTGCGCAGTTCCTGCTCGGCGGCGCGCTGGCGCTCAAGATTCACGCGCGCCTTGTCGACCTGCTCGTGCAGGAAGCTGATCGCCCCACGCGAGCGCTCGGCGCCGCGCTTGGCCTCGTTCTCAAGGTGGGTGGCGATGAGCTTGCCCAGGGCGGTGCGGGCCATCTCCGGGTCCTCGTCGCGCATCGCCAGGGTGATCACCCAGCTGTCCTTGTTGGTCAGGACCTTGAGGCGTGCGCGCAGCAGTTCGACGGGATCGCGGCTGTGCGCGTAGATCGGCTTCTGGGCCAGGCCGGTCTGGTCGAGCACGGCGCGCAGCACCGGGTAGGAGACCAGCAGGTCGCGTTGGGTGTTGAGCACAGAGAACTCCGAGCCCTTCTCGATCTCGACGTCGTCCGCCTGGAATTTCAGGGCCTTGCGCCCCTTATCCACCACCAGCATGGCGTCCGCCTCATACAGCGGAGTGATGGTCATGGTCGCCAGGAAGATCAGCGCAGCGAAGGCGGCGCCGACCGTGATGGCGATATACCTCCGCCGCCAGATCATGCCGAGCAGGGTCGACAAGGGGACGGATGCGGTCAGCTGAGCGGGAGTGTTCATGGGAGATTGGCCCGGAGCGGGAGTGGTTGGCCAGCACACCCGCCGGATGCCATGAGTCAACCGCGGTCCATGGCCTGTGCATGCCGCAGTGCCGCCCGCCTGCGCTGCATTGTGCAGCGCAGGCCATGGTCGTTGCGGAACGGGGACGCTGTGCATCATCGCAGGCCGGAGGGCCGCACCGTGAGGACGCGCATCAGCTGGTTGGGGCGCGCGCTGGGCGCAGCCATGCTCATCCTGACTCTGGCGGTCGCCGCACCTGGCCGCGCGCTGGGTGCCGAGCCCGCCGGCAGTGCCGACGCGCTCGATGCCCTGCGTCCCGGTGACCTCCTTCAGCTCGAGGTCTACAATCACCCCGACCTCACCTCGGTGGTGCGCGTGCCGGTGTCCGGGCCGGTGCACTTCCCGCTGATCGGCGCCGTCGACCAGGTGCGCGGCATGACCGTCGACGCGCTCAGCGCGCGGCTCAAGACGCTCTATGAGGCGGACTACCTCCAGCAGGCGGTGGTGGTGCTGACGGTGAAGGAGTTCGGTCGCCGCCGCATCTACGTGATGGGTAGCGTCGCCCGGCCCGGCGCCATCGACCTTGAGCCCTCGGTCGCGACCACCGCCATCCAGGCGGTGACCAGTTCAGGCGGCCTGCTCGAGGAAGGCAATCGGCGCGGCATAGCGGTGCTGCGCGAAAGCGAGAAGGGCGAGATCTCAGCCATACCCGTGGTGGTCGGCGACAACGGCAACGCCAACAAGGACGTGGTCCTGCTGCCCAACGACCTGGTCGTGGTGCCGCGCCTCGATCGCATCTACATCGCCGGACAGGTGATGAAGCCGGGCGCGCTGAGCATCCCCAGCCAAGAGACCCTGACCGTGAGCAAGGCGGTGAGTCTGGCCGGCGGCTTCGACAAGTACGCGCGCGAGGGTGAGGTCCAGCTGCTGCACGCCGGCGAGCCCGTGAAGGCCGTCAACGTCGAGGGCATCCTCAGCGGCCACCGCGAGTTGGAGGACCCGGTGCTGCGGCCGGGCGACACGGTCTACGTGCCGCAGCGGCGGTTCTGAATCTCCGCCGCAGGTTGAGCGGCCGGTCCGCGCGAGGCGAGAGGAACCGCGCTTTCGTGGTGTGACCGTGATCCCGAAGCGTCATGCCGTAGCGCCGCATCAGGGCCCCAGCAACGGGTCGTAGCGCAGTGGCCGCGCGGCCCCGAGCCACCCGGCCTTGATGTATTCTGGCGGACTGGGCGACAGTTCCGTACGAAGCAACCTCCTCTCCGGAGCTGAAATCATGACCACTTCCACCAACAATCAGAGCCTCTCCATCCTGCGCCGGATCGCGCGGCGCGTCATGGTTGAGAAAGGCCTCGCCCCGGATTTCCCGAGCCAGGCGCTGGCCCAGCTCGATGGGATCCACGGCGCCGCGACCAGGAATGACGGATTCACGCGCGATCTCCGGAAACTCCTGTGGTGCTCCATCGACAATGACGACTCGCGTGATCTGGATCAGCTGACCGTTGCCGAAGCGCTGCCGGATGGAGCCGTGAAGATCCTGGTCGCCATCGCCGATGTCGATGTGCTCGTTCAGAAGCAGTCGCCCCTGGACGAGCATGCGCGGGCCAACACCACCTCGGTGTATACCGCTGGCGGGATCTTCCCGATGCTGCCGGGGAGGCTGTCCACCGATCTCACCTCGCTCAACCTGGCGGCCGACCGGCTGGCGGTGGTCATCGAGATGAGCTTCGCTGCGGACGGCTCGGTTCAGGCTTCAGACATCTATCAGGCGCTCGTGTGCAGCCGGGCTAAGCTGGCTTACAACGGAGTCGCTGCATGGCTCGAGGGGAAGGGTCCGATGCCGTCTGGAATCAGCGGTGTCGCTGGGCTCGATGCGAATCTCCGGCTGCAGGATGGCGTTGCGCAGCGTCTGAAAAGCATCCGCCACGCGCACGGGGCGCTCGACCTCGAGACCATCCAGGCGCGGGCGGTCTTCGCCGGCGAGGGGCTCCAGGGCCTGGAGACCGACCAGCCGAACCGCGCCAAGGACCTGATCGCGGATTTCATGATCGCGGCCAACGGCGTGACGGCGCGTTTCCTCGCGGCGAAGGGCTTCCCGTCCCTGCGCCGCGTCGTCCGCACGCCCAAGAACTGGAACCGCATCGTCGAACTGGCCGCCGCACGCGGGACCACTCTGCCCAATGAGCCCGACGCGCAGGCGTTGGAGGGGTTCCTGCTTTCCGCCAGAGCCGCAGACCCGCTGCGCTTCCCCGATCTCTCGCTGAGCGTCATCAAGTTGCTGGGTTCCGGCGAATACGTCGTTCAGATTCCGGGTGGGATCGCCACAGGGCACTTCGGCCTCGCGGTCAAGGACTACGCGCATTCCACGGCCCCCAACCGCCGCTATCCCGATCTGATCACGCAGCGCCTGCTGAAAGCCGCCGTGACCGGCGGCGCTCAGCCTTATGCCAGCGATGAACTGACGGTGATCGCAGCGCAGTGCACCGAGCGGGAAGGGGTCGCGAACAAGGTCGAGCGCCAGGTGGCGAAATCCGCCGCTGCCATGCTGTTGCAATCCAGGATCGGCCAGGCATTCGATGCCATCGTCACCGGCGCCTCCGCCAAGGGTACGTGGGTGCGGATCCTGCAGCCGCCTGTTGAAGGCCGGCTGGCAAGCGGCCTCGCCGGCGTTGGTGTGGGCGACCGGCTGCGCGTGCAGCTGGACCGGATCGATGTGGAGCGCGGTTTCATCGACTTCCGCAAGGCGGACTGAGCCCGGGTCATGAAACGGGAAGCGGGACGCGCGGTGGATGAGCGGTGAGGCCGATGCCGTCCTCGCGTCCCGCATCCCACCTCACCGCTTCTTCCGTCGTGGTCGCCCCCGCGGTTTGCGCGCCCCGCCATCCGCATCGGCCGCGACACTGCCGCCCGCCTCGATGCGCTTGATCTGGTCGCGCAGGCGCGCGGCCTCCTCGAAGCGCAGCTCCTCAGCAGCGGCGATCATGCGCGTGGTGAGATCGGGGACGTCGGCGGCGGTGAGCACGGCACCGCTTTGGCTGTAGCCCCCGCCGCCATCCGCGACCTTGCGCGCGGCGAGCTGGCTGGCGAACGCGTGGCGGGTGTCCTGTTTCACCGCGGTGGTGATGACCACGCCGTGCTCGGCGTTGTAGGCGACCTGGTGGGCGCGGCGGCGACCGGTCTCGGCGATCGCCGCGCGCATCGCCGCGGATTCGCCGTCGGCGTAGAGGATGACCTCGCCGGCGATGTGGCGCGCGGCGCGGCCGATGGTCTGGATCAGGCTGCCGGCGCTGCGCAGGAACCCTTCCTTGTCGGCGTCGAAGATCACCACCAGCGAGACCTCGGGCAGGTCGAGTCCCTCGCGCAGCAGGTTGACGCCGACCAGGCACTCGGTCTCGCCAGCGCGCAGCGCGTTGAGGATCTCGACGCGCTCAAAAGCGTCGAGGTCGCTGTGCAGATAGGTGGCGCGCACGCCGGCCTCGGCCAGGTATTCGCTCAGGTCCTCGGCCAGGCGCTTGGTCAAGGTGGTGACCAGGGTGCGTTCGCCGCGCGCGCAGCGCGTCCTGACCTCGGCGATGAGGTCCTCGACCTGGCCGCTGGTCGGTCGCACGCTGATCGGTGGGTCGATGATGCCGGTCGGGCGGATCAGCTGCTCGGTGCGCGCCTCCTCGATCTTCGCCTCGTAGGGGCCGGGCGTGGCGCTGACGAAGATCAGCTGCTTCACCAGCGCCTCCCACTCGGGGAAGCGCAGCGGGCGGTTGTCGAGCGCGCTGGGTAGGCGGAAGCCGTGTTCGACCAGGGTCTCCTTGCGGGTGCGGTCGCCGCCGTACATGCCGCCGATCTGCGGGATGGTCACGTGGCTCTCGTCGACCACGCACAGGAAGTCGGGCGGGAAGAAGTCGTAGAGGCAGTACGGCCGCTCGCCGGCCTTCCGCCCGGTGAGGTGGCGCGAGTAGTTCTCGATGCCTGGGCAGGTGCCGACCTCGCGCAGCATCTCGAGGTCGTAGCGCGTGCGCGACTGCAGGCGCTGCGCCTCGACCAGCGCGCCCTGGCGCATCAGCTCGCTGTGGCGTTCGGCGAGCTCGGCTTCGATGTCGGCGGTGGCGTTGGCGATGGTCTGCTCCTCGACCACGAAGTGTTTCGCCGGGTAGATGTTGAGCTTGTCGTGGCGGCCGAGCAGCTCGCCGGTCAGGGTGTGGATGGTGGCGATCTCCTCGATCTCGTCGCCGAAGAAGGCGATGCGGATGGCCGCGTCGTCGTAGGCCGGCCACAGCTCGACGACATCGCCGCGCACGCGGTACTTGCCACGCTGGAAGTTGAGGTCGCCGCGGCTGTACTGGATCTTGAGCAGCTCGCGCAGCAGGTCGTCGCGGTTGATCTGCTGGCCGACCGCCACCGCGACGGTCAGGTCCTGGTAGGAGTTCGGCGAGCCGAGACCGTAGATCGACGACACCGAGGCGACGATGATGACGTCGCGGCGCGACAGCAGGCTGCGCGTCGCGGACAGACGCAGCTTGTCGATCTCCTCGTTGATCGACGACTCCTTCTCGATGTAGAGGTCCTTGCCCGGCACATAGGCTTCGGGCTGATAGTAGTCGTAATAGCTGACGAAATACTCGACCGCATTGTCCGGGAAGAAGCCCTTGAACTCGCTATAGAGCTGGGCGGCCAGGGTCTTGTTGTGGGACAGCACCAGGGTCGGCCGGGCGAGTTGCTGGATGACATTGGCGACGGTGAAGGTCTTGCCGCTGCCGGTCACGCCCAGCAGGGTCGCGGCGCGCTTGCCGGCGCGCATGGCCGCGGTCAGGTCGGCGATCGCGGTGGGTTGGTCGCCCATCGGCGCATAGGGGGCCACGAGGCGGAAGGGGGCCGGGTCCAGTGCGGGCATGGCGGGACCATCCCCAGGTACCGTGTGGGCACAACCCCAGCCCCCGGCGGGCATCGGCACTTCTGGAGTGACACACCGCCGGCAGCGATGGTTGCACAAGCCACCAGTCGGCCATCAAGCGGGTGGTAAGATTGCCGTTACTCAGCTTCCCCGCGTATGGAGACCACGATCATGAGCCATTCCTCGAGCCTGCCGAACGTTTCCGGCGATCAGGTCACCGAGATGGATGAATTCCTGCGCGAGGCCACCGCCCTGGCCCAGCGCGTGAATCAGCGGCTGCGCGAGCAGAGCGGCTCATACCAGTCCGTGGTGCGCACCGACAGCGGCCGCCTGCGCGTCAGCTCGCTGTCGCTCTGATATCGCAAGTTATTATTTCACAATACCTTAAGATAGATTCCATACCCCCTTCCGCACTGCTGCCCAGCGGCTGTTTCCGGCAATCCGCTGGATCCGGCCGCCTTGCCTGTCGGCGACCCGCCGCCATGGTGCGGCCATGCAGCCGGATCCTACCGCCGCGGTCGTGCTCTTCTCAGGCGGCCAGGACAGCACCACCTGCCTGGCCTGGGCGCAGGCGCGCTACGCGCGCGTCGAGACCATCACCATCGACTACGGCCAGCGCCATCGCATCGAGCTGGCCGCCGCTGCCGTCATCGCGGCCCGCGCCGGGGTGCCCCAACGTGTCATCCCCTGCGACAGCTTCCGCGCCCTGGGCGGCAATTCGCTGACCGGCGACGAGGCGGTGGAGGGTGGCGTGCGCGCCGCGACCCAGCTGCCCAACACCTTCGTTCCCGGCCGCAACCTGATCTTCCTGACCTTGGCCGCCGCTTACGCCTACCAGCGCGGCATCAGCGAGATCGTCACCGGCGTCTGCCAGACCGACTACAGCGGCTACCCCGATTGCCGCGAGACCACCATGACCGCCCTGCAGGCGTCGCTGCGCACCGGCATGGAGTTTCCAGTCACCATCCACACGCCGCTGATGCATTTGACCAAGGCGCAGACCGTGCATCTGATCCGCGACCTCGGCAAGCTCGAGCTGCTGGCGTGGACCCACACCTGCTACAATGGACTGGTCCCGCCCTGCGGCACCTGCCCGGCGTGCGAGCTGCGCGCGAAGGGGTTTCGGGAAGCTGGAGTCGGTGACCCGCTGATGGCGCGCGTTGGTGGATGAACGTGCGCTGTGCCCGCATCGGGCCGAGACCCGAGACCCGAGACCGGTGATAACGCGTTGGTTTTCGCGTTCTTGCGCTTGACGCCGGATATTGAGGTGAGAGCGAGGCAGCGGGCCGCCTCGCATGTCAGTCGTGCAGCGAACGGCGATGCTCCAGCACCCTCTGATCGCCGCAGGCTGTCCCTAGGGTCTCGGGTCTCGGGTCTCGCGTCTGCGCCCCAGGGCGCTCACCCCTTCTCGACCTCGACCGGTCCCTTCACTGACGAACAGCACGGCAGGATCTCATTCTTCTCCAGGCCGCTGTCGTCGTAATCGGTGATCATGGTGACGTGCTCGCGGCCCTTGAGGACCTTGAGCTTGCAGGTGTGGCAGGAGCCGACGCCGCAGCCGCGGTCGGCGCAGGGGGCGTTAGCGCCCTCGAGGAACGCGAGCATCTCGTCACCCGGGGTGAACGGCAGGGACTTGCGTCCACCGGGCCCGGCGAAGGTGATGCTCGGACCGCCGGCCGGCGACCCGCCGCGCGGGGCCATGGGCGCGGCGCGCGACCCGTCGCCGCGTGGCGATGGCGTCAACGCGGGATTGGCCGCGGGCGTGGGATCCTCGGCGAAGGGCAGGGGCAGGTTGTCGGTGCGCGGTTCGCCGCGCCCGCGGCCCATCGGCATCTGCGTCGGCGCGACCAGGGCTTCGACCTGCTCGGGTGTGAGCAGGCTGATCTTGAATTTCTCTTCGGCTTGGCCCAGGCGCAGCTGCAGGGGGCCGTCCTTCAGGTCGTGTTCGCGCGTGGAATCGAAACGTACCTCGTTGCAGAAACTGCCGGCCGAGGACAGGTTCTCGGCAGTGACCTTGCTGCCGCTGATTATGATGCGCAGGTGGCGGCGGCTGACCGCGGAATTGAAGTCGTCGCGCTGCTTGCGCTCCATTTCCGGCAGGGCGAGGAATTTACGGAAGCGCTGGAAGCTGATGTCGCAGGTCCGGCTGCGCCCGATGACCACGTCGGCGCGGTCGCCGAGCACGAAGAACTCGCCATCGCCCAGGCCGCCGGCGCAGGTGAGCACGGGAATGAGTTGCGTCATCGAGCGTCTCCACGGGTGAGACTACCGGGTGCCAGGCCTAACGCCACGTTCAGGGCGCGGCACGCCGCCGGCAGCGTCACCCCCGGTTGACGGTATCAGGTTGGCCCGCCGTCGATTGCGCTGGCGCCACCGGCCCAGGTTCTAGTGTGTGAAACCTTCCTCCTCCCCGAGCCGCCAGTGACCACCGCCGCCGTGCCCGCCGCCCCTGCCATCGCCCCACCCGCCCGCACCAGCCTGCGCCGCTGGGCGGTGCGCATATCCAGTCCCTGGGTGTCGATCACCCTCCTGGTGCTGGTCTTCATCCACCAGGCGCTCGGTTCGGCCTATTACGAGGTCCGCCAGGCTCTCGAACTCAACGAGATGCACTGGTTCAACGGCTGGGTGTCGGGTGTGCTGTGGGGTGCGATCTGCGTCTGCCTGCTCACCGCCAGCGCGGTGCGCATCCCCTGGACGTGGGCCCGCTTCGGGGCCCATCTCACCCACTTCTCGGTGGTCGGCGTGGTCGTCACCTCTGGCCTCTACTTCGCCAACAAGATCGAGGGTGAAGCGCTGCTGGTGCGCCACTACATCGACCTGGCCACCGCCGGCGGCACCACCCGCCTGCTGCCCAATCCCGGCTACGTCGCGAGCGCCGGCGACATCACCGCCAAGGTCGAGGCGGTGATGCCGAAGTGGCGCGTGCAGAGCGATGGCGGCACCGCCAAGGACGCCCAGGAGGTCTGGGCGGTGATGGTCAAGGTCGACCTGCCGCCCGCCGCTGGCGCCGCCGCCGGCACCAAAGGCAGCAGCTTCACCGCCACCCTGCTTGAGGGCCGCCCCGAGCTGACCCAGTACACCCTCGACGGCCGCACCCCGACCAGCTGGCTGCCCGAGTTCCAAGGCGTGGTGGTCGACCAGGACCACATCTGGGCCGTCGACGCTGCCGGCGCAAAGATCCTTGAGACCGCGCTGGTGCTCAAGGGCAAGACCACCGAAAAGCTCGCTCAGGGCGAGCGCTCGCTCGAGATCACCGGCATCACCCCCGACTGGCCGCTGCTCGCCGACGGCTTCAAGGGCCAAAAGGGCACCATGGTGGCGTGGACCATCAAGGGTGCCGGCGGCCAGGAGAGCGGCAGCGCCATCGTCGGCCAACCGACCCTGACGCGCTTCCAGCGCGCGCGCATCAAGACGCTCCCCGATGCGCGCGTCGCGTCGATCGTGCTCGCACCGGCGAAGTGGACCATCGGCTACCACCAGGATCTGCCCGCACTGTGGGTGCGCACTGAAAGCGACCACGACGACCCCGCCCTGGCGCCGATGGTCAACCCCGGCACCGCGCTCCCCATTCCCGGCCTGCCGCGCTACCGCGACCACGGCACCCACATCGCGGGCGGCAAGGCCCTGGCCATCGCCCTCGGCACGGTCGGCACCACCAGCTACGCGATCACCGGCTTCGCGCCCTACGCCAATCTCGAAAAGCACCTCATCGACGATCCCACCGTGGCGCTGGCGCCGACCCTCGACCTGGTGCTGAGCAGCGAGAACGGCGGCCAGAGCTTCCCGCTCAAGGTGCACCTCGCCAGCGACCCCGCCGCCTTCCTCGACCAGCCCCTGGTTTGGCTGCGGCTTAAGGACGCGGCGGCGGCGGCGGAACTCAAGCAGGCGCTGCTCGGCCGCTTCCCAGCGGTCGCCATCGAGAAGGCCTCGCTGAGCGACGAGGAGGCAGCGCAGACCCGCCTGGTCTTCGCCGAGGCGCCCGGTGGCGCGCTGACGCTGTGGATCGGCGAGCCGCAGCGCAATCTCCAGGAGCTGACCATCGCGGTCGGCACAGACGCGGTCGGGCGCTGGTCGAACGACAAGATCCGCGTCCGCCTCAAGGCGCGCGTCGACCACCCGCGCGAGGTCACCGAGCCGGTGCCGGTTCCGAATGAGCAGCAGCAGAGCCGCATGGCGGTCGGCAGCTTCCAGAGCTTGGTGCAGGTCACCGCCACCAGCGGCGGGCCCAATCCGTCGAGCGTCTCGACCTGGGTGCCGTACACGCCCTTCCCGCATCTGCCGCAGTCCATGGGCGACGGCAGCGGCACGCTGGGCGGCTACGCCTCGCGCCCGACCGCGCTGAGCGTGCCCGGCGTCGGCGACGTCGAGCTCTGCTACAGCCGCGAGCCGCTCACCCTGCCCGGCCCGATCTGGATGACCGGCTTCGACGCGCCGCGCCGCCCGGGCGGTCAGGCGATCTCGGAATACCTGTGCGACGTCGCCTATGGCAAGCCCGGACAGGTCACGCCCGACGCCGCCACCATTCACATGAACTATCCGCTCGCCTGGGATGGCATGTTCTTCTTCCAGGCCAACTGGGATCCGGAGTTCCAGGCCCTGACCGTGCTGGGCGTGGGCAACCGCCCGGCCGGCGCGGCGCTGCTCGCCGCCGCCATCATGCTCGCCATCGGCATGGCCTGGAGCGGCCTGGCGATGGCTCTGTCCAAGAGGTCCGCATGAACGCCCGCGCCCCGTTCCTTGCCCTGATCTGCCTGGCCGCCGGCCTCGGCTACGGCCGCCTGCACGCCGCCGACGCGGCGCCCGTGGTCGCGCCTCCGGCGAACGAGTCCACGCACGCGCCGGCTCCGGCCAGCGTGGGCGCGGGCGCGCCGTCCGTTTCCACCGTCGCCACCGCCGCCCACACCGACGGCGTGTTGCGCCCGATCGCGGAGACCGTGCAGGGCCTCGACCTGCGCGCGCTCGATGCCCTGCCGGTGCAGCACGGCGGCCGTTACAAGCCGATCCACGCCTTCGCCATGGAGGTGCTCGACGGCATCACCAGTCAGATCTCCTTCGCCGGCATCGCCGACGCGCAGAGCAGCTACGATTACCGCGGCCACACCCCGCTGACCAGCCTGCTCGACCTGCTGTTCTGCCGCACCGCCTACAACGACCAGCCGATCGTCGTGGTCAAGCACGCCGAGCTGCTCCACGACCTCGCCCTGGTGATGTCCGCGCCCGACCGCGAGCGTCTCGCCAGGCTCGGCCGCCTGACCCCGAGCCAGGTGGTCGACGAGAAGATCCAGACCGCCCTCGACACCCTCGGCCGCCAGACCGCCAAGACCAAGGCGATCAACCAGGTGCAGGGCGCGCGTGATCTGCTCGATCCGGGCCGCCTGCTCTTTGCGCTGAAGCTCTTCCCGCTGCCCGCCGGCCTCCATGACCGTTGGTACGACACCGCCGAGGTCGGGCCCGGCTTCGCCCAGGCCCTCACCGATTACGTGCGCCTGGCGCGCGCCGCCAAGGGCGACCTCGACGCGTACGGCCAGCAGACGTGGAGCCTGCTGCCGCTTTCGCCCGAGACCGCCGCCCACCTCGGCCTCAAGGAGGACGAGACCCGCCAGCTCAACCTCACCACCCTGTGGCAGCTGTGGAAGGCCGCCGGCAGCGGTACCATCGACGACGCGCTGGTCGCTGACCTCGCCACCAGCCCGCTGACCGCGGTGGCGCGCCTCGGCCTCGACGCCGACGACGCCAACGCGGTGGTCAGCGGCCTGACCCAGCTGCGCCAGCGCTGGACAAAGCTCGCCATCGAGGACACCGAGCTGGCCGAACCCGGCGAACGCGCCGCGGTCGACGCGGCGCTCGCGGCGGGCAGCAGGGCCTGGAATGATCTCGGCGCCGCGTGGGCGGCGGCACGCCGGCCAGGCGCGCCGACCACCGGCCTGCAACCCGCCGTCGACGCCTTCGTCGCGGCCCAGGGCGTGATGCGCGCGCTGCTCGACCGCGACCTGGTCGCGCGCGGCAAGCCGGCGCTGGGCGTCGACACCGCGCTCGAGATGCGCTACTGGCAGCTCGGCGGCTTCAGCTTCGTCGCTTGGCTGTTCCTGTTCGCGGTGCCCTTCCTCGCGCTCGGCGCGATCGGTCGCATCGGCTGGGCGCTGGCCCTCGGCTACGCCCTCGCGCTGTCCGGCTTCGTTGGACAGATCGCGGCCTTCGTCATCCGCTGGGACCTGGCCCAGCGCGTGCCGCTGTCCAACCTCTATGAGTCGATGGCCGCGGCCTCGCTGCTGTGCAGCCTGGTGGCGCTGATCGGCGAACTTGGCATCGGCATGGGCGCGCGCCGGAGCCGCAACCGCTACAACGCCATCCACGCCGGCCAGCCCGCGCTCGCCGCAGGCTCCGACGTACTGGCGCCGCTGCCCGCCAGCGGCGCGCGTGGCGCCCTGGCCCTCGGCGCGGCGCTGTTCGGCTGCATCATCGTGCTCGCCCAGGTGTTCCTCGAGCGCCATGACATCAACGCCTTCATCAGCCCGGCGATGCCGATCCTCTCCGAGTTCTGGCTGCGCGTGCACACCGCCTGCGTGGTCTCCAGCTACGGCATCATCGCGCTCGGCGGCCTGATGTCGGTAGCCTACCTGCTGATGCGCCTGGGCCTGCGCTGGGACGATCCGCGCTCCATCGCCTGGGATCGCGCCACCTTCGCGATCAACTCGCTGGCCATGGTCATCCTGTGGATCGGTCTGTCCCTCGGCGCCGTGTGGGCCGCCGAAAGCTGGGGCCGCCCGTGGGGCTGGGACCCGAAGGAGGTCTTCGCCCTGCTCACCTGGGTGGTCTTCGTGATCCTCATCCACCTGCGCCTGGTCGTACGCCCCGCCAACCGCGGCGCAGCCACCGCCTGGGTGTCGCTGGCGGCGATGCTGGTGATGGTATTCAACTGGTACTGGGTGAATGTCAGGTTGGCGGGGTTGCACAGCTACGCGTGAGGACGTCGACACGCGAGACGCGGGAAGAATGCGAGCGGCGAGACGTGAGACGCGCGTGCCAGCACACGCGCGATTCGCCACTCCATCGTGTAAGCGCTACGGCAACAGCGCCGTCCTCAGGGCGCGGGAGCGAGCTGTGAATGCCTCCCAGTTCGCGCCCCAAATAATTGTTACCACTGATTTTAGGTAGTAAAAACACACCTCGGGGTCGCGCTTCTCGCAGCTCGTGTCTCCCGCAACCGCATGCCGTTTGCACCTTGGCGGGCGCGAAACCCGTGGAGGATGCCGACCTACCGGGCGTGGCCGCCCGCATCAGGAGACCCCGTCCGTCATGCTCATTCCCGACGCCCTGCGGCAGCTCATCGATGATGGGCTCGTCGAGCAGGTCCTGCGCCCGCTCAAGAGCGGCAAGGAAGCCGCTGTGTTCGTGGTCATCGCCGGTGGAGAACGCTGCGCGGCGAAGGTCTACAAGGCCGCCCAGCAGCGCAATTTCCGCCAGCGCATGGACTACGTCGAGGGCCGCAACACCGGCGACTCGCGCGAGCAGCGCGCCATGGACCGCGGCAGCAAGTTCGGCAAGGAGCGCCGCGAGGCGGCCTGGCAGGGCGCCGAGGCGGCGGCGATGACCAAGCTCGCCGCGGCCGGCGTGCGCATCCCGCGCCCGCGCATGAACAGCGGCGGCGTGCTGCTCATGGACCTGGTGGTTGGCGCCGACAACGAGCCGGCCCCGCAGCTTGCGACCACGCGCTTCACCCACGAGGAGGCGGTGCGCTGCCACAGCCTGCTGGTGCACGAGATCTCGCGCATGCTGTGCGCCGGCGTGATCCACGGTGACCTCTCGGAGTTCAACGTCCTGCGCGCCGCCGACGGCCCGGTGATCATCGACCTGCCCCAGGCCATCGACGCCGCCAAGAACAACAACGCCAAGCGCCTGCTGCTGCGCGACGTCGCCAACATCACACGCTTCTTCGCGCGCTTCGCACCCGAACTGCGCCGCACCGATTACGGCCAGGAGATGTGGCTGCTCTACGAGCGCGTCGCGCTGTCCCCCGAGACCCGCCTCACCGGCCGCTTCACTGACGCGCGCAAGGCCGCCGACACCGCCGTGGTGCTGCGCGAGATCGCCGCCGCGAAGGAAGAGGCGGAAAAGCGCGCGGAGATCAAGGCGTGGCGGGATGAAGAGCGGTTGAAGAAGCTGCGCGGGGGAAGGTCGTAGTCCGCGAGAAGCGAGAAGCGAGAAGCGAGAAGCGAGAAAAACTGGGTTTCTCGGGGGCGCAAGCATTTAGGATACGAGATACGAGATACGAGACGCGAGACGCGAGAAAGACGTTCTTCTCGCATCTCGCATCTCGCATCTCGCATCTCGCATCTCGCATCTCGCATCTCGCATCCCGGATCTCCAGGAATGACGCGGTCTCTCCCGGGTTTCCCGAATTGTCCCGGCCGTGCTCGGCGTCAAGGAGCTGCGGCTGCGCCTGCGCCCGCTGCGCGGCGGCCGGGGCGGCCGTCCTTGACTCCTGCGCGCGGCCTGGGGGCGGGTGGGAACCCAGGAGGACTCCCCATGGCTGATTTCGAAAAGCTCATCGTCTGGCAACGCGCGCGGAAACTCACCGGCGCAGTGTATGGCCTCGTCCGCGACAGCGCGCTCGCGCAGGACTACGCCTTCCGCGATCAAATCCAGCGCGCGGTACTCAGCGTCTCCGCCAACATTGCCGAAGGCGCGGAGCGCGATGGTGTCCGCGAGTTCGCCTACTTCCTGCGCGTCGCCAAGGCGTCCGCGGGGGAACTGCGCAGCCACCTCATCCTCGCTGGCGACCTGGGCCTCTGCCCCGCCGCGGCGTCCGCGCGGCTCCAGGATGAGATCGTCCAGATCGGACGCATGCTGGGCGCGCTGATCCAGCGCCAGGTGTGATTAGTCGCGGAACGGCGCGCAGGCGGCTCAATGCGCCGGCGCGTCGCCTTCCTTCTTCTTGCGGGGCGCGGCGGGGCCGAAGGCCTCGTAGTGGATGTCGCTGGTCGGGACGCCCTGGTTCTCAAGGCCTTCAGTGATGTCGGTCATCATCTGGGCGGGGCCGCACAGGTAGTAGGCGCGGCCGCGCAGGTTGTAGAGCAGGACGCGGCGGATCAGGGCCAGATCGACGTGGCCGGTCAGACCGGTCCAGCCGCCGTCGGCGCGGCTGAGCACGATGTGCAGGCGGAAGTTCTCGTGCTTGGCCGAGACCTCCTTCAATTCCTTGGCGAAGGCGACGTCGGCCTCGGTGCGGCAGCCGTAGAACAGGTCGATGCGGTTGCGGCGGCCGACCGAGAGGAACTCCTGGGTCATGCTCCACACCGGCGTGATGCCGATGCCGCCCGCGACCAGCGCCAGGTCGAGGCGTTGCGCGGGGTCGAGGAAGAACTTCCCGGCGGGCTTCTTCAGGTCGACCAGGTCGCCGGCGCGGAAGTTCTGGTGGACGTGGTTCGAGACCAGGCCCTTGTCCACGGCCTTGACCGAGATCTGGTAGTATTCGCTCTGGTGCGGCGCGCTCGATAGCGAGTAGTTGCGGATCGCTGGCTTCGCCGCTCCCGCGGGCTTGACCATCACGGTCAGATACTGGCCGGCGAGGAAGGGTGCGAGCGGCTTGCCCTCGGAGTGGGCGAAGCGGAAGGTCTTGATGCCGGGCGCCTCGTCGATGACGGCGATGACCCGGTAGGGCTCGAAGCCGGCGGGCACCTTGGGCGCCTCGCCCTCGACCGGGGTGACGGCGGCCGCCGCGTGCGCCGGTGCGGCTGCGGCCATGCCGGGCGGCATCTGCGTGCGCACCGAGCCGTGACTGACCGACCCACGCGCAGCGTCGGGGGCGCGGAACATGGTGACCTGACCGCCATCCGGGGCAGCGCGCTCGGCCAGCGACTGGAGATTGAGCGTGCGTTTGCCCGCGGCATTCAGGCGCGCGCGCCGATCGCGGCGGATGGCCGCCAGGTGCAGACTGGTCTCGGCGATGATCAGCGTCACCGCCACCGCGGCCAGCAGCAGCAGGCCATCAAGAAACATGCCCGGCTTGGGCAGGGTTGATGCGAACGGCCCTGGCACGGGCATGCCGGTGGCGGCCACCGCCAGAGCCGGGGCCGCCACCGGCGCGGCGGCCGGCGACGCGACAGGAACGGCCACGGGTGCAGCGGCGGGTGCGGAGTCGGCCATGCGGGCGCTGCCTTTATTCCTGGGAGTTCAGAACTTGATCTGGAACTCTGCGCGTCCGGCGTTGAATGACTCGCCGACCTTGGGGATGAAGTGGCGCAGGTCCATGCGCAGCACGTAACGGACACCGAACCCGTAATTCACGCGCAACCCGAACGCGGTCGTGTCGTTGTTCGCATCGCTGCGGTCGTCGACGTAGGAGACCTCGGGGATGAAGTGCAGACGGCGGCGCAGGGTCTTGTACTGCAGCGCCAGCGCCACGCCCGCCTCGTCGCGCCCGTCGCCGCGCTGGTTCGGGAAGCCGGTGAGGTTGTCGGTCTGGAAGGTCGTGCCCACCTGGTTGAGGTTGCCGCTGATCGAATTCCAGTGCGGGGTGCCGACGAACGCGTCGAGCATGGCGTACAGGCCACCGTCGACGCGGATCGGGGTCAGGCGCACGTTGCTCTCGTAGACCACCAGTGCGCCCTTGCCGGTCACGTCGGGGTCGCCGAGCTTGCCGAGGAGGTGCAGGCCCTGTCCGATCGGCCCGCGCAGCCAGGCGAACGACACAGCGCCGTAGTATTGGCGGCGATCGGTCCCGCCGACCACGAAGTCGCCATCGCGGACGTCGAGGTAGACCAGCGAAGTCTCGACGCGCACGTCGGCGACGTCGGCGAAGCCGTGCAGGCCGGCCAGCGCGAAGGCGCGACCGTCGGTGGGGAAGCCGGTTCCGGCGTCGGCGTCGACGTCATGCACGGCGTAGAACGCGCCGATGCCGAAGTTGGCCGCCCACGGCACGGTGATGTTGTTCTTGGTGACGCCGGCGCCGGTGAAGATGTCGCTGATCAGGTAGCCGTTGTTCAGCTCAAGCGGGAACTTGCCGATGGCGATCGCGTAGTTGAGGTCGGTGGCGTCGTGCTGCGCCGAGCCGCCGAAGTCGGAGAGGATGCTGTCGAGCTCACCCTCGAAGAACAGCGTCTGCGGCTTGAGGCTGTGCGCGAACTTGGCGTCGTAATCGGGGCGGAACAGGATGCCGGTGTCGGTGCCGTTGTTGGAGATGGGCGTGAACCGCGCGTGGATGCGCTCGGTGGCGGTCAGCTGCAGGTCGGTCTCGAGGGTCAGGCGGGTGCGCGCGTTCGCGACGTCGGTGTCGCTGCCCGGGTCGGGCTTCTCGGCGTAGGAGTAGCCCGTGCGCAGGTCGCCGTAGACGATCAGATTTGGGGTGAAGCGGCCGTTCTGCAGCGTGCCCGGTTCCCAGAAGCCATCGCCGAAGATGGTGATCGGGTTGGGCGCGTCCGGGATTAGGTCGGGATCGATGAAGGAGCGGGTCACGTTCGACACGTCCTCGAAGACCGGGGCGCGCAGGGTGTTCTGCCCGCCGCCGGGCGCGGCGGCGGTGCCGCCCTTGGGCGCCGGCTTGGCGTCGTCGTCGTCCGCGTCGGCCGCCGGCTTGGGCTTGGGGGTCGGACCGTCGGCGGCGGACAGGGGCAGGCCGGCGATGGCGAGGAGCGACAGGCTCAGGATCAGGGGTCTCATTTGCCGGCCTCCACTTTCAGCTCGCTGGTCTTGGAATCCACCTCGACGATGGCTTCGGTGACGAAGCGCACGTTGCGGTAGAGGCCGTGGTTGGTGTAGAAGTAGGGCGGCATGCCGCGGAAGCGCAGGTCCGCCTTCACCTGGTAGGTGCCCGGCACCTGGAAGGCGTCGCGTGGCGCCGTGTAGTCCGGGGTGCGGTGGCCGAGCGGCGGCAGCACCTTCGACTGGTCGATGCGGAAGCCGTTGTCCTTGCCGCGTAGCGAGGCCGGCGCGGTGGCCGGGCGCAGGAAGGCGGTGGGGTCCCCGTCGGTGGCGATGGGGAAGAACACCGAGCGGTCCGCGCCGTGCTCGCCGCGCTCGGTCAGGTAGGCCTGCGCGCTCCAGAGCTGCCCGTCGAAGCCGATGTCGCCGGTCATGACGCGGTTATCGAAGCCGTCGCGCAGGTCGTCGTTGACCGGGTCAAGGTCGCCCGACTGCCAGGTCACCTTGCCGTCCGGCGCGATCACCTGCACGTGCAGCCACAGCTGGCGGAACCACGGGAAGCCGCCCGGGATGTTGTGGGCCGCGAGCAGGCTCTCGACGCGCACGGAGAAGGACAGTGAGCTGTCGACCGCATGGGTCGGCTCGACGTCGAGCTTGGCGATCTTCACGCCGTTGCGGAAGAGCAGCGCGCGGCGCGTCTCGGCTTCCTTGATCAGGGCGAGGTTCTGTCTCACGAACTCGCCGGCGGCGCGGCGCTTGGCCTCGTCCTTCCACTGCGGCGGGAAGGGGTAGTCCTTGCCCTTGGCCGCCTTCTCGAATTCGTCACCGCCCCATCCGGCGCGGTAGTCGAAGTGCCACCAGTCGTCGCTGGTTAGGGAAGACAGGAACTTGTCGTCGACGCCCTGCAGGACCTCGTCGAGCTTGTCCTTGTCATCGCCGTCACTGCTGATGCCGCGGTTGCTGGCGGCACCGTGCGGGAACACGCCGGGGTGCTCCGCGGGCACTTCGGGGCCGACGATCATGTGGTTGGAGAGGGGGCGGTCGCGGGTCTTGCGGCCGTCGGGCAGGATCGCGGCCGGGCCGGTCACGTAGGCCGACTTCACGCCGGGCGCCGGGCCCATGTGGCAATCCTGGCAGCGCACGCCCTCGCGCGCCGAGCTCGACCCCAGCCACTGGCTGTAGGTGTCCTGCAGGTGGATGCCGCCCGGGTTGATGACCTCGTGGCACTGCGCGCAGAAGGCGCTGGTGGTGATCGGCTCGAAGAAGTCGGCGGTGGCGTGCATCTGCGCGCCCTGCTGGCCGGGAGCGGTGGCGATGCCGGCGCCCTTGGCCGCCTCGGCGACCGCGCCGCCGTCCCACGAGCCGTAGACCTTGGCAAACTGGTCGCCCTCGACGAGGTGGAGGTTGCCGACCACCTTGCCGTACTTGGTGTTGATGCGGTGGCAGACGATGCAGGTCACGCCCTCGAGGCTGACCTTGCTGCGTTGGCTGTTGGGCAGCTTGGCCGACTCGCCGGCGGTGGTGCCGACCGGGGTGTGGCAGCGCGTGCAGAACACTCCGATGGTGCCGTTGAACTGGCGGGTGATCTCCGCGCTCTGCGCCTCCATGGTCGGGCTGAGCTCGGCGAAGGCGTGCATCGACACCGACCACTGGCGGTACTGCGCCTCGTGGCAGGGGCGGCAGGTGGTCGCCGAGGGGAAGCGCCCAGCGGTGGAATACAGCTCGGCATGCGGGTCGCCGGCGACCGGCGCCTTGGGCGCGGGTTCGGCGGCGCCCACGCGGGCGGTTGCCACACACGCTAGCAGCAGAAGGGTCGACCAAAAGTGACTACGGAGGGTCATCGCGTTCTCCTGGGCAGGTGCGAGCTCATGTGATGCGTGGGATCGGGCCGAGTGCAAGCGTCGGCCGGCGCCTGCTGAAGGCGCGCTGGGCAGCAATCCCGCCGGGCGGTCATCGGCCGCTCACCGACTGGTGGTACTGGTGGCAGGTCGCGCAGTCCTGGCGGACGGCGTGGGAGTTGTGGCAGGACTGGCAGGTGGCGATGCCGATGGTCTGCCAGTCCTGGCCGAGGCGCTCGCGGTGCAGGGCGATCCAGCGCGGGTCCTTGGCGTGATCTGCGGGCGCGGCGGGCGGCGCGGCCAGGGCAGCGTGGCAGGTCAGGCAGTCGATGCTCGCGCCCTGCTTCTCGGCCTGGCTGGCGTGGACGAAGTGCGAGTAGGTGCGGGTGAAGTGGCGGTCGACCGGCGACTTGGCGAAATCGGCGAACACCCCGGTGGCGGGATCGACGCCGACGTAATGGCAGAGCCCGCAGCGTGATTCCTTGACCGTCGGCGCGGTCATCGCGGTGAGATCGAGGACCAGCGCCTGGGTGGCCTTGGTCCAGGCCGCCCGGTCGGCGCCGGCGAGCGTGCCGCGCGCCGTCTGGTCGACCCCGCGCAGCCACGCCAACCAGGCGACCACGCGCGCGTCGCGGTGGCCGGTGGTGCGGTAGGTAAGCTGCACGTAGTCCTCGTTCTCGGCGTTGGCCACCGTCCAGCGGCCGTTCGGGAAGGTGCTGGGGTCGGCCTTGTTCTCGGTGCCGGCGGCGAGGCGCTTGAGCAGATCGCCGTCGCCGAGCTGGCGGTCGCCATCGGCGAGCAGCGCGGGCGCGGCGACGCCGAGAACCTGCGCGAGCGCACCCGGCTTGGCCAGCGCTGCCATGTCGGGCGCGGGCGCGGCGCTCTTCAGGACCTTGGGCAGCAGCGCGGCGACCTGCGCGAAGCCGGTCGGCTCGTCGCCCTTGCTGGTCAGCAGCAGCAGGTCGGCGGGCGCCACCGCATCGCTGTGGCAGCCCATGCAGATGGTCTCGGAGCGCTTGAGGCGCGGCGTCACCACCTCGGCCGAGGTCGGGGCCTCGTGGCAGATGGTGCAGGCCGGGCGCTCCTTGGTCTTCTTGGCGAAGAGCTCGCCGTAATGGCTGGCGTGGTCGAACTTGATCTGGCGGCGCTGCTGCGCGGCGAGGTCGGCGAAGTCGGGGTGGCCGCGGTCGAAGGCGGCGAAGGTGCTGCGGTGGCAGGCCTGGCAGGCGGCCTCGGTCATGCCGATCAGTGCGGCGTCCTGCCCGCGGTGGTCGCGGTGGCAGGTGCTGCAGCTGATCCCGGCCGGGGTGGCCGGGTGGACGCGCCCGCCGGGCAGCTGGTTGGCCCAGGCGATGAAACCGGCGCGCGTCTCGGGCGTCGCCGCGCGCACGCGGCCGGCGGTGACCTCGGCGGTGAGCGCCAGGCTGCCGTGCGGCTCGGCGTTCATGTCACGGTGGCAGCGCATGCAGTTCGCGGTCATGACATCGCCGTGTACCGCGGCCGTGCCGGCGGCGTGGCAGGCCGCGCAGTCCTTGGAGAGGAAGGCGTGCTTGCTGTGCAGCTGGCCCTCGGTCACCAGTCCGGTGCCTTGGCGGTAGGCGGCACCGAGCAGCAGGACCATGGCGGTGAAGCCGGCCAGCGCCAAGCGCCCGCGCACGCGGCGCAGGCGGCTCAGCAGCGGCCGTTCGTAGCCGCTGTTCTTGTGACTGAATGGATTGTCGAGTTTGCGGGCCATCAGGTGTCCGCCATCGGAATCGCGGCCGCAGGGTGCGGAGTGCGGAGTGCGGAGTGCGGAGCGACCGTGGTGCAGAGATCGGGCTCAGGAAAAGGAGTCGCGTCGAAAGCGGTCTGCTGTCGCGCTCCGCACTCCGTACCCCGCACCCCGCACCGCACGTCGGTCATGGCCTGAACCACAGCACCATCCCCGTATGATAGACCGCGGCCGTGAGCGCCATGGTCGCCAAGGGGATGTGCACGAACAACCAGCCCTTGAGGATGCCCTGCAGGAAATAGTGGCGGTCGAGCAGCAGCTTCTCGTGGGCGATCTCCTCGAGGTCGGCGACCGCGTCGGCGAGGTCGGGTCCGGCAAGGCGCGCGACGTTGGCGCACTGGCTGGTCAGCCAGCGCTCGCGGCTCTCCTGCCAGGCCCAGCGCGGACGGCGCAGGAAGGGGTCGAGACGGTCGATGAAGAAGCCGGCCAGGACCTGGCCCTCGGGCCGGCCGAGCACGCCCTGGACGATGCCCGCGGCCTCGTCGTGGAGGTCGACGACGCGCTCGCCGATGCGCTCGAAGATCACCTCGTTGCCGACCGCGGTGAGCAGGTGCGGCAGGGTGCGGGTCAGGATGAGGCCGAGCACGCCGGTCAGCGAAACCGCCCAGAACAGCCCGTAGAGCAGCCAGCTGAACGAGCCTGAGGGCATGTGCCAGCCGATGTGCACGTGGATGAGCGCGATCGCGATCAGGCCCAGGTAGATGTGCCACTGCAACCAGGTCGCCGAGGTGCCGAGCGGCAGGTTGGAGACGCGCTTACGCAGGTTGTAGACGGCCAGCACCACGAAGATCGCGAGCAGCGTCCAGCCGCTCCAGAAGGCGTTGTCCTCGAGCTGCGCGGCGCGCATGCGCGCGAACGCCACCGCGCCCGCCACCGCGACGGCGGCGACTGAGAGCGCGAGCAGGCGGCGCGGCCAGAAGGCGACGATCACGATTGCGGGTCCCGGCGTTCGGTGAGGGTGAGCAGGTCGGGGAAGTCGACGCGGTGGAGCGCGTCGTGCGGGCAGGCGCGCACGCAGGCCGGGCCGCCGACCTGGTCGTAGCACAGGTCGCACTTGCTGGCGCGCAGCACGGCGTTGCCCTTCTGGTCGACCAGCTTTTCGCCATAGTGGCTGCGCTCGACCATGCGGATGTTGTCGTAGGGGCAGCTGTTGGCGCAGGTCGAGCAGCCGATGCAGGTCTGGTCGTTGACCACCACTTGGCCGCCGTCCTTGGTGCGGCTGATCGCGCCGGTCGGGCAGCCGATCATGCACACCGGGTCCTGGCAGTGCATGCAGGCGTTGGGGAACAGGAAGCCCTGGTTGACCTCGCCGTGACGCACGAAGCGCGGCTGGCCGTTGTGCGCGTTCGAGCAGCCGCGCACGCAATCGTCGCAGCGCGTGCAGCGCTCGAGGTCGATGGCCATGATGCTGGTGCCGTTGTAGACGCGCGACTCGGTGCCGAACTCCATCATCTCGCCCTTGAGCGGCGCGAGGTGGGCGCGGTCCTGCTCGTGCAGCAGTTCGCTGTTGCCCTGGGCGAGCCACGCGGCGGCCGCCGACGAACTCTCGACCGCGCGCGCCACCAGTGCGAGGGGCAGCTTGATGACGTCGATGTAGCCGAGCGCGCGCAGCGTCGAGCCGTAGATGGGCGCGCGGTTGCCCTTGATGTAGGCGTGCAGCGCCTCGATGCCGAAGAGGTCGCCGCGCGAAATGTAGCGGCTGGTGACCTCGCCGACGCCGACGCGGTGGCTGACGCGCGCGAAGCCGGCGCGCACCAGGTAGACGGATTCGGCGGATTGGGTCTGGCCGCAGATCTCGGGTTCGTTGCTGGGCGCGGCGGTGCGCTTCTGGCGGCGCTCCTGGCGCCCCTTCTTGTACTGCCCGCTCCACTCGAAACTGCCGTGCGACTCGAAGATCGCGGCGTGGCGCAGCACCTCGATGCCGGTCTCGCCGAGCGGCGCGAACAGCGGCGAGGTCTGGAAGTGGTCGCTGGTCAGGCTGCGTTCGCGGTAGATGCCGTCGACGTATTCCTTGAAGCCCTTGTCGCTGGAGCGCAGGTCGCGCAGGCCCTGCCAGCGGATCTCGAGCAGCTCGCAGCTGCCGGTCGCCACCACCGTGGCGCTGCGCGGCGTGCGGCCGAGCGCCGACATCTCGCCGAACACCGTGCCGGGCCCCATCACCGGCGGTGGCCCGCCGCGCTTGCCCACCGCCGGCAGGTCCTGGAAGAACACGTTGACCGTCGAGCTGCCGGCCACCGTGGCGTCGCCGCTGCTGACCGCGAGCAGGTGCTTGGGCGCGCGCTCGGGCGGCGGGAAGAGGTTGCGCCACACCTGGGTGAGCAGGTTCTTGGGGTGCTCGTGGTCGTGGCCGAGTTCTTCCTCGGGAATGTCGCCCTCGAGGTAGACCTTGACCTCGCCGGAGACGATCAGGAACGCGGAGCTGCCGTAGTCGCCCTGGCGCACCACCAGCTGGCGGTCGCTGTAGCTGCGCAGCGCGCAGTCGTTGCGGACGATGCCGTCGAGCGGCATGCGGGCCGGGAATTTCTTGGCGTCCATGCGCGCGAACAGCGGCAGCGCCACCACCCGCGCCACGTCGGCGTCAGTCATCTCGGCATCGAACGGCACCGCCCAGCGCTGGGGCCGGGTGATCTCGCGCACATCTTGGGCCATGGTCTACCTGGTGGGCGGCGGGGGCGGCGCGGGCCGGGTCGCGCTCACTTCGCCGGCATGTTGGCCGGGATGAGCTTGGCGCCGACGTCGTCGGCGAGCGGGGTGTCGTCGAGCTTGTCGAGCAGCGCCACGACCAGAGGGTCGAGGGTCTTGGCGAGGTCCGCGCACTTGCCCGCATCGTCGCCGGTCAGGGTCGCGAGCGGCGCGGCGGCGTCGACTACGGCCTTGAGTTCGGCGCGGTCGGGCAGCAGCGCGGCGAGTTCGCCGAGACGGGCGCCGGCGGCCTTGGCCATGGCGAAGTACCCGGTGCGGTAGGCGCCGGCGTCCTTGGAGAGTCCGACCGCGGCGAGCGCCTTCTGCATGGTCAGCGCCTGGCCGGCGACGTGGATGGCGCCCTGGCGGCCGCTGCCGTCCTGCTTCATAGCCTCACCGTGCCAGTGGCGGGTGGTGCCCTGGCTGAAGGCGAGCAGCTCGAATTCCTTCATCACCGGGTGGCCGGCGCCGTTGACGATCGGCTCGTCGGTGCCGACGTGGCAGTTGAAGCAGTTGCGGTAGCCGCCGTTCAGGCGCCACTGCGCGGTCATGCCGGCGGCGACGCTGTCGGCACGGCGCTTGGCGAGGAAGGCGGCCGGATCGGCGCCGTTCTTGGCCGCATCGTACTTCACGTTGTGCGGGGTCAGGTAGTCGCCGGCCTTGCCGTGGCAGGCCTCGCACGAGGTCGGCTCGACCTTGCTCTTGCCCTTGTCATTGAGGTAGGTGTGGCCGTGGCACTCGACGCAGCGGGTGCCGGCCTCGGTGGGCTTGGCCACGCCGGCCTTGGTGGCGATGGCTTCGCCGGCGCCCTTGGCGAACTCCTTGAAGGACAGCCAGTGGCGCGAGCTCTTCTCGTGCTCGTAGATCGCCTGGTGGCAGGACTGGCACTGCTTCGAGCCCAGCGAGGGGTGGTCCTCGGCCTGAGCACGGGTCGTCAGGCACAGCCCGAAGACGAGGAGAAGCAGGGTGGTCAGCGCGCGCATGTGGGTACCTCGGGGGGGCCGGAGCTGAGAAAGGTGCTCATACGTATCCTGCCTGGGCCGGATCTCAAGGGAGCGGTAGGAAGCTGTTTGAGGTGGCCGGGAGGTGGATTTGCGACGACGAAGGAAAGATACGGGAGCTGGAGGCTATACCGGAAGTCCGTCGTGGGAGGTGGGGGGGGGCGGAAGGGGGCAAGGCAGCGAGGGAGCGAGGACGGAAGGAAGCACGGAGTGGAGGTCGGAAAAAAACGCGCCCTCGCACCTGCGCGTCTTTCCCTTCTTTGGTCTCCCCATCTTTCTCGCTCCCTCGCTCCCTGTTCTCCCCTTCTTCCCTCCTTTCCGACTGCTATCTTCCGCCATGCGCACCTCGTCCCGCCTCAGCCTCGCCACCTGCCTGCTGTTCGGCGCCGCGGCGCTGGCGGGTGCCGCCGATGGCGTGGCAGGGGCGGCGCCGCCCCTGCCCGGCGGCGGTACCCTGATCATGACTTTGAGCGGCAGCTTCCCGCTGCGGCCGACCTCGTTCCTGCTCCAGGAGAGCGGCTGGTCGCTGTTCGATGCCTGCTTCCGCCTGCGCCAGGCGCTCAAGGCGCCGGAGCCGCGTCTGGTCCTGGACCTGACCAATGGCTTCTCACCCGGTCTGGCGGCGGCGGAAGAGCTGGCGGTGGTGCTGCGCGCGCGTCCGCCCGGTCACACCGTGGCCTGCCTGCTCGACAACACCTCGGACAGCGCCTTCGTGGTCGCGGCGGCCTGCGACGAGGTGGTGATGGCCGAGGCCGGCATCCTGATGGTCGACGGGCTGGCGATCAGCAGTGACTACTATGGCGAGGCGCTCGGCCGGGTCGGCGTGCGCTTCCACGCGGTCACCAGCGGCGAGGCCAAGACCGCGCCCGAGCCGCTGACGCGCAGCGCGCCCAGCCCCGCGGCGATGGTCGAAAGCCAGCGTCTGCTCGACGGTCTCGACGCGGTGGTGGTCGCGGACAGCCTGCGCCACGGCTTCGATGCCGCCGCCCTGCAGGCGGTGCGCGCCCAGAGTCCTCAGACGGCGGCCATCGCCAGCGCCGGCAAGCTGGTCGACCGCGCGGTCGAGCCGGGCGCCTGGCTGGGGTCCCAGCCGGCGCCGATCAGCCGCTTCAAGGTTGAGCGCAATGAGCCCGACCTGGGGTCCATCACCGGGGCGATGGCCTTCCTGCGCACCGTCATGAACGGCGACAAGGGGCCGCGCCCGGCGAAGTCGGTGGCGGTGGTCGAGCTCGAGGGCCAGATCTTCGACGGCGGCTCCAGTCAGCCCGGCATGACCATCAATGGCGACGACACCGCCGAGCTCTTCGACCGCCTGGCGGACGATGCGGTGGTCGCGGCGGTGGTGGTGCGCGTCGATTCCGGCGGTGGCAGCGCCGACGCTTCTGACCGCATCCATTACGCCATCCGCCGCTGCGCGGCGCGCAAACCGGTGGTGGCGCTGTTCGACGGCGTGGCGGCCAGCGGCGGCTACTACCTGGGCTGCGCGGCGCGCGAGATCTTCGTCCACCACGGCACCATCACCGGCTCGATCGGGGTGTTCGCGCTGATGCCCGATCTCGACGGCACCCGCGATCTGCTCGGCATCCATCGTCATACCATCGCGAGCGCGCCGCGCGCCACGCTCTTCACCACCGGCGGCTTCGGGCCCGAGAAGGAGGCCGCGCTGCGCCAGGTGATCAGCGCGGTCGACGGGCGCTTCCAAGGCATCGTTGCGGAGTGCCGGCACCTCGACCCGGTGAAGGTCAAGGGTCTGGCCGGCGGCAAGGTCTACACCGGCGACGAGGCCGTGGCCTTGGGCTTGGCCGACCGCATCGGCGATCTGGGCGCAGCGGTGGCTCGCGCGCGTGAGTTTGCGGGCATCGCCACCCCATTGCCGGTCGAACGCTTCCCCGAGAGCGGCGGCTTGGCCGCGCGCCTGGGGCTGACCGGCAGCATGGTCCTGGCCCAGGTTGGGGTCGACGGTGGTCCGCTCGCCTGGTGGCTGGCGCTGGCGCACACCGAGCGGCCGCTGGTCATGGCCTGGAGCCCGGTCTGCGCGCCGCGCTGAAGCCGGATAGGGTCGAGACTGGCTGGCAGGCCGATCAGTCCGGCACGCGGGCGCAGTATGGACCCATAACGCGGGTCATCCGGTAGACAGGCGCAGCCAGCCCATGGCGTGGCCCCCGGCATCATGCCGATCCGGCGTGAACGGGGCGGCCTTCAGTATGTTACACCCTGCCAGGAGGGGGCGGGGCTTTGCTCGCCAAGGCCCGGGGAGCCACGTTACAGTAGGCATCCCCGCCCGTACGGCCCCGCCACGGCCGATCCGGGACGGGCGGGCCCTCGGCACGGCAAGGATCAGACATGCGCAAGTCCCTATCGAACACTCTCTTGGCGCTGTCCCTGGCGTTTGCGGGGGCGGCCCCGTTGATGGCAGCCACGGCGGGCGATCGCGATGTGCAGGCGACCGCGGTCAACAAGCTCTCCTTCCTCGGCATGCGCCTCGCCGCCCGGCGCCAGCTCGACGAGTACCTGGCCGCCGGCTATCCCGACGAGGGCCGCTGGTTCGAGAAGATCCTGACCCTCAATTTCGATGAGCAGTTCAAGGCCGCGGTGGCGGGCGAGCCGGCCAAGAAGATGGAGGCCGAGGCCAAAGCCCTGCGTACCGAGATCGAAGCGGCGGCGAAGTCGAACACCCTGCCACCGGTGGCGTTGCGCCTGTTCAAGTCGGGCGGCAGTGGGCTCGAGCGCCTGGCCAAGGACATCCAGCGCCTGATGCACCCGTACCTGCCCAGGCCGATCACCGAGTTCCCGCCCGAGAAGAAGGATGCCCTGAAGCGCATGCTCGACGCCGTGGTGCGCCAGCTCGATGTCGATTTCAAGGCTGCCTATGAACTGGTCGCGGCCCACGCTCCGGCTGAAGATATCATGCTTGGCCTGGAGGAGCGGGATCCCAAATACCTGCCCATTTTGAAAGAGGCGGTGAATCTGCGCCTCGACGCACTGGTGGTCTTCAATTCGGGCTACACCGAGCTGCGAGAAGCCGCCTTCCGCGGCGCGGAGTTCGGCCAGGACCCCAAGGTCTACGCCGAGGCCCTCAAGCAGCTGATGAGCTGGATGCCGGACGGTAAGGCGACCCTTGCCGAGAAGATCGCGACCTGGGAATTCGATTTCGGCGAGTCCAATCCCTTCCTCAAGGCCTACACCGCGATGACGCTCAGCGCCGGGGTCGTCGCCGGGGTCAAGGGGGCCAAGGACGACGACGTCGACGGCAGCCTGAACGCGGTCATCAACTTCGACACCAAGGACTTCCACGACGCCAAGGTGCGCGCCGAGATCTACGGCCTGCAGTTCAAGGTGCTGGCGCACGCATTGCGCTGGCGCCTCGAGCAAGGCAAGCCCGAAAGCTACGCCAAGGGCACGGAGATGTGGGAGTCGTTCCTGGCGCGCGCCAAGAACGATCCGTGGCTGAAGTTCGCGACCACCCCGGCGGACATCTCCGATGAGCTCTCGCAGGCCTACATATCCGCGGCGCGCCTGCTCCGCGCCAAGGGGGATGAGGGCGGCTGCATGGCGCTGCTCGCCGAGGCCGGCGCCGTGCGTAACAACATGGCTTTCTACGCCAAGCAGTGGATGCGCGCCGGGGGTCCCGAATCAAAGGGCGGCTGGTCGAAGCCCCCGATCGCCGCCGATCCCTCGCTGGCGGTGTCGGTCGCGAAGTCACTTTTCAGCGATGCGAGCAGTACCGCCGATCCGTGGCTGGCGCGGCAGAGCGTGATGAAGGCCGCGGTGCAGCTGCGTGATGCCGTGCTCGGCTTGAATTCCGCCGCCTATGAGGGGCAATTCATCGAGCAGGCCCCCCAGGTGTACCACTACTACGCGCTCGCCATGAACAAGCTCGAGTGGCGCTACCAGGCCGCGCTGGTGTCGATCGAGGGCGCGCGCGTCATCGCCGATCGCATCGATGACCTGGCGCGTCAGAAGAAGCCGAACCCCTGGCGCATGCCCGGCAAGGACCCGGCCTTTGTCGAAGGCAGCGGCCAGATGGTGAAGCAGCTGGTCGGCGAGGCATACAACTACGCGAATATCGTCAGCTCGCGCAACAAGGCCGCGCAGCACCTCATCGAAGAGGCCGGCCTGCTGCAGAAGCGCATCGCGCCCGAGGACAGCGGCAAGGCGCAGGACTGGAACCTCATCGTCATCACCCTCAGCGAAGGCAATCACGAAGAGGCGATCGGCCTAGCCCGCGCCTATGCCAAGGCCTATCCGGAGGAGGACCTGCGCGCCTTCGGTCTGATCTGCTCCGCCACCGTCAAGTGGGTGGACAAGCTCAGCGCCAGCAAAGACACCAAGGACAAGGACACCGCGTTGCGCCTGAGCAATGATCTCGAGCAGGAGATCAATGTCGTGATGGAGAAGGTGAAGCAGGAGCTTGCCGACCCCAAGATCACGCCGGCGCGCAAAAAACTGTGCGAGCAGACCCAGACCACGGTGCTGGGCGTGGGCATCGCGAAGAAGATCACCGACGGCAAGTACGAGGAGGTGATCAAGCAGCTCGATCCGCCCTTCTGGAAGACCGCGCCCGGCGACGACGTGCTCAGCGCCATGCTGGTGCGCCAGCTCGCCAAGGCGGTGTTCGAGATGAACAAGGCGGCGCTGGCCGGCGACAAGGCCAAGGACCCGCAGCCGCTGCTGCATAATTGGCCGCTGTTCCAGCAGGCCTACGCGATCATCAAGCGCCAGCAGCTGCGCCTCAAGGGCAGGAACGTCGATAGCGACCTGCGCAACGCCTCGATATTGCTCTCTGGCGCGTTCAGCCAGGTGATGAGCCAGGCCGACCAGCTCTCGCGCCAGCCAGGCGCCTCGCCGCAGCTCGCGACCATCGCCGACGAGGCCAAGCGCGCCTTCGCCGACCTCTACGAGCCGCTGATCACGCCGGCGACCAAGCCGGTCAACGTGCTCGCGGTGGCCAACACGCTGTGGACGCTGAACGAGCACGAGCGCGCGGCCGGGCTCTACGAGAAGTACCAGAAAACGCTGCTCGCCGACAGCAAGCTGCAAGCCTTCAAGAAGGACACCAAGAACGTCGTCGACGCCTACACCACGCAGATCGCCACGCGCGCCGAGTTCAAGAAGCCGTGGGCCGAGGTCGTCGACCTCGCCTGGGACAGCGAAGACGAGCTCAAGCTGTTCGAGAGCGCGTCGCCCGACAAGTGGAACGGCCATGTGCGCGCCGACTACCCGAAGTGCCTGGCCAAGATCGCCGACTTCCGCACCAAGGTGCTGGCGCCGCTGCGCACCGTGCTCGGCGATGAGCAGTACAAGGTGGTGGGCGCCGCCCTGGCCGGTTTCGAAGACCTCATCCAGGTCTCGGCCTACGACCTGACCGTCAACACCCGCCTTGCCCACGCCTACCGCGAGGGCGGCGACACCGCGCGCGCCCTGCCCATCCTGCTCGAGCTGTTCAAGCGCTACCCGGACAATTCCGATTACGCGATCGGCTACGTCGACGCGGTGCTCGACGGCATCAAGAACCCGGGTGCGAACGGACCACCGCCCAAGGACAAGATCAACGCCGCGCGTGTCATCGCGATCAAGAACCGTGACGACCTCGCGACCGACCCCAGCCAGCGCGATGCCTATTGGCAGGCCTACATCCAGGTCTGGCAGCTCTCCGGGGCGCTCGGCGAGGTCAAGGGCCTGAACGACGACCTGTCGTTCAAGCGCCGCAACAAGTCTGGCGTCTCGCGCGACCTGATCGGGCCGCGCCTGGCGGGGGACGATGCGCGCGTGCGCCGCGCGAAGAACTCGGGCGCGGTGCAGATCGCCGAGAGCTTCCTTAAACTCTACGAATACAGCGGTGTGACCGAGAAGCCGACCTACCGCATCGACCACATCGAGGTCGGCGGCAAGTCCGAGGCGCTCTTCGTCGACGTCGACGCGCCGGCGATGGAGGCGCGCGTCGCCCACGATGCCGACGAGGACCGTGACGTCACGGTGTTCGTGGCGGTCGGTTCGCCCGTGGCCGCGGATCCGGCGCCCGCACCGGCGGCAGTGGTGGCTGCGCCAGTCGCAACGCCGGCGGCCGCAGCACCGGCCGCGCCGGCAGCAACGCCGGCGCCTGCTGGAGGCGCGAAGCCACCGACAGCGGCGCCCGCGGCCCCGGCCAAGAAGACCACTCCCAGCGAGGCGAATCCCAAATGAAGCGCACCTCCCTCCCATTGCTGGCCGCGTGCCTGCTGCTGCCGTTCGCGGCCAGCGGCGCCGCGCTCGAGCCCGCACCCGCGACCATCATCCTCACCGACGGCTCACAGGTCGCCAATGCCTGGGTGACCAGCGAGACCATCGACCAGGTCGAGTTCATCCTCGGCGACCCCAAGGGCGCGCATCCGGTGGCGTCGACCAAGCCGCGTTCCAAGTACGTGCGTGTGGACTACACCTCGGCCGAGGATCCGAGCTTCCAGCGCGGTGAGGTGCTGCGCCCCAAGAACGACGAGGCCGACAAGGCCATCGAGCAGTACCGCAAGGCGCTGACCACTGCCAAGTACCAGTGGGAGCTGGTGGGCTCGGCAATGGCGCTCGCCGATCTGCTCGGCCGGCAGAAGAAGGTCGACGAGGCGCTCGCCGCGCTCAAGGAGCTGACCGAGCGCTTCCCCACCACCGTCAAGCTGCCTGAGGTGACCTGGCGCCGCGCCGACCTCAAGCTCGCCAAGGGCGACCACGACGGCGCCGCCGCCGACTACGCGCTGCTCGCCAAGAACGCCGAGGCGTGGAACTCGCCCGAGGGCGGCATGCGCGGCATCCTCGGCCAGGCGCAGGTGCTGCGCGCAGCCAAGAAATTCCCCGAGGCGGCGGCGTTCCTCACCGCGGCGCTCGGCAAGATCAAGGTCGACGAGGATCCGACCGCCTGGGCGAACATCGGCCTGGCCATGGCCAGCGACCTGATCGCGGCGGGCAAGGCTGACGACGGTCTCGCCGCGCTGCGCCACGTCGCCTACGCGCCGGTCGCGGTCGAGTCGCAGTGCCGCGCGCATCTGGAGTGGGCGCGCCAGCTCGCGGCCGCCGGCAAGCTGACGGTCGCCTTCGACCACGCCGTGCTCGCCGCCAAGCTCGGTAGCAGCGAGCGCGAGGTCGAGCAGGCGGGCGACAAGCTCGCCCGCGAGATCATCGGCAAGATCGACAAGGATACCGCGATCTCCAACGAGGATCGCCTCGAATACCGCAAGTACCTCGGCGCCCTGTGAAGCCGATCCGCCCTGGAGCGTCCATGACCCCGCGCCGCACCGCCCTCCTCATGCTGTTCGTCGCCACAGGTTTCTCCGCAGGCGCGGCGGTGGCCGCCGACAGCGACGGCAAGGACCTGATCTACCGCAAGAGCAGCAGCCTGGCGCTGCCGGCCTACGTCGAGTCCGAGACCGCCACCGACATCGCGTACCGCACCCTCAAGGGCGACAACGTCGCGCTCAACCATCTCAAGCCGAACGAGGTGGTGCGCATCGTCTACGCCGGTATGGAGGCCGGCTCCTGGAAGCGTGGCGAGGAGGAGAAGGCCGCGGGCAACTACGAGACCGCCGCCGAGCGCTTCAACCAGGTCTCAGCCGGCATGCGCGAGTGGGAGAAGACCTACGGCAGCTACGCCGAGGGCGAGTGCTGGGAGCTGGCCGGAAAGTTCGCGGACGCGGCCAAGGCCTTCGCCGTGGTGGTCAACGGGTTCTCCGGCAACCCGACCGGCACGCCGCCGGTCGCGGCGCATCGGCTGTGGCTTGATGCCAAGTACCACATGGGCATGGACTATGCCCTGTCCAAGAACCCGGATGCGGTCAAGGTCGCGGACGAACTCGAGGCCCTCGACAAGAAGTCGAGCGTGCCGGCCGCGGCCTCGCGCGCGTATGCGGTCCGCTGCGCGATCGCCGGTGGGGAAGGCAACATCGCGAAGTTCACCGAATTCATGCGTAAGAACACCTTCCGCGTCTTCGACGAGCAGGAGGTGTGGTTCCACTTCAGGATGTACTGCGCCGAGGCGCTGCGCGGTCCGCTCAAGAAGCCCAAGGACGCGGTGGCGATCTTCCGCGAGATGGAGCTGCAGATCACCCCGGCCCAGCCGGAGCGCCTCGCGCAGGTCAGCCTCGGCCTCGGCCTGTGCCTGAAGGAGGGGGGCGACAAGGACAACGCGCTGCTGCAGCTGCTCAAACTCGACGTGCTGCCCTACGGATCGCCCGACCAGAAGTGCGTGGCGCGTTTCCACGCCGCGCAGCTGGTGTGGGAGCAGGCCCAGACCATGAAGACCCTGCCTGACCTGGCCAAGGACCCGAAGAAGGCCGCCTTCGTCAAGGAGCAGGAGCGCGTCGCGCGGGTGATCGCCGCCGCCGCCGCCGACGGCCCCGCCAAGAACCCGGTGACCGCCCAGGCCATCGCCATGGTCAAGGAGTTCGGCCCGGATCCGGACGCGCCCAAGGAGGTGCCGAAGGTGCCTGGGGCCGCCGGCGCTGCACCGGCCGAGTCGCCGAAGTAGGCTGATCTGATGGCTGATGGCTGATGGCTGACGGCGCTGCGCGCCGCAGCGCCTCGTTCGTGGGCATCGCAACTCCGAATTCGAAACAGATACCAGGCAAGGATCAGCCAGCTGCCAGCTGCCAGCCATCAGCCATCAGCCATCAGCCATCAGCCATTGTTCAGCATCTTGAGCACCGTCTGCGGAATCTGATTGGCCTGGGCGAGCATCGCCGTGGCCGCCTGGTAGATGATATTGTTGCGCGCGAAATTGGCGCTTTCCGCGGCGAAATCGACGTCGCGCAGGCTGCTCTCGGCGGCGGTCAAATTGGTGATCGAGCTTTGCAGCGTGCTGAGCGTGGTTTCCAGGCCGTTCGCCTGCACCGCGCCGAGCTTGCCGCGCGCTGAGCTGACCTCATTGATCGCCGCGTCTATGACTTGCAGCGCTTTGGTGGCGTCGCCGACCAGCAGGGCATGGCCGTTGGTGAGATCCTGCAGGCTGCCGAAGTTGCTGCCAACCAGCCCGGCGCTGTAGCCGAGGGCTGCGGCGCGCATGTCCGGGATATCGATGGTGGTGGTCTGGTTGGCGAGCGCGCCGGTCTGGATGAAGGTCGTGCTGCTGCGGGTCGCGCCGTAGCTGCCCGCGGGCACGGTGGTGGCCGAGCCGACCGCGCCGCCGCTGGTGTCCTTCACCGTCCAGCTGAACGCGCCGGGCGCGAACGACGTGTAGGGCGGCGCGGCCTCGGGGCCGCCGGCGAGGTTGGTGAAGGTCAGGCCGCCGGGTGAGGTGCCGTCCTGGGTCAGCGTCAGTGAGCGCACCGTGCCCGCGGCATCGGTGTAGGCGAGGTCGATGGTCTGGGCGGCCGCGGCGGTGAGGAAGGTGTTGGTCGGACCGGTAGTGTCGGAATCGAGCAGGCCGATGCCCGCGCCGGTCATGTCGCTGCTGGTGATGGTGAAGGTCTGCGCGCCGCTGGAGGTGCTCTCGACGGTGAGCGCGCCGGTGCTGGCGTCGTAGGCGGCCTTGGCGCCGATCTGCGTGCTGAAGGCGTTCACCTGGGCGAGGAAATCGTTGATCGTGGCGTTGGCTGGCAGGGTCAGGGTGCGGCTGCCGAGCGCGCCGGCGATGGTCACCGTGCCGCCCGCGATTCCGGTCAGCGGCTGCCCGTTCTGGATCAGACCCTGCAACGGTGCCGTGGCCGCGGCCGGGGTGATGCCGTCGGTGGTGAGGGTCACCTGGTAGGTGCTGCGCGCCAAGGTGATGCCCGGCGCGGCGACGGTGGCGGTGAGCGGACTGCCCGCTCGGATCCCGCCCGGCAACTGCGCGGCGTTCTGGGCGGAGGCGGAGAACAGCGCCTGCGCCGGCACCGCCAGGGTGTTGTCGGCGAGCGCGCCCTGGAGCAGCTTCTTGGAGCCGAAGCTCGCGCTATCGGCGGTGCGGGTGATGCTGGACACCGCGGCGTCGAGTTCGTCCTGCAGCGCCTGCCGGCTGGTGACGTCCTGGATGCTGTCGTTGGCCGCCTGCACCGCGAGCGTGCGCATGCGCGAGAGCAGCGCCGAGATCTGGTCCATCGAGCCCTCCGCCGTCTGCACCATCGTCACCCCTTCCTCGCTGTTCTGGCTGGCCTGGGTGATGCCGCTGAGGTTGTGGCGGAGGTTGTTGGCCAGCACCATGGCCGCGGGATCATCGCCGGCGCGGCTGATGCGCAGACCGGAAGAGAGGCGACTGATGGAGTCGCTCAGGCTGCGGTCGGCGGCGACCAGGTTGGCGTGGGCGTGCTGGGCGGAGACGTTGAAGCCGATCGAGAGTGACATGGGGGTCTCCGCGGGGGGTAACGCACGCGGCGGGCCAAATCAGTGGGAATGGTGCAGGTGTTCCATCGCGCGTACGCCGGTTGCGGATTCGCGCGCAGTGATGCATCCTGGTGTCCGGGGGATGACACGTGATCGGGTACGGACGCCATTGCATCACCGAAGAAGACATCGCCGCAGTGGCGGAGGTCCTGCGCGGGCCGGCGCTGACCTGCGGGGCGGCGGTGGACGCCTTTGAGGCCGCAATCCGCGCGGCGAGCGGGGCGCCTTATGCGGTGGCGGTGGCCAACGGCACCAGCGCGCTGCGCCTGCTCTACCAGGTCGCGGGCATCGGGCCGGGCACGCGCGTCGGCGTGCCGGCGATCACCTTTGTCGCCACCGCCACCCAGGCCCTGCTGCTCGGTGCCGAGGTGGTGCTGCTCGACGTCGATCCGCACACCCTGCTGCTGACCCCGGAGATCCTCGCCGCCTGCGGTGAGCGCCTGGACGTGGTGGTGCCGGTGCACGTCGCCGGGCGGATGTGCGATCTCGCCGGGCTGGCGGCGGTCGCGGCGGCACGCGGTACCATGCT
>JBBQSO010000008.1:0-100596 GCA_038213805.1 Planctomycetota bacterium | reverse complement strand
GCCGGCGCCGGCCCAGGTCTGGGTACCTGCGGAGAACAGCTGGGCAGTGCGGGTGCCATCGCTGGAGCCGATCAGGATGGTGGCGGTGCCGGTAAGGGTGAGCCCGCCGGTGATGGTGCAGTTCGCCCCGTTGGTTTGGGTCAGGTCGACGCTGGCGCCGGAGGCGACAGTGACGGCATTGAGGGTGCCGCCGGAAGCGCTGCCGACGAGCGCGCTCGCCCCGCTGAGGGTGCCGCCATTGAGGGTGCCGCCGGCAAGGACCCAGGGGCCGCCGGTGGACGCCGGAGTGAAGACGTTGCCGATATTGTTCAAGGTACCGACGAGCTGGACGGTGCCACCGCTCTGCACGACGCTCTGGGCGGTGGCGGTCGCGAAGGCGCCGCCGAGCTGAAGGATGCCGCCAGTATTGGCGTTGAGCGGCCCCGTGCCCCACCCGGAGGGGGAGCCGACGGTGTGGGTGCCGCCGGTGTTGGCCAGCCTGGTCCCGGAATTGGTGAGGGGCGAGATCGCAGCGAGGATGTTGATGGTGCCGCCGCTGACATCGGCGCTGATGGTGCCCTGGTTCGCGAGCGCGGTTGCGGTGTTCTGCGAGAAGAACTGACCGGACTTGCCGCGGATGGTGACCTGGTTGGTAAGTGTGGTCGCGTCGACGCTGAGCCGGATGAGGTCGCTGGTCGAGCCGCCAAAGACGATGCTGCCGGTGCCGGCCCAGGTCTGGGTGCTGCCGGAGAACAGCTGGGCGGTCCGTGTCCCATCGCTGGAGCCGATCAGGATCTGACCGGTGCCGTTGATGGTCAGGCCGTTGATGACGTTGAGTTGGGTGCCGTTGATCTGGCTGAGATCGAGGATGGTCCCGGTCGCGATGGTGACGCCGCTGATGGTGCTGTTGGCGGCCGTGCCGACATAACTGCCGCCGGTGCCCGTATTGAGTGTCGCGGATGCAAGGGTGCCACCACTCAGCTTCAGCTGACCGGTCATGGTCACGCTCTGAGTGACTAAGGTGCCTTGGCCGGTGATGATCACATCTCCCGCCGAGGTCAGCGAGTTGATCGGGATGCTGAGGTCGACCGTGGTCGTAACTCCGGCCGGGATGACCACATCATTGGAGAAGTTGGGGATGCCGCTGGGGGTCCAGTTTGACGCGACGCTCCAGTTCCCGGTAGCTGGCCCGGTCCAGTTCACGGTCGCGGCGGAAGCGGCTCCGCAGCTGATGGCCGCCAGGATGAGCGCGCGAAGGAGGAATCTCATGGTTATAGCCCCGGGGCGGAGATCGAAATGGCAAAGAATCGGCTGCACCCTATCCAGCGATCGGGGCTGACAAGTATGCAGGAGCTAACTTGTGGAAGCGTTGGCAGCGGGGCCGGGGGCACCTTCTGCGCTCACCTACGGTGGGCGCTGTGGGACAAGCGGAAGGTAGGGAGGCGATGCCATGTGCCCAGGCGGCCCTGGCGCTGGAGCAGCGCTCACAGGCCATGATCTGAAGTAGTGCCGGCGCGTCGTCCCATGCCGCGGTCCGCGACCTGCCTACCCAGTCACCACATCCAATGCCACCCGCACCGCCCGCATCAATTCATCGATGGTGAACGGCTTGGCCAGGAATCCCGCTGTGCCGAGCTCCCGTCCGACCGCGAAGGCGTCGGCGGCGTAGCCGGACATGAAGATGATGCGCATCGTCGGCCGGGTCGCGGCCAGCTGGCTGGCCAGGGCGGTGCCGGTCGTCTTGGGCATGGCGACGTCGGTGAGCAGCAGGTGGATGTCGCCGCGGTGTTGGGCGGCGAGACGCTCGGCCTCCTGCGCGTGCTGCGCGCCCAGCACATTGTAGCCGGCGTGGCGGAGGGTGTCGCGCACCAGGTCGAGCACCGCCGGCTCGTCCTCGACCACCAACACGGTCTCGCTGCCGCCGCTGCTGATGGGGAGGAGGGCGGTGGGCCGGCGACCGGTCTTCTCCATCGTTTCCAGCCCGGCACTGGGCAGCCAGATCGACACCGTGGTGCCGCGCCCGGGGCAGCTGACCAGGGTGATGAATCCGCCCATCGCCGTCACCTGCCCGTGCGCGGAGGACAGCCCGAGCCCGGCGCCACCCGGCTGCTTGGTGCTGAAGTAGGGCTCGAAGACGCTGGCCAGGGTCGCCTGGTCCATGCCCACGCCGGTGTCCGCGACCTGGATGCAGACGAAGGCGCCGGGCGCGACGCCGTGGCGCTGCGCGGTGTCGCGGTCGAGAGTGGCCGTGCTGGTCGCGATCCTCAGGGTGCCGCCCGTCGGCATCGCCTCGCGCGCGTTGATCGCGACGTTGACCAGCGCCGATTCCAACTGGCGCGCGTCCGCGCGCATGCCAGGGCCCGGCTCGGCGGCGATGACCAGGGCCACGTCCTCGCCGAGCAGCGGGCGCAGGGTGCGGGCGAGATCGTCGAGCAGGGTCGCGGGATCGACGTCGGCGGGCCGCGTGATCTGGCTGCGGCTGAAGGCGAGCAGCTGGCGCGTGGTGGTGCTGGCGCGCTCGCTGGCGGTGCGGATGGCGTCGACATTCCGGCGCAGGGGGTCGTTCTCGGCCAGCCCGTCCCGGAGCAGGCCGGCGTGGCCGCTGATCGCGGTGAGCTGATTGTTGAAGTCGTTGGCCACGCCGCCGGCGAGCCGGCTCATCGCCTCCATCTGCAGGGAGCGGCGCAGCGCCTCCTCGGCCTCGGCGCGCGCCGCGAGGATGCGGATCTTCTGCAGGGCGAGGTTGACTTGGTTGGCGACCGCCTCGAGGAAGTGGCGCTCGTCGGTGTTCCAGGCGCGGTGGGCCGAGAAGTGGTCGAGCATGAACAGCGAGAAACCGTCGGCGCGGAAGCCGAACGGGTACCACAGCAGGCTGCGGATGCCCTGGCGCTCGTGCAGCAGGGTCGCGCTGCCCTCGCTGGCGAAACGCGGGTTGGGGTGGTCGGCGTGCGACTCCAGGGCAGCACGCATCTCCCACAGGTGGCGCAGGGTTTCCGGGAAGGAATCGATGTTGAGATCGCCCTCCGCGTGCCCGGACGGTGGGCAGCCTGCGCTGCGCCATTCGGCGCAGCGCAGCGCCAGGCGCCGCGCCAGTGAGACCTCGACGATCAAACAGCGCTCGATGGCCAGGGCCTCGCCGAGGATGCGTGCCAGGGCGTCGAGGATGCCGCGGCTGCTGTCCAGGCCGGTGATGGCCTGGGTCATGCGGTTGAGCGTGCCGGCGAAGTGCAGCTGGCGGTTGAGGTGGTCGCGGTGGCGCTGCAGATTCTCTTCGACCAGCTTGATCTCGGTGATGTCGGTGCACGAACCGATGTAACCGGCGAAAGTCTGGTCCTTGTGGTAGAGCGGCTTGGCGCGCTCCTGGATCCAGCGGTGGTCGCGCGCAGCGCCACGTAGACGGTATTCGCGTGCGCACTCGGCGCGGCGCGCCATCGCCACCGCGAGCCGTTCCCGGCAGCGGCCGCGGTCCTCGGGGTGGATGCGTTCTTGCCAATCCGCGGCGATCTCGGTCGTAAGGGTGCCGCCGCTGGACTCGAGCCAGCGCTGGTTGAACCACGAGGCGCGCCCCTGCGCATCGCTCACCCAGATCAGCACCGGCGCGCGGTCGGCCATGTCATCGAAGATGTCATCGCGCTGGTCGCCGCCGTTCGTCGCCGGGACCGCGCCCTGGCGGCGGTGCACGGCCAAAGCACCGGGGGCATCGCCGGGCAGGCGGCGCAGTTGGAGCAGCCAGGGCGTCTCGCCACGGCTGCTGCGCGCGGCATAGGCCAAGTCGAAAGACTGGGCCAGGCCGCGGAGGACCTCGCCGAGTCCGGCGCCCACTTCGCTCTGGCGCTCGGGACCGGGCCCGTCAGCGAACTGACACGCCAAGGTGTACGGCCGGCCGGTGCAGGCGCTCTCATCCCACTCGCCGTTGGCGATGCTGGCTTCGATCCAGGCGCAGTTGACCGCGACGATGGCGCCTTCAGCAGAGAGGATGGCCGCGGGCTCGCCGAGCGCATCGAATGCGGCCTGCAAGGCCGAGAGCCGATCGGGGGCGGAGAGTGCTGATTCCATCGCGGCATCCAGTCGAAGTGGAGGCTGACAAGCGGAATATGGGAGGCGGTCAGCGTGCGATGGGCGGCGCAGGCACGGCGCGAAATCCCAGCAGATGGGGTCCCAGCAGATGGGGCGTTTTCGGGACGAGGTCCGGCCCCAGAGCTTCGCTAGAATGGATCAGCCGCGCCTGCAGGCAAGATGCGTTTCGCCAAGGTCATCTGCACTTCGCATGGTCCCAAACCATGTCAGGCGCGTGTCGGCAGCAGGTCACGGTGAGCGGAGCCTGGCTACCGGGTGGGTAGTTGTGAGGCCTCTGTTTGCGTGGTGCAAATCACGGGTTCGCATTCGGGAATTCGTATTCGCGAGCGCGACCGGCGAATCTGCGCGATCCCGTTGGGCACCCCGTGACGTCCTCGGTCCGCCCTTTTGCGCGTCATCCAGGCGGCTTCCATGCCAGCAGGCTGGCACGGAAGGCTTCAAGCGCACTGGAGCGGCTGCGATCGCGGCGCTCGACCAGCGCGAGCTGACGCGTGAGGGGGCGATCGCCGCAGCGCAGGCCCTGGCCGCTGGGGTCGGCGAGGCGCGAGACGAAGCCCAGGCCGATGCCGGCCGCGACCATGCTGGTGATCGAGGCGATCGAGCGCAGCTCCATGACCAGCGCCGGCGCGACGGCGTGCTCGGCGAGGTGGCGGTCCAACAGCTGGCGCACCGCGGAGCCACTTTCGAAAGCGATCAACGGCTGGTTGTGCAGGTCGCGCCAGTGGAAGCGGCGGCGCCGGCGCAGCGGATGCGCGGGCGGCACCAGCAGCACCAGTTCGTCGACCAGCCAGGGTTCGACCAGCAGGCGCGTCCCCGCCGCCGCCGCGGGTAGCGGCAGCGTCACCAGGCCAAGGTCCAGGTCGCCGGCCAGCACCGCCTCGACGATGGTGCGCGAGGGCGCCTCGCGGATGGTGAAGCGGATGCCGGGATGGCGGCTGTGGAAGGGACCGATGATCGCGGGCAGCAGGCAGGTGGTCGAGGTCGCGCCGCCGCCGATCGCCAGCGTGCCGCTGGCGAGTCTGCCGAGCGAACCCACGGCTTCCTGGCCCGCCGCGAGCAGGTCCAGCGCATCGCCCGCGTAGCGCCTGAAGGTCTCCCCGGCCTGGGTCAGCGCCAAGCCGCGCCCCTGACGGTGGAACAACGCCACCCCCAAGGACTGCTCCAGCTTTTTGACCTGTCCCGAGAGCGCAGGTTGGGTGAGATTGAGCCGGCCCGCGGCGCGCGTCATGTTACCGGTCTGGGCCAGCACCAGGAAATTGCGGAGGTTGTCGGTTTCCATGGCGCCCTTTCGAAGTTGAGTCGCGAGATACTGGATCGCGGATGGTGAAGTGATGCGGCGGCACGGCGTCGTCCACGGGCGCAGATATGCGGCGTTGGACCTGGCCCGTCATGCCGCGCCACGACCGCGGGCCTTTCACGTCTAAGCGTGAAGCATTGCAGGCCGGCAGTGGGCATCCAGCCTGAGCACCGTTGGCGCGGACCCGGGGAGGGACGTGTCGGCGATGATTCCAACCTAATGGCTCCTCGTCGAGCGATAAGCATTACTTATGGCTCGGGTGCCCGGCCGCGATTGGATAGTGTTGTCCGGTGGCTATCGTCATGGATGTCGGGCGGTAGACGCCCCTCGTCACACCGCAGCGCGCCTGGATATCGGGGCGCGCCGCTTTCCTTGGAGTAACCGCATGCTCGCCGCCTACCGCGCACACGTCGCCGAACGCCAGAAGCTGGGCATCCCGCCCCTGCCCCTGACCCCGGTCCAGACCACGGAGCTGTGTGCGCTGCTTGCGGCGCCGCCAGCAGGCGAGGCCGCGGTGCTCAAGGCGCTGCTCACCGATCGCGTCTCGCCGGGCGTCGATCCCTCGGCCAAGGTCAAGGCCGACTGGCTGGGCAAAGTGGCGCATGGCGAACTGACCAGCCCGGTGATCGGCAAGGAGGAGGCCATCCGCCTGCTCGGCACCATGCTCGGCGGCTACAACGTGCCCTACTTGACGCGCGAGCTCGACGGCCCGCACGCGGCTCAGGCGGCCACCGCGCTCAAGGGTATCATCCTGATCTTCGACCACTTCGCGGTGGTCGCCAAGCTCGCCGAGAACGGCAATCAGTACGCCCAGGCAGTGATCAGGTCGTGGGCCGATGGCGAGTGGTTCAGCGCGCGCAAGCCGCTGCCCGCGTCGATCACCGGCACCGTGATCAAGATCGCCGGCGAGACCAACACCGACGATCTGTCGCCGGCGCAGCAGGCCTCGAGCCGCCCCGACATCCCACTGCACGCGCTGGCGATGTACGAGGTGCGCGACCAGCAGCAGGGCGAGAAGACCAAGTTCGTCGAGCGCGCCCAGGCGCTCGCCGCCAAGGGCCGCGTGATCGTCGTCGGTGACGTCTACGGCACCGGCTCGAGCCGCAAATCGGCGACCAACTCGGTGATGTGGGCGACCGGCGAGGACATTCCCTTCGTGCCCAACAAGCGCAGTGCCTCGGTGGTGCTGGGCGCGATCATCGCGCCGATCTTCCTCGACACTTTCCGTGACGCCGGCGGCCTGCCCATCGGCGTCGATGTCAGCAAGCTCGAGACCGGTGACGTCATCGAACTGCGCCCGCTCGAGGGCAAGCTGCTCAAGGGTGGGCAGGTCATCGCCACCTACAGCCTCAAATCGCCGTCAATGCCCGACGAGTTCCGCGCCGGCGGCCGCACCAATCTGATCATCGGCCGCGCCCTGACCAGCAAGGCGCGCGCCTACCTGGGGCTTCCCGAGTCGACGCTGTTCCTGACCCCGGTCCACCACACCGACAGCGGCAAGGGCTACACCCTGGCGCAGAAGATGGTTGGCAAGGCCTGCGGCGTGACCGGGGTGCGCCCGGGGATCAGCTGCGAACCGAAGATGACCACCGTCGGTAGCCAGGATACCACCGGCCCGATGACCGCCGACGAACTCAAGGAGCTCGCCTGTCTGGGGTTCAGCGCCGATCTGGTGATGCAGAGCTTCTGCCACACCGCGGCCTACCCCAAGGAGGTCGACGCCAAGATGCACCGCTGGCTGCCGGAATTCATCGTCGAGCGCAACGGCGTCAGCCTGCGCCCCGGCGACGGCATCATCCACAGCTGGCTGAACCGCATGTGCCTGCCCGACACCGTCGGCACCGGCGGCGACAGCCACACGCGCTTCCCGATCGGCATCAGCTTCCCGGCCGGTTCGGGCCTGGTCGCGTTCGGCGCGGCGATCGGCTTCATGCCGCTCGATATGCCGGAATCGGTGCTGGTGCGTTTCACCGGCAAACTGCAGCCGGGCGTCACGCTGCGCGATCTGGTCAACGCCATCCCGTGGGTGGCGCTCAAGTCGGGCGACCTGACCCTTGAGAAGAAGGGCAAGAAGAACGTCTTCAACGGCCGCATCCTCGAGATCGAGGGCCTCGAGCACCTCACCGCCGAGCAGGCCTTCGAGCTCAGCGACGCCAGCGCCGAGCGTTCGGCCGCAGCCTGCGCGGTCAACCTCAGCGAGCAGTCGGTGGCCGACTACCTCAAGTCGAACATCGAGCTGCTCAAGGCCATGGTCGCGGACGGGTACGGCGCCAAGAATTCCATCGAGCGGCGCATCAAGGCGATGGAGGACTGGCTGGCCAAGCCGACGCTGCTGCGCGCGGACCAGGACGCGGAATACGCCAAGGTCTTCGAGATCGACCTCGCCACCATCACCGAGCCGCTGGTCGCCTGCCCCAACGACCCAGACAAGATCAAGACCCTCAGCGAGGTCGCCGGCGAGAAAGTCGACGAGGTCTTCGTCGGCAGCTGCATGACCAACATCGGCCATTTCCGCGCGCTGGCCAACGTCTACCGGCAGACCAAGGTCGAGTATCTCAACACCGTCACCTGGATCTGCCCGCCGACGCGCATGGATGAGAAGGTGTTGAATGACGAGGGCCATTACGGCCTGTTCGGCAAGATCGGCGCGCGCCGCGAGATCCCCGGCTGCTCGCTGTGCATGGGCAACCAGGCGCGCGTGCGCCCGGGTGCGGTGATCTTCTCGACCTCGACGCGCAATTTCGACGGGCGTATGGGCCGCGACGCGCAGTGCTACCTGGGCAGCGCCGAACTCGCCGCGGTGGTCTCGATCCTTGGCCGCCTGCCGACCACGGCCGAATACCTCGAGCACATGGCCAAGGCGATCAATCCGTTCGAAAAGTCGATCTACAAGTACCTGGACTTCCGCCAGCTGTCGGCGCGGGTGCCGGACTTCAAGGCGGCGCCGGCGGCGGGGTCGTATTATTGAGGGGCTGATGGCTGATGGCTGATGGCTGATGGCTGATGGCTGATGGCTGATGGCTGATGGCTAGAAGGGATGCGCCGTTGGCGCATCCCTTCTGTTTCGACAGGTCGGATATCAGCGCGCCATCGACACTCAACGGGAGCCGTCAGCCGTCAGCCGTCAGCCGTCAGCCGTCAGCCGTCAGCCGTCAGCCATCAGCCATCAGCTATCAGCTATCAGCCATCAGCCATCAGCCATCAGCCAACAGCCCAAGTTTTTACTTCAATCCAGACAACCCCACCACCTCGCCCACCACCGTCCCATCCCCGCTGATGAAGCGTGCGAGATTGGTGTCCCGGCCGCCGCCCGGCGGCGGCCAGGGTGGCGGTGGGCAGGTCAGTTCGCCGTGCACATCGCGCATGTGCGAGCGGTCGCTGCGCAGGTGCGCGCGGTAGTCATCCGGAACGACCACGCGGAAGCGCGGCAGGAAGCGGGCCGGGATGCGCGGTCCGGTCGGAAAGGTGGCGTCGAGGTAAGTTGCAGCCGGCACCGGCAGGCCAAGGTCGGTGTCGAGGTCCCATACCTGCCAATCTGGGCCACCGGCGAACAGCATCACGTGGTAATCCCATAGCACCGCGTCGCCGGCCACCGCGGCGGTGCGCTGGTGCCAGAGCGCGCAGTGGCCGCCATACCCGGTGACCACGGCGACCAGGCGCTCGCCCGGGCCGGGCTGCGCGTGCCTGCAGAGCTGCCAGATGTTCTCTTCACAATAGAAAGGCTGGTACGGCAGGTGCGCGGGCACGTCGGGATGCGCATGGCGGAAATCCTGGTCAGACCACGCTGCAGCCTGACCAGCGGGTGAATCGTCACGTACGTGTCCATTGCTCGGCATCAGCGGCGACCGTACGCGCGAAGTGGCGCATGCCACCAGTGATGGGCGCAACCCGGTCATGCGCGGCGTGCACTTGTTCTCCGGCCGCGCCGCTGTCCCCGTCGCGTTCTCCCGACCTGCCGGTTGCACCCGCCCCATCCCCCCGGACCCTGCCGCCTCCCCCGCCCCGTTCTCCCCGCACCCCGCACCCCGCACCCCGCACCCTTCCGCCCTTCCGCCCTTCCCCTTCCCTCATCCCCAAGGCCTACCCCGCCGTGTCCGCCGCCCTGACCGCCCCCGAGCTGCCCGCCGAAACGGCGCGCCGCCGTACCTTCGCCATCATCGCCCATCCGGACGCGGGCAAGACCACGCTTACTGAGAAGCTGCTGCTCTATGCCGGCATGATCCGCACCGCGGGCATGGTCAAGAACCGCAAGACCGGGCGCATGGCGACCTCGGACTGGATGGCGATGGAACAGGAGCGCGGCATCTCGATCACCGCCTCGGCCATGCAGTTCGAGTACAAGGGCTGCATCATCAACGTGCTCGACACGCCGGGCCACCAGGATTTCAGCGAAGACACCTACCGCACCCTGACCGCGGCCGACAGCGCGATCATGGTGCTGGACGCCTCTAAGGGCGTCGAGACCCAGACGCGCAAGCTGTTCGCGGCCTGCAAACTGCGCGGCGTACCGGTGCTGACCTTCATCAACAAGTGCGACCTGCCCGGCCGCGATCCTCTGGAGCTGATGACCGAGGTCGAAGAGGTGCTTGGCATCCAGGCCAGCGCCATGAACTGGCCGGTCGGTTCGGGCAAGGAGTTCCGCGGCGTGGTCGACCGCCGCACCGGCGACCTGCTCGCCTTCCGTCGCACCGCCGCTGGCGGCGCGCAGCGCGCCGAACTTGAACGCGTGCCGTTGTCGGCGGCGCGCGCCGGCGAGATCCTCGGCCCCGAACTGGCCGCCAAGCTGCGCACCGACCTCGAGATGCTGCAGATCGCCGGCAACGAGTTCACGCGCGAAGATTTCCTCGCCGGTCGCATCACCCCGGTGTTCTTCGGGTCGGCGCTGACCAACTTCGGCATCGAGCCGTTCTACGACGCCTTCGTCGAGCTCGCGCCTTCGCCCAGCGCGCGCCAGGCCACGCGCCTTGATGGCACGGCGGTGACCATCGACCCGCTGACCGCGCCGTTCAGCGCCTACGCTTTCAAGATCCAGGCCAACATGGATCCGCGCCACCGCGACAGCTTGGCCTTCGTGCGCATCGTCAGCGGCCGCTTCGAGCGCGACCTGGTGGTCAAGCACTACCACCGCGGCGAGTTCGTGCGCGAGTTGCGCCTGAGCCGCCCACAGACCATGGTCGCACGCGACCGCACCACCCTTGACGTCGCCTATCCCGGCGACGTGGTCGGCCTGGTCAACGCGGGCTTCGCCATCGGCGACACCATCCTCGCCCAGGCCGGACCGGCCAAGGAGGGCTTCGAACACGCGCCGCTGCCGCAGTTCCCGCCCGAGGTCTTCGCGCGCATCCAGCCCGCCGACCTGACCAAGCGCAAGTCGTTCGACAAGGGCATGCTCCAGCTCGCCAGCGAGGGCGCCGTGCAGGTGCTCCGGAGCTGGGACAACCCCACCGGCGACCCGTTCATCGCCGCGGTCGGCCGCCTGCAGTTCGAAGTCCTGGTGTACCGCCTGCGCGACGAATACGGCGTCGAGACCGAGCTCAGCGAGCTGCCCTTCCAGTGCAGCGCCTGGCTGGTCGGCGACGTCGACACCTTCAAGCCGACGCACGGTTCCATGCTGGCCAGGGATCACCGCGGCAAGCCGGTGGTGCTGTTTCCGGGTGAATGGGACAAGCGGTATTGCGCGGGACAGAATCCGCAGCACAGCTTCCGGGACATCCTTTAGCGAGGTGCGAGGTGCGAGTCATTGATTGGCTTGAGAGTGATGGAGCAAGAATAACGCCTCGACCCGTGCACGTTCCTGCACCGTGAGGTGAACGTGCGGAGTGCAGCAGCAGTCGCTGCGCATTGACAACGACGCTCGCCGCATCTGCAAACCCCGTGCGTGGTCGTGCGAGGCGGGTGCGCCTAATTCACGCAATCTTGATGGCTCTACGGCCGGCCGGGTTTGGCTGGAATCGTCGCGGCTGGTGGCGATAACCCGCCTGCTCGGTGCGGGCTTCCGCTTCACCACGGTCGTCCTCCGTACTCTGGTGTCGACGCGCGTGGACCCGTCCGGGATTGGTCGCCGCGTCCTTCGTCCCTTGCCGTCCGGCCACCTTGGAGTCCCCCATGCTCGACTTCGCCAGCGCTGGACTGCTCAGCGTCGACAGCCTCATCGCTTCGGCCGCCCTGGCTCCGGTGCTGGCGAGGTCACCCAGGCGCTGGCGGTTCGCAGCCATGTTCGGGATCTGCGATGCGCTGGCCTACGTCGTCGGCGGCATGCTGCCGCAGGCGGCGGGTCTGGATGGCGTCGTCGGGATCGGCATCCCGCTGCTGGTGGTCGCCTACGCCTGCTACTGCCTGGCGGCCGCGTCCTGGGCGGCGGTGCGCGCGGATGCGCGCATCGCCCTGGCCCTGCCGGCGCTGATGAGCGCCGACAACCTGGTCGCCGGCGCGCAGCACGCGACGGCGGGTGGCGATCTCCTCGTCCAGGCGGCGCTGCTCGGCCTGGTCAGCGCGATCTGGTCGTGTGGCGGCCTGGTGGTCGGCGGTCTGCGCCGGCTGGATGACACCCGGCGTGCGCATGCCATCGCCGGCTGCGCGCTCCTGCCGTGCGCCGCCCTGCTCTACCTCCACTAGGACGCCGCCATGGGAGTCGCGCTGATCGCCTGGGGCCGCTTCATCGACCCGAAGGGCAACCACATCACCGTCCCGGCGCCGTCGACCGATGCGCACGCTCCGTGGTTGTGGGACTTCCTTGCCAGGGAGGCCGCTACCCTGGGGCGCATCGGCTTCACCGCCCTGCAGCTGCCGCCGGCGAGCAAGGTCCAGGGCGGCGCCGGGCGTGGCTGCGACGGGTACGGCCTCTTCGATCCGCGCGACCTGGGCAGCAAACCGCAGCAGGGCAGCACACCGACGCGCTACGGGACGGCCGAGGCGCTGCGCCGCCTGGTCGCGGTCGCGCACGCCGCAGACATTGACGTCTACCTCGACGTGGTCCTGCACCAGCTCAGCGGCGAGAACGGCGGTCCCGGGCGCTTCTCGTATGTCGGCGCCGACGGCCACACCCTGAACGGCCGCGGCGCCATGCAGGCCGGCTGCTTCCGCAACGTGCCGCCCGCCAACCGCCCCCAGGACCAGGTGCCGGTGCCGGCCGATGACCAGCCGTTCGGGCGCGAGAAGGTCTACCAGCACTGCCAGCCGGCGCGCTACACCACCGACGATGCGCTCGACTACGGCGACTGGCTGCTGCGCACCACCGCCGCGGACGGCATGCGCATCGACGACACCAAGGGCACCTGGGCGCCCTTCGTCAGCGAATTCCTACGCAGCCGCACCATGGCGGGGAAGTTCGCGTACTCCGAGTATTTCGACGGCAATCCCGCCAATCTGGATTGGTGGGCGACCAGCGCGCCGCTGTCATCGCGCTCGCTGGTGCTGGACTTCACCCTGCACTTCGCGCTCAAGGCCGCCTGCGAGAACGGCGACGCCAGCGGCCTCGACGGCGCGGGCTACACCGCCTGGCGCCCGTGGCTGAGTTGCACCTTCGTCGACAGCCCCGACACCGATCTGCAGCCAGGCCAGGCGATCATCGCGCAGAAGCTGCTCGCCTACGCCTTCATCCTCAGCATCGAGGGCTATCCATTCGTCTTCGGCAAGGACTACTTCCCCGCGTCGGTGTGGCCGGGCGCGTATGGGCTCAAGCCGTTCATCGACAACCTGGTGTGGATCCACGAGCACCTCGCCGCGGGGGCGACGGCGACGCGCTGGCTTGATCGTGGCTGCATGGTGATCGAGCGCCTGGGCGCTCCTGGCCTGCTCACCGCGCTGCACTTCGCGGCAGAAGGCGCGCGCACCATCACCTGCCCAACCGCCTTCGGCGCGAATCGCCAGCTGCACGACTACACCGGCCGCCATGGCGATATCTGGACCGACGGCCAGGGCCGCGCGACCTTCACCCTGCCGGGCAACTGGCGCCGCGACGGCCAGGCCTACCTGTGCTTTTCGCACGCCGGCGTCGGCGCCGGCGGGGCGCGGCCGCGGCGCACCACCACCCAGACCTTCTTCGGCGCGCACGACCTCGACCTCGGTCCAGCGGTGAATGGTACCGCCCACTGCGGGCGCATCTGGTGCGCCAAGGGCAAGGCGATCACCGTCCATCTGCATCTCCACCTCGCGGGGGCGCAGTGGACTCCTCAGTCCGAGGTGACCGTCGCGCTGGTCGGGCCCGGCGCCGTGGCGCTGGGCGCGCACGCCTGGACGATGGTGGCGCATGGCGCGGCCGAGGCGCTGCACGCCACCGCCGCCAGCGCGGGCTGGCACGAGCTGCGCATGACTGGCGCCGGACTGCCGGCCGCCGGGATCCCGTTCGAACTGTCCGTCACCTACACGGCGGCCGAGGAGCTTCCATGAACACCGATGTCCTGACGCGTTCCTGCGACGCCGCCCGCTCCGGCGCCCATCTCGCCGAGACCACCTTGACGCCTGCGGCGGTGCGCACCCGCGGGATCAGGACGGCGCTGACCCTGCGCACGCCGGACGACCCGCGCTTGGAGGCCCAGCCGCTCTACGTCGCCGGCCTGCAGATCCGCGGCAAGGTGCGCAACGTCATCTACCAGGCGACCATGGGCAACACCGTGTACGCGTGGGATGCGGACAGCGGCGAGGAATTATGGAAGAGCAACGTCGGCAGGCCCGTCACCGGCAGCAACGACATTGACGCCTACCGGATCAACATCACCTGGGGCATCCTCTCGACGCCGGTCATCGACCGCGCCGCCGGGGTGCTCTACGCCTGCGCCTGGACCAGTGCGGATGGCACCGGGAAATGGCAGACCGCGGTGCACCTGGTGGTGGCTTTGGACATCGTCACCGGCGCCGCGCGCCATCCGGCGCTGAATCTGCATGGTGCGACCTACGCGCCCGGGCATGGGCTGCCGGTGCAGAAATTCAGCAGCCAGGAGCGCAAGCAGCGCGCGGCCCTCGCGCTGGTGAAGGGCGCGGTGGTAATCAGCTTCGGCACCATCCAAGAGACCTCGCAGACGGCGCGCGGCTGGGTGATCGCGGTCGATGCCGCGACCTGGAAGATCGCGGCGTGCTGGACCTCGACAGTGCGCGGCAGCGGCGGTGGGATCTGGATGTCGGGTTCGGGACCGGCGGTCCAGGCCGACGGTTCGATCTGGGTGGTCACCGGCAACGGCGATTTCGACGGCCAGGTCGACTGGGGCCAGTGCGTCGTGCGGCTGCGCTACGATCCGCCGGCCCAGGGCACGCCGGGGAAGCTCGCGGTCACCGGCTGGTGGTCGCCATGGACCGACAAGGCGCGCACCGCGCCGCGCGCCCAGGCTGCACCGCGCGCCGCGCCGGCGGCTTTGGCAAAGCTGCCCAAGGCGACGAACTTCCGCGCCGTCCCGCACCTGGCGCGCGCGGGCGTGGCGGCCATGGACATGGGCGGCGCCTGGGGCGACCAGGATCTCGGCGCGAGCGGCATCGTGCTGCTCGAGGCCGAGGGCATCGCCCTGGTGTCGAGCAAGGACGGCATCCTCTACACCATCGACATCGCCAACCCAGGTGACACGAAACCGGCCGACCTCGCCCCAGCGCCCGCGGCCGCCGCCTTCAACTACGCCAAACTGGCCGCGCCGCCGATCCTCTACACCTATTACGATCCCGGCATGGACCCGGCCACGCCGGACCCGCGCAACCTCAATTGGCTGAGCGGCAACCGCACCCGCCATCTGCACGGCACGCCGCTCGCCTGGACCAGCCAGGCGCATGGGCGCATGCACTTCTGCGGCGGCGAGAACGGCAACCTGCGCGCGTGGCGGGTGACGCCGGCCAAGACCTCGTCCTACCTGGGCTGCAGCGCCGAATTCGCCTCGGCGCAGGTGACCGAGGCGGGCGGCGGCATGCCCGGATGGAGCCTCGCGCTCTCGGCCAACGGTACGCGCGACGGCATCGTCTGGGCGATGATCCCCTATGGCGACGCCAATCGCTACCCGACCAACTGCCGGCTGCTCGCGTACGACGCGGCGCAGTTCGCAACGTGGGCCGATGGCAGCGGCGCGCTGCTGCCGCTGTGGGACAGCCAAGCGTGGAACTGGGAATTCCTGCATCCCAAGTTCAACCGACCGGTGGCCGTCGGCGGCAAGCTGCTGGTGCCGACGTATGACGGCCGGGTGTTGGTGATCACGCTGGCGTAAGGTCCGGCGCTGGTCAGCATCGCGGCGAGCATCCACCTGCAGGAACCCTGCACAGCCATGGTGGCCGGGTTCCGGTCTTACCTGCCGACCAGCCGTACTAGGGGTATGATGCGACCGTGCCGCTATGCCTGATGATCCCCTGTGCGGATTCGCGACCGCGACGCTGCATTTCGACGAGCTGCTCGGCAAAGGTGCGATGGGCGCGGTCTACCGCGGCACCCAGCGTGCGCTGGGCCGCACCGTCGCGATCAAGATCATCGCGCCGCATCTGACCGGCGATCCCGCCCATCTTGAGCGCTTCAGTCGCGAGGCGCAGACCCTGGGCCGCGTGCAGCACCCGAATGTGATCACCTGTCACGACATCGGGCCATGCACGGGTCCGGACGGCCGGTCGATGTTCGTCATGGTCCTGGAATACGTGGATGGGTGGAGCCTCGGCAGCCTGCTCCGGGCGCAGCGGCTGAGCGTGCGCAAGGTCCTCGACCTGCACCGCCAAGCGGCCGATGGGCTGGCCGCGGCGCATCGCCTCGGCATCGTCCACCGCGACATCAAGCCCGAGAACATCATGGTCACGCGCCAAGGGGTGGCCAAGCTCGCCGACTTCGGCTTGGCCAAGGCCGACGACGCGGCCCTGCTGACGCGCAGTGGCGCGCTGCTCGGCAGCCCCGCCTACATGTCCCCCGAGGCCTGCCAGGGCCAGGGGGTGGGTCCGGCCTCCGACATCTACAGCCTGGGCTGCTCGCTGTTCCATGCGCTGACCGGGACCACGCCGTTCTCCTCGACCAGCATGCTGCTCGCGCTGCAGCAGCACGTGCACGCGCCGGTGCCGCTGGTCTCGTCGCGGCGCGCCGACCTCGGCGCGCTCGACGCCCTGGTGGCGCGCGCCTTGGCGAAGCGCTCCGCGGACCGCTTCGCCGACGCCGCGGACTTCGCGAGCGCACTGCGCGCGGCGCTGCCCGGCATCCCCGGGGACGCGCTGGTGGGCGGCGGACTCCAGCCGCAGGAACCGACCGGCACCACGAAGCCGGTCCACGACGCGCGCGGCACCTTGCCGGTGCAGGCGACCCTGCGCGTGGCTGAGGAAGGCGTGCGGTTGCGGCCGCGCGCGCCCGGACGGCGGGTGGCGGCTCCGCTGCTGATCGCTGCGGCGGTGTGCGCGTTGGGGGTGATGGTGTGGCCGCGCCACCAGGCGCCGCCGTCCACCGTGCCGACCGCCACCGTGTTCAGCGCGGAGTCCACCGCTCCTCCAGCGTCACCGGCGAGCGACCGCGTGCGCAGCGGCGAGCCCGGCAGCGCGCCACCCGCCCCTGCGCAAGCAGCTGTCGGACGCGATCACCTCGCGGCGGCGCTGCCAGCGGCCAGCAGTGGCGGGCCGCCCGCCGCTGCCGGTTCATCACCTGCTTTCCAGCGCGATGCCCCTCCCATCAGCATCGCTACGCTGGCGGAGGTCGACGGTGCGGCCGCTCCCGCGCCCGGCGCAGGTGCGACCGCTGCCGGCGCGCTGGTGGCCGATGTGCCGTCCGCGGCCACGCCGCCCCCGCCCGAACCGTCCGCAGTGCCAACGCCCGCGCCAGCGGCCGCCGCGATGCACGCACACGCGCTGCAGGTGACGGAGCTACGCGACCCCGCAACCCAACTGGTGGGCATGCCGCTCGGCGAAGGGCGCCCGGACATCCCCTCGCGCGTGCCGCTGGGTGGCATCACCATGACGCGCAGCAGCGACGTCGATGGTCGCCAGGTGGTGCGCCTGATCCCGCCACGGCAGCAGCATCCGGGGCACGACGGCCTGATCGTCCTGCTCAACCCGCGCGCCTTCGCTGATCGCGACCTGGAGGTCGAGCGCCTGGCTGGCACGGTGTGGCGGAAGATCCAGAGGATCCATCTCGTCGGTCACGAATGGACACCCGTGTCCATCGCCCTGGGCGGGATCGACCAGCCGGTCGACGAGGTGCGCCTGGTGGCGGTCACGGCCGATCCGTTCATCGTCGGCAAAGCGGTATTCGCCAGCGGTGGGGTGCCGGGCTACGCCGACCTCGGCACTGTCCCCGGCGCGCTCCAGGGCATGGATTTCGGTGCCTTCGGCAGCCCGCACGAGAAAGAGGGCCTGCGCGCGCTGGTCGGAGTGGCGGTGACCGCCCACACCGACTTCCCCGCGCCCGGGCGGGCACGCATCCTGGTGCCGATCCGCACCGGCGATGGGCCCGGCCCACGCGGAGCGCGCCAGCTCGCGCAACGTCTCGTTGTGCACTTCGCCGCCGGCCTGGCCGACCTCGACCCGACCTCGGCTGGTGTGCCCGACGAGCGCCTGCAGATCGCCTACGCCAACGCTTTGGACCTGCCCGCCGCGTGCGCGCGCGCGTGGACGGTCACGCCTCACCTGATGGCCATCCTGCTCGAGACCGATCTCGAACCGCACATCGCAGCGGCGGATCTGGCGGAACTGGCGCGGCGCACGCGCGATCATGGCGCCGTGCCGATCGTCATCCTCGCCGCCAGCAGCCCGCAGGGCGCGGCACGCGCGGCCTGGCAGCGCCTCACCCTCGACCTGCACCGCCAAATGCCCGCGCTGCCGATCATCGACCTCGGCGAGGTGCCCGCCTTCTTCGCACGCTGCGTCCCTGGCGTCCAGCCCATAGCCGACGACGCCCTCGCCATGGGTCTGACCGCGAGCATGGCCGAGCTCATGGCCCGGCTGCGCTTCGCGCGCGCAGAATGGCGCGTTCCCACGTGGCGCTGAAGCAGCGGCAGAGGGTTGCAACGGCCAAGCACGCCAACTACCGCCATGGAATCCAGCAGCACTCATGCCCCTGACTCTGCACGGAGGATGCGGGGATGCTCTCCAACTCCCCTGGCTTGCCCTTGGCACTTTGGCGGCAGAGATCCCAGGATCCCCGCATCAGCTCTTGGGCCGGAATGCCGTGATGACGGTCGGGTCGGTCTCCAGATAGGCCGCTCCGATCAGATCAAGGCAGTATGGCACCGCGGGAAAGACCGCGTCGAGGCATTCGCGGATGCTCTTCGGCTTGCCAGGCAGGTTGATCACCAGGCTCCGCCCGCGGATGCCGGCGGTCTGGCGCGAGAGGATGGCGGTGGCGACGAAGCGCAGCGAGGTGGCGCGCATCAGCTCGCCGAAGCCGGGCAGCAGCTTGGGGCAGGCGGCGGCGGTGGCCTCCGGGGTGACGTCGCGCGGCGCCGGGCCCGTGCCACCGGTGGTGACCACCAGGTCGCAGCGCTCGTCGTCGCACAAGGCGATCAGCGCGGCGGTGATGCCGGCGAGATCGTCGGGGATGCAGCGGTAGACCTCGATCCACGGCGAACTCAGGTAGGCGTTCATGGTGATGCGGATGGCCGGGCCGCCAAGGTCCTCATAAACCCCGGCGCTGGCGCGGTCGGAGATGGTCAGGATGCCGATGCGCGCGGGCGGACGGGGGCTGGACATGGCCTGAGGTGTAGGCCCGTCCGCCGCGCGGCCAAGCACCGTGCCGCGCCACCATGTGGCCCGCAAAGGTCGTGCGGACGGCAGTGCGGCCCGCTGCGACACCGGGCTGATTTCGCCGCTCGCCAAGTGCGTGCTGGCGTTCCGGAATAGGGCTGTTAGGAAACCGCCACACCGACACGCACCGCCATTCACGTCCGCCTCAAAGAGAAGGAGCTGGCCCATGGGCTTGCAGGAAGACATCATCAAACTCGTGAAGAACGAGGGCTTCAAGGTCAACGAGGCCATCAAGGATGCCCTCGACGAGTTCGTCGACATCGTCAATGAAGAGAACGAGGACATGGACGAGGATCTCGAAGACGACGAGGAGGAGGAAGAGGAAGAGGAGGCCTGATTCCGGCCGTCATCCCCAGGCGATGTCCCCTGGGCCGCGTCGATCCGCACCTGCGCGTGCGGCGCGACGCGGTTTTCCGTTGGTTGCCGTCAGCCGTCGGCGCACCACGTCGTGATTGGGCAGGGAGCGGCTGAAACAGGAGGCGCGCCTCCGTGTTTCTTCCTTTACCGGCCGTCGGCTGACATCGGGTCAGGGTACCTGGGAGGAACCCAGGGGCGACGGCGCCCCGATCGGCGCCGTCGACGCACCGGCCGGGTCGTCGCTCGGCGGTACCGGGTCCGGCGCCGGCACCGGCACGGTCAGCCCGGCGAGCAGCTGCTTGGCCAGTGGCCGGGGCCAGACGTTGGGTGTACCCAGGTCCATCACGCCCTGTAGGCGTTCCGCGTAGTCGGCCTCACGGCCGCGCAGCCAGGCCAGGCGCGCGTTGAAGTAGAGGATGTCGACATCGTGGTCGTGCGGAGCCTCCAGTGGCAGCGGCTCATAGCCGACCACCAGCTGGCGCATGATGCGCGCCGGCAGGTGGTCGCTGGTGCCGGCCTTGGCCCAGGTTTCGAAGGCGCGCGGGCGGTTGCCGCGCAAAGCGACAAGGTCGCCGAGCCACAGTCTCGCCCATAGCTGGGCGTCGTCGACGTCTGGCGTGGTCGCTACCACCATTTGATAGGCGACCTCGGCGGCATCGAGGTTGTCGAGCAGCCGGTGGACTTCCGCGAGGCGCATCAGCGTGGTCAGGCGCAGCGGCGTGGGCAGATCCTTCTGCGCGGCGGCGATCTGGTAGTGGTCGAGGGCCTCGCCGGCGCGGCCGTTCGTACGCAGCAGGTCGCCGGCGCCGACGTGCGCCTTGGCGATGGTCTCGACGATGCGCGGGTCGTTTGCGATGTCCGGCTGCTGCAGCAGGTAGGTGGCGAAATCCGCGCCGGTCGCGTAGAGGCGGATGGCGCGGTCGGGCTCGCTGTCGCTGAGCGTGGCGGCGCGCTCCAGGTAGTCCTTCACCAGCTCGCGCACCACCTTCTCGTTGACCGTTGCGAGCAGTGTCGGGATGTCGTACTTGCGGCGGATGGCCTCAAAGTACTCCTCGGCGTCCTTGAACAGCTTGAGGCGCAGCGCGCAGCCCCAGGCGTGGAAGGTCGCGGTCAGCACGTAGCGCGGATCGTCGCGATTGGCGCTGGCCACGGCGACGAACTTGGCCAGCGCCTGCTCGTCGTCCTTCAGGCCCTCGAGGCACAGCGCGATGCGCAGGTCGGCGTCGCGCACCTGCTTGGAGTCGGGGTGGTCGCGCAGGAAATTCTCGTAGAGCTCCTTGGCGCGGTAGTAGCGCCGCGTCTGGCGGAAACTGTCGGCCTGGGTCAGCGCGCTGATGGTGAGGCCGCCACGTTGGCGTTGCAGCAGCACGTCGCTGACCTTTACCTGGCTGGGGTCGTAGGCGATGTAGACGCCGTCGGCCTCCATGCTTTCGATCGGGATGAGGTCGGGGAAGACGATCGGCTCGCGCGTGCCGAGGGCCACCGTCACGGTGTCGTCGACGCGCTCGATGCGCAGGCGCTGCGGGCGGTTGCCACGCACCAGCTGGCCGAGGTCGCGGAACGCCACCACCTTGTTCTCGCGCATCAGCTCAAGGCGGTCGTTGGCCTTGGCGCCGACCAGGCGCAGACGGTAGCCGTTGCCGATATCGCTATCGCAGATCAGCAGGTTCACCTGGCACTCGGCGGCGAGGATGTTGATGGTCGCGCTCAGGCGCACCGGGCCCGACACCGCGGGCATGCCCACCGTGCTCATCACGTCCTTGCCGAAGGTCGGCAGCGGCTTGAGCTGCACGCGGCTGCCCTTGGCGTCGAGGGCCGGCACCTGCGCCCACTCGACCAACCACGGGTCGGCGGGCGGCGGTGGTTCGACCTCGACCGGCTGGCCGGCGGTGAGGATGCTCGGCGTGGTGCCCGGGTCGTGGATCTCGGCGCGGCGCAGTCCGCGGTTGACGGCCAGCACCGCGGCGGCGGCGGCGACAAACAGCACCAGGCCCATCGCCGCCAGGGTTGCGCGCTGGTTCCACAAGGTGCGCAGCAGCGGGCGCAGCGGGCCGGGCCGTTTGGTGCGCACGCGCACGCCGACCTGGAAGCGGCGCAGGTCGGCGGCCATCTCGGCAGCGCTGGCGTAGCGGTCGCGCGGGTCCTTGGACATGGCCTTGAGCACGATGGTCTCAAGGTCCCGGTGCAGGTCGCGGCGCAGCCGGCTGGGCGGCACCAGCGGTTCCTCGATGATGCGCCGCAGCAGCGCCACCGAGTTGTCGGCGGTGAACGGCTGCTCGCCGGTGAGCAGTTCGTAGAGGCAGGCGCCCATGCTGTAGATGTCGCAGCGCCGGCTGATCTCGTCGCGCCGGCCGCTCGCCTGCTCCGGGCTCATGTAGGCGGGCGTGCCGACGACCGCACCGGTGGCGGTGAGGTGCGACTCGGCGTCGATGTACTGGGCGAGACCGAAGTCGACCAGCTTCACCTGTCCGGCCGGCGTGATCATGATGTTGCCGGGCTTGATGTCGCGGTGCAGGATGCCGGCGTGGTGCGCGACCTGCAGCGCGTCGAGCGCCTGGATGGCGAGGTCGGCGACGCGCTGCTGGTCGACTGCCCGGCCCTCGATGACGAGGTCGTCGGCGTGGTGCCCTTCGATCAGCTGCATGACCAGATAGGGCTGGCCCTCGTACTCACCGGCGTCGAGCACGCGCACGATGTTGGGGTGGCGCAGTGCCTGCAGGTACCCAGCTTCGCGCGCGAAGCGGCGGCGTTCCTGGGGTTCGGTCTCGCGCAGCAGCTTGAGCGCCACGTGCGAGCCGATCGGCACCTCGCAGGACACCACCACCAGGGCCTTGTAGACGGTGCCCATGCCGCCGCGGCCGATGACCCGCTCGATGCGGTAAGGGCCGATCTGGACGGGCTGGCGGCCGCTGCTGGCCGGCATGTCCCCGGCCTCGTCCCGTGCCGCAGGCGGGGCGTGCACGTTGGCGACGCTGATCGGGTCGATGTTCATGCGCGCTCGGGTCGTCGCAGCCTAGATCAGCGGGTTAACGGAGCCATGGGAGTTCTGCGACAGTTGGGCAAGTACATACCCTATCAATGGATAGGGCACCAGGCCTGAACGGGGCAGGACCAGCATGGGCATGACCAGCACGGGCATCGCGACCCCCACTGCGGGCTTATGCGCTTACTCCGGGGCAGTGGTCGCGGAATCGTCCGGACGGATGGGCGGCGCATTGAGACGCTGCAGCCAGTCGTCGCGCGCGATCATCTCGCGCGCGACGATGTCGGCGCCGAAGCGGCCGAGCAGGGCCTTCACCAGCGGGTTGGCCTGGGCCGCCTGGTAACGTCGGCCGCGCTCGTCCGCGCCGCTGCCGCCCGGACGCCGCGCCACCACGCGCAGACGCCGCCCCGCAAGCAGCTCGACGAGGGCCTCGAGGATGCGCTGCAGCTCGGGAGCGGAGTTGAAGCGCTCGCTGAAGGCGCCCGCGAATTCGACGGTGAGCAGGTCGACCGCCAGCGCCACCGGATTGCTGGTGGCGAGGGCGGTGGCGAGCTCGACCTGCTGGTCGCGCATGGCGATGCGCGGCAGTTCGCCCCAGCGCGCCTGCAACAGGGGCAGCAGGGCCTGGGGTGAAGCGTCTGGGGGTGGGGCGGCGCGGGCGGGGCTGCGCGGTTCGTCGACGGGGGCCCCCGCGGCCGTCGGTGCGGGCGCGGGACGCGACAGCGGCGCGGCCGGCAAGAGCCCGTCGTTCGGCGGCCGCGGATTGGCCGAGAGCACGCCACGTTCGCCTCCCCGGGCCGGCAGCGGGCTGGCCGCCCGCTCCGGCCCTACCTGGGGTTTGCGGCACCCACCCCGGCGAGGCCGCTGGATTCCAGACGCTCAAGGCGGCGCAGCAACGCGTCGGCGTCGACCATCTGCCCAAGCCCGGCGATGCGCACGCAGGCGAGTTCGAGCTGCAGGCGCGGGTCGACGCCGTGGCGCATCGCCTGCTGGCTGCCGATCAGCACCTGGCAGATGCGTAGGGTCTTCTCAGGCGCGGCCGTCTTGGCGTGCGCGAGCAGCCCCGGTCCGGCGTTGCCCAGGCGGCGCACCGCGGGCGAGTCTGGCCCGCAGGCCTGGACCAGCAGCATGGTGCGCACGTGATCGACGAGCTGGCCAAGGAAGGTGGCTCCGGCCACGCCGCCGGCGCTGATGCGGTCGAGCGCCTCGAGCGCGCCCTTGGCGTCGCCGGCCAGCAGGCGCTCGACGACCAGTTCGAGATCCTCGCCGCGCGCCGCGCCGAGCAGCAGGTTGAGGTCCTCCTCGCGCACCGGCCCGTCGCTGGCGGCGATCAACTGGTCGAGCAGGGTCTGCGCGTCGCGCATGCCGCCGCCGGCCGCGCGCGCGATGCGGAACAGCACCGCGTCGCTGAGCTCGGCCTTCTCGGCGGCGCAGATCTCGCGCAGGCGCTTGACGATGTTGTCGAGGTCGATGGAGCGGAAGTCGAAGCGCTGGCAGCGCGACAGCACGGTCGGCAGGACCTTCTCCACCTCGGTGGTGGCAAAGATGAAGCGCACGTGCGCGGGCGGCTCTTCGAGCAGCTTGAGCAGCGCATTCCACGCCGCCGTCGAGAGCATGTGCACCTCGTCCAGCAGGTAGATGCGGAAACGCGCCTGCGACGGCGAGAAGCTCGCACCGTCGGAGAGCTCGCGGATGGCGTCAACGCCGTTGAAGCGCGCCGCGTCGATCTCGGCGACGTCGGGGTGGGTGCTGTCGGTGATCATCCGGCAGTTGGCGCACACCCCGCAGGGGGTGGTGGTCGGGCCGTTGTCGCAGCACAGCGCCTTGGCCAGGATGCGCGCCATGCTGGTCTTGCCGACGCCGCGCGGGCCGGTGAACAGGTAGGCGTGGGCGACGCGGTTGGAGGTGATCGCGTTGCTCAGCGTGCGCGCCACCATGTCCTGCCCGGTGACCTCGCTGAAGGTCTGCGGGCGGTACTTGCGGGCGATGACGAGGTAGTCCACGAGAGGGGATGATGGCGGGGCTGGGGGCGGGGCAAGGGGGACGGGGGAGTGGGGAAGGTGCCAGCCGCTAGGCGCGAGACCCGAGACCCGAGACTCGCGTCTGGAAGCTGGGAACGGGAAATGCGGTTTGCGTGGGGGGTCGGGCTCCCACATTGCGCGGGCCCGGCTGGTTTGGTCGGGCAGACCGGTGAAACGAGACCATGCCCAAGCGCGCTGAACAGCCTGCCGACGATCCTGCGATGGGCAGCGTCGATCCCGCCCTGCATCCGCCGGTGGCCTTTCCAGATGCGGACTGGGCGTGGTTCACGGCGCGCTGCAATGCGCTGGCGATCAGCGGGGCAGGGCCGCGGCGGGCGGCGCTGCAGGCGCTTTACGGGCACCTCGTCGGGGTCAACCGCTGGCTCAATCTGACCACCATCACGGCGCCGCGCGATTTCCTCAAGCAGCACCTGCTCGACAGCCTGGTGCTGGAGCCGGACACCCGGCTGCGCCACCTGTCAGAAGGCGCGCCGTGCGTCGATCTCGGCGCTGGCGGCGGATATCCTGGATTGCCGCTCGCCCTGTGGCATCCCACCGTGCCGTGGGTGCTGGTCGACACGCGGCGCAAGAAGGTCGATTTCCTGGAGGCCGCGGCCGCGCTGCTTGCCGGCTTCGGCGCGCCACGTGTCAGCGCACGCCACCTGCGCGGCAGCGAAGTCTCGGCGCGTGCCTCCGACCTGCAGCGCAACTGCCAGCTCGTCACCTGCCGCGCCATGGGCCAGGCTTCGGAGGTTCTCACCGAGGCCGCCGATCTGCTGCAGAAGAGTGGTCACGTCGTGATCTACAAGGGGCCCGGCTTCGCGGGGCCCGAGCGCGAGACGGCCATGAACACGGCCAACAAGCTGGGCTACCGCTTCGTCGTCGAAAAGAAGGTGGTGCTGGAGGAAGGGGACCCGGAGCGGGTGATGGTGGTGTACGAGCGGACGCGCTGATCGCTGATCGCTGATCGCTGATGGCTGATGGCTGATGGCTGATGGCTGACAACCTGGCGCGAAGCGCCGGGTTTCCGTTAATTTTCACGAGCCCGCACGACTGCATTTTTTGCGAGCTGGTTGCCGCAGGCTGTCCGCGGCCAGCCGCCAGCCATCAGCCATCAGCCCCGATTCACTTCTTCGTCTTCTTCACCGGCACCTGCAGATCATCCCCGCGCAGCAGCACCTCGCGCCCGGTGCGGGCGCTCTCGTAGATGCCTTCCAGGATGGCGATGACCTTCAGCGTCTCCGCGACCGGAATGGGCGAGGGCTTGTTGTGCCGCACCGCGTCGGCGAAGGCGGCGATCTCCTCGCTGTGCGGCGGGCGCAGGCCGCCGACCGGCTTGATAGTGCCGTCCAAGAGGGTGCGGTTGATGGTGGAGCTGAAGTCGCCGGCGGGCCACTGCACGCTGGCTTTCTTGCCGAACAGGCGGGCGCTGAAGTCCTCGTCCTCGTGCTGGTGCTGCAGCCACGAGCACTCGATGACCATGGTCGCGCCGTTGCTGAAGTGCACGAAACCCGAGGCGAAGTCCTCGACGGTGAATTTCTTGCGGTCCCACTCGCCCCACGCGCCTGGGATGGTGTCGCCCTTGGCGAAGTTGGTCAGGCACGTGCCGGTGACGCGCACGGGATTGGGGAAGCCCATCAGCCACAGCGCGGTGTCGAGCGCGTGCACGCCGATGTCCATGCACGGGCCACCGCCGGCCAGCTCTTCGGCGATGAAGGTCGGCGGGGTCGGCAGCCAGTTGCGGCGCGTGGCGTGGACGCGCGCGTAGTAGACCTCGCCGAGCGCGCCGGAGTCGACCCAGCGCTTGAGCGCCACGGCCGGCGCGCCGTAGCGGTGGTGCTGCGCGGTCATCAGCAGCCGGCCGGCCTTCCGCGCGGCCTCGCCCATCTCGCGCACCTCGGCGGTGGTGACCGCGAGCGGCTTCTCGCACAGCACGTGCTTGCCGGCCTCGAGCGCGGCGAGCACCGCCGGGGTGTGGAAGCGGTTGGGCGTGGCGATGTCGATGATGTCCAGCTCGGGCAGCTGGACGAGCTCGGTGAAGTCCGTGCAGGTCTGTTTGATGCCGAAGTCCGCGGCGAAGCGCTCCATGACCTCGCGGTTGGTGTCGCATACCGCCACCACCTCGCAGTCCTCGGCCGCCTTCCAGCCCGGCATGTGCACTCCGCGCATGATGCCGCCGGCGCCGATGATACCGATCTTGAGGGGCTTCTTGATCATGGGGATGTGCGACCTGGGGTGGCGGAGATGTGGGCGCGAGCGCGTGGCTCGGGTCGCATCCGCTCCGCTGCCGCGTGGGTGCGCAGCGATTTCGCGGATGCTGCACCCTAACGACCCGCGGTGGTCCGCACAAGGCGACCCTGGGTGCGGGTGGAGGGGGTGCGGGCTTGCCCGCAGCGCCGTCCGGGCGTATCCATCCCCGTGAAACCCGCTGCGTGGTCCTGCCCGGCGTGCTCGTATCCCAATACCGGTCTGGTGCAGGTGTGCGGGCTGTGCGGTACCATGCACGCGCCGGGTCCGCAGGATGGCCCGGCTGGTGCTGCGGCGGTGGCGCCGCCCGCTGGCGCAGTGCCGGTGCCCGGTCCCACGATGGTGGCGAGCGGTGCGGGTGTTGCGGCTGTCGCGGTTGAAAAGCCCGCACACCGGATCGCAGGTCTGACCGAACCGGTCTTCCATCTCGCGCTAGGCGCCGCCCTGGCGGTGGTCTTCATTTCCACCCCGTTGCTCGGGCGCATGGGTTGGTTCCTGGCCGCTCTGTTCCACGAGACCGGCCACTTCGTCGTCGACCTGCTCACCGGCTGTCCGGCGGTTCCGACCATCTCTCTGACCATGCAGGGATGCACGGTTGGCCTTCAGCAGGTATGGTCGCTGGCCCTGTTCATGCAGGGGCTGGTGGCGTGGCTGGCATGGAAGGCGTGGCCGCTGCCCCTGCTGCGCTGGCCAGCCCTGGTCGCGGCCGTGCTGCTGCCCCTGATCGCCTGGAACGATACCGCGCGCGTCACTGCGATCACCCTCGGCGGCCACCTCGGCGAACTCACCTTCGCCGGCGTGGCGCTGTGGCGCGCCCGCACCGGCGGCTTCACCAGCAGCGCCGCCGAGCGCTCGCTCTACGGCTGCGTCGGCTGGTACCTGGTCGGGAGCAACGTCCTGATGTGTGGCAGGCTGATCTGGGATGCCGGCCAGCGTGAAACCTACGCGCATTCGGGTTCATACGGCCTGACCAACGATTACATCCGCGTCGCCGAGGACTACCTCGATTGGCAGCTGAGCAGCGTCGCCGGACTGATGCTGATGGTCGCGCTCGCGGTCTTCCCGTTGTCGCTGCTCGGCGGGCGCCGGCCGGTGACCAGCGCGAGGCCGTCGCAGCGCCGCGCCTAGAGGCTGAGCGTCGCTAGTCTTTCCACTTCCCCGGGGCCACGGTCTTCTTCAGCAGTTCGACGATCTCGTCGCTGCTTGGCGCGCGGCTGCTGGCGTCGTCCTTGGGCGTGCCGAACAGTCCGCCCGCGCCGCCCTTGCCCTGCATGCCGCCGGCGTTGAAGGCCAGTTCCGGACCGGGGAAGTCCTGGATGGGCAGGGTCAGGTCGCTGATGTCGTACATGCGCGTGGTCGAGGCCGCGGCGAGCGGCTTGTCCGCGACTACCACCGCGCCGTTCAGATAGCTGACGTGCAGGCCGGTCAGGGTCTGCACCCAGGTCAGCACATTGCCCAGTTCCATGTCGCTGGCCTTGAGCGAGACCGCAGGGATGTTGGCGGCGGTGGCGGCCGGCAGCACCACAAAGTTGAGGCCGCTGAGCTGGCGCAGGGTCTCGACCACATCTTCGACGCGCTCGTCCTTGAAGTCGACGGTGACGCGCTGGTGCAGGTGGCCGGCCATGGCGGCGGCGCCTGCCGGCTCGCCCGGGGCGGTCACCAGCAGGGCATTGCCGAAGCGCGCGATGCTGAGCTGCGGTTCGCTGGCGGCATACGCCGACGCGGCGCCGGCGAGCAGCGCGCAGCAGGCGGGAACGAGAGCGGAGAAGCGCATGGGGACCTCCTCGGAATGACGGCGATCATCCGCATTCCGGGACAGGCAGGGAAGCGGCATCCGGGCGGTGCAAACGCGCCCGGTGATGCGCTCCTGGTTCCGCCATTTCAGGCGGCCGTCTCGCGCAGCGCATCCAACACTTCGAGGACGTGCCCGGCGACCTTCACCTTGCGCCACTCCTTGAGGATGGTGCCATCGGCGCCGACCAGGAAGGTGCTGCGCTCGATGCCCATGAAGGTGCGGCCGTACATGCTCTTCTCGCCCCACACCTTGAGCTTGTCGGCCAGGGCATGGTCCTCATCGGCGAGCAGCACGAAATTGAGCTCGTGCTTGGCGATGAACTTGGCGTGGCTGGCCAGGCTGTCGGGGCTGACGCCATAGACCGGCACCCCGAGCTTGGACAAGGTGGCGAGCTGGTCGCGGAAGTCGCAGGCCTCGGTGGTGCAGCCGGGCGTGTCGTCCTTCGGATAGAAGTAGATCACGAAAGTCCTGCCCTTCAGGCTCTTCAGCGAATGGGTCTGGCCGTCGGAGCCGGACAGCGAGAAGGCGGGGAACTTGGCCATGGGGCCTCCTGGTCGGGTGGATCGCGCGGTGGAGTCGATGCCCACGCCGCGTGAGGGCAAGGGGCGGGTGCGAGTAGGCTTCGGCATGCGACCCAATTCCGCGCTTGCCGGGGCGTGGCTCGCGCGACGATCGCCCCACCCGCCGGCTGGCCGCCTGCGCGGGCACGGCCCTCCGGGGCGAGGACCCGCCATGCTGACCCGCAGCTTCATCTTCGCCAAAGGCATGACCGAGGAGCTGGAACGCGCCCTGTGGGGCCGTGGCGTGACTTCGTGGGACGTGCTGCGCAAGCAGCCCGGTGAGGCCGCCGAGGTGCTCGGCACCTCGCGCGGGCAGAAGCTCGTCGAGTCCGTCGCCGAGGCCCAGCTGGCGCTGGAGCGCCACGACCACGCCTGGTTCAAAGCCAACTGGCCCGAGCGCGAGCTGTGGCGCCTGTGGATGGGCCTGTGCGAAGGCCCGCGCATCGCCCTGGTCGACATCGAGACCACCGGCCTGACGCCCGGCTACGATCAGATCACCGTGATCGGCCTGGCCGACGCCTGTCCAACCGCGCAGAGCAGTCGCGTCTTCGTCGCCGGGCGCCCGCAGCCGGGCGACGACACCCTCGACAAGTTCCGAGAGATCATCAAGGGCTACAGCCTGGTGGTGACCTTCAACGGCGCCAACTTCGACATCCCGTTCATCGAGAAGCACTTCCGCGACGCCAGCTTCCGCTTCGAGCAGCCGCACCTGGATCTGCTGTGGCCGGCGCGCTCGCTCGGCCTGGGCGGCGGCCTGAAGGATATGGAAAAGCAGATCGGCATCGAGCGCCCCGCAGACATCAAAGAGATGCGCGGCCTCGAGGCCATCCAGCTGTGGGGCTCGTGGAAGGGCGGCGATCTCGCCGCCTACAAGCGCCTGACCACCTACTGCAAGGCCGACTGCGTGAACCTGCGCGAGTTCGCCGCGCACGTCTACCGCAAGAAGTGGGAGAAGGTCTACACGCCGCACGCGAAGGAGGTGGACTTCGATCGCATCAAGGGACAGCAGTTGACGATCTTTGGGTAAGGGCCACGAGCAGACCGGGAGCGCGCCGGGAGAGGCGAGCCCAGCTCGCCTGGGTCACCTTGCAATGCGTGTACTCGCGATGCGCGCGATCCGTGAAGAGTGAGATGGTGCTTGGAGGCACGAAGGCAAGGCGAGCTGGGGCTCGCCTCTCCCGGCGCGCGCGGTAATCCGGTGGCGTCGGGGTGTGAGGACGGGTAACATGGACATATGGACCGCACCGTATCGCCACGACAGGGATTGACGCTGACCGAAGTGGTGCTGGTGATCGCGCTGCTCGGCGTGCTCGCAAGCGTGCTGTGGACGCTGTTCGGAGGGATGCGTGGCGGCGAGGGTCCATCCATCCAAACCAAATGCAGCAAGAATCTCAGCCAGATAATGGGTGCCTGCGTCGCCTACAGCACGACCGAGGAGGCGCCCTGGCCGAGCCCGTGGCCGACTGGCAAGGACCTTCCGACCATCCACATCGCCGACGCGCACGAAGCCAGACTGACCACCGTCCACACCTTCTCGATTCTCGCGACGGTCATGACTCTGCCAAATTCTCTATTCAAGTGCCCGAGTTGCCTACGGGCTGGTCCCGTCGGCAAGCCGACTCTCGATCGCGCGGGCGCCTTGCTCTGGGGTGCCGCTCCGGACCACGCCGTCTCCTACGCCTGGGACTGGGCATCCGTCGCAGACCCGGGATCAGCGCGAGTGATCGGCGCCGACCGTTCGCCGGCCAACCACAAGGGCAAGGCGATGGTGGTGTACGGCGACTCCCACACCAAGGCCCTCAAGAGCATCCCAGGAACGGCCACCGGTATGGTCACCGAGGACAACGATGGCGCGCCGGTGACGACCATCGTCGGCAATCCGGACGGCGTCGGCAAGGACGGTATGATCGACAACATCTATTCGCCTGCGGGAGATGACGGAGATCAGCTGTCTCCTGGCCAGGGTGGGGATCGCGGGAACTGGGTGAAATGACGCACAGCGAACGGTTCTCGCTCGCGTCACCCCGCCGCCAACTCCCCCACGATCCCCTTCGCCGCCGCTTCCAGCGCCAGCGCGCAGGCCTCGTAGTCGGCCATGCCGCCGCCGAACGGGTCGGGGATGCCGCCGCCGGCGGCGTTGACCACGGCGAGGCGCGCGGCCGGCACGCCGCGCGAGCGCGCGTAGGCAGCGTGGCCGGAAGTCATGGCGTACACGCGGTCGTAGATGGCGATGTCGAGATCAAGGAGGTTGCGGTTGCGGTGCGCGCGCAGGTCGAGGCCGCGGCGCGCCATGGTCGCGACCGCCTCGGGTGAGGCGGGCTCGCCGCCGGAGGCGCCGGTGCCGGCGCTCTCGACACTGACGTCGGCCCGGCTGCGCTTGCGCAGCTCCTCGAGCAGCAGGGTCATCAGCATCGGGCTGCGGCAGGTGTTGCCGGTGCAGAGCGCCAGGATCCTCATCGCCCCTTGCGCGCCTCCGTGCGCTTGCCGATGTCGCGCCGGCAGTGCTTGCCGGTGAATTGGATGGCGTCGCAGGCGGCGTAGGCGCGCGCACGCGCCTCGTCGAGGGTCGAGCCGAGCGCGCACACCGACAGCACGCGGCCGCCGGCGGTGAGAAGCTGGCCGTTCTTCTCTTTGGTGCCGGCGTGGAAGACCACCGCCTGGTCGGTGGTGGTCGTCGCGGGCATGGTCGCTGGCAGGCCGCTGATCGGCAGGTCGCTGGGGTACTTGCCGGGGTAGCCGCCGCTGGCCAGCGTCACGCAGATGCCGACGCCGGGATGCCAGTCAAGGTCGACGGTGTCGAGGGTGCCGTCGAGGCAGGCCTCCATGACCGTGACCAGGTCGGTCTTCAGGCGCAGCATCAACGCCTGGCATTCGGGGTCACCGAAGCGCACGTTGTACTCGATGACCTTGGGGCCGCCGTCGGTGAGCATCAGGCCCATATAGAGCAAGCCGACATACGGCCGGCCCTCGTGCAGCAGCCCGGACATGGTCGGCACCAGGATGCGCCGCACCATCTCGTCCTCATCCTTTTGCCGCACCAGGCCGGGGACGGGCGAGAACGCGCCCATGCCGCCGGTGTTGGGGCCCTCGTCGCCGTCGTGGACCTGCTTGTGGTCCTGGACGTAGTCGAGCAGCACCGCATTGCGGCCGTCGCAGAAGGCGAAGACGCTGATCTCCTCGCCCTTGAGGATCTCTTCGATCACCACCTGGCGGCCGGCGGCGGCGCCGAACTCGTGCGCGACCATGATGCGGTCGATGGCGGCGTGCGCCTCGTCGGCGGTCTTCGCCACGGTCACGCCCTTGCCCGCGGCCAGGCCGTCGCACTTGACCACCAGCGGGCCGTCGACCTCGGTGATGTAGGCGTGCGCGTCGGCGGCCTTGTTGAAGATCTTGAAGGCGGCGGTCGGGATGTTGTGGCGGCGCAGGAACTCCTTCATCGCCACCTTGCTGCCCTCCAGGTTGGCGGCCGCCTTGCTGGGGCCCCAGGCGCGCAGGCCGCGGCGCTTGAACTCGTCGACGATGCCGAGAGTCAGCGGCACCTCGGGCCCGACCACAGTCAGGCCGACCTGGTTTTCGACCGCGAACTGGGCGAGCTTCTCCAATTCTTCAACCGCGATCGGCACATTGGTGCCGATCTGAGCGGTGCCGGGATTGCCGGGCGCGATGAAGATCCGGTCGACCTTCGGGCTCTGCTTCAGTTTCCACACCAGGGCGTGCTCGCGCCCGCCGTTGCCGATCACCAGTACGTTCATGTGAACCTTTCGCGGCCGGCGAGCCTAGGCCGGGCTTCCCGGAGGCAACCTTCACCCCCCGGCAAGGACGGCCGTGAGGAAGGATAGAACCGCCAAGGTGCCAAGACGCCAAGGAAGAGGAGGAGGGGAAGCAGATCGCAGAAGAGCCGAAGTGCCGGCAATCCTGCCTATTCCTGGCGCCTTGGCGGTTCTATCCGGCTGTCCTCACCCCTTCGGCGGCAGTACGAAGCTCCACAGGTCGTCGGCGGCGTGGACGGCGGTGTCCGGGCACTCGGCCTGGGTTTCGGCGACCAGCTGGGGCACGCCCATGGGGCCCTCGCCATCAGTGTAGCGCGAGCTGAAGTGGGTGATGATCAGGGTGCGGGCCTGCACGCGCCGCGCGAAGGCGCCGGTCATCGCGGTGGTGCTGTGGCCCCACTGCCGGGCCTTGGCGGTGCGCTCGCGGTCGTAGGTGGTCTCGTGCACCAGCAGGTCGCAATCCTGGGCAGCCGCGGCGATGCCGCTGGCATCTGCGGTGTCACCCAGCAGCACGACGTGGCGGCCCGGCCGCGGCGGCTCGCAGACCGCGTTGCTGGCGATGGTGCGACCATCGTCGAGGGTCACCGTGGCGCCGTCCTGCAGGCGCCGGTAGAGCGGCCCGGCGGGGATGCCCAGGGCCTTGGCCTTGTCGAGGTCGAAGCGGCCCGGCCGTGGCGCCTCGCGCAGGTCGTAGCCGTAGCAGGCGACGCGGTGGTCGATGCGGTGCGCGCTGATCGTCCACCCGCTGCGCGTGCCGACCGCGTGGTGGTCAGCAGACAACTCGATGATCTCAAGCGGAAAGGGCACGCCGCTCTCGGACAGGCGCAGCACGGTGTGGACGAATTCGCGCAGGCCGACCGGGCCGACCAGCAGCACCGGCTCGTCGCGCTCGTGGATGGTCATGCACGCCAGCACCCCGGGCAGGCCGTAGAGGTGGTCGCCGTGCAGGTGGGTCATGAGAATGACCGCGATGCGCGAGGCGCGCAGCCCGGCGCGCATCAGCTGGTGCTGGGTCGCCTCGCCCGCGTCAAGCAACCACAGGTCGCCGTTGTCCAGGGTCAGCGCCTGGCTGGTGACGTTGCGCAGCCGCGTGGGCGTGCCGGAGGAGGTGCCGAGGAAGGTGATCTTCACAGGTGACAGGCTATGGGGAGGGGGCTGCTGGTCGATGGAGGGAGGGCTGATGGCTCCTGACAGATAGCTGATAGCTGACCAAGCCTTCTTCTGGAAAAAAAACTGGTTCGCAGCGCTTGGTCTCCTTTCAGATATGGTCATGCCGGTTCGCACCGGCTTCGCCATCAGCCATCAGCCATCAGCCATCAGCCATCAGCCATCAGCCATCAGCCATCAGCCATCAGCCATCAGCCATCAGCCATCAGCCATCAGCCATCAGCAACCCCTCACTTCTCCTTCTCCTCCACGGCATTCAGCTCATCCACCGTCCACGCCTCGCTGCGCTTGATCTTGACCAGTTCGGCGCGCACGGCCGCGACCGTGGCGGTCTCGATCGGCGGGGCCTGGTGGCCCCAGTCGTGGCGGATGTACGTCAGGATCTCGGCGATGGCCGTGTCGTCGAGGGTCGCGGCCAGCGCCGGCATCTCGACTGCGCCGGTGAAGGTCTGGCCGTCGACGGGGATCGGGCCGCGCACGCCATTGAGGGCGATGCGGATCAGGCGCTGCTCCGCGCCGTCGACCCACTCCGAATTTACCAGCGGCGGCGCGAGGTTCGCGAGACCGAGGCCGGTCGGTTGGTGGCAGGCGGCGCACAGACCGAGGAAGCGCGTCCTTCCAGCATTGAAGCGCGTCAGCTGCGCGCCGGTCAGGGGCGGTGAGACCGCGACCTTGGCCGCGACCGTGCCGCCCGGCCATGACGCCCAGGCAGTGATGGCCTGGACCTGGGCCTTGAGCGGGCCGCTGGCGGAGCTGCTGAGGGCGGCCCAACCGGCGGGTGCAGCGGACAGCGCCAGCGACCCGTCGCCGGCATTCTTCGGTCGCGCGGCGATGACGCCGCCAAGGATCGCCTCCTGCAGCCAGCCCTTGCTGCTGGCGGCCAGGCTGAGCATCGCGCCCAGGTCGCCGCCCGTGCCGCCGCGCGCGGCCACGCTGGTGCCCAGGCCGCGTACGAAGCGGTCCGCGCCGGCGGAGGCCCAGGCGGCGTCGCTGGCGATGCGGCTGACCAGCGCGGTCTCGCGCCCGGACAGGCCGCTGAGCGCCACGTCGACCAGGTAGGGTTGCTCGGAGTGGCTGCGCACCAGGATGAGCAGCGCGGCATCGGTCCCCGCATCGCCGATCGGGCCCAGCGACGCTGCGAGGGCGAGGCGGACCTGGGTATCCTTGTCGCCCACCAGCGCGGCGAGGGGCGCAAGCACTGGCGCGCGCGTTGCGGCGGGCAGCGCGCTGGCGATGCGCACGGCGGCGGTGCGCACCCGCGGATCGGCGTCGGCCAGGGCCTTGGCCAGGGTTTGAGCGTCGGCGGCGCCGAGGCCCTCGAGCGTCCACAACGCGTGCATGCGCCCGAGCGGCTTGGCTGTGGCGTTGACCGCCAGCGCCTGCAGTGGCGCCACCGCAGTCTTGTCGGCACGCTCGACAAGCAGGCGCTGCGCGGTGTCGCGCCACCAGCCGCCGTCGTCGGTCAGGTGCGCGATCAGCACCGGGATTGTGGCTTTTTCCAGCGCCGGTCGCGGCGTCTGCTTCCAGCCTTTGTCGGGGACGATGCGGTAGATGCGGCCGAGATCGAGTGGCTTGTCCAGGCCGCGCGCCAGCGATTGGCGCTTCAGATATGGAGTGATGAAGACCTTGTCCTGAAGCACGCCATGGTAGAGGTCGGCCAGGTAGAGCGCGCCATCGGGGCCCTCGGCGAAGTTGACTGGGCGGAAGCGCTCGTCGGTCGAGGTGATGAACTCCTTCTTCTGGCTGTCATAGGCGTTGGCGCCGGTGAGTTTGCCGTCCTGGTCGACGATCTTGGCGCGGCGTACGGTGTTGCCGGAGGGCTCGCAGATGAACACGTCACCGACGCAGTCGGGCATGGCGGCGCCGCGGTAGACGAACGGGGCGCAGGCCGCGGTGCAGGTGGCGAGGCGGAAATCGTCGCGCAGCTGGCCCTTGCGGTAGCCGCGGTTGACGCCGGGATTCATGCGTCCGGTCCACACCGCCTGATTGTGGATGATCTGTTCGCCGGAACCGCTGGTGTGGCCCTTGATCGCGCTCAGCGCCGGATTGCGGCCGTACCAATCTGCCGGCACCGCGTCGCCGCTCAGCCAATCGCTGTTGTTGTTGTGGTAGAGGCGGCCGAGGTCGTCCTGGCTGACACCCCACTGCCCGCGGTTGGCGGAAGGTTTCGCGAGCCAGGCGCCGTCCTGGAAACGATAGCGCGCGACGTGGTTGGCGCTGTACAGCCAATTGTCGAGGCCGCGCATCAGCCCATTGGCGGTGTGCTCCATGTTGCCGCGGCCGCCGTACCCGGCGAACGCTGCGGTCTTGACGTCGGCCTTGCCGTCGCCGTCGGTATCCTTGGCGAACCACACCGTCGGCGGCTCGGCGATAAGCGCGCCGCCCTGGGTCAGGCTGATGGCGCGCGGCAGCACCAGGCCGTCCATGAAGGTAGTGGCCTTGTCCATCTTCCCGTCGCCATCGGTGTCCTCCAGGATCACGATCCTGCCGATCGGTTTTTCCTCGTTGGTGCCGTTGACGTCGGGCATGAAGCCGCACATCTCGGCCACCCACAGCCGGCCGTCGCCATCGAAGGCCATCGCCACCGGGGTGTCGACCAGGGGCTCGCTCGCCACCAGCTCGACCCTGAAACCGGGCGCCACGGTCATGGTCGCCACGCCCTGCGCGGGCGGTACCACCGGCGCCGGCGGGACTTTGCTCAGCGGCAGGGGATCTGGCATGTCCTCGGCGCCGGCCAGACGGGCGAGCGCGAGCAGGGTCGCGGCGAGCAGGGGGCGCACGGCGGCGCGACGGGCAAAGGCGGAGGGCATGGCGCGGTCCAGCGGTGAAGGTCCCACGAGTCTAGCCGCAGCGCTACGCACGCGCAGGAGCATTCCCTGCTTCGCTATGCGGATCCGTGCGGGAATATGCAGTTTCCGATCCCGAATGGAGCGTGGTCCTGGGCGCGGGATGTAGGGAATTCCCGCAATCTGCACCGTGAGCAGGACGCATCCCGGCCTTTGCCAGCGCACTGCCAGCGGTCTCGTCGGGTGCCGTCCAGCACCCTGCGGAGCCGGGGGGTTGCCAGTAGCCACATGGCGGGGGCCACGTACGGTGCTGCGCGCATGAACGCCGACGTGGTCTTCAAATGGGTGCGCGGGGTGATGCTGCTCGGCCTGCTCGCCTATTTCGTGGTCAGCTTGATCCAGGGGCTGGTCAAGGAGCACGACGATGGCGTTTTCGGCCCCTACGCCAAAGGTGCCGGCCAGGACCCCGGGGTGCGCGTGCTGCTCAGCAACCGCTCCGGCAAGGATCCGCTCGCCGAGCCCAGCCGCACCCAGGAGCAGGTCGAACTGACCATCTTCCAGGACGTCGACGTCGTCACCCCCGACGACCCCGACAACGCCGAGCGGCATTTGACCCTGCGCAGCGGCGCCAAGCTCTTCATCCTGGTCGACGGCCCCGACGGCATGACCCTGTCCAGCAAGGAGTGGGGCAGCGGCGGCAAAGAGGTGCGCTGGAACGTCAATCGCGTGCGCGTGCAGCCACAGCGCACCACGCTCAGCCCCACGGCCGAGAACGCCAAGGCCGCGCCGGGCCACCTCGACCCGACCGGCTTCGAGGCCGCGGACAGCCAGCCGGTCTTCGGCCTGACCGACCGCCGTTATCGCGGCAGCGCCGAGATCCTGTGGAAGAGCGAGAAGCAGCTGATGGTGATCGACTGCCTGCCCATGGAGGCCTACGTGGACGGCGTAGTGGCGGTCGAGATGTCGCCGAGCTTCCCGATTGAAGCGCTCAAGGCCCAGGCCGTGGTGAGCCGCAGCTACGCCTACGCGCGTGCCTGGGCGGCGCGCTACGCCCGCCAGCCCTTCGATATCGTCGACGGCGTCGACGACCAGGACTACCGCGGCCACGGCAACGGCACCGACCTGGTCACGCGGGCGGTGGTCGAGACCCGCGGCACCATCACCTGCACCGACCAGAGCGACGGTTCGTTCCCCTTCGCACCGTACTTCTCGGCGAGTTCGGGCGGCTACACCGCCAGCGTCGCGTCGGTGTTCCCTGACGCGCACGATGCCTACGGGCACGCGCTGCCGCCGGAGATCATGCCCGCGCAGGCCGATCCCTATTGCCAAGCGGGCGCTGACCAGCTCGGCTACCTTGCCACCCACTGGGTCACCAGCGACGTCATCCGCCCGGCCGACATCCGCAGCGGCCTGATCAAGCTCTTCAAGCAGCTCGGCGACGCGCGCCCCATCGGCCACACCAAGAACCTGCGCGTCGGCCGGCGCAACCCGCAGTCGAACCGCGTCGAGACGGTGATCATCGACCATACCCTGGGTGAGCCGATCGAGCTGCCGGCGGCGTGGTTCCGGCGCATGATCGGCAACGGCCGCATCCGCTCGACGCTGTGGTCGGCGCGCAGTCCTGAGAAGATCGACGCCAAGGATGATCCGCTGCGCAAGGACTACCGCATCGAGTGCCTCGGCTACGGCCACGGCGTGGGCATGAGCCAGATCAGCGCATGGGAGATGGCCCAGCAGGGCCGACTCGCGACCGAGATCTTACGCTTCTTCTATCCGCGTGTGCGCCTGGTGCCGAAGTGGTGATGACAACGGAGATGATCAGACGCGCGTGTGCGGAGTGCGGAGTGCGGAGTGCGGAGTGCGGCGCTGTGCGGAGATCACGTTCGTGAACGGGCCGCTCGGCTTTTCAGTGGTCGCGACTGACGGCCCCGCGCGCGCTGGCGTGCTTGAGACCCCGCACGGCCGCGTGCCCACGCCCTGCTTCATGGCGGTCGCCACTCTCGGCGGCCTCAAGGGCGTGACCGTGCAGCAGGCCGAGGAACTCGGCCAGGGTGTGATGCTGTGCAACACCTACCACCTCGCACTGCGCCCGGGCGCGCAGCGCGTGCACGACCTCGGCGGCTTGCACGCCTTCACCGGGTGGCGCGGGCCGATGCTCACCGATTCCGGCGGCTACCAGGTGTTCAGCCTGGCCGCGCAGCGCAAGATCAGCGACGAGGGGGTGGCCTTCCGCAGCCATCTTGACGGCGCGCCCTTCCTGCTCACCCCCGAGGAAAGCGTGCGCATCCAGCGCCTGCTTGGCGCCGACATCATCATGGCCTTCGACGAGTGCCCGCCGGCCGACGCCGCGCGCGACGCGGTCGAGGCCTGCAACCGCCGCACCGCGCTGTGGCTGGCGCGCTCGGTCGCGGCGTGGCGCGCGCCGGCCACTGCCGCACTGCCCGGCGGCGCCACCAGCCAGGCGCTCTACGCCATCATCCAGGGTGGCCTGCACCGCGACCTGCGCGAGGCCTCGCTCGCCGACGCCCTGACGCACGACCTGCCCGGTTATGCGCTCGGCGGCCTGGCGGTGGGCGAGACGTTTGCCGACCGCCTGCGTGTGCTCGACTGGATGGCCGGGCTGCTGCCGGCGGCCAAGCCGCGCTACCTGATGGGCGTGGGCACGCCGCTCGACCTGGTCGAGGCGGTGGTGCGCGGCATCGACCAGTTCGACTGCGTGCTGCCCACGCGCATGGGCCGTCACGGCATCGCTTATACCGACCATGGTCCTCTGCGCGTCAAGCGCGGCGAGTTCGCGGGCGACACCGCACCGCTCGACGCGGGCACGGCGAGCCAGGCCAGCCGGGTGTCGCGCGGCTACCTCCATCACCTGCTGAAAAGCGGCGAGATCCTTGGCGGGCAGCTGCTCAGCGTGCACAACCTCGCCTACTACCGCCAGCTGATGGCGCGGCTGCGCGCCGCGATCCGCGCCGGCCGCAGCGCGGAGTTTGCGGCGCGCTTCCGTGCTGGGTACGCCGACAAGGCCCCGGAAGAGACTGTTCCCGCCGATGGTTGAGGCGGCTGTAAGGGACGCATACCAGAGCGCTGGTCATGCCCTGTTGACCGGCTTGGTCACTCCTGCGCAGCTCAACGACCTGGTGTCGGCCCTGACTTTGGCGACTTCGCGTCACCAGCGCCCGGGACGCGCGGCCTACGCGGCGCGCGACCTGCTGGCCCTGCCGGCGGTCGCCGCATGGGTGCGCTGTGCGCCGGTCCAGGCTGTCGTCGCGGCGTTGCTTGCGCCCGGAGCGGCGGCGATCAGCGCGGTGCTGTTCGATAAGCAGCCGGAGGCCAATTGGCGCGTGCCCTGGCACCAGGACCTGACGGCGCCGCTGCGCGCGCGCCTCGACCTGCCCGGCTGGGTACTGTGGTCGATCAAAGACGGCCGCCCGCATGTGCGCCTGCCGGACCTGCACAGCGTCCAGCGCTTGGCCCTGCGCCTGCACTTGGACGACTGCGGCGCGGATAACGCACCGCTGGAGGTGCTGCCGGGCTCGCACCGCGACGGTCCGCTCGAGGCCGACGGCATCCAGCGCTGGTGCGCACGCGTTCCGCGCAGCTTCCTGACGGCAGCGCGTGGCGAGGTTCTCGCCGTCCATCCGCTGCTGCTGCACGCCTCCGCGCCGGCGCTCGCCCCTGGACAGCGGCGCGTCCTGCACGTCGAATGGTGCGCTGCGCCGCTGCCCCCAGGACTCGCCTGGGCGGATGCGGACGAGGTGGCCCCATGACCCAGCCCGACGTCGTCCTCTACACCGACGGCGGTTGCCGTGGTAACCCCGGGCCGGGCGGTTGGGGCTTCCTGGCCATCAATCCGCTCAGCCATCAGGCGCTCGAGCGCTGCGGCGGCGAGCGCGAGACCACCAACAACCGTATGGAGATGCTGGCCGCGATCATGGGCCTGCGCTCGCTGCGCAAGCCGGGGCTGGCGGTGCTGATCCACAGCGACAGCCAATATCTGATCAAGTCGGTGAGCGAGTGGATGCCCGGCTGGAAGGCCAAGGGCTGGAAAAAGAAGGACGGCCCGCTCAAGAACGTCGACCTGCTCAAGGAGCTCGACGTGCTCACCCAGCAGCACACGGTGCGCTGGCAATGGGTGAAGGGGCACGCGGGGAATCCTGGGAACGAGCGCGTCGATGCGCTGACCAACCGCGCCATGGACTCGATCCAGGCGGGTCGGGATCCGGAGTGGGAGGGGCGGTTGGAGTGGCCGCTCGCCTGAGGAGTCGCGAAATCCCCACGGGCGCCGCTGTCACGCCTCCCCATCTCCGGCCTTCCTGGTGAATCGGCAGACGCCATCATGGCATGCGGAGCCACCCATGCCCATTTTCCGCATGCTGCCTGCTGTCTGCCGCCTCCACGCCGTCCTGCTGCTCTGCGGCGCTCTGGCAGCGGCTGAGAGCGACGTGCTGGAGTCGGACCTGTGGTTCGTCGGCAGGCTCAACGCGCAGCCGGCGATGACCATCCATGCGGCGGTGACGAAGCACGCCGATGGGACGCGCAGCGACACCTCGGAGATGGTCTTCCTGATCTCACGCACCCTCGGCGCCTCCGCCATGCGCTTCGAGACGCGCGAGTCCCAGGCCTATGTCGATGGTGCCGACGGCCGCATCGTCGCGTTCCACTTCGACCACGTCGAGGGTGGCGAGACCACCAGTGCGGTCGGCAAGGTGGTGGGCGACGAGGTGGTCGCCACTGTCCATCACCTCGATCGCACCACCGAGCAGCGCCTGCCCATTCCGCCCGGCACGCGCCTGCTCGGCCAGCAGGCCGGACAGGAGCTGCTCGTCGCGCACCCATGGAAGGCCGGCCAGCAGGAACGCTTTTCGGGTATCAACCTGCTCGGCAACCAGGTGCAGATCGTCGATATCACCGCGACCTTCGTACGCACCACCCCGGCCGGGAACCTGGTCTTCACCATGCTGATGGACCAGATGCCGATCCCGATGTCGACCACCGTCACGCCGACGGGCCAACTCGCTGGCGTCGGCCTGAGCATCGGACCGATGGTGCTGGAGCTGCTCCCCAGTCCCGGTCCGGTTCCGCTCGAGGGCGCCGAGTTGTCCCCGACCGGTCTGGTCGATGCTCGCGGCCCCGCGCCCGCCGCCGGCCCGGTCAACCGCTACCGCATGCCGCCTGGTGGCACCGTCGCCGAGGACGAGTTCCAGCACCTGGCGGATGGCGTGGTGACCGTCACTGCCCGCGCTGCGCCAGCGCCCCTCGCCGATCCCGCGCCGTTGCTGCGCGCCACGCCGCAGCTCGAAACCGATGATGCGGCGCTGCGCGCCTGGGTGCAGGGCGTCGCCAAGGGGCACGAGGCCGATCAGGCCGATCTCGCCGAGCAGCTGCGCCTGGCGGTGCGCGGCCACATCACCACCAAGGACCTGAGCAAGGGCGACGCCTCGGCGCTCGAAGCCTTCCGCACGCGCACCGGCGACTGCACCGAGCACGCCAACCTGCTCTGCGCCGCCCTGCGCATCGCCGGCATCCCGGCGCGCGTCGAGGATGGCCTGGTCTTCGCGGCGGACTTCGGCGGTTGGGTCGGCCACGCCTGGAACAGCGCCTACATTGGTGGGCGCTGGGTGCATCTCGACAGCGCGTATCCCGGCATCCCGCGCAGCTGCTACCTCAAACTCGCGACCAACTCAGGCGGAGAGTGGCGGAATACCGGGGCGCTGATGGTCGCCAATCTGGTCGGGCTCGCCGGCAAGCAGATCGAGACGCTCGGCGGCGGGGCCGCCGGCGGGTCCGGAAGTCCGGAAGTCCGGAAGTCCGGAAGTCCATGAGTACCGGGTCGGCCCCATTCCGCCGCGTGGGATAGCATTCCAGCGTCATCGCAGCGGTTCGCCCATGACATCGCGTTCGCTGAGACTTCCGGACTTCCGGACTTCCGGACTTCGCACCCAGCGATGATCCCCTTGTCCCCGCGCAACCGCTCCAGACCTTGATGCCGTGAGCCTCGCCAAGCGCGCCTTCGCCGTCAGCAGCTGGACCCTGGCCAGCCGCATCCTCGGTCTGGTGCGCGACCGGCTGTGGGCGGGGGCGATGGGCGGGTCGCTGATGCTCGACTGCTTCCTAATGGCCTTCGCGCTGCCCAACCTGCTGCGCAATCTCTTCGGTGAAGGTGCGCTGGCGGCGGCCTTCGTGCCGCGCTACGTGCAGGGACGCGACCGTGATCCGCAAGCGGCAGAGCGCTTCGCCGGTCTGGTCATCACCCGCCTCGCCCTGGGATTGAGCGTATTCGCGGCGCTCGGCATGGTGGCGGCGGGCGTGCTGGTGCGTTGCGGCACCGGCAAGGTGGTGATCGTCGCGGCGATGGCCATCCCGCAGATCCCGTTCCTGATCTTCATCTGCGTCGCGGCGATCATGTCGGGGGTGTTGAATGGGCGCCGCCACTTCTGGACGCCGGCGGCGGCTCCGGTGGTGATGAACCTGTGCATGATCGCGACGGTGTGGATGTCGCCCGAGGCCGAAGCCTGGCTGCTGCCCTACGCGGTGCTCGCGGCCGGCGTCCTGCAGGTGGCGCTGCTGCTGTGGGCGCTGGCGCGCACCCCCGGCGGCGTGCCGCCCTTGGCCACCGCCAGCACTCCCGAGCTGCGCGAACTGCGCAGCGCGCTGGCACCGACGGTGGTCGCCAGCGGCATCTACCAGGTGAACGCCTACCTCGACAGCGTCATCGCGATGATCTTCATCCCCGGCGACGGCGCGGTGGCGATCCTCTACTTCGGCAACCGCCTGCTGCAGTTCCCGATGGCGCTGATCGGCCACGGCGTGACCACCGCCGCCTACCCGGAGCTCGCCAGCCGCGCCGCCGAGGGCTGGGCGGCGACCGGCGCCGGTCTGCGCGAAGCCTCGCGCCTGCTCGCCTTCTGGCTGCTGCCGGCGGCGGTCGGCCTGCTCGCCACGGCCGAGCCGGTCGTGCGCACCATCTACCAGAGCGGCCGCTTCGACGATGCGGCGGTGGCGCGCACCGTGCTGGTGACGCAGATGCTCGCCCTGGCGCTGGTGCCGATCGCCTTGGCCAAGCTGCTGATGCGCGCCTTCCACGCACGCCGCGACCAGCGCACGCCGATGCGCATCAGCCTGGCCATGGTCGCGCTCAACCTGGCGCTCAACCTGGTGCTGGTGCGCACCCCGCTACGCGAGGCCGGGCTGGCCCTGGCCACCGCGATCTCAAGTTTCGTAGGATGCGCACTCTACCTGCGCCTGCTCCACCTGCGCGGCACCGGCGGTGTGATCGGCTGGAGCGGCCTGCTGCGGCCGCTGCTTGGTGCGCTGGCCATGGGCGCCGCGGTCGTGGCGCTGCTGCGGCTGTGGCCGCAGCCGCCTGGCCACGGCTCCGGCCATGCCGCGTTGCGCCTCGCCGCCGCCGTGGCCCTGGGCATGGGTGTCTACCTCGCCATCGCTGGCACCGGCTGGCTGCGCCGCTCCCGGCGCCCGGTCGCGCCGGGAGCGGCTCCCACAGAATCGCCCACCGTGGAATGACGCCATGAAAGCCCGGCCACGCATCTTCGAGCACCGCAGCGAGCACGTCCTCACGCGCGCCGCCTTTGCCCGGCGCATGGCCCGCGCCGGACTGCTGATGGCAGCGCTGCTCGCCCTGGCCCTTGGCATCGGCGTGATCGGCTACCGGCTCAGCGAGGGCATGGACTGGATCGATGCCCTGGTCAACGCCGCGATGATCCTCTCCGGCATGGGCCCCGCTGCGGAGCTGCACAGCGTCGCCGGCAAACTTTTCGCCTCCGCGTACGCGCTGTTCAGTGGCGTCTTCTTCATCGCCCTGATCGGGGTCGCCGCCACACCGATCGCGCACCGCTTCCTGCACCAGTTCCATGCGGATGAGAAGGGCTAGCGCCTCACCGCCGGATGACGCGGACCCTCTCAGCCAGGTGCCGCTCCCACCTGCGGCGGAGCCGGCACCTTCCGCACTCCGACCAGCACCACCACCCAACTGCGTCCATAGAAGCGCCGGTCGCTCTCGCGCAGGGTCGCCGGCAGGGGTGGCAGGTCGAAGCCGCGCTCGCCGCGCACCACCAGCCGCCCGCCCGGGGCGAGCGCAGCTGCTCCCAGGCGCAGCAATTCACTCAGCGTCGCGGGCTCGCTCTGGAACCATGGGAAGGGCGGATCGCAGAACACCAGGTCGAGCTCCCGCAGCGCGGCCAGCGCGGTCTGGAACGGCCGGGTGTGCAGGACCAGCGCCGCCGGGCTGCCGAGGGTGCGCTGGTTCGCCTGGATGATGCCGATGGCGTGGCGGCCCGACTCGATGAGGTGCACGACGCGCGCGCCACGGCTGAGCGCCTCGCACCCGAACGAACCGGAGCCGGCGCATACGTCGGCGACCGCCAAGCCGTCGCAGCGCTGCCCGAGCAGATCGAACAGCGACTGCTTGATGCGGTCGGGCAACGGCCGGGTCTCGAGGCCCGGCGGGGCGAGCAGGCGGCGGCCCTTCCAGGTGCCGGCGATGATTCTCAGCATGGGCGCTCCGCGCCGATGGGTCCGGAGGTCCGGAAGTCCGCAAGTCTGGAAGTCTCGTGGGACGGGATCGTCCGTGCCCCCCAGCGATCACTGGTTCCGCAAGGCTGTCCGACTTCCGGACTTCCGGACTTCCAGACTTCCGGACCGCTCACCATGGCTTCTCCCTATCAGGATACAGTCCACCCAGGTCATCCCAGAACCCAGGATACGTCTTCGCGGTGCACGCCGGATCGGCGATCGCCACACCAGGGGCGAGGGTGCCGAGCACGGCGAAGCTCATCGCCATGCGGTGGTCCGCGTAGCACTCGACCACGGCCGGGCGCAGCGGGCGGGGATGGACGCGCAGCCAGTCCTCGCCGTGCTCGACCTCCTGGCCAAGGCGGCGTAACTCGGCGACCGTCGCGGCCAGGCGGTCGGTCTCCTTGATGCGGATGTTGGCGATGTTGCGGATGGTGGTCGGCCCGGAGCAGAGCGGCGCGATCGCGGCCAGGGTCATCACCGTGTCGCTGATGTGGTGCATATCGACGTCGACACCGCGCAGCTGTGCCGGGCCGCTGACCGTGGTGCCCTGGTCGTTGCTGGCGACGCGCGCGCCGGCCTGCTCCAGGACCCTTAGGAAACCGTAATCGCCCTGCAGCGAGGCCGCGGTGAGGTTGGGCACGGTGACGGTGTGCCCGCCCGCCGCCGCCCACGCGAAGGGGTAGCTGGCCGAGGAGGCGTCCGGCTCGATGCGGTACGTGCGTGCGCGGTAGGCGGCCACTGCGCGCACGATGAAGCCATCGGCGCTGTCGTCGATGCGCCCGCCGAAGTCGGCGACCATGCGCCGCGTCATCTCGACGTAGGGGCGGCTGACCAGGGTGCCCTCGATGGCCACCGCGAGGTCGCGCTGGGCGAAGCCCGCCGACAGCAGCAACGCCGAGAAGTACTGGCTGGAGCGGTCGCCGCGCATGCGCACCGCACCGCCCGCGACCACGCCGCCGTGGATGGTCAGCGGTGGGCAGCCGGTCGGGCAGTCCACGCGCACCCCGAGCTGGCGCAGGCCGTCGACCAGGTCCTGGATCGGGCGCTTGGCCATGTGCGCGTCGCCGACGAAAGTCAGCGCGCCGGGGATGAGCGCGGCCAGCCCGGCGAGGAATCGCACCGTGGTGCCGCTGTTGCCGACGAATAGCGCGTCCGCGGGCGCGTGCAGCCGTCCCCGCCCGCCGTCGACGATCAGCTGGTGGGTCGCGCCGTCGCGGATGGCCACGCCCAGCGCAGCGAGGCAGGTGCGCATGTGCCGGGTGTCGTCGCTCTCCAGCACTCCTTCCAGCACCGAGGTGCCATCGGCCAGCGCCGCCAGCACCAGTGCGCGGTTGGTGATGCTCTTCGAACCGGGAACCGTCCAGGTGGTGCGCTGGCCACGGGCCAGGGTTGGGATCGAGAGCGGCGCGGCGGGCATGGCGGGAGGATCGTGGCGAGCGCCGCACCCGCAAGGGGAGGGGAGGCGAGGGGCGGCGAGCGCAAGCGGCGCAGGACGGCCTCGCCGTGCGGGCGCGCCGTCGGACACCCGGCTCGCCGCCCCTTGTCGACCCCCAGCCCAGCGTACGCTTCGGAGATGCCGGAAATCACCTCGCGCACGCTGTCCATCCCCGAGTCGGCCCAGTTCGTCCTCGAGGTCGGGCGGCTCGAATCCCGGCCGCGCGCCGAAGCGGTGGCGGCGATCAAGGAGCTGCGCGCGCGCGAGCTCGCCACCATCGCCCGGCAGCAGCTCGAGGGCCTCACCTCGACCGCCGGCGGTGGTGCGGTGGCGCTCGCCATCACCGGCTTCACCGACGTGATCATCCGCGCGCTCGCGCGCCGCGCCTTCGCCAAGGTCGGCGCACCCGCCGGTTGGGAAGACGGCGTCGGCATCTTCGCGCTCGGTGGCTATGGCCGCGGCGAACTCAATCCGCAGTCCGACATCGACCTGCTGGTGCTCGCGGCCGACAGCCGTGCGCCCGAATGGCTGACCAAGGGCAATGCCGAGTTCCAGGCCCTGATGTGGGACGTCAAGTTCACCGTCGGCGCGAGTTCGCGCGGCGCCGGCGAGCTCGACCGCCTGCTTGAGGACGACTTCGTCACCGCCACCGCGGTCATCGAACAGCGCCCGCTGCTTGCCGGCCCGCGTCCGATCGCGGCGCTCGCCGACATTCTGGCGCGCCTGCGCCGCAAGCGCAGCGTGCCGTTCCTGAAGTTCAAGCTCGAGGAGCTCGCCAAGCGCCGCTCCCAGGCCGGCGTCAGCCTGTTCCAGATGGAGCCCAACCTCAAGACCAACCCTGGCTGCCTGCGCGACGTCCAGCTGCTCAGCAACATCGCCTTCATCGCCTTCGGCAGCCGCGAACTGGCGCGCGTCGCCGACCTCGAGGTCATCACCCAGCATGACCTCGCCGCGGTCGAGTCGACCAACGACCACCTGCTCTGCCTGCGCTCGCTGCTGCACTTCCACCACGGCCGCAAGCAGGACATCTTCCAGCTCGCCGACCAGGTGCGCGTGGCCAAGCAGCTCGGCTACTCCGATCTCAGCCAGCTGCGCGCGGTCGAGCACTTCATGAAGGAGCACTACGCCCGGGTCCTGCACGTCCACCAGATCCTCGAGCTGGCGGTGAGCCGTCTGAAGGCCACCGGGCACCTCGGGCGCTGGACGCTGCTGATCAAGACGCGCAAGGTGCTCGACAAGGACTTCACGGCGGTGCAGGGCCAGGTCTACCTCAGCCACGCCGACTTCTGGTCGCTGCCCGATGCCGGCGCGCGCCTGGTGCGCATGTGCCGCCTGGCCCAGACGCGCGGCATGCGCCTGAGCCTGGAACTGCAGCGCGCGATCAAGACCCACCTGGGCGTCTTCACCGACGCGGTGCGCGGCGACCGCGCGCTGGCCCGGGTCTTCCTTGAACTCATCGGCGACTTCGGCCGCACCCAGCTGATCCTCGAGGACATGCACAACGCCGGCCTGCTCGGCGCCTACCTGCCCGAGTTCGGCAATCTCACCTGCCACATGCAGTTCGACAGCTACCACCAGTTCACCGTCGACCAGCACACGCTGTTCGCGATGGGCAATCTCGATGCGGTGGCGAACGGCACCATCGCCGGCCTGCCGGGCATGGCCGCGATCTTCGCGCGCCAGAAGCGCAAGGACATCCTCGGCCTCAGTCTGCTGCTGCACGACATGGGCAAGTACATGGGGCGCGGCCACGTTGCGCGCGGCGCGATCATGGCCGGCGGCGTCGCCGAGCGCTTCGGCCTGGACGAGCGCGAGACCGAGCTGTTCTACTTCCTGGTCGAGCGCCACGTCGCGCTCTCCGACGCCAGCCGCATGCGCGACTTTCACGAGCCGTCTTTCCTGCGCGCCTTCGCCGAGAAGATCGGCACCCAGGACAACCTTGAAGCGCTCTACTGCCTGACCTACGGCGACGCGCGCGCGGTCGGCGAGGGCATCCTCACCGGCTGGCAGGAGGCGCTGCTCAGCGACCTCTACCAGACCCTGAGCGCGCATTTCCGTGACGCCGGCGCGACCATCGGCAGCCGCCACGAGCGCCTCGCAGCGGCGCTGGTCGTCAGCGGCGTCCCCACCGAGCGCGCCGAGGCCTTCCTCCAGGATCTGCCGCACAGCTACCTGCACCAGGTCGCGGCCGGCGAGATCGTCCGCCACTACACCGTGCTGCAGGAGGCGCGTGCCTCCGGCGTCGGCCTGCACTACGAGCTCAAGGACAAGTCGGTGTTCCTGGTCGCGGCCGTGCCCGACCGACACGCGCTCTTCGCCGACGTCACTGCCACGCTCAGCGGCCACGGGTTCGACATCATCGATGCGCGCACCTGGGTCAGCGTCTCGGGCATGGTCATCTACAGCTACCGGCTGTCCTCGATCTACCCGTCGCGCCTGAATGAGGAGGCGCCGTGGACGCGCTTCCGTGCCGACCTGTTCGCGGTATCGCAGGGGCGACTGTCGGCCGAGACCCTGCTCGAGAAGCGTCGCAACAGCCTGACCCTGACCAAGCCCGCCGATAGCGGCTTTGACGACCCCGCGGTGAAGGTCGAGCAGCGCACCAGCGAGGACTACACCATCGTCGACATCCACACCAAGGATGAAGTCGGCCTGCTCAGCAAGCTGTGCCGCGCCATTTCAACGCACGGCTGCGAGATCAGTTATGCCTGCATCAACACCATGGGTGACGTCGCGGTCGACGTCTTCTACGTCTACCGAGACGGCAGCAAGCTGAGCGACGAGGCGGCGGAAACCCTGCGCGCGCACCTCATCCAGACGTTGAACCTGGCGCCCGTGGGACGCTGAGGCGGATCAGGCCGCCAGGCCGTCGTTGGTAGGACCTGCACCGACTCGCAGATCAAGCCGCCTAGACGCCCAGCCCGCCAAGGGCCGTCGATGTATAAGACGCGGTCTGATAGGTGAGCAGGATGTACATGAGCATGCGGGACTTCAGACCGATGCTCTCTCCTGTCGTCCCCTTGGCGTCTTGGCGATGATAATGCCCACCCTCCGAATCAGGCCCCGCCGTGCAGCAGCGCCTTGGCTGAGATCAGCCGCGCTAGCGTCAAATCCTGATCGGTGATCTGGTCGCCAGCGTCGTGCGTGGTCAGTCGCACCCGCACGGTGTTGTAGACGTTGGTCCATTCCGGGTGGTGATCGAGGGCGTCGATCTCCGGCGCGCAGTCGTGCATAAATGCGATCGCACCAGTGAACCCGGGGAAGCGCAGGGTGCGTTCCAGGGCGTCTCCGGCGCGGGCCCACCCCGGCAGCGTGCCCAGGGCGGCATCGACGGCTTCCGGCGGCAGCGGCTTCACGACGGGACTTCCGCGACGCGCGTGACCGGCTGTTCACCGCCCAGAGCGGCGATGCGCGTGCGCTTGTCCTGGTCGATCTCCTCGTCCTTGCCGAGGTAGGTCAGCATCCAGTCCACGTCGCCGCCAAAGAGGTCGCGGCGCAGCTGCTGGAGCATGCCAAGCTTGTACGTGTACTCGTCGACCAGCGGGGCGAAGATGTGGCTGCGCCCTGCAGGCTGTTGGCTGAGGAAGTGGCGGCGCGCCAGATTGCGCATCACCGTCAGGATGGTGGTGTAAGCCAGGGCGGTGCACCCCGGCTGGTGGTTGAGGTGCTCGAGTACCGCATGCACCGTGGCAGGTCCGTTCTTCCACAGGTAGTGCATGACTCTGAGCTGCAGCGGGCCGATGGTCTCCATGACGACGGTTCCGGGGCTAGGGTGGGAATCGGGATGATTTCGAGTCACTGCCTTAGGGCTGAATCGCCCCGACGCGAGGCATATTTGCACCTACTACTTGTCAAATACTTGCGACCTTTCGCTGGTCGCGCGGGGTTTCGGTGCGCACCAGGGCGTGCGCGACCTCGGGGCTGAGCGGGCCGATCGCGGCCAGCCAGCGGCGGGCGTCCTCGGGATATCCGGCGGTGGGGCGGAGCTGCGGCCAGCGCGCGCACCAGTGGCGGTTGAGCAGGAGCAGGTGCAGCTCGCGCGCGTACTTGGCGATGCAGCTCGCCAGCGCGGTGAGTGGATTGAGGCTCTCGCCGTCGACCGCAAAGGCGACGTTCTGGTCGCAGTCCCCGTGGCAGACGCGGTAGCGGCTGAGCACCGTGCTCTCCTCCTCGATCAGGATCATGGCCGCCGGGAAACACGCTTGCAGCGCGTCGCGGTAATACCGGCGGCCACCCAGGCGGTCGACGGCGATCTCGCCCGCGTGCGCACCGACCCAGGCGAGCAGGGCGCCGACCAGGTCGAGTTCAAGCTCCGCCTTGTTGCGGCCAGCGCGCAGCGTGCGGTTGTAGGTCGCGGGCTGGACCAGCCTGCCCGCGACGCCCGCGGGGACGATGCCGGCGACGCGCCACGCCGGGCATTCCGCGGCGGCCACCGGTAGCAGGAGCTCGTCTGCGCCGGCCATCCAGGCGATGTCGGCGCGCTGGGCGGGCTCCTCGCCGAGCAGGGCGAAGACCTCGGCCGCGCTGCGCGGCGGGGCACCGCTAAGCCACGTGAGGCCGCCCAGCGCGACGCGTTCAAGGGGTGCGAGGTCGCCAGATCGGTGCACGCGCTTGCTGTCGGCGAGTCCCGTGCCGGACGCCGCGAAGCCGGCGACGAGCGCTGCGACGCTATCGGCGTGGACGCGCGTGGCGACCACCGCCAGCGGCCCGAGCGTCGGTCCGTACCCTGCTTCATCGATTCCGGCGAGCAACATGATGACCGGCACGCTAAGCGGCCGTGCGGGAGCGGGAAGTCCCAACCATGCAGCGCTTTGGAACGGTTGCGCAGCACTTCCGCTTTCGTCCTGCGCAGTGGGTATATGCACATTCGAATGGCCGGTTCCCAGTCCGGGGCAAAGGATGTGGAGCTGCGCAGCAGTCTCTGCCACGAACCGTGGCGGCACCTCAGGCGGAATCCGGTCGAGCGCGTCGGCGATCCTGCTGGACGGATGCGAATGCCCTGCGCATGCCGCATCCGCCGCGCGCCGCGCGCCCGTGGGCAGCCTGGCGGAGTGGGGTCGCCAATCCCGGGCATCCTGCTACGCTGCCGCACGTGAGCTACGTCATCCTCGGCATCATCGCGCTGCTCGCGGCCCTGGCGCAGTTCAGCGTGCTGTCCGGCTGGCGCGCTGCCCCCGACCTGCCGCTCGCGCTTGCCGCCTGGGCGATGGTCGACGGCACTGCGCGCGGGGTGATCTGGCGCGCCTGGCTGGTCGGCGGCATCACCGACCTCGTCGATCCCACCCCGGACATCTTCGCCAGCATCGCCTACGTGCTGCTCGCGCTCGCCTACCTGCCCATCCGCAATCTGGTCTTCCGCACCCGCGTCGCCGGCTGGGGCGTGTGGGCGGCGATCGCCAGCCTGCTGGTGCAGGGCACCGACCGTTGGCTGCACGGCGCCGGCGACAGTGTCTGGCAGACCCAGTGCACGACCACCGGCCTCACCGCGCTCGCGGCGATGGGCATCGGCTGGCTGTTCGGCGGCCTGCCGGGCGGCCTGCGACCGGTGGCGCGCGAAGGGGCTTAGGGGAGGGTCCGGAAGTCCGGAAGTCGGACAGCCGCGATCGACCACCATCGTTGGAATCCACGAGGCATCCCGTCAAACGAGACTTCCGGACGTCCGGACCCCGGACTTCCGTACTGCTAAGCAACGATGTCCTTGACGACATTCCCCGCCACATCGGTGAGCCGGAAGTCGCGGCCGCCGTACCGGTAGGTCAGCTTCTCGTGGTCGAGGCCGAGCAGGTGCAGGATGGTGGCGTGGAAGTCGTTGACGTGGACCAGCTTCTCGGCGACCTCGATGCCGAGCTCGTCGCTCGCACCATAAGTCATGCCCGCCTTCACGCCGCCGCCCGCCAGCCACGAGGTAAAGCAGTTGGGGTGGTGCTCGCGGCCCTTGTTCTTCTCGCCGTCGACGGTCGGGGTGCGGCCGAATTCGGTAGTGAAGATCACCAGGGTGTCGTCGAGCATGCCGCGCTGGCGCAGGTCGGTGAGCAGCGCCGCGGTCGGCTGGTCGACGTTCTTCGCCAGCGGGGTGTGCGTGGCCATGTCGCCGTGCGCGTCCCAGTTGTGCCCGGAGTTCGCGCCAACGTCGATCAGTTCGATGAAGCGTACGCCGCGCTCGGCGAGGCGGCGCGCGACCAGCGCCTGCCACGCAAAGCCCTTCTTCTCGCCGCGCTTGAGGCCGTACAGCTCATGCGTGGCGTCGCTCTCCGTAGTCAGGTCGAAGACCTCGGGCGCCTCGTTCTGCATGCCGCCGGCGGTGGTGAAGGCGTCCATGCGACCGCTCAGGGCCTGGTCGGGCCGGCCCTGCAGGTGGCGCTGGTTGAGGCTCTGCACCAGGCCCAGCTCCAGGCCCTGCAAACCGGCGGTGGGCAGGCGGCGGATGATGTCGGGAATGGGCTCGTCGCCGGGCGTGATGCGCACGCCCTGGTGGCAGGGCGGCAGGAAGTTCGCGCTCCACACCTGGCCGCCGGCGTAGGGCAGCTCAGGCGCCAGCACCACGAACGAGGGCAGGTTCTTGTCGTTGGTGCCCAGCGCGTAGCTGACCCACGCGCCCAGGCTTGGGCGCGCCAGCGTCACCGAACCGGTGTGGATGCCGAGAGCGGCCTCGAAATGGTTGCCGTGATCGGCCCTCAGCGAGTTGATGATGCACAGCTCATCGGCCTTCTCCGCGAGGTGCGGCCACAGCTCGCTGATCTGCGCGCCGCACTTCCCGCGCGGCTTGAACTCCCAGTCGGGGCGCTTGATGAACTTGTTGTTCACCTTGGTGCCGGCCGCGCTGTAGAGCTTCGGCTTGTAGTCGAAGCTGTCGACGTGCGACATGCCGCCGCTGAGGTAGATCATGATCACGCGCTTGGCCTTGGCCGGAAAGTGCGGCGCGCGCGGCGCGAGTGGATCGGTCGGCGCAGGCGTCTCGCCGGCCCACAGTCCCGCGCCGCCACCGCCCAGCCCCGGCAGCAGCAGCGACCCGGCGAGCAAGGAGGACACCGCCTGGCGGCGGGTGAGGAGTGGCAGGCGGTCCATCGTCATCACTCCAGGAACATGAATTCATTGCTCGCGAGCAGGGCGCGCGCGAGGCTGGCGACGCCGGCCTTGGCGTCCATTCCGGCGGCGCCGGCCTCGGCCTGGAAGCGCGCCAGGTAGGTGCTCGCGACCTGCACCTCGTCGGCGCTGGCGGCGCGCCCGAGCACATTGCGGTAGACGTTTGCGACCTGTTCGGCTGCGTCGCCGGGTGCGCGTTCCGCGATGGCCTGCGCCTGGTCGAAGACAAAGCGGTCGTTCATCAGGAACAGCGACTGCAGCGGCGTCGACGCACTGGCGCGAACGCCTGTCGAGAAGCTGGTGTCGGCGCCGTCGAAGAGCTCGAAGAAGGGGTGCTTGCGCAGGCGCTGCTGCATCACGTATACGGCGCGGTGGCTGCTCGGGTAGACGGCGAAGAACTGCACGTGCTGGCTGTAGCCCCAGTCCTTGAGCGGCGGGAACGGGTGCGGGCCGGCGCTCGACAGGTCGAGGCGGCCGCTGACCGCGAGCATGCTGTCGCGGATCTCCTCGGCTGAGAGGCGACGGCGGTCGAAGCGCCAGCACAGCGTATTGTCGGGGTCGATGGTGCGGTTGTGTTCATCCCCCGACCAACCCTGGCGGTAGGTGCGCGAGAGCATGATCTCGCGCTGCAGGCGCTTGACCGACCAGCCCTCGGCGATGAAGCGCTTCGCCAGCCAGTCGAGCAGCGCCGGATTGACCGGAGCCGCGCCGCGCGTTCCGAAATCGTTGGTGGTGGCGACCAGGCCGCGGCCGAAATGCCAATGCCAGAGGCGGTTCACCATCACGCGCGCGGTCAGCGGGTTGCTTGGCTCGCTCAGCCAACCGGCCAGCTCCAGCCGGCCGCTGCCGGTCGTGCCCGCGGCCACCTTCTGGCCGCCCAGCACGGTCGGGAAGCCGCGCCGCACCTGATCGCCCAGCTTCGACAGGTCGCCGCGCTTCTGCACTTGGACGTCGTGGGGCTGTTCCATCTCGCCGACCGCAAAGGCGTAGGCCTGCAGGTAGTCGGGCAGGTTGTCGACCAGGCCCTGGTGGCGCTTCTGGGTCTCCTCGATCTCATGCTTGATCGCGCCGTCATCGCGGCGCTTGCCGTCTTCGGCGGCGTGGGCCTCGGCATCCTTCTTCGCCTGCTCGGCCAGCGCCGCCTGCTCCTCGGGCTTGAGCTCCTTGCCGTCGCCGTGGTCGGCGAGCCTGGCCTTCTCGGCGGCCTTGCGCCGCGCGCGCTTGCCGCCGTCGCGCTCCTTCCACAGCGCCTGCAGGTGCTCCTGCTCGGCGCGGATCTCCGCCGCCTTGCCGCCCGTCGCCTTGGCCTCCTCCTCTTCCGAGACCAGGCGCACCAGGTCGAAGGGGCGGTGGTTCTCCTCCGATCCGGCGAACGGGTAGCGCGTGCTGTCAAAGATCCCGTACAGCGCGTAGTAGTCGGTGGTCGGGATGGGATCGAACTTGTGGTCGTGGCAGCGCGCGCAGTTCAGACTCAGACCCAGCACCGCGTGGCCGAGGGTGTCGATGGTGTCCTCGATGGTGAGCTGCTTCTCGCGCTCGGGCGCCACGCTGAAGCGCTTGGCCAGCGCGATGAAGCCGGTGGCGACGAGATTGCCGCGGCGCTCCTCGTCGTCGCCCGCCGGCAACAGGTCGCCGGCGATCTGGGCGCGGATGAAGTGATCGTAGGGCAGGTCGCGGTTGAAGGCGGAAATCACCCAGTCGCGGTAGCGCCACGCCTGCGGCACCGGGTAGTCGGCACTGTCGCCGGCGGTGTCCGCGTAACGGGCCACGTCCAGCCAGTGCCGGCCCCACTGCTCGCCATAGCGCGGCGAAGCGAGCAGGCGGTCGACCAGACGGGCGTAGGCGTCTGGCGCCTGGTCGGCGACGAAGGCGTCGCTTTCTTCGGGAGTCGGCGGCAGGCCGGTGAGGTCGTAGGTTGCGCGGCGGATGAGCGTGCGACGGTCGGCGTCGGGCGTCGGAGTCAGGCCCTTGTCCTTATGGCCGGCGGCGATGAAGCGGTCGATGTCGCTGTCGGCCCAGCCCGCGCCGGCCGCGGGCACGGCGACCTCCGCGAGCGGCTTGAATGACCAGAACTCTCTGCCCTTGGCCATCAACGCGGCGCGATCGACCACCGGCGCCGCCACCGCACCATTGGCCTCGGGATGGGGCGCGCCCATCGCCACCCATTTCTCGAGGTCGGCCTGCTCCTGGTTGCTGAGCTTGTCCGCCTCCTTGGGCGGCATCGCCAGGTCCTCGGTGCTGCGGTGCACCGCGGTGATGATCTGGCTGCTCTCGGGCTTGCCCGGGACCACTGCCGGCTTGCCAGACTCGCCGCCGCCGATCATGCCGGCATAGGTATCGAGGCGCAGGCTGCCCTTGATCTTCTTGGCCCCAGCACTGTGGCAGGAGTAGCACTTGTCGGCGAGCAGCGGACGCACCGCGTGCTCGAAGAAGTCGATGCCGGCGGTGTCGGCGGCAGCGGCCGTGCTCACGCATCCCGCGAGTCCGACGGCGGCCGCCAGCGCCAGGAGGCGGCCACGGACGGTCGGTATGATCGGCGACTGGCTCATGGACAAGAGTGTACCGCCGGCAGCGTGCGCTGTTTACCAGCCTCTCGCCAACCTTGAGCTGCACCGCTGGACGGAACTGCTGATGGCGCGGTGGGATGAGATGGTTTCACGGAAGGTCTTGGCGCAGGCGGTGGAAAGCTGACGCGACGGCCACGGCCGGCACACAGCTGCGTGCATGCCATGCGCCATCGGCATTCCACCGGTGGTCGCGTGCCGTCCAGCGCGCTCCCGGCTTGTCAGCCCCGCCGGTCCGCCGGTATCGCGACGCCGACCTGCTCCAGCACGGTGGTCGCATAGCTGCCCGAAGGCAGGGCGAACTCCACCCAAGTCACGTCGCCCGCGGCGCTGACCACCGGTGCCGCCCGGAAGGGCACCACCGATGGCCGGCGCTCGCCCGGGCTTTCCAAAGCTCCACCGCGCTCGAACCACGACCACACCACGCCGGTCTCCGCCGCCCAGGCGCGCTCCTCCGCGTCGATGGGCGGCAAGGGACGCAGGCGGTTGCCGCCGGGCATGGGTCCGGTGGTGAAGGCGTCAAGCACCCCGGGCGCGGCCCGGCGGTTGGTGTCGTCGAGCGTCGCCTCATCGGCCAAGAAGGGCGCGCCGCGCGTGGTGCAGCCGAGATCACCCGGGCGCAACCGGTGGAGCAGCCCCGCCGCCGTACGCGCGTCGAGCACCGCATTGAACACCGCGCTCTGCGCCGCCGAGGCGACCAGCTTCTGCAACTGGTCGCCGGCCGCGCGCAGGGCGCCGGCGAGATCGTCGGGCCGGCGCCGCAGCGCGCCCAGCACGCGACCATCGGGGCCGGGGCGGAAGCCTTCGGGCAGGGGCTGGCCCGGCGTCCAGCTGCCGTCGGGCGCGACGATGCACGCGACCGCCGCCGCGGTGTCGCCGCCGCCCCAGGCGCGGGCGATCGCCAAGGTCGCGCCATGGACGCCGAAGCGTTGCGCGCCAAAGCGGTTGGGGATGCCCTGGTGGGCGAGCGCCGTGAGGCCGCCCTGCAGGGCCTGCGGGTCGGCGACGCCGCCCAATCCCAGGCGGAAGCGGTTGCCGGCGAGGTGGCCGAGGCGCAGCTTGTTGGCGTGGCGCGCCACCTCGCGCACGGTGATGCGGCCGCGCGCGCTGTGCTCGGCGAGTGCAGGCAGGCGGCTCTCGTCGCCGAAGTGCACGCTGAACCACTGGCTGGTGACGGCGTGGCGGTCCTTGCGCCCGGCGTAGCCGACGTCCATGCCGCGCTTGCCCTGGGTCTTCGCCAAAGCCTCGGCTACCGCGTCGGTGGTCAGGCCCTCCTTCTCGATCAGCACGTAGAGGTGCTCGCCGCTGCCGGACGGCGCGTAGGCGGGCTCTTCGACGACCTGGAAGTGGGCCGGACCGGGCAGCAGCTGGGGCGAAGCGTTGGTCATGGGCTGTATCGTCATGGGGGGGAGGCGCTCGGTCCGGAGTGTCATCTGCCGTCAGCCGTCGGCTGCCAGCCATCAGCCATCAGCCATCAGCCGGCGGCGGCCGTCGCGGCCACCGCGTCGCGCCGCGCCTCGGCGATGCAGCGCTGGTGGTAGAGCGGGCGCAGGCGCTTCGCCCACGGCCCGACGCCGCCGTGGCCGATGGCGCGGTCGTCGACCTTCACCACTGGCAGCAGTTCGCGCACGGCGGAGGTGATCCACACCTCGTCGGCGGTGTAGACGTCATCGCGCGTCAGGTTGCACTCGTACCAGGCCAGGCCGGCGGCCTCGGCGACCGGGCGTAGGCCGGCCTTGGTGATGCCCGGCAGGCAGTCCTGCACCGGCGTCATCACCCGACCGCCGCGCACCACCAGCACGTTGCTGGTCACGCCCTCGGTGACGTAGCCGGCGGGATCGACGTAGAATGCCTCGTGCGCGCCGCGCTGGTCCGCCAGCAGCAGGCCGGTCTTGCCGACCAGGTAGTTGGTGGTCTTCAGCGTCGGCAGGTGGCGGGTGGCGTCGAAGGTCACCGCCGTGACGCCCTGCTCGTACAGCTCCGCCGGCGGCGCGTGCACCTCGCGCGCGATCATCACCCAGGTCGGCCGCTCCGCGCCGAACACCCCGGAGGTGTTTTCACCCGGGGTGACGATGAGGTTGACGCGCAGCTCGCCGTGGCCGCTGCGGCGGTGGATCTCGCCGATCAGGCGGCGCACCTCGGCCTCGCTGAAGAATGGCGCCAGGCCGAAGGCGGCGGCGCTCTCCCAGATGCGGCGCAGGTGTTCGCCGAGCAGGTGCGGCAGGCCATCGGCGTAGGTGCGCAGGGTCTCAAAGGCGCCGACGCCACGCAGGAAGCCGAGATCGAGCACGCTGACGGTGGCTTGGGCTGGGGGGTTGCCGCGGCCATTGTGGGCGACGACGGCGGGGGGCTTGGGGGTGGGGGAGTGGGTGGGGGTGAAGGGCGGGACTGCAACCGCTTGTCGGCGGTGGCTGATGGCTGATGGCTGATGGCTGCTAGCTGATGGTTCAGACACGGCGCTTCAGGACATCAGAGCGGCTGAACTCCAGGGGACATCCTCAGCATAACACTGAAACTTGGGATCAACGCTGGGTTCAATCAGCCATCAGCCATCAGCCATCAGCCATCAGCCATCAGCCATCAGCTATCAGCCGTCAAATCCCCGAACAACGTCAAACTCGTCGAGCGCTGGATACGCACGTCCACGAGCTGACCGATCAGGTCATCGCGTCCGGCACCAGCGGCGTCCACGCGCGGGAAGACGATGTTGAGGTTGCCGAGCGAGCGGCCGTGCAGCATGGCCTCGTCGCTCTTGCTCGGGCCTTCGACCAGCACCTGCAGGACGCGGCCGGTGAGTGGCGCGTAGGCCTGGCCCTGGTGGATGAGCTGCAGGTCGAGAAGGTGGTTGCAGCGCGCCTTCTTGATCTCGATGGGCACATCGTCGGAGAGGTTGGCGGCGGGCGTGTCCGGGCGCTGCGAGTACATGAACACGTAGGCGCCGGCGAAGCGCACCTCCTCCATCAGCGCCACGGTCTGCGCGAAATCCTCGTCCGTCTCGCGCGGGAAGCCGACGATGAGGTCGGTGAGGAGCTCGATTTCCGGCATGCGCGCGCGGGCGCGCCGCACCATGTCCAGGTAGTCGTCGCGCGAATAGCGCCGGCCCATCAGGCGCAGGATGCGGTCGCTGCCGCACTGCGCCGGCACGTGCAGGTGCTTCGCGACCTTGGGCAGCGCGGCCATGGTGTCGAGCAGCTCGTCAGTGATGTCCTTGGGATGACTGGTGACGAAGCGCAGGCGCTTCAGCCCGTCGATGGCGTGCACGCGGCGCAACAGCGCGGCCAGGGTGGTGCCGTCGCCCAGGGTCTTGCCATAGGAATCGACGGTCTGGCCGAGCAGCGTCACCTGGGCGAAGCCCTCGTCGACCAGGCGCCGGACCTCGTCCTCGATCTGCGCTGGCGCGCGCGACTTCTCGCGGCCGCGCGTGAATGGCACCACGCAGTAGGTGCAGTTGTAGTTGCAGCCGCGCATGATCGGCACCCAGGCGTTGACCCCCGAGGAACGCGTCGCGCTCCACATCCGATCCTCGAAGTCGCCGAAGCCGGTGGCGGCGAGGCGGCCGTGGTCCTCGAGCTGGTCAAGCAGCTGCGGCATGCGCACGAACTGGTCGGTGCCGACCACCAGGTCGACGTGCGGGTAGGCGGCGAGCAGCTGCTCCTTCTCGCGCTGCGCCATGCAGCCCATGATGCCGATCTTGAGCTCGGGACGTCGGCGCTTGAGGCCCTTGAGCGCGCCGAGCCGGCCGCGCACCTTGGCCTCGGCGTGGTCGCGCACCGCGCAGGTGTTGTACAGCACCAGGCTGGCCTGCTCGACCTCGTCGACGCGGCGGTAGCCCGCCTCACCCAGGCGCGCGAGCACGACCTCGGTATCGGCCAAGTTCATCTGGCAGCCGAAGGTCTCGATGTACACGGTGCGCGCAGGCAACACCGGGATGAGAGGCTCGGCTTCGGTTGCGGCGGACGGCGTCATGGGCGAGGAATGTACACGCTACGCGGGTCCGGCAACCGCTGTTGCGCGGGGCCTATGGTGCCGCGACCGGATCCCCATGACCCGGCGTACGGGCCAGGCACACCAGCGTGACGTGGTGTGCCCCCGCGGCGCGCAGGCACTTGGCGGCCGCCGTCGCGGTGGCACCGCTGGTGACCAGGTCGTCGACCAGCACCACGCGTGCGGGCGCCGGGCCGCGGCAGGCGAACAACCCGGCGACGTTGGCGGCGCGCGCGGTCACGCCCAGCAGGTGCTGCTCGGCGGCGAGCCGCGTGGTGCGCAGCAGCGCCCGGCAGGGCAGGCCCGCGCGGCGCGCGCAGGCGTTCGCCAGGGCGCTGCCGAGATGGGCGCCGGGTCGCCGGCCGGGCGACGGCGGGACCGGCACCACCACCGCCTGCGGTGCGGTCAAGAGCTCGGCCGGCACTTTCGGCATGCACGCGCCCAGGGCGCGCAGCGCCGCCGGCCGGCTGCCCGCCTTGGCGTCGCCGATCAGCTGCGCGACCAGGCCGGCGTAGGGATGGCCGACCAGCACCCGGTCGAGGTGGGCGAGGCCCGCCCCCGCGCAGTCGCGGCAGGTCGCGTGGGCGTCGCGTCGCGGCGCCGCGCACCACGGGCAGGGGTGCTCAAGGATCGGCAGTGCGCCTGCGCAGGCCGCGCACAGCCCCGGCCCTTGCGCGACCTGGCAGCCGGGGCAGACCGCCGGCAACAGCAGGTCGAGGGTGGCGGTGGCGAGCGCTGCGAACATGGCCGCCTCAGCCCGCGATGAGGTCGCGGAAGACCTCTTCCAGGCTGCGCCGTTCCTCGCTCAGCTCGCGCAGGCCGCCGTGCGCCTCGATGAGCGCGACCAGTTCGCCTCTGCGCTCCTCGGGCGCGTCGAGCAGCACGCCGTCGCCCTGGGACTCGACGACCGTCGCCCAGCCGCCACCCGCGAGCGCGGCGCACAGCGGTGCGGTCGCGCCGTCGCGCACGCGCACGCGCAGGCGGGAGACCTGGCGCGCACGTTTGCGCAGCGCGTCGATGCCTTCGCAGGCGACGGTGCGCCCGCGGTGCACCACCACCACGCGCGCGCAGGTCGCCTCGACCTCGCCCAGGATGTGCGTCGAAAGCAGGATGGTGTGACGCTGCGCCAGGTTCTTGATGAGTTCGCGGAAGTTCGCCACCTGCGCGGGGTCCAGACCCGAAGTCGGTTCATCGAGGATGAGCAGCGGCGGCCGGCCGAGCAGCGCCTGCGCCAGCCCGACGCGCTGGCGGTTGCCCTTCGACAGCTTGCGGATGTGGCGCTTGGCGTTCTCGCCCAGCCACGCGGCTTCGATCGCCTCGACCACTTCCTTGCGCCGTGCGCCGGGCGCGACGCCCTTCAGGCGCGCGACATGATCGAGGTAGCCGGTGACGGTCATGTCGAGATAGAGCGGCAGCTCCTCGGGCAGGTAGCCGATGGCGCGCCGGCAGGCGAGGGGATCGCCGACCAGATCGTGCCCGGCGATGGTCGCGCTGCCGCCGCTGGGCGCCACGAAGCCGGTGAGGATCTTCATGGTCGTGGACTTGCCCGCGCCGTTCGGACCGAGGAAGCCGACCACCTCGCCGCGCTGCAGTTCGAGGCTGACCTCGTGCAAAGCCTGGAACGGGCCGTAGCGCTTGCTCAAGCCGCGCGCGGAGAGGATCGCTTCCATGCCCCGGTCATATGCGCCTACCGCGCGCGCCCAAGCTGTCCTTTGCCAGCGGTGTGTCGGGCCGAAAAGCAGACGCCCGCGGCAGATCCTGCCGCGGGCGTCGCGCGATCCTTAATGCTGTGCCGTACGGCTCAGCGGCAATACCGGCCGCCATGATAGCCGTGATAACCGCCGCCATAGCCACCCCAGTGGCCGAACCCGAAGCCGAGTCCCAGACCAAGGCCGATGCCGAGCCCGAAGGCGGGCGCAGGATTGCAGTAGGGCCGCGAGTAGTAGACCGGCTGTTCGACGTACACCGTCTGCGGCTGCGACACATAGATCGGCTGCGGCTGCTGGACGTAGACCGGCTGCTGCACATACACCGGCTGCTGCTGGATCACGACCGGCTGCTGTTGCACCACCGGCTGGGGCGGCGGCTGTGTCGGCCCTTGGGCGAGGAGCGGCGGTGGCGACTCATAGTGGCCCTCGATCCAGGTCCAGCCGCCCGAGGGATTCTGTTCCCAGCGTCCCGCCAACCACACCGGCTGGCCCGCAACTGCGGTGGTAGTGGTGGAGGTCTGCCAATGCCCAGCCTGCCAGGTGTACTGGTTGCCCGACTGCACCCACTGGCCTGGCATCCAGGCTTGCGTGGTTTGCGTCGAGGTCATGCCATCGGAGTTCTGCGCGCTCGCACCCGCCGGCAGTGCGGCAACAAGTGCGAGGACCAGCAGCAGGGGATGGAGAGCGGTCATGGAGGGGTCCTTTCGCTACGGCAGGGGCCGCATGGACTGCCGGCAAGGTAACGCACGGGTGGGTTTGTTCCAGCGCTGCACGCCCTGCTCCTCGGCGCCGTCAGGGCTGGCGCTGAACGCTGATCCGGACTCCCAGGCGGTGCTCGCCGCCGGGCGGCACGGTGATCGCCACCTCCGCTGCGTTGGCGCTTTCGATGCACGCCATGCCGGGCCAGCCCTCGTCATCGAAGTCCTTCATGGCCTTGGCTTTGTCGATCCAGGGATTCCATACCACGGTGGCCTTGGAACCCTCTTTGGCGACCGTGATGGTGCGCTTTAGGACGGGGTCCTCAAGTCGGCAGGTGGCGTCGGTGTCCACATAGACCCGATCGGTCTCGCCGCAGAAGGCGAGGGGGGCCTGGCCCTCGACGAAGCGCTGCTGGGCGCGCACCTTGTCGATGTAGGTGGTGCCGGCGAGGCCGTGGATGGCGCAGCGGCGCACATCGCCGACTGCGAAATAGGTGTGCAGCGCTTCTTCGCAGGTGAAGGGCGCCGTGCCGGGGTTGCGCACCACCAGCTCCATCTCCAGGGTCTCGCCGATGGTGACGGTGTTGATGATGAGGAAAGGATGAGGCCACATCCGGCTGCTGGCAGCGTCGTCAGACAGGCTGAGGCCGATGCGCACGCGGCCGTCGGGCAGGGCCTCGGTCGCGGCCAGGGTCCAGGAGCTGGTGCGCGCGAAGCCGTGTGCGGGCAATTCGGGACGCTGTGCGTGGCCGCCGAACCACGGCCAGCACAATGGCACGCCGCCGCGGATCGGGCGGCCCGGCAGGTACTGGCTGGTGGCGCTCAGCCACAGCACCTCGTCGTGACCGCGTGGGCGCCAGCGCGCGAGGTGCGCGCCGTTCAGATAGATCAGCGCGCTCGCCAGCGGCGTGTCGATGGCCAGCGCGGGCAGGCCGCCGTCACCGGTGGTGAGGGTCACGCCTGGGATCACTGAGGTGGCGGGGGCGGGCGCGGGATCGGTGCTCATGGGGATTCCGGAGGAAGGCGCCGCAGGCGCTGGGGCGACAGCATGCGCCGCCGCTGCTGCCCATGCTGCGCCCGCCGTCCCGCCCCGCCATCCATTTCACGGCTCACTCCGCCTGTGTCCGACAGTCGACCCGCCCCTGCGCCGCGGCGCCGGGAACCTTATGGCAATGCCGGGGTGCGGGCAGAGGCTGGAAAATGCCCATGCCCGTCTCCCTGCAATGCGGCTCATGCCAGCTGATCTTCGTCCATGACAGCACGGCCGCAGCAGCGGCCTGCCCCCGCTGCCGCGCGCCGGTCGCCCTGCCCGGCAAGGACCCGCTGGTCGGGCGCAGCATCGGCGGCTACCGCCTCAAGAAGCGCGTCGGCAGCGGCGCGTTGTCGGTCGTCTACCTCGCCGACCATGCTGCCCGTACCGGCGACTTCGCCATCAAGCTGCTCACCCGCGAGGCGGCGCGCGACGAGGAGAACGGCAAGCGCTTCATGCGCGAGGCCGCGCTGTGCCGCGAGATCCAGCATCCCAACGTGGTGGCGGTACACGAATCGGGGATCGAGAACGGCATCCACTTCATGGCCATGGAGTTCGTCGACGGTCCCACCATGGAGGCGGCCATCGACTCGAAGAAGCGCCTGCCCTGGCGCCAGGTCGCCGACCTCATCCTGCAGATCGGCCAAGCGCTCGCGCACATGGAGCGCAGCGGCATCATCCACCGCGACATCAAGCCGGCCAACATCCTGCTCACCACCAGCGGCATCGCCAAGCTCATCGACCTGGGATTCGCCAAGCGTCTGGGCGACGACGCCGCGGACCGCGTCAAGACCAGCACCGACCTCGAGCTGACCATGCAGGGCGTGTCGATGGGCTCGCCCGCCTACATGCCACCAGAGCAGGTGCTGGATGCGAAGCAGGCCGACGTCACCGCCGACGTGTATTCACTCGGTGCTACCTTCTACCATGCCATAACCGGCCAGACGCCGTTCTCCGGCAAGTCGCCCTACGAGGTCATGGAGAAGGTGCTCAAAGACCCCGTCCCGCTCGCCCAGGACCACAGCCCCGAGGTGCCCGTCGCGATCAGCATGCTGATCGCCTGGACCATGGACAAGTCGCCATCGCAGCGGCCGCGGGGCGCCACCGAATTCGTCAAAGAGCTTGAGATCGCGATCTTCGCGCCCCAAGACGGCAAGCGCATCGCCGCCTTGCGAAACCGCCGGCGCCCGTGGGGCGTGATCATCCTCATCGGTGCCGCCGCCGCGTCGGTGCTGATCGGGGTGGGGGTGCTGATGTTCTGGTTGATGGGTAAGCACTGACGGAGAAGTCCGGAGGTCCGGAAGTCCGGAAGTCCGGAAGTCTCGTGGTGCGGTGGTTGGAAGGGGTGCAGGCCGATAAAACCCTGCTGACGCTGCGGCCCCAGGGAGCCGGGAGTGACCCGTCCTACGAGACTTCCGGACTTCCGGACTTCCGGACTTCCGGACCTCCCGAACCCGGCGTCGCCACCAGCAGTCTGAGCGACTCCAGGTGCGCGGCGGTGGCGGTCCAGGTGCCGGCGATGGCTGGGACCAGGCAGGTGCGCATCGGTGCGAGTGCAACGCTGCCGCCGGCGGTGGCGAGAGTGCCGTGGCCGGCGAGGCAGACTACGATCGAGCAGGTTTCGCCGTCGCCACCTCTGGTGATGCCGGCGCGCCGCTCCTCGACCGCGAAGTAGGGGCACGCGCCCAAGCGGCGCACGCTGCCGCCGTCGCGGTGCACGGTCTCGCGCGTCGTCGCGGGCCAGGTGCCGGTGGCAGCGAAGTCGATGGTTTCGAGCGACTGCGGGATGTGCAGCGGGCGCGGTTTCCCATCCAGGCCGACGCGCCCCCAGTCGTCGACGCGGAAGGTCACATCGCAGGTCTGCTGCACCTCGTACAGCAGGCAGCCCGCGCCCAGGGCATGCACGGTGCGCGCCGGCAGGAAGTAGAAGTCGCCGTCGTGCGCGCGGTGGCGGTTGAGTTCATCCGCAACGTGGCCGGCGGCCAGCGCCGCCTCGAAGCGTGCGCGGTCGCACCCCGGACGGGTGCCGACGTAGAGTTCGCCACCCGCGTCGAGCATCAGCCAGCACTCGGTCTTGCCGCGTTCGCCGAGGCGCATCTCGCGCGCCAGGCGGTCATCAGGATGGACCTGCACCGAGAGCCGGTCGTTGGCGTCGATGAGTTTGACCAGCAGCGGGAAGGCGCCGCCGGCGAAGCCGGCGCCGACCAGTTCCCTGGGAAACGCGTTGGTCAGGTCGCGCAGCGTGCGCCCCGTGAGCGGGCCGCCGGCAACCACACTCATGCCGCGTTCGTGATCGGCGAGGTCCCAGCTTTCCCCGATCGGACCTGCCGGCAGATCGGCGCGCCACTGCTCCATGCGCCGGCCACCCCAGACGACATTCTGGTAGGCGGGCGTGAAGGCGAGGGGGGCGGCGAGGGGGTGGGACATGGGTGGAGGGCGGCAGGAGAGAAGTGGAGAAGGGGGAACGGCTGCGAGCATCAGCGGTGCTGCGCGAGCGGCAAGCCTGCGTGGATCTCCCGATGCGCCCCCGGTGATGGTGTCATCCCCCTGGGACCGCGGGCCAGCTGGCCCGCAATTGCACGTGAGACGTCTCTCCGTCACAGGACGTGGGTCTGCTCGCTGACCTGCTTCCGATGCGGGCCAGTGGACCGCGCGCCACGGAGGGGGCCTTCCGCGACTGGCGACGCGTTGGCATCAGCCGCTGGCGAAGTCGCGCACCACGGTCTGCACCAGCCCGTCGACCGAGGCTTCCTCCGCCATGCCGGCGACCGGCAGTCCGCGTTCACGCAGGGTCGCTGCGGTCTGCGGGCCGATGGCGTAGAAGCGGCAGCCGGCAGCGAGCAGCGCGGCAATCGCGGCCTCTCCCAGGCCGGCGAGGAAGCGCTCGACGGTCGCGGACGAAGCGAAGGTCACCGCATCCAGCGGGCCCGGATCCGCCACGGGCAGGGCGACCGCGCGGTAGACCGTCACCGCGGTCACCGGGCAGCCGGCATTCGTCAGCCACGCGGCCAGCTCCGGGCGCGCATTGTCGGCCTGCGGCAGCAGCACGCGCGGCAGGGCGGGCGTGGGCGGGATGTTGCCGACGCAGGGGTAACCGGCCTCCTGCAGGGAGCGGCCGAGCCCCGCGGCGCTGGCGTCGACCGGCACCAGGTCGGCCTGCAGTCCGCATTCCGCCAGCGCGGCCGCGGTCGCCGGGCCGACCGCGGCGATGCGTACGCCGGCGAAGGCACGCGCGTCGCGGCCCTGCGCGCGCAGGCGGCCCCACAGGAAGCGCACGGCGTTCGCCGAGGTGAAGGCCACCCAGTCGAAGTGTTCCAGGCGCGCCAGCGCAGCGTCTACCACCAGCCAATCGGCGGGTGGCTCGTAACGCGCCAGCGGCAGCTCCACGACCTCGGCACCGTGCTCGCCGAGCTGCGCGGCCAGCGCGCTGGCCTGCTCGCGCGCGCGCGTCACCGCGATGCGTCGACCTGAGAGCGGCCGGTTGTCGAACCAGCGGATCCGGTCGCGGTACCCGACCACGTCGCCGACCACGGTGATCGCCGGCGCGCCCAGCCCGGCTTCCTTGGCCAGGGCTGGCAACGTGGCGAGGGTGCCGGTGACCACGCGCTGGCGCGCGTAGGTGCCCCACTGGATGGCGCAGGCCGGAGTGGTGGCGGCGCGGCCGTGGGCGATCAGTTGCGCGCAGTTCTCGGCGAGCTTGTGCATGCCCATGTACAGGACGATCGTTTCGATGTGCGCGAGCGAACGCCAGTCGAGGTCAGGATCGTAGCCGGCCTGCTGATGCCCGGTGGCGAAGGCCACCACCGATGAGGCCGCACGGTGCGTCACCGGGATGCCGGCATAGGCCGGGACGCCGATGCCGGCCGTCACCCCGGGCACCACGGCGAACGGGATGCCGGCCTCGGCCAGGGCCGCCGCCTCTTCGCCGCCGCGTCCGAACAGGAAGGGATCGCCACCCTTCAGGCGCAGCACGCGGCGATGCTGATGCGCCAGTGCGATCAGGCGCTGATTGATCTCGTCCTGCGTGCACGAGGCCGCGCCGCCGCGCTTGCCGACGAAGTGCCGTGCCGCGTCCGCCGGCACCGCCGCGAGGATCGCCGGATTCACCAGGTAGTCGTAGACCACGCAGTCACAGCGGGCCACCAGCTCTGCCCCGCGGACCGTGAGCAGCCCCGGATCACCGGGGCCGGCACCGACCAGGTAGACTGTTCCGGATCCGCTCATCCCCCGCAGGCTAAGCCGCCTGCAGCGCCGCACAGCGGCAAAGGCCGGCGAGGGCATATGCGGCGAGCGGATGGCGCGCTGTGCGCGAATGCCCGGGTGTCGAGACCATCGGGGAGCGTCGCGAGGTGCGAGCATTTGAGGCGGAAGTCTCGAAGAGCTGAAGTCGACCAGGATGCGACACCGCGGGAGCGATCAGCGGGCTCACGGGTCTGGGATCTCGCGCTCCACGTCCCTCAGCGGCCGTACCGCCCGAGCGCTTCCAGGAGCGCGGTCTCTACCGGCCACGCCTGCCGGCGCGGATCGGTCAGGGCGACGATCTGGCGCACCACGCGCAGGTCGGTCAGCGGCCAGGCGGCAAGCTCGCCGCGGCGGGTTTCCTTGCGCACGCAGGGCTCGGGCAGGATGGCGAGGCCGAGGCCGGCGAGGACCATCGCCTTGATGACCTCGGGGCTGTCGTGCTCCAGCGCAACCTTCAGCTCGATGCCCTTGTCGGCGAGGGCGCGGTCCAGCAGGCGGCGGGTGACCGTGCTCGGCGGCAGCAGGATGAACTCCTCCTGGCTGTAGCTCGCGATGGTGCGACTGCGCGACGGATGGTTGATCGGCAGGACCAGGACCAGCTCCTCGTCCCACAGGCGCTTGCAGGCCAAGCCGGGCGGGTCGAATTCGACCGCGCACACCGCCATGTCGAGCTCGCCGCTGGCGATCATCTCGGGCAGGCGCTCACTGGTGCGGCAGATCAGGCGCAGGTTGACGCGGCGGTTGGTCTGCAGGTAGGGGCGCAGGATGCCCGGCAGCGAGTTGACCGCCACCGACTCGCTGGCGCCCAGGCGCACGCGCCCGGCACTGGAGCCGTTGGCCGCGGACAGATTGCTGGTGACGCGGCTGAGTTCCTCAAGCAGGGGGCCGGCGCGACCGACCAGCTCCTCGCCGCTGGAGGTCAGGCGCACGGCGCGACCGACGCGCTCGAAGAGCTTGACGCCGAGCGCGCGTTCGAGGCCCATGACCTGGCGGCTGAGCGCCGGCTGGCTCAGCTCAAGCTCCTGCGCGGCGCGGGTGAAGCTGCCCAGGCGCGCGACGGTAAGCGCCGCCAGGAGCTGGTCGGTGGCCGGTAGCTGCCCTTTCATCATGCGCGTGCGGGGCCTCTCAGGGTCGTCGGGTGCAGAAGCGCGGGATCCGCGTCCGTGCGGTCGTCGGGCCGGGTCGCGCGCACCCGGGGTGAAAGCACTGGACAGGTGGCGTCGGACGCCGTGTGCTTCGGCCCGGCTGCTGCGCTGTAAACGGCGCCGCCAGAGAGAGAAGAAAGATGGCCCGACGTCCCGCAAAGTCCAGCACTCCTTTCGGCAAATCGACCGCCAAGGAGTACCTGAAGAGCCGCTTCCCGATGCAGGCGGCAACCCCCCGCCAGCGCGGCAAGAGTGTGGTCCCAGGCGCGGCTGCAGACGTGCCAGCAGCCGCCATCGCGGCTGCGGTCCCGGCCGCCACCAGTGTCGTGCAGGGACCCGCCCAGGCGCTGCTCACCGCCCTCGCCGCCATGCCCGGCGGCGCCACCGCCACCCAGCTCGCCGCAGCGTTGAAGCGCGAGGCCGACAGCCGCGACATCGGCCTGATGCTGCGCCGTCTGGTCGAACAGGGCCAGGTCCTTGAGGTGCGGCCCGGCCGCTACCAGGTCTCCGGGACCAAAGGCGAGTTCTCGGTGCTGTTGACCCCGCTCGAGGGCAGCGCCGACAAAACCCTGATGCAGGCGCGTTTCCCCGACGGCAAGGTCCTGCCGGTCAACCCGCGCTACACCATCGGCGCGCGCGCCGGCGACGTCGCCCAGGCGATGGTCGGCGAGGACGACTTCGCGCTGATCACGCGCATCCTGCGTCGCGCTGGTCGCGAGGTCCTGGGCACCGTCAACTTCCGGCCGGGCGGCGCGGTGCTGATCCCCGACAACCGCCGCGAGGGCCAGTTGCCAGTGCTCAGCGCCTACGCGCAGTTCTACCAGCAGTATCAAGCCGGCGATCGCGTCGTCGGCACGGTGGTGATCGATCCCACCGGCGCCGCCGGCGTACATATCGGCCGCATCCTCGCCGACGAGACCCCCGAGATTGCCGATTTCCGCTACGTCTGCCTGGTCCACGACCTGCCCGGAGAGTTCCCCAAGGAGACCGTCGAGCAGGCGCGCGCCTACGGCGACAAGTTCCCCGCGGGCAAGCGCGAGGACCTGCGGCAGAAGCTGGTCTTCACCATCGATCCCGAGACCGCCAAGGATTTCGACGACGCCATCAGCCTCGAGAAGGACGCCGAGGGCCACTGGGTGCTGGGCGTGCACATCGCCGACGTCTGCCATTACGTCAAGGAACACACCCCGCTCGACGCCGAGGCGGCCAAGCGCACCACCAGCATCTACCTGATCAACCGCGTCATTCCGATGCTGCCGGAAGAGCTCTCCAACGGCCTCTGCAGCCTGGTTCCGAACCGCGACCGCTACTGCCTGAGCGCTTTCCTGACCCTCGACAGCCGCTTCAACCTGATCCACACGCGCCTGTCCGAGACCATCATCAACAGCCGCCACCGCTTCACCTACGAGCAGGCCCTGGCCGTGCTCGAGAAGCAGGACGAGACCGACCGCTGGCCCGCCGATGTGCGCGGCGTGCTGGTCCAGGTCAGCGACATCGCCCAGGGCCTGCGCCGCGGGCGCGAGAAGGCCGGCGCGCTCAACCTGTTCTCGGTCGAGCACCGCTTCAAGCTCGACGTCGACGGCATCCCGATCGAGGTCGACCGCGAGAGCACCGACATCTCGCACCAGCTCATCGAGGAGTGCATGCTGCTCGCCAACCGCGCGGTCGCGGCGTGGCTGGACGCCAAGGGCCTGCCCTGCGTCTACCGCATCCACGAGATGCCGGACCCGGAAAAGATGAAGGTCTTCGCGCACATGCTCGAAGTCTACGGCATCACCGACGCGAACACCGCCAACCGCTTCGGCCTGCAGAAGACCCTTGGACGCCTCGCCGCGGAACCGCCGTCGGCGCGCCTGGTGCTCAACTTCCTCTGTTTGCGCTCGTTCAAGAAGGCGGTCTACGCGGTCGACAACATCGGCCACTACGCGCTCGCCTTCGAGACCTACGCGCACTTCACCAGTCCGATCCGCCGCTACCCCGATTTGCTCGTGCACCGCCTGGTCAAGCACGGGCTCGGCCTGCCCGGCTACAAGGACGTCGAACTGCGCCGCAGCTACCTCGATGCGTTGGCGCGCCAGTCGTCGAACCTCGAGCAGCGCGCCGAGGCCGCCGAGCGCGACCTGCACGCGCGCAAGTCGGCGCGCTACCTGGCCGCGCGCATGGGCGAGGAGTTCCCAGGCGTGATCACCGGCGCCACTCCCGGCGGCCTGTCCGTGCAGTTGCTTGAGACCGGCATGGAAGGCTTCATCCCGATGCGCGAGCTGAAGGACGACTTCTACGTCTTCGACGCCGAGCGCTCCTGCCTGGTCGGTCGCCACAGCGGTCGGGTCATCACCCTCGGCACCGAACTCGACGTGCAGGTGGTCTCGGTCGATATCGCGAAGGCCGACGTGGTGCTTGGCCTCAGCGAGGCGCAGCTGCCGACCGGGCGCACCGCCCGCATCGCTGGAGCGGACCGCGCGCCACAGTCGCGCGGCGCGCGCGGGGAGCCGCAGCGCGGTGACCGCGGCGCTGCCCGGGGTCCCGACCGCGGCGGCAATCAGGGCGGCGGTCGCGGAGGCGAGCGCGGCAGTGACCGCGGCGCCGACCGCGGTGGCAGTCGTGGAGGCAACCAGGGCGGGAGTCAGGGTGGGAATCAGGGTGGCGACCGTGGTGGCAACCGCGGTCGTAGTGCCCAAGGCGACAGCAAGGATGCGCAGGGGTCCCGGCGCACCACGCGCAAGCAGGGCGGCGGTGGCGGTGGCGGCGAACGCAAGCGCAAAGGCAAGCGCTAGGCCTTCTCCCAGGCCCGCGGGAGGGGCCCGAGAACCGAGACCTGAGACCGCTGACCACCGTCAATCCGCTGCCCGGAACTGGCAGTTGGTTGATGGACCACCATCTCGGCTCGAGGGTCTGGGCTCTTCAGTGCGGCGCAGGCAGACTCCCGCCCTGAATGCTGGACAGTCGGGGGCCCCTGCGGAACATGGCTGATCCACCCCCGGCGCCACGCCCGTGATTGCGTTCATCTCCGACATCCACGCCAACCTCGCCGCGCTCAACGCGGTGCTCGCGGACATTGATTCGCTGGGCACGGTGGAGCGCATCTTCTGCCTGGGCGACGTCGTCGGTTATGGGCCGCAACCGCGCGAGTGCATCGACCTGGTGGCCTCGCGCTGCAAGCTCATCCTGATGGGCAACCACGAACACGCGCTGCTCTATGGCGCCTACGGCTTCCACGCCGCCGCCAAGCGCGCCATCGATTGGACGCGCGACACCCTGCAGAAGGTCCAGCCGGTCGCGCAGAGAAAGGCCATCCTCGAGCTGCTCCAAAACCTGCCCATCCGCCACGAGCTCGGTGACCTGCTGCTGGTCCACGGCAGCCCGCGCGACCCGGTCATGGAGTACGTCCTGGAGAGCGACCTGTGGGAGGGCGCAGACCCGGACAAGATGGACTCGATCTTCGCCGGCTTCCAGCGCCTGTGCTTCGTCGGGCACACCCATCGGCCCGGGGTGTTCACCGCCGACCGCTGCTTCCTGCCGGCGGGCGATCTTGAGGACGGTTTCGACGTCTCCGACGGCAAATACCTGGTCAATGTCGGCTCGGTCGGCCAACCGCGCGACCGCAACCCGCGCGCCTGCTACACGCTCTACAGCGGCCAGGCGGTCTACTTCCGCCGCGTCGCCTATGACATCGAGGACACCGCCGGCCGGGTCCGCGAAGTCGAAGCCCTCGACAAGCGCTTCGCCGATCGCCTGTTCCGCGGGGAATGACCTCCGGCTGCGGGCCCCACTGACCAGGCTGGAACGGTGGCCCGGACCCTGCGCATGGCGCATGCGCCAGACCTTTGCCTTGCTGGCGGAGCGTGCTACAAGACGATACACCGGTGGGGCTTCCGGCGCTGGAAAAGCATCCGGCAGCGACCCCTGGCAGGCGGCTTCCAACCGCGGAGAGATGCACATGGCGACGGCCGAGGCGACGGTGGTGCTCAGCAACAAGATGGGCATGCACGCCCGTCCGTCGACGCAGATCGCGACCACGGCGAGCCGCTACGTGGCCGAGATCACGATTGCCAAAGACGACATGGTGGTCAACGCCAAGAGCGTCCTTGAGCTGCTTATGCTGGCCGCCGAATGCGGCAGTCAATTGATCATAAGTGCTGACGGCCCAGATGCTAAACAGGCGACGGAAGCCCTAGCCAAGCTCGTTGAGGGACGCTTCGGCGAACTGGATGTCGACGCCTGAGGTGACTGGCGGCGAGCCGCCGCGCCGCGCGCTGCGGGCAGCGCCAACCGGTCTGGGCGCAACGCTGTCCGTGCTGGGTGCGACCGCCCTGGGTGTCGGCTTCCTGCGTCCCGCACCCGGCACCTGGGGCAGCGTCGCCGCAGGCTTGTCGGCGCTCCCGATCCTGCTTTTGGCCGGTGGCCAGGCCCAGGCCGCCTGCGCCCTGCTCGCCGTTCTCGCCACCGCAGTCGGGCTGGCCAGCTGCCCTGGCGCGGTGCGTCGTTTCGGCTGCCAGGACCCCTCCCAGGTGGTGATCGACGAGGTCGCCGGGGTGTGGCTCGGCCTGGCCGTGCTGCCGAGTGCCACGCTCACCGCCGCTCCGCTCCAGTCGGTGCTTGCGGTAGTGGTGGGTTTCCGGGTATTTGACATCAGCAAGCCTTGGCCGATAAATCGCTTGGAGCGACTTCCGGGAGCGTGGGGCATCCTCGCCGACGATCTCGCTGCCGGGTTGGTCGCAGGCATTCTCGCTGCCGCCATGCTGCACTGAGCGGCATGGTCCGTCCTTGAAAGAGAGCCACCGCTCCGGATCGCCCCGGGTTGGAACCACCGCATGGCCAATCGCCGTTTCGACAGCAAGCGCACTACCGCCGCCCAGGCTTCCGCCCGGCGCCCGGCCGCCCGTTCCGTGGGCGTGTCGTCCTCCCACGGCGTGCAGCAGAACACCGATTCGGTGCGTACGCCGGCTTCGTCCGGCAGCTACGCGCCCACCACTTCGGCAAACCCGCGCGCCAGCGGCCAGCAGGGTGGTGGGCCGAAACGCGAGATATCCGGCCCGATGAAGCAGCCCAAGCGCGGCACCGTGGCCGCGGGGCCCGCCGGCGTCGCCAATGCGCGCGGCCTCGGCCTGCGCGCCAAGTTCATGCTCGTGCTGACCGGCATCACCGCGGTGGTGCTGATCGGCCTCGGTCTGGCCATGGCCGGCACCGTCAACAGCTTCCTCTTCGGTCAGAAGCAACACGACGGCATTGAGATCGCGCGCATGTCCGCGCAGATCGCCAACGCGGTCAACGTCAAGCTGAAGAAATTGAAATCGCTGACCGACAAACGCCTGAGCGACAATGAGGTGGCGATGCCCACCCAGCAGGAGATCAAGGACGAGATCGTCGGCTACCTGACTGACGCCCGCGACTGGGGCATGCAGGGGGTCAACGCCAGCGACATCCTGGCCATCCGCTTCGATTGCCCGGGGGTGCCCGAGATCGCCGGGGTCGGCATCGGCGTCGAAGACTCCTCGACCGTGGTCGGCACGCAGTTCACCTCGATCTACGTGCCCAAGCTGGGCGCGAACATGCAGCTGAACAAGGACTTCATCCAGGTCTACCCGGGCGTCAAGGCGACCGCGAACGGCGAGGTCCCGATCTACCGCTTCAAGATATTCCTCGACAGCAGCTTCGGCAAGACCGCCACCGGTGAGAACGCCCACGTGCGCGTCGACATCGCTGCGGACTCGGTCAAGAAGGTGCGCAACAACCTCTTCACCACCATCGGCATCGCCGTGATCATCGCCATCGGCGTGGTCATCGCTGTGGCCAACTGGTTGGCCGGCAACATCACCAAGCCGCTCGATCTGCTCATCCACGACATGAAGGTGGTGTCGCGCGGCCGCCTCGACCACGAGACCAAGCCGCGTTCCAAGGACGAGATCGGCCAGCTCGCCGTCGAGTTCAATCGCATGACCCAGAACCTCAAAGTCGCGCAGGTCGCGCTGGTCGAGCAGGAAAAAGCCGAGTATGAGCTGTCGATCGCGCATGAGGTCCAGCGCCAGTTGCTGCCCGCCGAGGCCCCTGCCATCACCGGCTACGACTGCGCCGCCTTCTACCAGGGCGCCAAGGCGGTCTCAGGCGACTACTTCGACTTCATCCCGCTCGGCAACGGGCTGTGGGGCTTCATCGTCGCCGACGTCTCGGGGAAGGGCATCCCCGGTTCGATGGTGATGGCGGTGACGCGCACCATCGTGCGCTTGGTCGCCAACAAGTACCAGCACCGTGCGGCCGACACGCTCAAGGATACCAACCGCCTGATCGCCCGACAGATCAAGCGTGGCATGTTCGTGACCGCCTTCTATGCCATCCTCGATGAGCGTACCGGCGGCCTGACCTATGCCTCGGCCGGCCACAATCCGATGGTCATCTACCGCGCCGCCACGGGCACCTACGAGCTCGGCACCGGCAAGGGCATCGCCCTGGGTTTCAACGAGGGCCCGGTCTTCGACAAGACCATCCAGGAGACCCGCACCGTCCTCCAGCCGGGCGACACCATGGTGATCTTCACCGACGGCTTCCCCGAGGCGATGAACGCCGAGAACCAGGAGTTCGGCGAGGAGCGCTTCTACGAGGCGATCGCCCGCTACGGCGCTGGTGACGCGCGCACCATGCTGGCGCGCGTGGTCGAGGAGATCGCCGAGCACCGCGGTGACGCCGAGCAGTCCGATGACTTGACCATCATCTCGGTGAAGCGCACCTCGTGAGCGACTTCCGCCAACGCCTGACCATCAACAACGACCTGGCCTATCTGGCCCAGGTGCGCGAACTGGTGCGCAGCGGGGTGCAGTGCGGCGAGTTCCCTGCGCACTACCTCAATCGCCTGCAGATCGCGGTCGACGAGGCGGTGACCAACATCATCGAGCACGGCTACGCCGACCAGCCGCGCGGCAAGGCGACCATCGACCTCACCGTCCAGGTCACCCCGGACATGTTCCTCATCGAGATCGTCGACCAGGGCGCCTCGTTCGACCCGAAGTCGATGACCGACGTCGACATCGCCCAGCACGCCGCCAACGGGCGCTCCGGCGGCCTAGGCGTTTTCCTGATGCGTCGCATCATGGACCGCGTCGACTATCAGTACAAGACGGGCGAGCCGAATAGGTTGCTGCTGGTGAAGAACCGCGCCTGAATCGGTTCCGGCCTCGTGCGGGTTGCGCCGGAGGGGAGGCGCGGAGTGACCGTGAATATCACGGTACCGGGTGGGTCCCACACAACCTTTTGAAAAATGCGCACGTGTGACGACGGGCATCGTGCCTTCGAATGGTCACTCTGCACTCCGCACTCCGCACTCCGCACTCCGCACTCCGCACTCCGCACTCCGCACCCATCCTGGCCCCGGCAACCCGTTGCGCGCCCTACCAGCCTCGTACCGTTCCACCACACCCGGACGGACACGCCATGACCCGCCTCGCCACTCGCGTCTCCCGCATCGATTCGAGCGGCATCCGCAAGATTTTCGACCTCGCGCGCACCATGAAGGACCCGATCAACCTCTCGATCGGCCAGCCCGACTTCGATGTCGCCCCGCAGGTGAAGGAAGCCGCGATCGCCGCGATCACCGCCGGCCGCAACACCTACACTCAAACCCAGGGCATCCCCGAGCTGCGCGCGCTGGTCACCGCTGATGAACTGGCCTGCACCGGGCGCAGCTACGGCGCCGACCAGGTGCTGATCACCTCCGGCGTCAGCGGCGGGCTGTTCCTTGCCCTGCTTGCGCTGGTCGACGACGGCGACGAGGTGATCATCCCCGATCCGTACTTCGTCATGTACAAGCACCTGGTCAGCCTGTTCGGCGGCAAGCCGGTGTACCTCGACACCTACGATACCGGCTTCGGCATCGACGCGGATCGGCTGGAGAAGCTGATCACCCCGAAGACCCGCCTCCTGCTGCTCAACAGCCCCGGCAACCCGACCGGCCGCATTTTCCCGAAGAGTGAACTGGAGGCCATCGCCAGGGTCTGCGCGAAGCACGGCATCACCGTGATCAGCGATGAGATCTACCGCGCATTCGCCTATGTCCCGATGACCTCGATGGCCGAGGTCTACCCGGACACCGTGGTGCTGGTCGGCCACAGCAAGTCGTTCGGCATGACCGGCTGGCGCCTCGGCTACGCGGCCGGCCCGGCCGCGGTGATCCAGGCCATGACCAAGGTCCAGCAGTACAGCTTCGTGTGCGCGCCGTCGGTCACGCAGTACGCCGCACTCGCCTGCCCGCAGGTCGACAATCAGCCGAATATCGACGCCTACCGCCGCAAGCGCGACCTGATGGTCGGCATCCTGGCGCCGGTCTTCGAGCTCGCGCCACCCGACGGCGCATTCTATCTGTGGGCAAAGGCGCCGAATGGGCTGAGCGGCGACCAGTTCGTCGAACTCGCCATCAAGAACAACCTGCTGATCATCCCCGGCAGCGTGTTCAGCGAGCGCAGGTCGCACTTCCGCATCTGCTACACGGTCAAGGATGAGGTTCTTGAGAAGGGGGCGGAGCTGCTGTGCCGGCTGGCCGACGGGAAGGCGGCGCAGGGGTTATAGGTATGCGGGCGCACGCCAGCGTGGCGCAGCGGCTCATGGCGCGTGGGTGCCGCCCGGCCCTGGTGTGGTGGGCTTGTGGGCGGCGGCGGCAGTGATGCGGTCCTGGGCGATCTTGATCGCCTTGTTGCCGGCGTCGGTGATGGACTGGCCGTAGGAGGTCAGCAGTGCGGACAGGCCGTCGTTGGCATGGTTCGCGTTGCCGTCCTGGCCGTTGCTGTCGCTGAACATCATGGCGGTCGACTGCGCAAGGTTCTGCTTCGCCTGTTTGACCAGATCGGCGGCGGTGGCGACTGGGGCCTTACCGTCGTTGCCTATGGCCGCGCTGTCCGCGTGCTTGGCGAGCAGCGCCGCGAGCTGGCCGGAGACGCCCGCAGACGAGAACCCGGCGAGTAGGGATTCGAGACCATTCGTGGGGGAGGAGGAGGACGAGTCGGTCTGTGGTGCGGTGAACTGCAGCATCGCCATCTGTTGCGCGGTGTTCTGCTGGAGTGCGCGCAGCGATGCCGGGCTGAAACTGGCGCTGTCCGTGCGCGAGGCCGCCGGGTTGTGGCCGCCTGCGCCCGTCGCGGTGGGGGCGCTCAGCGACTTCGCCGCCGCCTGGTACTTGGCGATCAGGGCTGCCAGATTGCCGGTTGTCGATGAGGGGATCTGCATGGGTCCTCCGCGCCCGGGTCGACGCGCACGATATGCCAATGTACCCCAACTCCACGCGCTGCCGGTCGGGAATCTGCTCAGCATTGCAGGCTCCCGTCCAGCAAAGGCTTACGAATCCTGACGTGATCCGGTCCGGGCCTTGCCCGCGGTCAGGATCAGCACCACGGAGGCGATGATCAGGCCGCCAGCCACGATGATGCGGTCGGTGACCGCCTCATGGGCGAACAGCCAGCCGAGCAGGACCGCCACCATCGGATTGACGTAGGCGTAGGTCGAGACCCGCGCCGGGGTGCTCCAGCGCATCAGGTAGACGAAGGAGCCGAAGCCGACGATGGCGCCGATCAGGATCAGATAGATCAACGCCCAGCCGGAGCGGGCAGAAATCGTGGCCGGATCGAGGCGTTCGCCGCTGAGCAGCCCAGCAAGGGCCAGCCCGATGCTGCCACACAGCATCTGCAGCGCCGAGGACATCCACGGCGAAGTCGGCAGTGGCAGGGCCTTGGCCCACAGCGAGCCGAGCGCCCAGAACAGCGACGAGGCGAGGATGGCGAGCATGCCGAGGACCACGCGCGTCGAGGTGCTGGCCAGCCCGGAGCCGCCGATGAGCACGCCCACGCCGAGCAGGCCGATGGCGATGCCGGCGAATACGGCGGCGTGCGGGCGCGGGCTGCGCCGGGCCAGCCACGGCAGCACGGTCAGCCAGAGCGGTGTGGTGGCGATGATCAGCGCGGCCACACCCGAGGGCACGCCCGCCTGCTCGGCCATGCACACCACGCCATTGCCGCCGAGGAATAGCAGGGTGCCGACGAGCAGCGCCGAGCTCCACTGGCGCAGTCCCGGTCGTGCCCCGCCGCGCAGGCGCAGGAAGGCGTAGAGCAAGCCACCCGCAGACGCGAAGCGGATCGCCGCCATGAGCAGCGGCGGCATGGTCTCCACGGCCATGGCCATGCCGAGATAGGTGCTGCCCCACACCACGTAGAGCAGCGCGAAGGCGATGACCAGGTGCACGGTGGGCGGCCGCGCGATGGCGGGCGCAGGGTGAGCGGTATCGGGCGCGTTCATGACCGTCCGCCTGGACCGGAGCCCGCATCCGCACGCAGCCAGCGCGGCAGCACCACCGGAGTCCGGGTCTGGGCCCCAACACAGACGGAGCGGATGCGGGGATGGCGGGTGGCGGACATGGGAGGCTCCTTGGATACGAAAAAACCCGCTGCGGTCTGCAGCGGGTCAGGGGATCGGTACCGATCCGGGTCGGTCAGGTGCCTGCACCTGGACAACCCACCCGCTGCGCGCGTCCATGCTTCTGGACGGCGGCTCGTACGAGCCAGGCACACGGGAGCGGAATCGACGTCATGGGCGGGATCATGGTGCGCAGCGGCGGAAGTCCATGGGTGAGCGAACAGGTGGCGTCCGGGGTAGCTGCCAGTTGCGAGTTGCGAGTTGCGAGAAAAGACCGGTCAACGCGGGAATCACCATGCAGTTTCTTCGCTGCTCGCTGCTCGCTGCTCGCTCGGCGGGAGGCTGAAAATCACCGACCCCGACCTTGCGGCCGGGGTCGGTGATGTGTGCAGAGGCCGCCGATAAGCCGGGTCCTGTCGAGGACGGCCATTTCTCTCGATGCCGGCCTTGCGGCCGGCCCTCATGCGCCCTACTCGCGGCTCAAATGGTGCGGGCAGCACCTCGCCACGGTCTGGGCTTGCTCCCAGTGGGGTTTGCAATGCCTCCCGCCTTGCGGAGGGAGCGGTGGGCTCTTACCCCGCCTTTTCACCCTTACCGACGCCGGTTGCCCGGCGCAGGCGGTTCGCTTTCTGTTGTACTGTCCCTATCCCCCTGCAACTGGAGACGGCTGGATTTACCAGTCACTGTGCCCTGTGGAGCCCGGACTTTCCTCGGCCGGCTTGCGCCGGACGCGGCCGTCTGGCGGCGAGCTGGAAACATAGCTGGAGGCTGGGGGGGCGCCATGGGCGGGTTCTGTAGGGGTGCGGGGTGCGATAGTTCGGCGCGGAGTGCGGAGTGCGGAGTGACCGTTGGATGACATGTCGCCGTTGTGCAAAGGTCGGCATTTTGCATGGAGGGCCACTCAGGGGAACACTGCGTCTTCAATGGCACGGTCACTCCGCACTCCGCACTCATCCAATCACACGCGGCCCTTCCCCACATCGGCAGATTCCCGATCATCAACCCATGCCCCGCGCCCCCCAACGTCTCCTCGGCGTCGACTACGGGCGCGTGCGCATCGGCGTCGCCACCTGCGACGAGCTCGGCATCAGCACCCGGCCGCTCGGCTTCGTCCCGCGCGAGAGCGACGCCAAGGCCGCCGTGATCATCGCCGAGCTGGCACGTCGCGAGCGCGTCACGGGGGTGGTCATCGGCCTGCCGCTGCACGCGAACGGCGATGCCGGCGGCAATGTGCGCTGGGTCCGCGACTTCCTGAAGGAGCTGGCAAAGGTCTGCACGCTGCCGGTTCATGAAGTTGACGAGCGCTACTCCTCGAGCGAGGCCGAGGAGGCCCTCAAGGAGGAGGGGAAGTGGCCTGCGACCAAGGGCCAGGTGGACGCGAAGTCGGCCGCCATCCTGCTGCGCCGCTGGTTGAACGGAGAAGAATAGTCCGGAAGTCCGGAAGTCCGGAGGTGTCGTGCTGCGAGGGCGCAGGACTACGACGAGCATCGTGCCGCGCTCACGTGTCTCCGACTTCCGGACTTCCGGACTTCCGGACTTCCGGACCCATTTCCCAGTTGATGGGCGTCCCGGCGGCCGTATCCGTGGGGCGCCTGCTTCCGCAACCCCCTGGGGAACATCCATGTCGATCGCCTCGTCGTCCGCCTGGAAAGCCCTCGCCGGCCACGTGCCGGCCATCAAGGCCACCCACCTGCGCGACCTGCTCAAGGACGCCAAGCGCAGCGCGGCGATGATCGTCGAACATGATGGCGTGGTCCTGGACTACAGCCGCCAGAACGCCACCGGCGAGACCATGAAGCTGCTCTTCGCCCTGGCCAAGGAGGCGAATCTCGCCGGACGGCTCAAGGCGATGGCGGCGGGCGAGCGCATCAACCCGACCGAGAACCGCTCGGTGCTGCACATGGCGTTGCGCTCTGCCGCCGACGAGAAGCTGGTCGTCGATGGCGAGGACGTGATCGCGCAGGTCCACGGCGTGCTCGCCAGGATCAAGGGCTTCAGCGAGAAGGTGCGCAGCGGCAAGTGGAAAGGCGCCACCGGCAAGAAGCTCACCGACGTGGTGGCGATCGGCATCGGCGGCAGCTATCTCGGTCCCGAATTCGTGTCCGAGGCGCTGCGCACCGATCCGGCCAGCGCCAAGGCGGCCAAGGGCCGGCGCCTGCGCTTCCTGGCCAACGTTGATCCGGTCGACGTCACGCGCGCCCTCGATGGCCTCGACCCCGCGACCACCCTGGTCGTAGTGATCTCGAAGACCTTCACCACCGCAGAGACCATGCTCAACGCCAAGACGGTGCGCGCCTGGCTGGTCAAGAAGCTCGGCAAGGCGGCGGTCGCCAAGCACATGGTCGCGGTCTCGACCAACCTCAAGGACGTCGCGGCCTTCGGCATCGACCCGGCCAACGCCTTCGGCTTCTGGGATTGGGTCGGCGGGCGCTATAGCGTGTGCAGCGCGGTCGGCGTGGTGCCGCTCGCCTTGCAGTACGGCTATGCCATCGTCGAGCAGTTCCTGGCCGGCGCGCGCAGCATCGACAGACACCTGCTCAGCGCGCCCGCCGAGAAGAACCTGCCGGTGATCCTCGGACTGCTCGGGGTGTGGAATTCGACCTTCCTGGGCCGGGCCACGCGCGCACTGCTGCCGTATGCGCAGGCACTGCTCAAACTCGCGCCACACATCCAGCAGGTCGACATGGAGTCGAACGGCAAGCGCGTCGGCCTTGACGGCGCCGAACTCGCCTTCGAATCCGGCGAAATCAACTTCGGCGAACCCGGCACCAACGGCCAGCACTCATTCTACCAGCTCGTCCACCAGGGCCGCGTGGTGCCCGCCGACTTCATCGGCTTCATGCGCAGCCAGCAGCCGGTGGCGCTCAAGGGCGAGGCGGTCAGTAACCACGACGAGCTGATAGCCAACTTCTTCGCCCAGCCCGACGCGCTCGCGGTCGGCAAGACCGCCGCCGAGCTCAAGGCCGAGGGCGTCGCCGACGCGCTGGTGCCGCACAAGGTCTTCACCGGCAACCGCCCATCGAACGCCCTGCTGTTCCCCATGCTCACGCCGTACACCACTGGGCAGATCCTGGCGCTCTACGAGCACCGCACCGCGGTGCAGGGCTTCATCTGGGGCCTCAACAGCTTCGACCAGTGGGGCGTCGAGCTGGGCAAGGTGCTGGCCAAGCAGGTGCGCGGGCAGCTCTCCGCCAGCCGCGGGGGCAAGGCCGAGGTCAAGGGGTTCAACCCGTCGACTACGGCGATGCTCAAGCGTTATCTGGCCTGAGCGCAGCGCGGCGTCCGCGCTCAGCCGCTCGGCGACGAGCGCTTCGACCCGGTCACCGTGTAGCGGTGGTCCGGCCCGGGTGCGGTCAGGCCGTCCACCCAGCCCGACTTGGCCTTGGGGAAGGCGTCGTAGGCCGGGATGTACGGCTTGATGTCCAGCACCGGTGTGCCGTTGAGGATGTCCACACCGCGGATGGTGATGCGCGGGCCGTCGGTGGAGACCAGACGCACCGCGGAAAGGCCGATCGGCGTCGGGCGGTCCGGCGAGCGCGTGGCGAACAGGCCGCGTTTCACGGTATCGCGCGGTGGCACGATCTGCTGCTTCCAGCCGTGCGACCAGTGGAACCAGAACAGCACCCAGCAGTAGTCGAAGCCGCTCAGGTCCTTGAGCGCGTTCTGCAGGCCGGGGCGCAGCACGATCACCGCATCGTGGGCCTCGCCGACGTTGGCTTGGCGCGGCGCCTCGTCGCGCCATTGGAAGGGCGAATGCACGACGCCGATCGGCTTGATCGTGAACGACTGGTCATCGGGCAGGGTGTAGCGCGGGCGGGTGAGGCGCGAGGGGCGTTTGACCATGCCCGGCACGGTCTTCAGCCGACCGTGCGTGGCAAGCACTCGGGCCGCGAGTGGCGAGATCCGCGTCCGCCGGGGCGCGCCAACTAATTGCGCGTCGCGGACACCAGCCGCGCGATGATTTGCCCGAGCCAGATGTCGCGCGCCGGCACGTGCCGGCGGTCGCGCCAGGCGCCGAGGGTCTCGGCGCGCACGTCCCAGGTCAGGCTGGCGACGTCGACTTGGCCGGCCTCCACAAGCTGCCGCAGGGCGTCGCGGTCGACGCAGCGCGGCTGGCCGTCGACCTCGACCACCATCGGCGGCGCGGACAGCATGCGGCGCTGGTGGTGCTCCTCGTGGTTGAGCAGCACCTTGGCGAGCTTGTCGTTGCTGCATCCGGAGAGCGCATCGGCGCTGGTGTAGGCGACCACCAGCAGGGCACCATCGGCGTCGCTGCCGGCGGCCCACGTGCCGACCCGCCCTTCGCGCGCGAACTGGGCGAAGAGCTTGTCGATCGCGCTGCATACCGCCTGCGCCGAGGCGACGTCGAGCGCGGGGTCGCAGGGGATGACCTTGACGCTGGCGTCGGCGGGGAGAGCGGCGAAGGCATCGGCCTGTGACGCAGCTTTGGCAGCGGGGAGCGGTTGGGCCATGGCGGCAGTTCTACGGGGTCCGTTTCTCCACGCTAGGTTTCTGCCGGTCACTCTGGACAAGGCGGGGTCAGGCTGTGGAACGTTCGGGTTAGGAATGCCAGAGAACCGGGCGTCGATCCGCTTCGCGCTTCGCGCTTCCCGCTTTCCGGCGCCGAGAGCTGCATGGGCCGCCATTGCGCCCCTGACATTGCCAACAGACTGCGCGCCATGGGTGCCACCCTCTGGCCGATCGAAGGTCTGCTGCGTTTCCTGCGCACGCCGCGCTGGTGGCTGCGGCCGTTGGCCGCGATGGCGGTCGGCTGGCTGGTGCTGCTAAGCTTGGCCATCCTGGCGGGCTGGTGGGCCTGGCCGGTGGCGACGGTGAAAGGTTTATGGTACGCGCTGGCGGTTGCCAAGGCCGTCGGGGTGGGTTTTGCCACCCTGCTGCTGGCCTGGGCGCTGCTCCTGCCGCTGCTGATGAGTTTTGCATTCGAAGCGCTGGTGCGGCTCGCCCAGCGCGCCGATGGGGCCGCGCCGACGATGGAACTTGGCCTGCATGCCGGCATCGGCGGCAGCCTGCGGGTGCTCGCCGGCACCCTTTTGCCGCGCCTGTTGTGGCCGCTTTCCGGCTTCGCGCTCAGCCTGGCGGTCGGCCCGATCGGCATCGTGGTGAGCGTCATCGGCCTGGCGCACATCGCCGCCATCGATTCGCTCGACCTGGCGATGGCGGTGCGCGGGCTATCCGGCAGCGACCGTCTGGTCGCGCTGCGCGCGCATCGCGGCGAGCTGTGGCAGGGCACGCTGGTGGCGGCGCTGCTCAATTTCGGTCTGGGGGCGATGGTCATCGCCTGGATCCTGTGGCTGCCCGGGCTCGCGGTCGGTGCAGCGCGCCTGGTACTGGGTTGGAGCGAGGTGCTGGCGCACAGCGCGCCGGTGCCGGGCACGTCGCAGGTGATAGCGGCGGCGGACGCCCTCCCGGCGGGGACCGGCGCCACGCCGCCGGCCTAAGAAGCGCGCTATCCGTCCTTGGCGCGCGCGCGGCGGCGCTACGGTAGGGCCATGCCGGTGCTCACGCCTACCGATGTGCTCGGGCCCGGGGGGCTGATCGCGGGAAAGTTGCAGGCCTATGAGAGCCGGCCGCAGCAGCTTGAGATGGCTGAGACCGTGGCCACCGCGCTGCGCGAGGGCGGTCACGCCATCGTCGAGGCGCCGACCGGCGTCGGCAAGAGCTTCGCTTACCTGGTGCCGCTCGCCCTGCATGCCATCGCCACCAACACCAAGGTCGTGATCTCGACCGGCACCATCGCCCTGCAGGAGCAGCTTGTCGGCAAGGACATCCCGCTCCTCCAGCAGATCTTCCCGGAATTGAAGGCGGTGCTGGTCAAGGGCCGCCAGAACTACCTGTCGCGGCGTCGTCTGGCGTACGCGCTCGACGGGCAGCAGGCGATCTTCGAGAGCCGCGATGACGCTGCGGCGCTGCGCGAGCTCGCCGAGTGGGCCAAGGACAGCGCGGTCGGCGACCTCGCCGATCTCGGTTTCGACCCGTCGCCGCTGGTCTGGCGCCTCGCCCAGTCGGACCGCAGCAATTGCCTCGGGCGCAAATGCCCGACCTACGAGAGCTGCTTCTTCTACAACGCGCGCCGCGCGATGGAGGGCGCGCACCTGTTGATTGTCAACCACCACCTCTACTTCAGCGACCTCAGCCTGCGCGACGAGCACGCCGCGATCCTGCCGGCGCATGACGTGGTGGTGTTCGACGAGGCGCACACCCTCGAGGACGTCGCCACCGACCACCTGGGGACCTCGGTCAGCGAGGCGCAGGTCCGCTACTGGCTCGATGGCCTGTGGAGCCGCAAGGGCAAGGGCCTGCTCGCGCACGAGTCGTACGCTTTCGCGCGCGAGCAATGCGACCACGCGCGCGAGATGTCCGAACACTTCTGGAAGGCGGTGGCGCTGCTGCCGTCCGCCAATTCCGACACCATCCCGCTGGTCGGGGCGGGCGTGATCGACAACCCGCTCAGTCCCGCGCTGGACTCCCTCGGCAAGGCGCTTGAGGTGGCCCGCGAGCGCGCCACCGACGACAATGCGGCGCAGGAGCTGGGCGCGCAGATCGAGCGCGCCGCCAGTTTGAGCGGCGCGCTGCGCATGATCATCGAGCAGCGCACGCCGCAGCACGTCTACTACGCGCACGTGCCGACCGCGCGCGGCACGCCGTCGCTGTCGATGGCGCCGTTGTCGGTGGCCGACCTGCTCAAGGAGAAGCTGTTCGCCGCGACGCGTACGGTGATCCTGACGTCGGCGACGCTCGCCGCGGACGATTCCGAGCGCTTCCTGTTCCTGCGCCGGCGCCTGGGGCTGGAGGGCGGCATCGCCAAGCGCCTGGATTCGCCCTTCGACTACCAGCGCCAGGCCAAGCTGCTGTTGAACGCCGCGCCGCTCGACCCCAATAGTCCGCGTTACGAGCACGCGCTGTCGGCGTGGTTGTCGGAATACCTCGCGGAGGCCCAGGGCGGCACCTTCGTGCTGTTCACCAGCTACCGGCAGCTGAAGGCGGTGCACGATCTGGTGCGGCCGACGCTCGACCGTGCCAACCGCTTCGTGCTGCGCCACGGCGACGGCATGGGGCGCGCGCAGATGCTCGACCTGTTCAAGCGCGTCGGCAACGCTGTGCTGTTCGGCACCAGTTCATTCTGGGAGGGCGTCGACGTGCCCGGCGACGCGCTACGCCACGTGATCATCACCAAGCTGCCCTTCGAGGTCCCCAACCACCCGGTGGTCGAGGCCCGCCACCTGGACATCAAACGCAACGGTGGGAACCCGTTCATGGAGCGTACCGTTCCCGAAGCCATCATCCGCCTCAAGCAGGGCTTCGGCCGCCTGATCCGCACGCGCAACGACAGCGGCACCGTGGTGATCTGCGACCATCGCGTGCTGACCGCCGCTTATGGGCGCTATTTCCTGCGCGCGCTGCCGGCGTGCGCGACGGAGACGTTCCGGTTGGATGGCTACCTGGCGGAGGCGCGGGGGACGCAGGACGAGGAGGGTGGAGGGGGGATTTGAGACGGAGTAGGCAGTGAGTTGCAAGTCGCGCGACCTGTGATCAGTGAACTGGGTCATGTACGTCGGGCTGGGTGGAGTGTGCCGCGATTCACTCGTCACCCGTCACTGTACCTGAGACCTGCGCTGCGCGCTGTGGGCTGCGCGTCGCGCGTCGCGCGTCGCGCGTCCCGAGTCCCGAGTTGCGCGCCGACAGGCGCGAGTTTTAAGTCACGAAAATGACGCCAAATCCGCATGCAATGAGCCCGCGGAGCGGGCGGAAGAAATTAGCCCAGGGCGTGAGCCCTGGGAATTGAAGCGAAAACAATCCCATCTCTTACGGTCCGCGATTCCTGCCGGCACATGCCCATGGCGACGGTTCGACCCCCGTCCGGCAGGAATCGCGGACCGTAAGAGATTCCGTTTCCTGATCCCGTCAGCGATGCTGGGCACACGCCGCTATTGTTGCGGGACGATTGCGGAAGAACTGCTGCCGCCCGCGTCCGCGGGCTTGGAAATCCGATATTTCGCGGTGCTCCCAGGGCTCGCGCCGTGGGCTATTTTCTTCCGCCCGCCTCCGCGGGCTCGTCGGCACTGCATATGGGTCCGCAGTGGACTATTCGGCGTCTGATTTCTCCAATTCGGAAACCAGAATCCGCCCGGCTGCGCGGATGTCGATCGCGCGCTCAGGGAGATGCTCGTCTCCGGTCAGGCTCATGGCAGCAGCGTAGTGCGCGCAGATGTCCGTGATGCCGTGCTCCCGACTCGCGGTGCGGGAGGCTTGCGCCGCAAAAAGCCTGCGATGAAAGACTTGGTCGTTTAGACAAGCCACGGTGCCATGCCATTAATCGCCGGGCTCGTCCTACTCGGTCCGGAACCGTTCCCATTCACCGGTGATCCGCGCGAGCGTTTCCCTCGACCGCTCAACCGTACCGATTCACTTCGGCGCGGACACCGCCGGCGTCGACGCATCCGGCAGCTTCACCGCGGGCCGGTCGAGCTCCTGCTCGATCTCGCGGTCCTTGCGCGCCTGGGCCTGCTCCGGGGTCTCCCGGGCGGGGCCGTCGAGGACGCCGAAGACTTTGGCGTTGACGACGTCGGCGTGCACGCTCGCGAGCACGTCTTCGCGCGCAAAGGTCAGGGTCACGCCGCTGACCGGGGCGGCGTCGGCCGCGACCGGTGTGGTCGGGGCGGCGGTGATACGGGTGAAGCCGAGGATCCAGGTCATGGTGGTGCCGTCCTCGAGGTGAGGAGTGCCCCACTTCTCGAAGAAGGTCGAGCTGCGCACCTGGTCGATGGTCATGTCGACCTGCATGCTCGCCTGGGCGAGGCGACCGCCGTCGAACTCCAGGGTCAGGGTCTTGGCGGGGTGGACGAGGGTGCGCTCGGGCGTCACCTCGACCTGGTCCTTGGGGAAGCGCGCCTTGTAGTCCTCGAACTTGGCGCCCCAGGGGATGCCGGCGACCTCGCTGACCACCTTGGGCAGGTCGTGGGTGGTGCCGCCGACCGCAAGCACCGGGCTGACCACCACGGTGTCGAAGTGGGCGATCTGGTTGCCTTGCAGCCAGGTGATGGGCACGTCGGGCGGCTGCAGGTCGCCGGCGGTGCGCGCGATGAGCATGGCCGAGACGGTGATGGTCCGGGTCTTGTCGTGCAGGACCACGGTCGGCTTGCCGAGCACCCGCCAGGTGTCGCGCACGCCAAGGGCCAGGCTATTGGCCACCGAGGCCGCGACATCGATGCCCTCGACCTGCGCCGGCATGGTGGTGAATTCGATGCGCACCGGCTTGTTCAGCGCGACCTGCTTTTCGGAGACGCTGGCGCGCACGAACAGCGCGCGAGGTGAAGTCGTGGCGGGTGAAGTGTTGAGCGGTTCCGCCGCCGCGAGCGGCAGGACCGGGCACGCGAGGGCAAGGGCGAGGAGGAGGGTGGAGCGCATGCGGCGGATCCTAGCGGCGGGACGGGGCTGTCACTGGGGATGTGGGCCGGGCGCGGGTCGTGGTTGATGCGCGGGCCGTCGAAGAGGAAGGCTTGCGGCACACGGACATGCTGTCGGGCCGGTCCTGATCAGGGTAGGACGGCCCGATCCACAGGTCCTTGCGCGCTTATGTCCCACGGTCCCCGGTGCAGCGGTGCACTGCTGATGGCGGAGACGCTTCCCAGGCCACCTGCTCGTAGAACGAGTCTCGCGTCGACCGCCCGCGGGGCGGCTACGCCATGACCTGCTTCTGCCGCAGCAGCGCGATGACCTTTGTCACCACCTCCTGGTCGCTCTCCGTGCCCATGATGCGCAGGTCGCACGACGCGGTCGAGCGGCCGGTGGGATCGACCTCGATGGCGATCGAGGGCGTGTCGCCGATCAGCGCCTGCACCGAACTGTGGTCGGCCAGGCCGATGGCGTTGGTGGTCGAGACCAGAATGGCGCCCGAGGTCAGCAGCAGGTGGGCGACCTCGCCGAAGCGACGCACCAGCTCGGCCTGGGTGGCGTCGACGGTGAGGTCGTGGTCGACGCCCATCAGCACGTTGGTGCCATCGATGAAGTAGGCGTGCTTGCCGTGGTCGAACAGCGCGCGTTCCAGGGCGCGCGCGTAGCGCTCCTTGCTGACCCCGCGCTTGCCGACGAACATCACCAGCGCGGGCAGGTGGCCGAAGCGCTTGGCGCGGTCTTCGATACCGACGCTGCCGTGGATCCACGAGAAGTCGCGCAGGCGCGCTTCGCTGCGCAAGTCGTCCTGGTCGTCGGGCACGGCGCCGGTGATGATGCCGCCACCGGCGATCTCGTAGCCGTCGACGATGACGAAGCGCCCGGTGCCCTCAATGTCGGAGGTCAGATCGAAGGCCACCGGCTGGCGGGTCTCGAGGATGAGGTCGGCGACGTCGTGGCGGCCGACCTCCTGCTTGGCCAGCTCGCCGGCCAGCTCACTGGCGTCGAGCACTTTCAGCAGCTTGTGGATACGCACCGGCTGGGCCGCAGTATGCAGCTTGAGCTTGTAGTCGCGGCCCTGGACCAGCGGCTTGCGGCCAAGCCAGATGAGGTTGGCGCGGAAGCGCGTGCCGACCAGCGGCGCGTGTTCACGCAGGCTCATGACCTCGCCGCGGGTGATGTAGATCTCCTGCGAAAGCGTGAAGCCGGTCGACCAGCCGGCGCCGATGGCGTCGCGCGGGGCGGTGTTGAAGCCCTCGATCGAGCGGATGCTCGCGGACTTGTTGGAGGGGCTGAAGACCACCTCATCGCCGACCTTCGCGGTGCCGGTCTCGATGCGTCCGGCGACGATGCGCCGCTCATCGCCGTGGCTGGTGAACTTGTAGATCGCCTGGACGGGCATGCGCAGCGGCTGCGCGACCTTGTCCGGCGCCTTGGGGAAGGTGTCGAGCAGCGCGAGCATCGACGCGCCCTGATACCACGGCATGTTCGCCGAACGACTGGTGAGGTTCTCGCCGCTGAGCGCCGCGATCGGCACGAACTGGCGGGGGCTGACCGCGCCGATGCCGGACAGGAAGGCGCGGTACTCCTTTTCGATGCCGTCGAAGACCTGCTGGCTGTAGCCGACCAGGTCCATCTTGTTGACGCACACCACCACCTGCTTGATGCCGAGCATGCCGAGGATGTAGCCGTGGCGGCGGCTGTTCTCGCGCACGCCCTCCTTGGCGTCGATCATCAGGATGGCGGCTTCGGCGCGCGCCGCACCCGAGATCATGTTCTTGAGAAACTCGATGTGCCCGGGGGCGTCGATGATGATGTAGTCGCGCGCCGCGGTCTTGAAGAAGCAGCGCGCGGTGTCGATGGTGATGCCCTGGTCCTGCTCGTCCTCGAGGGCGTCGAGCAGGAAGGCGTACTCGAAGGGCTTGCCGGTGCGCGCGCACTCGCGACGCACCTTGTCGAGCTTGCCCTCGGGCAGCGCACCGGTGTCGGCGAGCAGGCGTCCGACCAGGGTGCTCTTGCCGTGGTCGACGTGACCGACGATGACGATGTTCATCTGCGGCCGGGCGGCCGGCTGCGCGCCGGCAGGGTCCGGATGTCCGGAAGTCCGGGAGTCCGGGAGTCCCGCGGGTGAGGTCGAAGGTGGGCTCTGGTTCATGGGAGCGGTGCCAATGTGGGTTCGTGAGACTTCCGGACTTCCGGACTTCCGGACCCTCCTACATGTATCCGTCGCGGCGCAGGTCTTCCAGACCCCCGCGGCCTTCCTGGTCCTGGGCGCGTCCGGAGCGCTCCGCGATGTTGCGGAGCTTGCCGCTGCGCAGCTCCGCGATGATGTCGTCGACATTCTTGGCGGTCGACTCGATCGGCGTCTGGCAGGGACCGCAGCCGAGCGAGCGGTAGCGCTTGCCGTCGCCCTGATCGTAGTACAGCGAAACCGTCGGGATGCTCTCGCGCTTGATGTATTCCCAGATATTGAGTTCGGTCCAGTCGAGCAGCGGGTGGATGCGCACGTGCGTGCCCGGCGCGAAATCGGTCTTGAACTGGTTCCACAACTCAGGCGGCTGGTCGCCGACGTCCCAGGCGTTGTTCTTGTCACGCGGGCTGAAGTAGCGCTCCTTCGAGCGGCTGCCCTCCTCGTCACTGCGCGCGCCGACGATCACGCCGTGCCACGGTTCGCGGTCGGCGTCGATGTCGTAGGCGCCGGTCGCGAGGTTGAGCTTGCGGCGCACGCCGGTGCCCTGGAGCGTGGCTTTCAGCGCGCCCGACTTGAGCGCGCCGCAGCACTGCTTGCGCGTCACTTTGCGCGGATCGTCAGCGGCGAGGTGGGCGGTGGCCGGATAGGTCGCGCCGGCGGCGAGGGTGGCCTCGTCCTGACCGACGATCATGGTCAGCTTGTACTCCAGCGCGAGGCGGTCGCGGTACTGGATCATCTCCGGCAGCTTGTAGCTGGTGTCGATGTGCACGAGCGGGAAGGGGATGTGCCCGAAGAAGGCCTTGCGGGCCAGCCACAGCAGCACGGTCGAGTCCTTGCCGATCGACCACAGCATGCACATCCGCTCGAAGTGGCGGAAGGCTTCGCGGAAGATGTAGACGCTCTGCTGTTCGAGCTGGTCCAGGTGGTCCATCACGCGCTCCGGGTCGCTGGCCGGGACAGGGGGTGTCCCAGGGGAGGGCGCATTGTTGGACTCTGGCCCAGGGGGCAAGGGGGGAGCCGGGCAGGCATGCGGGGGCTGGGGTGGGGGAAGGGTGGGTTGTCGGAATGGGGGGCGGAATGGGGGAAGGGGGGCACTGGGCGCGAGACTGGAGACTCGACACCGGGGTCTCGGGGAGTGTCCATGCACGAGGGCTCGGGACGAGTGGGATTGCTGGCGGCGGGTGGGGTGGTAGGAGGAGGGCATGTTGCGTTGTGCCCTCTTCTGCTGGTGCGTCCTGACCGGACTGGTTGACGGCGCGGAGCAGCCCTGGTCGGGGACCCTGGTGCTGGTCGAGAGCATGGCGGGGCCGGCGATCATCGGGGGGGCCGACAAGGTCGAACTCAACGATTACGCCAAGCTGCTTGAGGAGCGGCTGCAGAAGGCGCACGCCGAGGTGCGCACCGCCCCGCCGCTGGTCGCGCGCTTCCTGCTTGAGGACGTCGGTACATTCGAGGCCGAGCTCGAACGCGTCGCCCTGGCCGGCGGCGGTGCGGGCGGCTCGCTGGTCCTGGGTTCGACGGTCTACACCATCAAGGGCGGCCGCATGTCGGTGCAGGGCCGCTCAGGCGTCACCATGCGGATCGACCGTGAGCGCGGCACGGCGGTGGTCGAGGCCGCCGGAAAACGCGACGACCTCCAGCTATCGCCCCTGCCCGAGACCCACGAACTCGACAAGTCAGCGCCGGAGGTGCCGTGGCTGGAGCGCCGCGCGCGCCGCGTCACGGTGCGCGCCGAGGGCAAGACCTGCCAGGTGCTGGTCATCCCCGACCTCCCCAACCCCTACGCCCTGGGCCTGTCCGCAGGCGGCGACGACAAAGACACCATCCCCATCGCCCTCGCCGCCCTGCCCGGCCTGCCGGCGCTGGTCGAATACACCACCGGCGAGGTCACCCACCGCTGGGCGGTGACCGAGATCACGCCCAAAGACATCCCGGACGCCTTCTTTGGCAAGTGAGAGATGATGCGGAGAGCCGGATAAAACAGCCGCGGAGACGCGGAGGGGAGAGGCGGCGACCAGACGGTTGGGTCGATCCACGACCCGCGCCTCATGCAGGTTCCGGCGCCTGCTGACTGGATGATTCGGAGCCTTCGCACTTCGTCCTCCTCCGTTCTCCGCGTCTCCGCGCCTCCTGTTCTATCCGGTTGTCCTGGCCCGCTGCCGCCCTATCCGGTCGTCCGCTCCCGCTCCGGCCGGTGGCGGCGGCGGTAGTCCGTCGGCGGCATGCCGAGGTGGGTGCGGAAGACCTGGTGGAAGCGCGGCGCGCTGGCGAAGCCGCTGGCGGTGGCGACCGTGCGGATCGGATCGGCGGTGGTGGTGAGCAGTTGGCAGGCGCAGAGCAGGCGTGCGCGGATGATCTCGTCGTGGATGGAGCGGCCCATCTCGCTGCGGAAGCGTAGCTCGAGCGCGCGCCGCGAGAGGCCGGTGGCGGCCACCGCCTCGGGCACGCCCAGATCAAGCCCGCCGCCGTGGTGGATGCGGCGCAGCGCGGCCAGCACCGCGGCGTCGCTGGTGGTGAAACGGTTGCTGGAGGCGCGCACCACCAGCGGCAGCGGCGGGATGGCGATGTGCTGCGCCGGCGTGGACTCGCCGCCCTCCATCAGGCGGTCGAGCAGGCGCGCAGCGGCATAGCCCATGCGCTCAGTGTCGCAGGGCACGCTCGACAACGGCGGGTTGGCGAACTCGCAGAGCACCTCCTCGTTGTCGACGCCGACCAGCGCGACCTGGTCGGGCACGGTCAGGCCAAGCTGGGCGCAGGCGTTCGCCAACTTCACGCCGATGTAGTCGTTGCCGGCGAAGATCGCCACCGGCAGGGGCAGCCGCCGCAGCCAGTCGGTGAGCGCGCGCGATGCGCGGCCCGGGCGCCGCCACCAGGCGTCGGGGTGCAGGAAAGTCGGTAGGTGCTCCTCCGCGATGCCGATGCCGGCGGCGAAACCGCTGCGGCGGCGCTGCGACCACAGGCCGATGTCGGCGCCGCAGTAGGCGAAATGACGGTGGCCGTTGCCGAGGTGATGGCGCCCCGCCAGGCGCCCGGCCTCGACGTCATCGTTGGCCGCCGAGTGCACCTGTGGGTGCGGGGTGGTGCGGCAGACGTCGACCACCGGCACCCCCAGCGCGAGCAGCGCGTGCGCCTCGGTCGGGTGGTGGATGCGCGTGATGATGCCATGACCGTCCCAGGTGCGCGCATCGCGCACCTGGTTGAAGGTCCAGCCGTGGCCAAACAGTCGCCACGTGCTGCGGTCGCGTGCATAGCGCATGATGCCACGCGCCACGCCGTGGTCATAGGCGGTGCGGATGTCCATCAGCAGGGCGACGCGGCGCAGGGCCTTCATGCGCGGACCCGCGCCGGCGCGCGGGCTCCGCGTGCGGCTGATAGAAGGTGCGCGGTGAGCGGTGGGGAGATTTCTGGACCCGGCGCAGTCATTGCGCAAAACGATACACCGCCTGCGGGAAAGTTGAAGCCCCCGCCGGGAAATGCCTAAACGGGGGATCCCCGGCCGGGTTAAGCCCTGGCAGTTACGGCCCCTCCACCTCCGGCCCCAGGATATCCCATGCGCCAGCCTCTCGCCTTCCTGCTCGCCGCCTCCGCCTGCTTGGCTGCGCCGTGCGCCCGCGCGGCGGACGCCGCCGCGCCCAGCCACTCCTTCCTCGCCACCGGCGACCACACCATGATCATCGAGGGCGCCAGCGGCGGCGCGGCGGGCACCATGACCTGGGACTACCCGCTGCCCAGCCGCGAGGGCTGGGTGCTGCCCGACGGCAACGTGCTGCTCGCCATCGGCAAGAGCGGCCCGTATCCCGGCGGCGGCGCCATCGAGGTGACGCGTGAGCGTAAGATCGTCTGGGAATACAAAGGCACCCAGGACGAGCTGGCCAGCGTGCAGAAGACCCCCGCCGGCACCTACGTCGTGACCGAGGAGGGTCGCAAGCCGCGCCTGCTTGAGCTCGACGCCAGCGGCAAGGTGCTGGTCGAGATCGCGCTGCAGCCGCAGACCGACAACTCGCACATGCAGACGCGCATGGCGCGCAAGCAGCCCGACGGCACCTATCTGGTGCCGCACCTGCTGGCCTTCGCCATCAAGCACTACGGCAAGGACGGCACAGTGCTCGACGCCATCGACACCACCGCCCCCGGCGACAGCGCGCACCACGCCGAGACCTGGCCGTTCACCGCCATCCGCCTGCCGGATGGCAACACCCTCGCGGGCCTGACCCACGCCAACACCGTCGCCGAGTTCGCACCCTCGGGCAAGCGCGTGTGGGAGATCACCAACCAGGACGTGGGCGGCATCATCAAGGACGCCTGCGGCGTGCAGCGCCTGGCGAACGGCAACACCATCATCAACAGCTACGCCGCCGGCGGCGCCGGTGAGGTCAAGCTCTTCGAGGTCACCCCCGATAAGAAAGTAGTGTGGACCTACGCGCCGAAGGACGGCGGCCACATCCACAATTTCCACGTTTTCGCGACGGACGGGAAAGTCCTGGGCGGCGAGGCGCTGCGCTGATGAGCAGCCCGAACTTCAAGCAGGAGCTGACCGGCGTGTTCGGCCAGCCGATCGCCGAGAACCCGTCGCAGCCGATGGTCGAGGCGGCCTACCGTCACCACGGCCTGCCCTGGCGCTACCTCACCCTCGAGATCGCGCCGGCGGATCTCGCGGCCGCGGTGCGCGGTGCGCGCGCCATGGGCTTCCGCGGCTTCAATTGCACGCAGCCGCACAAGCTGGCGGTCATCCCCCACCTCGATGGCCTGGGCGAGTCGGCGGCGCTGATGGGCGCGGTCAACTGCGTGGTGCGGCGCGGCGACCGCCTGATCGGCGAGAACACCGACGGCAAGGGCTTCCTGCAGGCGCTGCGGGGCGTGGCGGATCCCACCGGCAAGCGCGTGGTCATTTTTGGTGCCGGCGGAGCCGCGCGCGCGATTGCCGTCGAGCTGGCCCTGGCCGGCGCGACCTCGTTCATCATCGTCAACCGCGGCGAACAGCGCGGCCGCGAGTTGGTCGAATTGCTACGCGCCCGTCTGCGCGTCGCCGCTGAGGGCGTGGCGTGGATCGGCGACTACGCCGTCCCGGGCGACGTCGACCTGGTGGTCAACGCCACTTCCATCGGCCTGCATCCGCTCGGCGACGCGCGCCTGCCGCTCGACGTCACCACCCTGCGGCCGCGCATGGTGGTCGCCGACGTCATCCCCAACCCGCCCGTGACGGGACTGCTGCGCGCGGCCCAGGCGCGTGGCTGCCGCGTGGTCGACGGCTTGGCCATGCTGGTCGGGCAAGGCGTCATAGGGATCCGGTATTGGACCGGGATCGAGCCGGACCCCGGTGTAATGCGTTTAGCCCTGGAGGAGATCTTCCAGGGCGGTGCGCAGCTGGTCGCTGAGCGACACCCGTCTTGACGTGGCGGGCCAGGAGCGGTTGTCCCCGCCGCCACCCGCCGCTATCGTCCTGCGCATCGCCGCCGCCATCCTTCCGGAGAATCCCATGAGTCCCATCGCATCCCGCCCGGCCCCCGGCCTGGGCCTGGCCGCCCTCGCCCTGCTGCTGCTCGCCGGCTGCGGCGATGACCCGCACGCCGCTGCCCCGGGCGCCGCCAACGCGGCCGCACCGGTGCGTACCCTGGGCTTCGTCACCAATCTCTCGGCCGACTTCTGGAACCTCGCGCGCGCCGGCGCCGAGGCGGCCCAGAAGGAGCTGCCGGGCTACACCCTCGAGTTCCGCATCGGCGACGGCACCGCCGCCAAGCAGAAGGAGATCGTCGAGGACCTGCTGGTGAAGGGCGCGGTCGGCATCGCCATCAGTCCGGTCGATGCCGGCAACCAGACCGCGATGCTCGACCAGGCGGCGGAGAAGGCGCTGCTGATCTGCCAGGACAGCGATGCGCCCGCCTCGAAGCGCGCCTACTACCTTGGCACCGACAACGTCGCCGCCGGCCGCGCCGCGGGTGAGTTGGTCAAGGAGGCCCTGCCGGGCGGCGGCGCGATCATGGTCTTCGTCGGCAAGAAGGACCAGCAGAACGCCATCGAGCGCTTCCAGGGCCTGAAGGAGGCGCTGACCGGCAGCAACGTCACCATCCTCGACCTGCGTGCCGACGACGGTGACCGCGCGCGCGCCAAGGCCAACGCCGCCGACACCCTGGTCAGCCACCCCGAGGTCGCCGGGATGGTCGGGCTGTGGGCCTACAACGTCCCGGCCATCCTCAGCGCGCTGAAGGACGCCGACAAGCTCGGCAAGGTCAAGGTGGTGTCCTTCGACGAGGAGGACGAGACCCTCGCCGGCATCACCGCCGGCACGGTGCAGGGCACCATCGTGCAGCAGCCCTACGAGTTCGGCTACCAGTCGCTGAAGCTGCTCGCGCGCCAGCTCGGCGGCGATGCGTCGTTCATCCCGGCCGACAAGCACATCTACGTCCCCACCCAGTCCATCCGCGCCGCCGACGTCGCGGCCTTCGCGGCCAAGCTGAAGAAGCTGCGCGGCAAGTGATGGCGGCCGGCGCGGATGCGGCGGCACCGCCGCTGCTGGAGATGACCGGCATCGTCAAGCGCTTCGCCGGCGTCACCGCCCTGCACGGGGTCGACTTCAGCGTCGCTCCCGGCGAGGTGGTCGGGCTGATGGGCGAGAACGGCGCGGGAAAATCCACCCTGATGAAGATCCTGGGCGGCGTGCACCACCCGGATGGCGGGACGATCCGCTTCGCAGGGCGGCCGGCGCACATCGCGTCGGTCGCCGCCGCCACCGCCCTGGGCATCGCCTTCGTGCACCAGGAGCTGAACGGCTTCGGCAACCTCGACATCGCCGGCAACGTGCTGCTCGGGCGCGAACCGCGCCGCGCGGGCGTGCTGCTCGACCGCGCGGCCATGCGCCGCGCCACCGCGCCGATCCTGGCGCGCGTCGGCCTCGACCTCGATCCGGCGACGCCGCTCGCGCGCCTGTCGCTGGCGCAGCGCCAGCTGGTCGAGATCGCCAAGGCGTTATCGCTGGACGCGCGCCTGATCATCATGGACGAGCCGACCTCGTCGCTGACGCTTACCGAGGCCGCGCGCCTGCTCGCGATCATCGCCGATCTCGCCGCGCACGGGCACGCGGTGGTCTACATCTCGCACCGCCTGCACGAGCTGACCGCCTGCTGCCGGCGCGCGGTGGTGCTGCGCGATGGCCGCAACGCCGGCACCCTGGCCGGCGGCGAGCTGACCCACGCCAACCTGGTGCGCCTGATGGTCGGCCGCGACCTGCCGCCTGCGCCGGCGCGCGCAGTGGGACCCGCTGGGGCCGGCGGCCTGGTGATCCGGGGCCTGCGCACCGCGGCCTGGCCGGCGCACACGGTCGACCTCGACGTGCGCCGCGGCGAAGTCCTCGGCCTTGCCGGCCTGGTCGGCGCGGGACGCAGCGAACTGGCGCGCGCGGTTTTCGGCATCGACCGCGCGCTCGCCGGCGACCTGACCCTCGACGGCCGGCCGCTGCGCGTGCGCTGCCCGTCCGATGCCATCCGCGCCGGGCTCGCGCTGGTGCCCGAGGACCGCAAGCTCGCCGGCCTGGTGACGGCGATGGCGGTGCGCGAGAACGTCACTCTCGCGACCCTGAAGCGCCACCGGCGCCGCGGCCTGGTCAGCCGATCCAGCGAGCGCGTGGCCTGCGCCGCGGCCATCGCCGCGCTCGGCATCCGCACCGCCTCGGGCGAAACCCGCGCGGCGGGGTTGAGCGGCGGCAACCAGCAGAAAGTGGTACTCGCCAAGTGGCTGGCCACCGCACCCCAGGTCATCATCCTCGACGAGCCGACGCGCGGCGTCGACGTCGGCGCCAAGCACGAGATCTACGCGCTGATGCGCCGTCTCACCGCGGCCGGCGCCGCGGTGCTGATGATCAGCTCCGACATGGAGGAGGTCATCGGCCAGAGCGACCGCGTGGCGGTGATGCACGAGGGCGCGCTCGCCGGCATCCTCGTCGGTGCCGCCATCACTGAAGAGGCGGTCATGCACCTGGCCATCGCCCGCGAGCCCGAGAAGGTCCCATGAACCAGCCCCAGCCCACACCTCCGTTGCGGGCGTCGCACGCCCCGACCCTCGCCGCGCGCCTGGCGCCGTGGCGCCGCGAACTCGCCGTGCTCGGGCTGCTGCTGGTGGTCGGCACCGCGCTGGCGCTGGCCAGCCCGCAGTTCCTCACCGGGCAGAACCTGCAGAACCTGGCGCGGCGCGTCGGCATGAGCGGCATCTTCGCGGTCGGGCTGGGCCTGGTGATCATCACCGGCGGCATCGACCTGTCGGTGGGCTCGCTGTTCGCGCTGCTCGGCATCCTGCAGTGCTTCCTGCTTGTCGATTGGCATGTGGCGTGGTGGCTGGCGCTGCCCCTGATCCTCGCTTGTGGTGGGCTGCTCGGCCTCGGCCACGGCCTGCTCATCACCGGTCTGCGTCTGTGGCCGTTCATCGTCACCCTGTGCGGCCTGCTCATCTACCGCGGCACCGCGCAGTTCATCGCCGGCAACAACAGCAAGGGCTTTGGCACGGGCGAGGGCTTTCACGGCGTGCAGGCATTCCTGACCGGCGCGTGGTGCGGCGTGCCGATGCCGTTCTGGTTGATGCTGGTGGTGGCCGGCGCCGGTGGCGTGCTGCTGCACGGCACGGTCTACGGCCGCCACCTCTACGCCGTCGGCCACAATGAAGAAGCCGCGCGCCACTCCGGCATCCGCACCGGCCTGGTCATCACCGGCGCCTACGTGCTGTGCGGGCTGACCGCGGCGCTGTCCTCGATCCTCTTCGCCTTTGACAGCGGCGGCATCACCCCCAGCAACCACGGCAACTTCTACGAACTCTACGGCATCGCCGCCGCGGTGGTCGCCGGCTGCAGCCTGCGCGGCGGCCAGGGTTCGATGGTCGGCATCGTCCTGGGCGTGGTGCTCATCCAGCTCATCCCCAACCTCGTCAACCTGCTCGGCTGGGACACCTCGCTGACCTTTGCCGTGATGGGCGTGGTGATCCTCGCGGGAGCGATCGCGGATGGGGTGCTGACTCGGCGGGAATGAAAGACCCTAGACCCTAGACTAGTACATCGTTCGTGAAATTCGCGGCATGTTTTCTCTGTTAATCCGTTTGCGATGCTCTACGCATAGAGAATGCGCGCCAACGCTCGAAAAGTCCGTCTCTCCCCCACTGAGCATTCGGCTCTCTGCGAGATTGTCGGTCGACCTCAATCTCCTGCGGGTCTCGCCCAGCGAGCGCGCATCGTCCTGCTCGCCTCGGAAGGCGTCAACCAGCGCGAAATCGGTCGTCGCCTGGGCTGCCACTTCGGAAATGTGAACAAATGGCTTACTCGATGGGACGCTGGCCGCATCGCCGCCTTGGAAGACGGCGCGCGCTCCGGCCGTCCGCCCGCATGGACAATTGCTGATATCCAGCGTGTGGTCTCAACGGTCTGCACGGAACCTCCGTCCCACCTATCGCGATGGAGCGTCCGCACACTGGCCGACCACCTGGATATGCCACCGACTACC
>JBBQSO010000007.1:0-105931 GCA_038213805.1 Planctomycetota bacterium | reverse complement strand
ACACCCCGCTGCTCGATGTCTCATCGCTGGTCGGTAAATCCGGGGTGCAGATATTTGCTAAATGCGAGGGGAATAACCCCGCCAGCTCAGTAAAAGATCGCGCCGCACGCGGCATGATCCTCGGTGCATTAGAGCGCGGAACATTAAAGCCCGGCATGCGACTGATCGAGGCCACCAGTGGCAACACTGGGATCGCCTTGGCGATGATCGCACGCGCCGTTGGATTTGAGATGCACCTGGTCATGCCCGATACACTGACGGTCGAACGCACGCAAACGATGGAGGCGTTTGGTGCCACCGTGCATCTCATTGACGGCAATATGGAAGTCGCTCGCGATTGGGCCGCCGCACAGGTCGCCAAGACTGCCGGCCAACCAGATGCGTATCTGATGCTCAATCAATTTGACAACCCTGACAATCCGCGTGCGCATTACGAAACCACCGGGCCAGAGATCTGGCGAGATACCAATGGCCTGGTGACCCATTTTGTGTCTGCGATGGGTACCACCGGCACGATCATGGGAACCAGTCGGTATCTGAAAGAACGCTCAAATACGGTGACGATTGTCGGCTGCCAACCGACCGCTGGCAGTCAAATCCCCGGTATCCGTCGTTGGTCACCTGAATACCTGCCCACTATTTTTGAAGCGAAGCGCGTCGATCGCACCATCGACATCGCCCAGGCCGACGCCGAAAAGATGGCTCGTCGACTAGCCACCGAGGTGGGATTATTCACCGGCCCGAGTTCAGGCGGTGCGTGCTGGGCTGCCTGCGAACTAGCGAAAGAGTTGACGCACGGAGTGATCGTCTTCATCAACTGCGATCGTGGTGATCGCTACCTGTCGTCAGATCTCTTTCGCAAACAGGCTCCTCGTAACTCATGAGCGTCACCCGTTGTGTCTGTTACCACCGCACATTTGCTGAACTCAAAGCCCTGTGTGCCGCCAATAACTGGAACACCGTGGGCGAGATCAGCCTAGAGACCAATTGCGGACTCGGCTGTGGATCCTGCCGGCCCTATTTATCCGCCATGCTTGATACGGGCGCCACGTCATTCGCCGTCGCTGAACCTGGCCAAAAGCCCAAACCAACTGCTCTCGATCCCTGGGAGGTATCCTGTTGACGAAGTGCTCTGCGAACCTACCCTTTCGCGCCTCACGATAAGCCGCATTCCTCGGTAGCTCAGCGGTAGAGCAGTTGACTGTTAATCAATTGGTCGGAGGTTCGAATCCTCCCCGGGGAGCCAAGGTAAACCCCGTAAGTCGTAAGGCTTACGGGGTTTATTTTTTTATAGGGATCACGCAGTTCCGTGCGCGGACAGCGCCGGTCCCGTACCGCGAGCACGGCGTGTGGTCCCAGCACGGGCCCGGCCAGTCCTGCGGCTCGGCATTGATGAAGCCCAGGCATCCCGATGACCGCTAGCACCCTCGCCCTTACTCCTCATGGCCACCTGACGGTGATCGCGTCGGATGACGCCCTACCACTGCCATCCGAACTGGCCACGCGTCTGGTGCAGGGCAGCGTCGGCGGTTCCGGCCAGGTGATGCTGGACCTGGGCGCGGAGCAAGTCGGCGTGGCCTTGCCGCCGGTGCTGGCGTGGTGGCGCGACCTGGCGGTGCGCTATCTGACCGCACTGTGCACGCTGCCCGAGATGGCTGAGCACCTGCCGGGTCGGGTGCCGGCACCGGATGCCGGCGATTTGCAGTCCCTGGCGTGGTCGGTGCCGCCGATGGTCGGGGCGGAATACCTGTCGGTGGAGGTGCTGGAGCGGCTGTGGCAGGAGCTGGACCAGGCGCTGCACGGTGGGCTGAAAGCCTCGGGAATGCCGCTGGGCGCTTTTCTGAAGGCGCGCAATCCAGCGTGGAATCTGGTCGGGCGCGTCCACGTCCACCTAGCCGAGAACCGCAAGGACGAGCAGTTCCCCTTCGCCTTCCTGGTCACCTACGCGACCCGGTTGTCGGTGCAGGGGAAGGTGCAGCACCGGCCTTTGGGCGATGCGCTGCGCGAGTACGCGGCGGCGGCCGACAAGGAGCGTCTGTTCGCCTTGCTGGCGCCGCTGCAACGCGCTGCCGAACACTGCGCGTGGCTGAAGGGGTTGATCGACACACGTGAGATCTTCCAGCCGCTGCGTTGGACCGCTGGCGAGGCGCTGACATTCCTCCACGACTCACAGCGGCTGGAGCAGGCCGGCGTGGTGGTGCGCATGCCAGCGCAGTGGCGGGCCAACCGGCCATCGCGGGCGACGGTCAGCGCCACCGTGGGTGCGCGCACGCCGTCGCTGGTCGGGCAGGATCAGCTGCTCGACTTTGCGGTGACCATCGCGATGGACGGCGAGATGCTCAGCGCCGCCGAGATCAAGGCCCTGCTCACCGGCAGCCGCGGGCTGGTGTACCTGCGCGGGCGCTGGGTCGAGATCGATCCCGAACGTCTGCAGCGCACCTTGGAGCACTTCCGCCAGGTCGAGCGGACAGCGGCGGAACACGGCCTTGGTTTCCATCAGGCCATGCGTCTGCTCGCCGGGGCCGGCGCGGCGGACGCGGCCGCACAGGTCGCCGTCGCGCCGGAATGGGTGCAGGTGGTCGCCGGTCCGTGGCTGGCTGAGACCTTGGCTGGATTGCGCAATCCGCAGGCTTTGGCAGCGTGCGAGCCCGGTGCGGATCTGCACGCCACCCTGCGCCCGTATCAGCAGGTGGGCGTGCGCTGGCTCCACCTGCTCTCGCGTCTGCGTTTGGGCGCCTGCCTCGCCGACGACATGGGTCTTGGCAAGACCATTCAGGTGCTCGCCCTGCTGCTGGTGCGCAAACGTGCCGAAGGCGCAGCGCCGAGCCTGCTGGTGGCGCCAGCCTCGCTGCTCGCCAACTGGGCGCAGGAGGCCGAACGCTTCGCGCCCACCTTGCGCATCCTGATTGCGCACCCGTCGGAGATGCCGTTGCGTGAGCTGGCCGAGCTGCCACCCGAGCGCGTTGCGGCCTGCGATTTGGTGATCACCAGCTACGGCACCCTGCACCGGGTCCCCTGGTTGGCGCAGACGGCGTGGCGCCTGGCGGTGATCGATGAGGCGCAGGCGATCAAGAATCCCGGCACGCGGCAGACCAGGGTTGTCAAGACGCTGCAGGCAGATGCGCGCCTCGCCCTGACCGGCACGCCGGTCGAGAACCGCCTTGGCGACCTATGGTCGATCTTCGACTTCGTGAACCCAGGACTGCTCGGCGGCGCCAAGCCCTTCGCCACCTTCGTCAAACGCATGGATTCGTCGCCGCAGGGCTATGCGCCGCTGCGCCGGCTGGTGCAGCCCTACATCCTGCGCCGGCTCAAAACCGACAAGACGGTGATCAGCGATCTGCCCGACAAGACCGAGCTGAACGCATTCTGCAGCCTGTCGAAGCGCCAAGCGGCGCTCTATGGCCAAGCGGTGGGGGAGCTCGCCAAAGCGCTTGAAGAAGGAAAAAAAGGTATGGCGCGCAAAGGTCTGGTCCTGGCATTCCTCATGCGCTTCAAACAGATCTGCAACCATCCCTCGCAGTGGCTGGGCGACGGCGAGTGGGCCGAGGCCGACAGCGGCAAGCTGGCGCGACTGCGGGAGCTGGCCGAGGCCATCGCCGCCAGGCAGGAGAAGCTGTTGGTGTTCTCGCAGTTCAGCGAGACCACCGCGCCGCTAGTGGCTTTTCTCGGCTCCATCTTCGGCCGCGAAGGCTGCGTGCTGACTGGCGCGACGGCAGTGAAGGATCGCCAAGAGCTGGTCCGCCGCTTTCAGGAGGACGAGTCGGTGCCGTTCTTCGTGCTGTCGCTGAAGGCTGGCGGCTCAGGTCTCAACCTCACGGCGGCCTCGCATGTCGTCCACTTCGACCGCTGGTGGAATCCGGCGGTCGAGAATCAGGCCACCGATCGCGCCTTCCGCATAGGTCAGCAGCGCAACGTCATGGTCCACAAGTTCGTCTGCCGTGGTACAGTCGAGGAGAAGATCGACACGATGATCGCGCAGAAGCGTCAACTCGCCGCCGACCTGCTCGATGGCGGTGGCGGTGAGGTCAGGCTCACCGAGATGAGCGATGCTGAACTCTTGCGCATGGTCTCCCTCGATATGAACTCCGCCGTCACGGAAGGCTGACATGTTCTACCAATGGGCACCCTACGTTCCGGTCGCCGAGCGCCGTCGTCTGGCGGCTGCCGAGATGGCCCGTCTGGCCAAGCAGGGCCAGACGATCTCGCCAATCCGGATCACGGGGCGCACCATCGCCACCACGGCGTGGGGCAAGGCGTGGTGCACCACCATGGAAGGGTACGGCGACTGCTCCAACCGCCTGCCGCGGGGGCGTACCTATGTCCGCAACGGCTCGGTGGTCGACCTGCAGATCGCGCCGGGCAAGGTCCAGGCGCGGGTTTCCGGATCATCGATGTACCGCACCACGATCACCGTGAAGCCGCTCGCCGCAGCCGCCTGGAAGACGTTGTGCGCTGATTGCGCTGGGGGCATCGATTCACTGGTCGAACTGTTGCAGGGCCGCTTCGCGGCGAACGTGATGCAGCGCCTGTGCCGCCAGGGCGACGGGCTGTTCCCGGTGCGCAAGGAGCTCCGTTTCGGCTGCTCGTGTCCGGATGGGGCCTCCATGTGCAAGCATGTCGCCGCCGTGCTTTACGGCGTCGGCGCGCGCTTCGACCACCAGCCAGAGCTGCTGTTCACCCTGCGTCAGGTCGACGCCAGTGCCCTGCTGGCCAAGGCTGGGGCTGGCCTGGCCGCCGCTGACGCCCGTTCTGAACGCACCCTGGCGACGGACGATGTCGGCGCGCTCTTCGGCCTGGAGATGGACGCCGGCCAGCCGGCACCAGCGCCTGGGAAGGTTGCGGCGCCTGTCCGGGCAACGCGTACCAAGGCCAGTGCCTCGAGGCAGACCTCAGCGCAACCCGGTGTCCGCGCCAAGCCTCGCGATCCAATCCGCACGCTGCTTGCGCAACTGGGCGCGCACGGGTCGTTGGACAATGCCGCGGCGCGCGTGGCTACCGGTCTCGATGCCGGGGCCGTCCGCCAGCTGTTGCAGCGCCTGGTCATCGCGGGACACGCGCGCATCGAAGGGCGTAAGCGCGGGACGCGGTATGTGGCTAGCGATGCGCAGGCGCGGCCACTGCTGTAGTGGTTCGGTGGGGTAAGGCTGCATTCGCGCGTGGGCTCGTCGAGCCGCCGCCAGCCGGTTCGGGTTCCGCACGGTTTGGCTGAGCGAATACGTTCTTGCCGGCGCAGCCCTTGGCACCGGCAACCACGCAGCCGCTTTTGCCCTTCCAGAAATTGAGGCGCTTGCAGTCCTGCATCTCGATGTCGGAGTGTTCGACTCCCGCTTCAGCGCCGAAACGGGACAGATGTTTGCGCTGCGGGCGCGAGTGTGCCGACGACGGCCGCCGTCAGCAGGGTGTTCGAATGAGTCTTGCCGTGTTCCGTTGGTCGGGCATCCGTCGGCGACCGACGCAGGTCGTCGTCAGCAGGCCGTGACGTGAAGTCCTGCTATGAGTCGGACGCTGGTTCTGCGTCCTACTCAAGGCTTGTTCTGCCCTTGCGCCGCGCGCCCGACTCCAAACTCGCATCCGACGCGTGTGACCTTATCGCCGTCGAATACGATCTCGATGAATTTGGAACTGGCGACCAGATGTCCCGCTTCATCCTTAAGGGTCGCGACCACCTGTTTTGTGTGCGCATCGATCACGTCAGGCGTGTGTGTCCACGCGAAGCGTCCGTCGAGACTGAATGACACCCAACCGTGCCCACCCATGCTGAGCGGAACCTCGGCCTTTGGTTTTGGCGGCATTTGCGTGGCATCGAAAACAAAGAGCTTTTTTCCATCTTGATCGCTGATCCAGAGTTCAGTTTCGTCCGGCGTCAGCGCGGCTCCGTGCGTGCGGTGCGCGATGGGCTCGGAGCCCGCGAAGACGCGATGCGGCACCTCGCCCGTTTGCAGATTCACGACATCGAAGCCAACGTGCTGTCCAAGGCAGACGAAGGCAAAGCGGTTCCGACTATCGACGGTGAATGGGAATACGCCCGACTCACCTACCGGTTGAATCTGGCGTATGACGGAATCATCGCTCGTGCGCAACATGGTCAGCGTCGTTTCTGTCCCGATAAAAGCGAACTGCCCATCCAGGCTGGCGATGCTGTTGTGCGCCATTTTTCCAATCGGCAGCTGCTTCATCAGCAGTCCGGTTTTCGGATCCACCACCAGGAAGCCTGCATCCTGGCCCACGTACCACCAGCCCGTCGGCACGTAGAGCTTGGCGCCATCGGGAGTGATGCAGGTGCGATCGCAACCCAGCGGCAGGTGTTGCTCCCACAGCACCCGTTCCGTCTCGAGGTCGATGCAGCCGAGCCCGCGCGTGGTCGTCGAGTAGTAGGCACAGTGCGTCTTCGCATTGGCAGTGAAGCCACGAATGCCTTCTTTGAACATTGGCACTTCGATGCGGCGAACAAACTTGTGCCCGTTATCAAGGTCGAATATCAGGATACCGGTGCCTGAATGTCCCTCCTCCTGCGCGCCGTCAGGAGAACTGACGTAGAGGAGATGCTTTTCTGCCGCCCAGGCCGCAGGGAGGGAGAAGAATGCCACGAGCGTGAGGCACGCGGTGCGAAGGGTATGCATGACGCGTGAGGGTAGGCAGACGTCCGCCGGGACAAGTGCCATGTCATTTCTGATTCGGGCGCCACGAAAAAATCGTGGCCCGCTGCGGGTTTTTGTGCGGTCTCGCGCCACCGTGACGTCCGCTACCGTCGATGTGACGGGAAACAGGTTGGTGCGTCAGGCGTGGATTCTTTAATTGCGTAGCCGGCAGCGGTCTCATCGATTGGATCAGAAGCTTGGCAACCCTGCCGGGGTATGACACGTGCAAAAACGTGGGTACTCAGTCGCTCGGAAATGATGTTAATTCAGTGCGGCTTGTCTCGCGTGTGAAATCGTTTGTCCATCAATGGGAAGTCCGATTAACGCCTAAATATCAGAGTCGCGGCGCCGTCAGGCGATCGCCATGAGTGTCTCACACCAAGAGAATCGCAAAATGAGACGCCTGCGAAATGACGCGCCAACCGTTGTCACATCACGCGCACGGCTTGTATGCGCCTGTAATTGCAATTAACCGAGAGCGCACGCGTACCGCTAGAAAATCGGCGATTGCCAGCGCGCACGACGATCGTAAAATCACTGACGATTAGCTTGAACGAGAAGTCATCGCCGGTGCCCTGTCGGTTACCGTCGTCAACGTCATCCGGAGCAGGTGGGTTCGTAAATCCTATCCGAAGAGTGGAGCGGGATGAATGGAGGGGTGTGCATGACCGTAAGCCCGCGGAGCAATACCTTCGGCGAAGCGTCTGCGTGACTCGTGCGCGGCTCTCCAATTCACTACCCTCCGCTGGTATCGGAGATCGTTCGCTCGACCGCACGCTCTAAGCAAGTCATCTAGCACCGCCTGCCACATTGTATGTAGAAAACAGAACACCGCTCACATGTCACTTAATCAATTCCCATGGTTCCCCACCTCCATCGCGCTGCGTGCATGCAGTATCTGGTTCACGGGTCTCTTGCTCGGAGCCACCGGGGCAGACTACCAAGCCGTTCCACCGGTCGCTGACCAGGCCAATCTCGGGGTGGGTATCCAGCGCACGATGACGCTGCTCGCGACCAGTACGCCTGAGCATCGCAAGCGGGTGCGCATCCTGTTCTATGGTCAGTCGATCACCGGTCAGCCCTGGACCGGTCTGGTCGCCGAGGATCTCAAGAAGCGTTTCCCAAACGCCGACCTCGATGTGGTCAACAAGGCGATTGGCGGCTTCGCATCGCAGTTGCTGGTCAAGACCACCGAGCACGACGTGTTCACTTACCGGCCCGACCTGGTGATTTTCCACGTCTACGGCGCTAACAACACCTACGAGGACATCATCCGCTCCATCCGGACCCGCACTTCGGCCGAGATGCTGCTGCAGAAGGATCACATCGGTTCCAAAATGCCGCCGGTGGTCAAGGACTGGGACGCGGCCAGCGCGCTGCAGACGACTGACCACGAAATGTGGTGGGATTACATGATGAATCAGGTCTTCATCCCCGATATCGCCAAGAAGTATGGCTGTGGCGTCGCCGATGTGCGAACGCCATGGCGGCAGTACCTAACCGCCAACATGCTCGAGCCCAAAGCGCTGCTCAGCGACGATATCCATCCCAACGACCATGGCGGCTTCGTGATGGCCAGCATCATCTCGCAGTACCTCGTCCACCGACCCGATCTGTCAGACCAGGCGTGGCGGGACCTGGCGCGTGACCTTGAGCCGCAGGTCGCAGGCAAGCAGATGACCGTGACCGCAGACGGCAACGGTTTCGAACTGCTGATTGGCGAGGTGGTCAAGCCGATCACAGGTACCGTGACCATCGATGGCAAGAAGCCATCGGAATACCCCGGCTGCTACGTCATCACCCTGCCATCGCCGGCGCCGCCGGTGTCGCCGGTGTCGTTGATCCATATCGACCATAACGCGCCGCTGTTGGTTGAGAATTGGACGCTGACGATCACCTCGGTCGCCGATGATGGCGCAAGCTGGGGCTACTCGCTCAAGGGATCGGTAACTGGGGCTGATGGGGAGGGTAATAGTGGCGCCGCATTCACTTCGAAGTCAGGTCGTATTGTCATCAAGCCGGATTCATGGTTTAAAGGGTGGACCCCCAGGAAATTGACCATTGGCACCGCGGTCGAATGGAAGGTGCTTCCGATGTATGCCGACCATGTCGAAATAAAGGCCGGCCCCGCTCACCAGGAAACTTTTATGACCCTGGCGTTGGGCCTGCCCAACGAGCACCACACCCTGGTGCTGACTGCGGACAGCGACCTGGGTAAGGCGGTAAAGGCAGTGCGCGTACACCGGCCTATGAAGGAGTAACGGAGGATCCGTAGGGCGATTGTCATTCTGCCCCGGACACTATCGCCGCGCTGCTCCGTACTGGAATCTGCACCGACTAACGACACGCCTCAGGCCCTCCATGGCCAGCTCCGTCCTTCGCGTTGCTCCCCTGGTCTCGCTGCTGTCGATCAGAGGCCACTGCTCGCACGCATAGATTGTCATAGAGACTTTGATTCCATCGAGATGGAATTCTACCACACCAAGTTTTTGAACGATCTCAATTTCGCAACGCAGATCGCTTCCGCGGAGCCCTAGGCTGCGCCCGCGCGGATTGGGCTGGGCGATCCTTGGCCCTGCCATCTGAGCGGTCGGAATGGACAAGCTTCCACGGCGAGTCTTCCGGCGCGATGCCGGCGCGTGCAGCTGTACGGACGTTGCTCGCGTACCGGGTTATTGCACTTGAAAAACTGACAACGGTACTGTGCTATATCGGTATTGCAATTCGACGTTGTCTTCGCTAAGTCCAGGTAACATCCACCCATGACCACCATCCCAATTCGCGAGGTGGCCACCGCGACGCCGCCCGACGTGGTCGCTCGCGAGGGCCGCGGGGAGAGGGCGGCCATCTTGGCCTGCCCCCAGCCACCGCTGTTCGCGCCGCTGCAGGACGTGGTCATCACATCACGTGGTCGTGGCACCAGCTGGGCGCAGGTTTGCCGTGCCGTAGCGCTGGGCGCCGACCTCGCGTTTGCGCCCCCGCAGCCGTGGCGCGTGCCGCTGCGCTCTGCAGCAGGCACGGTCCCTCGGGGCTGGTGGCTGCACAGCGACGCGTCCCGTGCGAACGCCCATCCGGCCCAGGACACCAACGCTCCGACAGGCCCGACCCAGGGGCGCAAGCATCTCCCTTGTCTGATGCTCGCTCTCCTGCTCGGCGGCGCGCTCACGCGTGCGCACGCTGCGGTCATGCCGCCCGCCGCCTTGCCGCCGTCCGTGACCGCCTACGTGAAGGACCACTGCCTGGACTGCCATGACGCCGATAGCGCGCGCGCGGGCTTTCGCATCGACACCGTGAGCGCGGATTTCACGGTCGGCGACACCGCCGCGCAGTGGAAGGAGATCATGGACCGCATCAGCGGCGGAGAGATGCCGCCCAAGAAGAAGGCGCGCCCCGACGCCAAGGCCTCGTACGCGGTCACTTCGTGGATCGCCGGCCGGCTGAAGCAGACCGATGACCTGGCCATGGGCGCCGGTGGTCGCGTGCCGCTGCGGCGCATGAACCGCGTCGAGTACGCCAACACCGTGCGCGACCTGTTCAGTTTGGAGGAGGGCTTCGCGCGGCGCGTGGAGAAGGAACTGCCCGCGGATGGGAAGGTCGGTGGTTTCGACCGCGGCGCCGCCGGCCTGTTCATGGACGAGGGGCAGCTCGGCCAGTACCTGGCCGTCGCCGAGCTGGTCCTGGACGATGGCGTCTTCCTGGCCAAGCCCGAAGTCCAGCACCTGACCTGGGACGCGCGGGCGAAGCAATTCATCCACGGCATCGGTGTCTGCCACCGCGACGCCACGGGCAAGGTCGTCAACGACAACCCGCCGCCGGGCGTGGCCGCCACCATCGCCGAACCGCTGAGCGAGATTACCGTCGATCAGACCGATGGCGGCAAGGAGAAGCGCTACGTTGCGCATGGCGTGTACGATTGGGCGGTGAAGGGCGACGGCATCGAATATTTGTCGGGCGGCAGCAATTACCGCAACCCGGGCAACCTGCGCTCGCCGTTCTGCGCGTGGGATTGGGGGCAGAAGGGCGTCACTCGCGACGGTTGGTACCGGCTGCGCTTCAAGGCCGGCGCCTTTGTCGGCCGCGGCAAGGAGGCCCAGTCCGACGTCCGCCTGCAGATCGAATACGCCTTCGGAACGCCCATCGAGGTGGTCAAGACCGTGGTCATCGACGCGCCGTTGGACGCCCCGAAGGACTACGAGGTGATGATGTATCTGCAGTCCGGTCCGCCGGGCATGAATCACCCGCTTGAGATCGGCTGGGACAACGGCGACAAGAGCGTCGCCGTCGTCAACCCGGCCTATGAGGAGGTGCAGTGGAAGCCGGTGCTGGTCGCGCAGGAGATCCAGCGCGCCCAGCAGGAGAAGCAGTCCGCTGAGGCGATCGCCACCGTGAAGCGCAAGTCCGAGGAGGCCCTGGCCGCGGCCCTGCAGAGCCGTCGCACCTTCGCTGGACCCATGTTCGTCTTCAACCCCAAGCTGGTGGTCGCGGACCGCCCGCGGCTGTGGCTGGGAACGTTCTCCTTCGAGGGGCCCATCACCGAGTGGCCGCCGCACGGGCGGACGACGCTGCTGTTCGCGGGCGAGACACGCAGCGACGCGCAGTACCTGCGCGAGATCTTTGCGCGCTTCCTGCCCAAGGCGTACCGGCGGCCGGCCCTGCCCGTCGAAGTGGCTGCACTGGTCGCTTGGGTGCAGAAGCAGCAGGCGGATCGGCACCTGGTCCTGGCGGACGCGGTGCGCGTCGGCGTGAAGAACGTGCTGTGTTCGCCGGCATTCCTCTATCTGGGCGCCGAAGCTGCCGAAGCTGCCGATGGGGCCGAGCACCGGCCGCAGGCCAAAGCGGGCCCGCAGGCGCTCGATGATTGGCAGCTCGCCAGCCGGCTGTCCTATCTGCTGTGGAGCAGCGCTCCCGATGAGGTGCTGACGGCGCTCGCCAGCAAGGGCCAGCTGCACCGCAGCGAGGCGCTGCGCGCGCAGGTCACGCGCATGCTCGGCGACCCGCGCGCGCGCGAGTTTACCCGCAATTTTGCGGGCCAGTGGTTGGGCGTGCGCAACTTCGATAACGGCACCGCGCCCAACCGCGACGTGTACCGCGAGTACGACGACCGCCTGCGCGACAGTTCGAAGCGCGAACCTTTGGAGTTCTTCCACCAGCTGCTGACCGCCGACCTGCCCATCACCGCCATCCTGGACAGCGATTTCATCGTCGTCGATGAACGCCTCGCGCGCCACTACGGCATCCCTGGCGTCATCGGTGAGCAGTTCCGTCGCGTGCCCGCGCCCGCCGACGGCCGCCGCGGTGGCGTGCTCGGTATGACGGGCATCCTGACCTACTTGGCGGATGGCACGCGCACCCTGCCGGTGCGACGCGCGACGTGGCTGCTCGACACCCTGTGGAACCAGCAGGTGCCGCCGCCGCCGCCCAACGCCGGCGCCCTGCCAGCGATCAAGGGCAAGACCCTGAGCGTGCGCGACCGACTCGACGCGCACCGAGCCTCTGACAACTGTGCCAGCTGCCACACGCGCGTGGACCCGTTCGGCCTTGCTCTCGAGAATTACGACGCCGTCGGCAAGTGGCGCGACCGACAGAATGGCGAGGGCATGAACGGCGATGACAATGCGCCGGCGCTGGTCATCGGTGGCCAGTTGCCGGACGGCACCGCCTTCGCGACCGTGCAGGAATTCAAGGCCGCGCTGCGGGCGCACCAGGAGACCTTTCTCAAGGCCTTCGCCGAGAAGCTGCTCTGCTACGCTTTGACGCGTCCGATCGCGTACGGCGACCATACCGTGGTGGATCAAATCGTCGCGCACGCCAAGGCGCACGGCCTGCATCTGCAGGAGATCATCCAGGCGACGGTCGCCAGCCCCTTCTTCCAGACCCGCTGACCAAGGATCCCCCATGCGTAATCGCACCTCCAGCTGGCGGCTGCCGCGTCGCACCTTCCTCAAGGGTCTCGGCACGGCGCTGGCCCTGCCTTGGCTTGAGGTGATGAGCGCGAACGCCGAGGACGTCACCACCGCAGGTTCGATGGCCGCGCACGAGATCCCGCGCCGTGCGATGTTCACCTACTGGGGCTTGGGTCTGGAGATCCGCGCCTTCACCCCCGTCGATCAGGGCCGCGGTTATACGCTGACGCCCACGCTGCAGCCGCTCGCCCCCTTCAAGGACGATTGCACGGTGCTGACAGGCCTGACTTCATACAGCGGCGGCCACGGGTCGTGCAGCTGCCTGCTGACGGGCGTCAACACGATCCGCAATGCCCAGACACTGCCGTCGGTCGATCAGCAACTCGCCAGCTTCCACGGCAGCGCGACGCGCCATCCTTCGCTGGTGCTGGGCATGGTGCGTGAGACCGGCTTCGGCGGCCCCTTCCCGTCTACGCTGTCGTGGAGCATGAATCACACGCCGATGACCCCGGAGAACCGCCCTGAGGTGCTGTTCGAACGCCTCTTCGCCGCCGAGGACGCCACTTCGATCGCAGCGGCAAAACAGGCCCAGGCGGAGCGCGCCAGCCTGCTTGATTCGATCAAAGACCAGGCGAAACGCCTGCAGGGCCGCCTCGGCGCCGCCGATCGCGATCGCCTGGATCAGTACTTCACCGCCATCCGAGATTTGGAGGCCCGCATCAAAGTCGACGCCGCGTGGGCCGACCGCCCAAAGCCGACCGTGACCAGGCCCGACTTCGGCCAGGGCGCCCCGCGCGACCGCGTCGCCAGTGATGGGCGGGGCTACCGTGATTATACCCGGCTGATGTTCGACGTCATCGCGCTGGCCTTCCAGACCGACAGCACGCGCGTGGTCAGTCACATCCCGCGCAGCGAGGGCGACGAGGCGCACTGCTACGCCTACACCAGCGGCAGCAAGTGGGACCTGCACTCGATCACCCACCACGACGAACAGGAGGACAAGATCGCCTTCTGGCGCAAGATCGACCCCATGTACATGGAGGAGTGGGCGTATTTCCTAGGCCGCCTGAAAGGTGTGAAGGAGGGTGCTGGCACAGTGCTCGACCACACCGTGGCCGCGTGGGCCACCACCAACGGCGGCTTCGGCGCGCACGACGCTAATCAGCTGCCGCTGATACTCTGCGGTGGCGCCGGCCTCGGCATCAAGCACCAGGGCCACCTGGTCAAGAAGGACATGCCGGTCGCCAACGTGTGGCGTACCGTGGTGGACCGCATCGGCATGCCCGTGCCTGTGAATTTCCAGGGCGGCGTGGCGACCGGCCCGGTCAAGGAACTCGCGTGAGCGGTCTCTTCTGGAACGCACCCGCTCCGTCTCCCCAACGAGGTCATCCCATGTCCCCGCGCATCCCCGTCCTGTCCATCGTTCGCACGATCGCACCCATCCTGCTCCTGTGCGCCGCGGTGGCCCTGGGCTGCGGCGCCGGGGCAGCCGAGCCGCAGCAGGTCGCGCAGCTGACGGCCGCGGGCATCACGGTGCATCCCACCGCGGGCGGCTGGGAGGTCGAGGTCAAGTCGCCGGAGCTGATGACGGAGGCCACCTGTCAGGCGCTCGGGACGCTGCCCGATCTGCGCGCCTTCTCTTCGGGCGGCGAGAAGTTCGGCGACGCGGAGTTCGCGCGCCTCGCGAAGATCCCCTCGCTGCGGCGCATCTTCCTCAACGGCTGCGCGGTGACGGATGCCGGTCTGGCCGCGGCCGCCACGCTGCCCGAGCTGCAGTACCTCGGCTTCCACCACTCGCAGACGCTGACCGGTAGCGGACTGTCCGCCTTCACGGGCTGCGGCAGCCTGACGACCATCGAATTTGGCGGTTGCATCATCGGCGACGAAGGCGTCGCCGTGATCGCCCGGTTGAAGCAGCTGAAGGACCTGCGCCTCGGCCACGTCCGCATCACGCGCGCCAGCTTCCCGCTGATCGCCGGTCTCGCGCACCTCGAACGCCTGGAGATCACCCCCAACTGGGATCCACAGGCGTACACGGCGCACGACTTCGCCGCCTTCAGTGGGATGAAGGCGCTGCGCGAGGTCGAGATCCACGACATGGTACTGCCCTACGCCGATGGCCTCGCGCACCTCGCCGCCATCCCGTCGCTAAAGAAGCTCAAACTCGCCTGGGCCTACATCGGCGCGGCAGACCAGCAGGCGTTCGCGGCCCAACGGCCGGATGTCGCCCTCGACGTGCAGTATCCCGCTGGCGAAGATAAACTGGCCCAATACGAGAAGCGCCTGGCCGAGCTGAAGACAGTCAAGTAGGAACGCGCGCTCGCGCAGCGCGTCGGCAGCGACACGGTTACCCAAGGAAGCTCTATGCGTCACCTCCTCATGCCCGTCCTGCTCACCGCGCTCACCGCACTCTGCGCCCTGCTGGTGCCTCTCGGCGCCGCGGAAGACCCGTACACCCTGACTTGGGACGCCCCCGGCACCGACTACCGTGACTCGATGCCGATCGGCAACGGTGACCTGGGCATGAACCTGTGGACCGAGGCGAACGGCGACGTCGTGCTGCTGATCAGCAAGACCGATGCGTGGAGCGAGAACGGCCAGCTGCTGAAGCTCGGACGGGTGCGCGTGACCTTCACTCCGAGCCCCTTCCGCGCGGGCGCGTCATTTCGGCAGGTGCTGCGCACCCGCGACGGCGTGATCGAGATCCATGGCGACGGGCAGGCCGTGCTGCAGGCGTGGGTCGACGTCGATGCGCCGGTCATCCACGTGCAGCTGGTGGACACGCAACCTCGCGCGGCCCGGGTCGGTCTCGAATTGTGGCGCACTGCACCGCGCCCGCTGGTCGATGCCGCCGGAAACGCCGAACTCGGGCAGGGGTTGCGCGAACTGCAGGGCTCGCCCGCGGGCGGGCCGACCATCGATCCCGACACCGTGCTGGCGGCGCCGGACAGCCTGATCTGGCTGCACCACAACGCGCGCAGCATCTACGGCGACCTGCTGCGCAACCAGCACCTCGAGGCGCTGCAGAGCGCGCACCCCGATCCGCTGATCAACCGCAACGTCGGCGCGCTGGCGCGCGGGCCGGGGCTGGCGGTCGTGGACGCCCACACGCTGGCCACTGCGACGCCGCAGGCAGGGCTACGTCTGGACATCACCGCGTTCGCGAACGTGGCGGAGAGCGTCGACGACTGGCGCAGCGGCGTGCAGGCGGCCGCGGCACAGGCCGCGGCGCGCGATGCCGCAGACGCGCGCGCCGCGACGCAGGTGTGGTGGAACCGCTTCTGGGAACGCAGCTGGATCCTGGTCGGCGGCGCCGCGCACGCGGCGGAGGTCACCCAGGGGTACATCATGCAGCGCTGGATGACAGCGTGCGAGGGTCGCGGACCGGCGCCGATGAAGTTCAATGGAGGCATCTTCACGGTCGGCCAGGAGCCGGCTCCCGGAACGCCCTACGTCCCGGAGAAGGGCCGCATGGACCCCGATTTCCGTGCCTGGGGCAGCAACGTGTGGTTCCAGAACAATCGCCTGGTCTATTGGCCGATGATCGCCGACGGCGACCTCGACAGTCTGGCACCGTTCTTCGCAATGTACAAAGCCGCGCTGCCGCTGGCGACCGCACGCACGCGCCTGTACTGGAAGCACGACGGCGCGATCTTCCCCGAGACCATCTTCTTCTTCGGTCTGCCGTCCAACAACGACTTTGGCTGGGGAAATCCCGGCCCGGAGATGACCAATCCGTACATTGGTCGCCACTTCAATAACGGGCCTGAGCTGATGATGATGTTGCTCGACACCTGGGACCTGCATCATGATGCGGAGCTGGCCACAGGCACGCTTCTACCGCTCGCCGACGCCTTCACGCTGTGGTTCGACCAGCACTGGCCGCGCGTCGCCGGCAAGCTGCGCTTCGCACCGTCGGAGGCGCTCGAGACGCGCCAGCATGCGGCTGATCCGCTGCCCGACATCGCCGGCCTGATGCAGGTGCTGACCCGCCTGCTTGCGATGCCCGAGGGGTTGACCACGCCGACGCAGCGCGCGCGCTGGCGCACCACGCTCGCCGACCTGCCGCCGCTGCCGCGGGGCCGCACCGACGCCGCTGGCAAGGTGCCGGTGACGTCCGACCAGGCATCGCCAACCGGCACCGCCATCCTGTGGCCGGCCGCGTCGTTCGATGCGCCGAAGAACAGCGAGAATCCGGAACTGTACGCCGTCCATCCCTACCGGCTCTTCGGTGTCGGTCTGCCGGAACTGGAGCTCGCCCGCGCCACCTACGAAGCCAAGCGCTTCGTTGACAGCACCTGCTGGGGTCAGCAGGGCATCCAGGCCGCCTGCCTGGGCTGGGCGGCGCGCGCGCAGACGGAGGTGGCCGCCAACTTCATGAATTACGGCAGCGAGCGCTTCCGCTGGTTCTGGAAGCCGGCGCATGATTGGGAGCCCGACCTGGACAACGGCGGCGCCGGGCAGCTCATCCTGCAGTCCATGCTGATGCAGGCGCGCGGCGACAAGATCCTGCTCTTCCCGGCGTGGCCGAAGGCGTGGGATGTCGACTTCCGCCTGCACGCCGCGCACGACACGGTGATCGCCGCCACGGTGCGCGGCGGCCGCGTGACCACGGTCGTGGTCAGCCCCGAGAGCCGGCGGAAGGACGTCGTGCAGATGGAGCTCCAATGAGGGCCCCGCTGCTGGCCGGGCGGCCGGCCGCCCCAGCCGTGACCTTGCACGGCAGCGGGCCGGTTGCAGATTCGTGATCCAGGTCCGCGACCCTCGCGGGCTGACCGGTCCACCGCCTCTGGAGTCTCCCCTGGCCGCATCCCACGTCGCATCCGTCCACCTTGGGCCAGTCCGGCGGTCACCCTGCGTGCGCAGCCGCGGATGGCGGCGGTGACCGCCCTGCCGCCGCGCTCCCGGGCGCCGACCCTGCTTCAGGTCGCGGCACTCGCCAGGGTCAGCAAATCCACTGCCGCTGCCGTCCTGCGTGGGCGGGCGGCTGAACTGCGCATTAGCGACGCATGCGGGGCGCGCGTGCGCGCCGCCGCGCAGTCGCTCGGTTACCGCGGCAACTATCACGCCAGCACGCTCGCGACCGGGCGCTCCTTCACCATCGGTCTGACCACGGGATTCGGTGGTCAGGGCATCCTGGGCGTCGATTTCTGGGGGGCGATCCTGGGCGGTATCGGGCAGGCGGCGCGCCAGCATGGCTATGACGTGCTGCTGGCCGGTGGCAGCTCGTGCGATGATGCGGTCGCCCATGCGCTGCAGCTGCTCGAGACCGGTCGCATCGACGCGCTGGTGGCGCCGCGGCAACTCTTCCCCACCCTGCCCGCCGCACTCTTCGCCAGCCGCCGGCCGGTGGTGACCATCGGCGGCCACGATGTCGGCTCGCCTCATGACGTCCGGCTTGATCCCGCTCCCGGTATCGCCGCCGCGGTCGCGCACCTCGCGGAACTGGGTCACCGCTCGGTGCTGTGGATCGGCTACGCACGCGGCAGGACCACGAGTCTGCCGGAGCGCCGGGCGGCGTTCCGCGCCGCGATGCGCGCGCACCGGCTGGTGGGGCGCGAAGTGGCGATCCAGGAGCCGGTCTACCGCGATGGCCACGTCGATGAGGGCCTGGCCGACCTGCGCGCAGCGCTCGCCAAGGTGACGTGGCCTGATGACGTCACCGCCGTCTGCTGCCACAACGACATGGTCGCGATCGCTCTGCTCGAGCTGTCCCGCGATCGCGGCCGGCGCGTGCCGCGCGATCTGTCGGTGATCGGCTTCGACGACCTGCTCGGTGCCGCCGCCTCTCCGCCCCTGACCACCGTCAGTCACGCTCTCGCCGAGATCGGCTCGACTGCGGTGCACGTCGTCATCGACCTGCTGGCAGGCAGGCCGGCGCCGGCGGTCAGCCTGGTCGCGGCGCGCCTGGTGGTGCGCGCCAGCACGGCGGCGCCGCGCGCAGGTTCCTAGAACGCGGATCACGATCCCGATTGATGCCCGGCCGGCGCCGAACAGGCCGCTGCAGACACGCCCAGATCTGCCCGCAGGCCACGCTGTACAATGCCGCCATCGCCTGCATGCTACACCGGTATAGCAAGTGCCCGTCCTGATTCGGACGGCGCTGCGAAACCTGCGGATCCCCGCCCATGCACCGTGCCACCGACCTCCCCAAGCTGGCCGCCGCAATCTTCCAGCCGTGGTTCGCCCATGGTGGACAGGCCGGCCATCGCCTGGAGCACCTGGATTGGTCGATGACCGCCATGGGCGTCCCGGCGACGTGGTCCCCGCGCCTGCATGCGGTACTGGAGGTGTGCCTGGAGAGCCACGTCCCGATGGCCATCTGCTGGCAGCGCGAACTCACCGTTCTGCATAACGACGCCTATCAACCGCTGCTGGGACCGCAGTCGGCGGCCCTGCAGGGACAGCGCGCGCGCACCATCTACGCCGACACGTGGCACCTGTTGAAGGACGCGTTCCTGACCGTGATGACGGATGGCCGGGCAGTGCAGGTGGATGACCGGCACATGCCGGCGGCGTTCCGGATCCCCTATCCGCCCAGGCCGGTCACCTACCATTTCAGTCCGATCCGCAGCGGCCGGGGGCATGTGGAGGGGACCTGTATCATCGCCACCGGACTGTCCAGCCCCGCGCCTCCCGGCGTCGTGTCCCGTTGGCCCTGATGCTCAGGCCCGCCTGCGCCCCGACCCACCAGGAGTCCGTACCCGTGCCCAGACGGTCGCCATTCGTCACCGTCGATCTGATCCACCGCGAGCTGGTCTCTGCAGCGGCCGCACGCGAATTTCTCGAACAGCACGGCGAGCTTCCCGAGTCACAGCGCCGTCGCGCTCCGAACGTCAAGGGAGCCACGAGGCGCACGCGTGGGCCCGTGGGCGAACTGTCCGCGTTCCTGCCCGCGAAGCGGCAGGCGGCGACGTGAACGAGTAGACGTCGCGCCCAGGCGCGGCTCAGTGCATCGGGAAATCAGCAGAGCCGGTAGGTAACCGGCTGGTCGTCCGCGATCCGCATCGCGCCGGGCGTGGCGACCGGATGCTATGGCGCCGGCACCGCAGCCTTGGCGCCCGCGACGAGCGCATCGAGACGCTTGAACGCGTCCGCATCCACCGCTTTCAGGCGCTCCAGCTCGGTGCGGATCTCGGGCAGCGGACGGCCGACGTGACACGCCAGCGCGATCCAGGCGACGCGGATCGCGGGGGGCGCCGCGCCCAGGCTGGGCCTGGCGAGGGCGAGCAGCGCGGTGTCGTCGACGAGTTTCCAGGGCAGCGCCTGCTCGCTGCCGGCCGGCGTGGTGAAGCGCAGGCTGACCTCGTCACCGCCGTGGATGGTGATCTGCCCGAAATCGGTGAGTGGTCCGCTCGCGCCGCGGCCAGCCCCGACCAGATTGCCACGCAGCGTCGTGGCGGCCGCTGCGCGTGCTGGCGCGTCTGGTGCGGCGGCGATGGCCTTGGCCAGCGCGGCGGATTCCAGTTGGATGGGATCTGGCGCCTTCGCGGACGCTGCAAGCTTCGGCGGCCCGCCGGGTCTGACTTTTGTCGCAGCCACCCTCTTGTGGCCCTTCTTCCCGCCGCCGCTGAGCGTGACGCCCGTCGCACCGACCTTGCCGGCCATGCCGGGCGAGCGCGGGACGGCTGCGGGCAAGCGGTCGTCGGCGGGCGCGAGCGCCTCCAGCAACGGATCGGCGCGGACCACGGCGTCGCTCTGCGGAATCGCGTCATCGGCAGGCCACACCACATTGGCCCCTGTCGCGACGGGTGCGGTGCCGGTCCAGACGGGGGAGGCGTTCTCGGCGAAGATGCAGCCCAGGATCGATGACGTGCCCGGCTTCCACAACTGCACGGCGCCGCCGCGCCCGGTGTTCTTCCAGAAGGTACAGCGCTCGAGGCGGACCAGATCGGTGGTCTCGGTCGAGACGCCACCGCCGAGGCCGTTCTTCGCGTCATTCTCCACGAACAGGCAGTTGCGCACCGTCAGCGGTGCGGATCCGACGACGGTCGAGGCCGAGGTCCAGAAGGCGCCGCCATAGGTGGCGGTGTTGTGCAGGAAGACGCTGTCCGCAATCTCGATGATGCCGTTGCCGCTCGCGAAACCACCACCGTGACCGCCGCTGTTACCGTCGAAGAGGCAGTGGTCGACCAGCAGGCGGTCAAGGCGGTACATGAACAGATAGCAGGCGCCGCCCAGGCCCGGAGAGCGGTTGTTGACGAAACGCGTGCGCGCGATGGTCAACACGCCGCCCTTGTCGTCATCGATCTTCTCGCTGGCGCCGTCGGAGTAGATCGCCCCGCCGACATCGTGGCCGTCGTTGTCTTCGAACACGCAGTCCTCGACCGTCATCGTCCCGAGCAGGTTGTTGATGCCTCCTGTGAAGCCCTTGTTGCCGCGGAACTGCGTGGAGCGGAAGATCGAGGTGGTATCGGTGGCCAGGGTGACGGTGCCGCCGCGCTCGCCGCCGCAGCCGGTCGCGTCGTTGTCTTCGAAAACGCAGTCCAGGACGGACAGCTTGCTGTGGTAGCTCATGAACACCGCGGCGCCGCCGCCCTCGGGCACCTTCGCCAGGTTTGCGCGGAAGACGCAGCGCACCAGGGTCAGGTCGCAGAACATGTCGCCGTAGATCGCGCCGCCGCTGCTGTTGATGCCCTTGTGCTTGTCGGGATCGACGGCGGAACCGGCGGTGAAGGTCAGCCCCGCGAAGACCACCTTCGCCTTCATCGGGATGAAGAACATCCGGCTCGTGCCGCCGCCGCTGATGATCACGCCCGGCGCCGCGGTGGCGTCTATGACCACGTCGCCGGTCAGGGCGATGCGCGAAGCGAGCACGATGGTCTTGCCCGCCAGCGCAGGTCCCAGGATGACGCTTTTCGCCGTGCAGGCGTTGCGCAGGCTGCCGGGGCCGCTGTCCGCGAGGGTGGTGACCTCGACCGCCGACGATTGAGTGGCGAGCGTGACGAGGAGCAGGATCCAGATGAGCTGCGTCGACCTCCACAAGCGCGGCGGCCACGGTGGAATGCTCCATGCGCCATCGTACTCGACTCTGGATCTTGCTCTCGGGCATCGACTCATCACGGGCTTTCCTGCTTTGGCGGGGGGTGCGCATGCGCCCCGTTGTGCGCCACCTGGAGGGGATGGGGAACCTTCCACATGCATATGCCACAGCATCTGCGCCGGGGTCTTGCGCGCGCTGGACCGGGCCGTCCGCCCTCCAATGCTGCACCGGTATAGCAGGCTGTCCTGGGCGAGCAACAGCATGCCCCGCAGAACAGGTGCCAACGTCACGAAGCTATACCGGTATAGCATGAAACTTTCCAGAAAAACGGAGCCTGTCCATGACGACCACCCTGATCCGCCTCACCGCCGCCGCGCTGACCGTCCTGGTGCCGGCCCTGATGGGCTTCAGCACCTGCCAGGCGGCCGACGCCGGCACGTATGTCTTCGGCGGCGACCAGACCTGGGCGTTCAATTATCCCGCCGATGGCCAGCGCGAGGGCGCGCTGCTTGATCTGCGCCACCTCAATGAATCAGTGGCCGGCGAGAAGGGCTTCGTCACGGTCTCGGCCGACGGTGATTTCCTGGACGGCGCCGGCAAGCCGCTGCGCTTCTGGGCGATCAACGCCAAGTCCGACTTCGAGAATCCCGCCGACTTCGACCGCTCGGCGCGCAATCTCGCCAAGATGGGGGTGAACCTGGCACGCCTGTTCGTCGAGCTGGCGCCCAAGGATGGCGCCCTGGACGTGCCCGACGCCAAGGCCATCGACAACCTGTGGCGCACCGAGGCGGCCCTGAAGAAGCAGGGCATCTACGTCATCATCTGCCCCTTCTGGAAGATGACGCTGAAGGCCTCGCACGGCATCGAGGGGTACGCCGGCGACGCGGAGAGCTGGAGCGTCGGATTCTTCAATCCGACGTTCCGAAAGGCGATCAAGGCCTGGACGGCGAAATTGTTCGGCGACAAGAACCCTTATTCCGGCATGCGTCTGGCCGACGACCCCGCGGTGGCCGTCATCGAGACGCAGAACGAGGACAGTCTGCTGTTCTGGACCTTCGGGACCATGAAGGAGCCGCAGAAGCGCCTGTTCGCCAAGCAGTTCGCCGCGTGGCTGGTGACCAAGCACGGCAGCCTGGACAAGGCGCTGGCGGCATGGGGCGGCGAGAAGGCGGAGGGGGACGACCTCGCCAACGGCACCGTCGGCCTGCTGGCGACCTACACGATCAACACCGCGCCCACCGGCAAGGCCAACCGCGCCGCCGACCAGGTCGAGTTCATGGCGCGCACGCAGCACGACTACTACCAGGACCTCCACGCGCACTACCGCTCGCTGGGCTGCAAACAGGTGGTCAATTCGAGCAACTGGATCACCGCTGATCCCCTGCGCCTGAGCGATGTCGAGCGCTGGAGCTACACCGGCGACGAGGTCATCGCGGTCAATAAGTACTACGGCAGCCGGCACGAGGGCGAGAACAACGGCTGGCGCATCGATCCGGGCCACACCATCGCCAACGAGACCGGCTTGCGCGACCTGCGCGGGCTGCCCACCAACCTCAAGCAGGTCGCCGGCAAGGCGATGATCATCACCGAATCGTCGTGGGTCAGCCCCAACCGCTACCAGGCCGAAGGCCCGTTCCTGATGGCGGCCTACCAGTCGCTGACGGGGGTCGACGCATTCTGCTGGTTCTGCCAGACCACGGTCGCGTACGATGACGACCTCGCGATCAACATGCCGTACATCACCGCACACGACCAGCACCCGCCTTTCAAGTGGAGCTGCATGATCCCAGGCATGCTGGGCGCCTTCCCCGCAAATGCGATCGCCCTGCGCGGCGGCTACATCAAGAAGGCCAAGCCAGTGGTGCACGAGGCGCGCTCGCTGCAGAGCGTCTTCCAGCGCGAATACCCCATGATCGCCGAGGACGCCGAGTTCGATCCGAACCGCCGCGAGGGCGGAGAGGCACAGGCGCAGGCCGAAAGGAATAAGCTGACCGGTGGCGTCGATCCGCTCGCGTTCCTGGTCGGCCCCGTCGAGGTCGAGTACGGCGCCGACCCGGCCAAGACGGTGGTCGCGCCGGATCTCAAGGCGCACATCGACGCGGCGAAGAAGATCGTCACCAGCGCGACCGGCGAGGTGACCATGGACTACGGTCGCGGGGTGTGCCTGGTCGATGCCCCCAAGACCAAGGGCGTCTGCGGTTTCCTCAAAGAGGCCGGCGGCAGCTTCGCCTTGACCGACGCGGTCATCGCCAGCGGCAACCGCTACGCGGTGATCAACGTCGTGGCGATGGACGACCAGCCGCTGACGACTTCGCGGCAGGTGCTGATCCAGTACGGTTCGATCGCCAAACCGACCGGTTGGGAGACCAAGGATCTCGGCCACGACAAGGAGGAGATCGTCAACGTCGGTCACAAGCCGTGGCAGGTGGTCAAGGCTGATGCCACCGTGACCCTCGCCAATCGCGGGCTGGCCAAGGCAGTGGCGCTCGACCCCGCTGGCTTCCCCACCGCCGCCGTCGTGCAGGTGAAGCGCGAGAGCGGCAAGCTGATCGTCACCCTGCCGCCGGACGTGCTGTACGTCGTGCTGACGCCCTGATGCACGAGCGCGTTGGCGCGCGCCCCCGGTTCCGGAGCATCCATGATCCGGTGCATTGCCCCGGTGGGTGTCATGGTGGCGTAGTGCCTCGCTAAGCGCCGAGCATGCGCGATGTGACGACGAAGTGGCGGAGCCACCTGTACGTCTCACGCGGGGCCCGTGCGCGGTCGGCCCGTGGCGGGGTGAACGGTCGCGCCGCGTGTGAGACGGCCGGGTGAACCTCGAATCATTGCGGTCACCTCATCGGCCAACCGGCGCAATGGACAGCGAGCGACTAATCGGAGCCTGCCATGCGCGCGATCAGCCATCTGGCCCTTACCACCCTCGTCTTCGTCGCCAGCGCCGCCGCGCAGGATGCTCCTCCCGCCGGTGCGCCGCGCTGGAGCGATGCCAAGGCCGTGGCCACGTCGCCCCTGCGCGGTGAGATGGCGTTGGACGGCGTCTGGCACTTCGCGCCCGCGGAGAAGGAGGCGCCTGCCCAGGGATGGGGTTGGATTTCGGTGCCGGCGTCGTGGCGCGACGAGCGCAGCGTCGTGGCGCGTGGCGAGGGGGAGCACTGGAAGACATACGATCGCGATGCCTTGCGCAGCGCCTGGTACGAGCGCGAGATCACGGTGCCCGCCGAGTGGCAGGGGCGTGCGATCCTGCTCGACCTGGCGCGGGTCAGCACCGACGCCACCGTCTTCGTCGATCAGGTGCGGTGCGGCACGGTCGCCTGGCCAGAGGGCAGCGTGGACCTCACGTCCGTGATCAGGCCGGGCACCACGCAACGCCTGCGCCTGCACGTCATCGCCACCCTGGACAAGGCCGAGGTGATGGTGCTGATGGGCGACCTGCCCGGGCAGAATTCCGTGGCCAAGGCAGAACTGCAGACGGGTGGCCTCACCGGCACGGTGCGCCTGCTGTCCCGTCCTAAGGGCCCGCGCATCGAGGACGCTTTCGTGCGCACCAGTGTGCGTCGCGACGAACTCGCGTTCGATCTCGAACTCGCCGACGTCACCCAAGCGGGGGACGTCGCGATCGAGACCGTTATCACGGGGGCCGATGGTGTCGTGGCGAAACGCTTCAGCGCCACGGTCGCAGCCAAGGTGGCGGAGCGGCAGACGGTGAGCGTGGCTTGGCCATGGGCGAACGCCAAGCGCTGGGATGTCGGCCAGCCGAACCTGTATGTCGCCACCATCGGCGCGCGCGGCGCCGGCATCGTCGACGCCTATCCGCAGCGCTTCGGCTTCCGCGAATGCTGGGTGGATGGCCGTAAGTTCATGCTGAACGGCAGCGAATGGCGCATGCGTCCGATCGTGCGCCAGCTCAAGACCCCGGAACTCGCCCGCGAAGCGCTCGCCCGCGGTCACAACTTCTGCGAACTCTGGCCGGACGACCCCTGGTACCGCAGCAGTCCAGGGTTCGAGGCCAACTATCCGATCGCCGATGAGGCCGGGCTGCCGGTCAACGGCGTCACCCCGCACATGGGCTGGCACGGCACCAACATGATGAGTCCCGACCGCGTCGCGCTGTTCCACGACGCGTGCGCGCGACTGATGCGGCGCGCGCGCAACCACCCCTCGATCGTGATGTGGGGGACCAGCGGCAACATGTCCGGCGGGTCGATGAACCCGGCGAACGTCGGCCAGCGCGACGCCGCGCGCGCCGAGGACGCCAGGAACAAGGACAACGATCATGTCGCCGTCACCGCCCGCGCCAAGGCCGGCATCGACGCCATCCACGAACTCGATCCGACCCGCCCAGTTTTCATCCACAACGGCGGTGCAAATGGCGACATCTACACCATCAACAACTACCTGGTCGCCATTCCGCTCCAGGAGCGCGAGGAATGGCTGTCGACGTACGTGCAGAAGGGGGACATGCCGCTGATGTACGTTGAATTCGGCACCCCGGTGTCGTTCGACTACATGCGTGGTCGCAAAGGCTTCGTCCTCGCGGCCACCAGCGAGCCGCTGCTCACCGAGTTCCTCGCCAGCGAACTCGGCGCCGAGGCCTACCGCAAAGAGACCGGGGCCTACCGCAAGGTGATCCACGACTCCTTCAAGCAGGACCAGACCTACGGGTGGATGCACATGAACCGGGACTTCTTCCGCATGCCGTCCTTCCTTGCGGTGCAGGATCGCTTCATCACCAACACCTGGCGCAGCTGGCGCACGATGGGGATCACGGGTGGCATGATACCGTGGGATGACGGCTACTACGAGCTCGACGGCAAGGTCACCCGCGCCGGGACTGCGATGCAGGTCGCGAACGCGCCGACCCTGGCGTGGATCTGCGGCGCAGCGAGCGAGGGCGACCGCGCGGCGTTTACCGCCAAGGACCATTCCTTCACCGCTGGTGCCCGCGTCGCCAAGCGCGTGGCGCTGCTCAATGACAGCCGCGCGCAACAGGCCTGGTCGCTGACCTGGCGCGCCGCGGTCGGAGGACGCGAGGTGGCCACCGGCCGCGCCTCCGGCACGCTCGCCATCGCCGAGACGGTATTCGCACCGTTCGCCTTCACGCTGCCCGCCACGGTCGCGGATGGCAAGGCGGACGGCGAGATCACGGTCGAGGCGAGCATTGGCGAAGCCCAGCATCGCGACCGCTTCGCTTTGCGCGTGTTCGCTCCGCTCGCTGCGGTCACCGGCGAGGTGCTGGTCCACGACCCGACCGGGCGCACCGGCGCGCTGCTCAAGCAGCTCGGCTACCGTGCGGTGCCGTGGAAGGGCGCCGCAGACCCGAACCGCCTGCTGGTCATCGGCCGTGGCGCGTTCACCGCCGCCGTGCCGCTGCCCGGCGACCTGGCGGCGTTCGTCCGCGCGGGGGGACGCGCCATCATCCAGGCCCAGGATCCGCAGCACGCGCGGGACCAGCGCGGGCTGCGTATGTCCTACAAGGCGTCCCGCCGGGTCTACCCCACCGACCCCGGTCACCCGGCTCTGGCCGGTCTCGACGCCGAGGACCTGCGCGACTGGTCCGGTCAGGGCACGCTGGTGGAGGCCAGGCCCGACTACGTCGACGGCAGCGGTCCGGACGTCGCCCTGGCAGTCGAGACGGGACTGCCCGCCAACGGCTGGCGCTGGGGACTGCGCGGTACAGTCGCGACCGGCGCGCCCGAGAAGCCGCATCGCAGCGGCTGGCGGCCGATCCTCGAATGCGAATTTGATCTCGCCTACAGTCCGCTGATGGAGCTCGATTGCGGCAGGGGTCGTGCGCTATGGTGCCAGCTCGATCTGGAGGACCACGCCGCCACCGACCCGGCCGCGGCGCGCCTGGCGCGGCAGCTCTTCGAATACGCGCGCACCGCGCCGCTGGCGCCGCGGGTCGCCGCGACCTACCTGGGTGGGGACCGCGGGGCGGCGCTGCTCGATGAGGTTGGCGTCACCTACCAGCGTGCGGCGGCCCTACCGGCTGGCGGATTGGCGGTGGTCGGCGCCGATGCGCAGGTCGACGCTGCTGCGCTCGAAGCCTTCGCCGCCCAGGGCGGCCATGTGCTGGTGCTGCCCCGGGCGCAGGCGGACGCCGGCTTCGGTGTGCACCTCGTCAGGCGCGACGACCACCTCGGATCGCTGCAGCCGCCGGCGTGGCCGGAATGCCGTGGTCTGAGCGCGTCGGACCTGCGCGTGCGCGTCGAATCTCCGGCCTGGGTGATCGCGGATGGCGCCGACCTGGGTGCCGATGGACTCATCGGGCGGCGGATCGTGGGCAAGGGCTCGATGGTCTTCTGCCAGATCGATCCCGACCGCTTCGAGGCCGACAAGCGCACCTATCTCCGCTTCAGCCGTTGGCGCTCGACCCGCGCTCTGGCCCAGGTGCTCGCCGACCTGGGCGCCGCGTTCACGCTCGACGAGCGCGTGTTCAGCGCGCACGAGGGAACCAAAACGCCCGAAGCGACCATGTACCACCCCGATCACCGCAAGGACTGGGCCCTGGGCGATGAGCCGGCGCGGTATTACAATTGGTAGCAGGCGTAGACAGCTGGATGTGAGCGACGTCACGGCTCGACTCGCCGTCAGCTGCGCCCTCCGGCTGGGTGATGCGCCTACCGCCACGCGAGTGTTCGACTGTGCTATACCGGTATAGCTGTGATATACCTGGGTGCCTGCCACGCTGTCGGTCTGGTTTCCGGACCAGGAGCACTGCCATGAAACTGCGCCACGCCATCCTCCTCGCGGTACTGGGCGGCTCGTTGCACGCCGCCGACTACCATGTCGCACCGACCGGTTCGGACGCCGCCAGTGGCACGTCGCCGGGCTCCGCGCTGGCGACGGTCGCGGCCGCCCTGGTTAAGGCCGGATCAGGCGACCGCGTGCTGCTCGAGCGCGGCGGCACCTACCGCGGCACCTTCACGCTGCCGGCCGGCCGCACCCTGACCGCCTATGGCACCGGCGCTCTGCCGATCGTCACCATCAGCACCGTGGTTGCGCCCGGCGGCGGCACCATCAAGACCGCCAGCGTGGCCAGTGCGGTGCGCGCGCTGTGGATCGACGGGACGTTCGCGCCGTTGGCGCGCTTTCCCAACAGCGGCTGGCTGACCGTCGATGACGGCACTACCGCTACCAGCCTGGTCGACGCCGGCCTCAGTGCGCGTACCGCCGGCCACAGATTCGGCGGTGGTCAGGTGCGCTGGCGCCGCTGGAGCTGGTGGTGGGAGACGCGCCCCATCACCACCGACGTCGACGCGACGCACCTGACCATCGGCGGCACCGCAGAGGTTGACGCCAACCTGGTCGGCATCGGTTCCGCCTACTACATCGACAACGTCCTGGCCGAGCTCGACCGCGACCGCGAGTGGTTCTGGGGCGCAGGCGTCCTCAGCGTGCAGGTGCCCGCCGGCGCGTCGACGGTCGAGGTGGCCACCACCACCGAGGGCATCATCGCCAACGGTGGGACGATCGACAGCATCGCCTTCTGCCGTTTCGCAGGGACCGCGCTCAGCCTGGGTGGGCCCACGACCGTGCGCTCCTGCGAATTCCGCGAATGCGATACCGACGCCATCGCTGGCACCTGGAACGCCTATGGCAGCCTCGTCACGGGCTGCACGTTCCGCGACATCCGCAACAACGGCGTGCAGTGGATCGAGGATTCCAGCAAGACCGGCGGCACCATCATCGAACGCAACGTCTTCGAACGCGTTGGCATGCAATACGGCTATGGCGGCAGCGGCGCGTGGCACGCGTGCGGCGTCGTGGTGCTGGGCGCCAAGGCGCTCACCATTCGGCTCAATCGCTTCACCGATGTCGGCTACTGTGGGGTGATCCTGGGGTCCGACGGGCACACGGTGGCGCGCAACGTCTTCGTGCGCTGCGTGGCCTCGCTGAACGACGGCGCCGCGGTCTACGCCAACTGCTCGTTCTCACACATCAGCGAGAACATCGTCCTCGACAGCGTGGGGAACCTCGAGACGTCGCACCCGTGGACGCCGCTGGGACACGGCATCTGGCCGGAATTCCTCAGTGATTTCCACGACACCCAGCTGCTCGACAACACCGTGTACGGGTGCGGCGGCAACGGCATCTTCCTGCCCAACAACTACTCGTGCACGGTCAGCGGCAATACCTGCATCGACAACCGCCTGGGCGGGATCAGCCTAAGCCGCGGCAACGCCAGCAAGCCGGCGAGCCAGAACCACACGCTCGGCGGCAACGTGCTGGGCGTGGTGAGTCCCACCCGACGCCAGGCCTGGACCGAGAACCTGGCCTCGTGGGCGAACCCGGTGGCCACTGGTCTGAGCTATGAGACTGGGATCGACTACGGCGCAATGTCGACGTCGACCTTCGTGATGCCGACCGCCAGCCTGGCAGCGCGCACCGACGGCGGGACCAGCCAGACGGCGGCGGCGTGGCAGGCGGCCAACGGCTCGTGGGCGGGCAGCGCCACCGCCGTGCTGGGCCATCCCATCCTGCTCTTCAATGACACCGAGAGCACCGCCAGCATCGCCGTGCCTGCGGGCACCTGGCACGACCTCGCGGGGGCGACGGTCGGATCGACCGTCGCCGTTGCCGCATACCGCAGCGTGGTGCTGGTCGGTGCGTCGGCGCCGCCCGCGACGCCGGCCTATTACGCGGCCTCGGGCACCGACTACCGCTCCGCGCCGACGCCGCCCCTGGCCGTCATCGCGCCCGCCATCACCGCCGACCCCGCCGCCGCCAGCGTTACCGCCCCGGCGGCGCCGGGTATGCATGTGGCCGCGAGCGGCACGCAGCCGCTGAGCTGGCTGTGGCAGCGCCAAGCCGCGGGCAGCGGGACCTGGGCCACGGTGGCGGGCGCCACTGGCCCGGTGTTGGATGTCGCGACGAGCGTCGCGGATGACGGGTCGAGTTGGCGCTGCCAAGTCTCGAACGCCGCGGGTACCGCACTCAGCGCCAGCGCCATTCTCACCGTCGCGCCGGCGCCAGTCGGAAGCGGCGGAGGCGCAGGCGGTGGCAGCGGCAGCAGCAGCAGCGGTGGAGGTGGAGGTGGCTGCGGACTCGGTGCGGGCGTGGCGGCGCTGCTAGCCGGCCTCGGCCTCGCCCTCGCCATGGTGCGCGCCGCCCGACCCTGAACGCATGGACCCAGGTCGGGGCCGGCGTGAGTACCGCAACCATGTGCGCCCGTTGCCGTACGCAGTGGTGCAGGCACCGTCACGCATGTCATCACGTCGCTGCGCCTCGTCGGCGCGCGTCGATACTCGCGCGCACAATTTGCAATGCGTTTGCCACTTGCCTCATCCATCGGCAATTGGACCAAGCGGTCGCTGAAGGCGGGCGGGCGCACATCAGGACCACCGACCGCATCCGCAGCCTGACCGACGGACCCGGTGGTCAGGGTGCGCTCACTGCAACTCCATCTGGACGACATCTTTCCGCCGGCTTTCCGGGATGACCGTCACATCGATCACGCGGCCGCCGCGCACGGTGCCGGAGACCACCGTGTCATGCGCGGCGTGCAGGCGGAAATCGACGTCCCACGCTTTCGGCCACGCCGGGAAGAGCAGGATCCTGTCGCCGCGCGCCTGCATCAGCATCGACTGCAGGATGAGCTGGCCGGCGCCGCCATTGTCCAGGTCAGGCTGCCAGTCCCCGGACTTCCAGAACCAGCGGAAACGCTGGCTGTCGTACGCGGTGAAATTAGCCACCGCTTCCCGCTGTGCGCGGGCGGCGAAGCCCAGGCACGCTGCCTGGATGCCCTGCTGGCCCCAGCAGGTGCTGTCCGCGAAGCGCTTGGCCTCGTAGGTGGCGCGGGCGAGTTCCAGCTCCGGCAGGCCGACACCGAAGAGCCGGTAGGGGTGGACGGCGTACAATTCCGGATTTTCGCTGTTCTTCGGCGCATCGAACGACGCCGCGGGCCACAGGATGGGGGTGCCGGTGGGTGAGGCCTGGTCGGGCGTGACCGGCACCTTGCCGGCGGCGTCGGTCAGGCCGCGTGGCAGCGGTGGCAGGTCGGCGAGCATGGTGTGCCACCGCGCCCGCTGCGCCGGCGTGGTCAGCGCCTCGGGCAGCGCGCACAGGCGCGTCAGCACCTGCATCAGGCCGGCGATGTCGGGCAGCGGGTCTGCGGCGTGCTGGCGCGTTTCGAGCGCCTCGGACGGCTCGAAGCGCAGCTTGCCGGCGACGCGCGGCCAGTGCTGGTCGAACCACAGCGTGAAGGCATCGGCGAGCGGCAGGAGCGTGCCTGTGGCCAGATCCGCATCATGATGCAGGTCCCAGGTGTCGAGCAGCATCATCATCAGTTCGGGCGCGTTGTTGAAGTGGCGACCGATGTAGGGATTGGTCATCTCCGGACCGGGATTCCCCCAGCCGAAGTCGTTGTTGGACGGCAAGCCGAAGAAGAAGATGGTCTCGGGAAAGATCGCGCCGTCGTGCCTCCAGGCCAGGCGGGTGCGCGCCGTCGCCAGCGGCAGGGCTGCTTTGTACATCGCGTAGAACGGCGCCAGGGTGTCCAGGTCGCCGTTCGCGATCATCGGCCAATAGATCAGGCGCGTGTTCTGGAACCACACGTTGCTGCCCCAGACGCGGAAATCGGGATCCACCCGGCCTTGCTCCGGGACGTATGGCGTGCCGGATGGCGGTTCCTGGCCGACCGTGAAGGTGCCGCCGTTGAACTTGATCGGCGCTGGCCCGCGACCGCCGCAGGCCGTCATCCAGCGCTGCATGATGAAGCCCTGGGTGACCTCGGCAGCGTGCGCCTCGCCGCCGACCAGGATCCAGCTGCGTTCCCAGAAGCGGTTCCACCACGCCTGCGTGGCCGCGCGCGCAGCGGCTGCATCGCGCGCCGCCGCCTGGTCGGCGGCCGCCTGCACGCCGGCGCGCCAGACGTCGGTGCGCTCCGCCACGTTCGCGAAGGCGGTGATGTCCAGGCGCAGGCCGGCCTGCGGCGTCGCAGTCGTCAGCGTGTGGTCGTCCACGACGGTCAGCCCGGGCCCACGCGCCAGCGCGCCGACGTTGCGGTGCAGCAGAGGATCGGAAAATGCGCCCTGCAGCGCCTCGAGGTGCTGGTTACGCAGCAGGTCGCCGTAGATGCTGCGCGCGTTGTGGTGCAGCCAGATCAGGCTGTCCGGCGCCGCCAGCACGGTGTCGGGATCGATGGTCGGCCCACCCGCCGGCGAGCCCTGGAGTTCGCGCAGGCCTTGCGCGAGTTCCGCATTGCCGGTGACATCGACCAGGCGCCGGGGCGCGGTGCGCCACGATTCGAGGCTGACGTGGGCCGCGCGGGGCCGCGCGTCGACCAGCTGCACGTGGATGACCGGGGCATCGGCGTCGACCCACGCCTGCAGCACGGCCTGCCCGTCGCCGTGGATTTCGATCACGCCGTCGCGGGTGCGCAGCACCTGCCGAAATGACGCGCCCGCGCGGAAGGGGCTGGGAGTGAAGGCCACGCGCACCCGTCCGAGCTTGAGCAGCTGGCCGTTCTCGCTCCATGCGTCGGTCTTGCCGATCAGCAGCACGACATCGCCGCTCGCCTCGGTCCACAGGTTCATGCCCAGGTCGCCGTTGCCGATCGGCATGGAATCGCGATGGCCGATGCCGGGGGCGTCCCAGGTCACCAGGTATGGATCAACGGCAGCGCACAGCCGCGCCAGTCCGACGACGAGGAGGGCGACGGGCGCGAGCTGGCGCACGAAGGCCTCGAGAATTTGGAGCATGTGGGATTTTCAGCGCCCATCGTCTAATGGATTGTCTGAAAATCGGGATTCTCCACCGAGTATGATACGCTCATGAAATGTGCAGGCAGAGCTTGGCGGCGATAGGCGTGGTGGGTCGCCGATCGCCGCCGCTGATGATCAACTATACCGGTGTAGCACGAGGATGAACGCCGATCAAGGAAACGAGACTTGGCCTGCAGTGGCCGACCTGGAAAAACACCAGCCGCGAATTCTGGCCAGGACCTGCACAGAAATGACATGGTTTTCCCAAGGTGCTACGCCTGCGCCTGGATCGTCCCGCTGGATGCCATCCGGGGGGAACGCGGACCGCGAAGCGGTGGTCTCGGCCACCTGTCCACCAGCCGACCGATGCTCCCCATTCACGGAGTTCCCATGCGACCTCTCCTCATCGTGACGCTGCTGATGGTGTCCCGCCTGCCGGCAGCCGACGTGCCGGGAACCACGCTCAGCGACGAGACGGTCGACGTCACCGTGGTCGTCGCGCTGACTGGCGACGATGCCACCGGCGCCGGCACGGCCGCCAGTCCGTACCGCACAATCGCCAAGGGGCTGGCCGTGGCGCGGACGTTGGGCGTGCCGCGCATCTTCGTAGGTGGTACCGAGGTCCCCAATCCGGATGCCAAGCGGGTCAAGGTGCTCATCAAGGCTGGGACGTACCGCGAAGGCGACATCGAATCGAACACCAACCAGGATTCCGTGAAAACGCTGGTCATCACCGGAGAGGCCGATTCCAGCGGACGCCCCACCACCCTGTTCAGCGGACTCGAGGTCCTGGGCGGAGCCTGGACCGACAATGGCGACGGCACCTGGACCCACCCGTGGACGTTGCACTACGGAACCGTCGGCTGGCCATCCACATTCAACCCGCTGCCCACGGACAATCAGATCGCTGCGCGGCGCGAGATCGTCATGATCGGGAACCGCCTGCTCGAACAGCGCACCGCCGTGGCTGGTCTTGGACCGGAATGCTTCACGGTCGATGAGGGTGCCCACACCATCGTTCTGCGCACCGCAACCGACCCGAACGCTGCGGTCATCGAGTTCGGTGCCCATCAGAAGCTGCTCGGCCTGCGGCGTCATTCCAATCTGGTGATCCGCAACATCAGCTTCGAGGGCGCGGCCGGTTACCTGTGGGACGGCAACTATGGGTCCGCGGTGGACATCACCAACGGCGACTCATCGCACCCCTGGGTGGAGAACGTCCTGATCGAGAACTGCCACTTCGACTGGAACGGCGGCAGTGGCCTGACGACCAACGCAGTTCAGCGGATGACGGTCCGCGCGTGCTCGATGGCGGACAACGGCGGCACCGGGGTCTCGTTCGGCGGGTCTTCCTACGTACGCTTCGAGAACAGCACCATCGCCCGCAACTGGTGGCGCGGCCTGTGGGGACGCCAATCCGGAGACATCGATGCGGGCAGCAAGAATGGCGGTCTCTACCATGCATTGTTCAAGAACCTCACCGTGGAAGGCAACCTCGCCCGCGGCCTGTGGTTCGACGTCTATTGCAAGGATGTGACGGTCGAGGGTTGCTCGATTGCTGCGAACTGGGGCGGCGGCGCGTATTTCGAGATCAACCTGCCAGGCGACGTGGTGCGCGACTGCGTCATCCGCGACAACGGCTCGTGGGGCATCCACCTCAACACCACCCGCCAGGTCACCATCACCGGCAATGCCATCGCCAACAACATCGATGGCGCGATCAACCTCAGCGTCGGCAGCCGCACGGGCAGCACCACCGACCGCGACACCGGCCTGTCCGCGACCGTCGCCAGCACCCAGGACGTGACCATCACCGGCAACACCCTGGTAGCGCAAAGCTACCTCCAGTCGCTGATCGCCCACGAAGATGACGCCAGCCATGCGCCGCCGCTGATCGCGACCCTGGTGTGCAGCGGCAACACCTATCACCAGGACAGCCCGCTGTTCCGCAAGGGGTTCGCGGGTGCCGATTTCGCGACCTGGAAGAATCAGGTGGGCCGTGGTGGCGTCACGCTCGAGGCCGGCTCGACCTGCAGCGAACCCGACCGCGTCCCCGTGGCGAGCGATGGCCTGCTCGACATCGAGTGGTACGAGGGCGCTGGCGGCCGCGATCCCGCCACCGCGGCGGCGCTCAACCTCGCCAAGGACGCGCGCTACGTGCGCAAGGCCCCGCTCTTCCGCGCGCTGCCACCGGTGTGCGAAGGCCAACCAAATGTCGTCGGCAGTTCAGCGCGGGTGGCGCGCGGCTGGATCGTGCCGCCGGCGAGTGGCAGCTACCGGTTCTGGATCGCCGGTGGCGAGCAGGTCCGCCTGCGGCTATCGACCACGGATCAGGAGGCCGACGCCACCCTGGTCGCGAGCACCGCTGGCCGTGGTTCGCTGGCGCGGGAATGGGACAAGGACGCTGGCCAGGCGGTCGCCCCGCGGACCCTGAGCGCCGGCCGGCGCTACTGGTTCGAGCTGGTTCAGACCACCGACAGCACCGACGGCACGACGGGCAGTGCGAGTCCCAAGAACCAGCAATTCGCGCTCGCCTGGGTCCCGCCTGCCGATGGCGTGCACCACCATGGCCGCGAAGTGCTCCCGCGGCAGGTGATCGTTGCCAGGCCTGACGGCGCGCTCGGCACCGGGACCGCCCGCCGCGAGGGGTGGGTGCTGAGCTTCGGCACCGAGATCTGGCAGCTGACTGGCGATAGCAGCCACATCCGTCCAGAATTCCCCAACCATTGGGCGGTCCGGCAGGAACTCGAAAGCCTCGACATCGGTCGCAACTGGTCAAAGGAGGCGGGGAACCGGGTGCGCGCGAACGTCGTGCCGACCAGTTCGGGCACCTACACCTTCTGGGTGGCTTCCCGGGGACGCAGCGAACTGTGGCTCTCTCCGACCGCCGATCCCGCGGGCCGGGTCAAGATCGCCGAGGTGATGGGCAGTGGCACGGCGTACCGCGCCTGGACCACCCAGACCACGCAGAGATCAGGGCCGATCGTCCTGGTCGCTGGGATCGCGTATGCGCTTGAACTGCTGCAGAAGAGCGACGCCAACGACGCCGAGGACCACGCCTCGGTCGCGTGGTCTACGAACGCTGACGACCCCGCGCCGGCGATCATCGGCAGCGCCAACCTGCAGACGGTTTCGGCTCCGGATCCGCTGCCTCCCATTGCCGCGTCCGGGACCGGCGCTGGTGGCGCGAAGCACCCCTGTGGGAGCGGGTCCCTGCTCGGCGCCGCGATGATCCTCGCCGCTCTGCTCACCCCGGGCGGGATCATCCGGCGACGGCGTCTCGCGCTCGCTAAAGACCCCAGGTGCGCGCCCGGTCGCGCCGCAGCGCTGGGAGCGCCATCATGCCGGACGCGCACGTGAGCACGGGGAGGTGTCGTCTTCGTCGGGCTCGCAAGCGCTCACCCTTGCCGCCTGCGCGCCTTGACACCCTCGGAAAGGAACAAATGCTGCACCGAGATAGCACAATAGAAATGCACGATTTTACCATGATCCAGGCGAGACGCGCCACCACCGGAGCCGCCTTCCTGACGAAGGTTCGGTTGCTGTACTGCAGATCCCTCAAGGGCACGCCATGATCGCTACTCGCTCCCCCCTGGCCTGCGGCTTCACGCTGTTCGAAGTGGCGCTGTCGCTCGGCCTGCTCGCCTTCGGCGTGGTCAGCGTGATCATGCTCTTTCCCATGGGCATCAGGTCGCAGCAGCTGGCGCGCTTCCAGCTCTACGCCGGGGCCAAGGCCGAGGAGCTCGTGGAGTGCTTTAACGCCACCCACAACGCGAACCCGGCGATCGACACCGAGGCGCCCAACGCCTGGGACGTCCCGGTCAGCTACCGCAGCCAGGAGTGGGACCTCGAATCGCGCGTCGCTTCGCACCGCTTCGGCGTGCTGCCGCTGCCTCTCGACATCGCGCGCCGACTCGACAGCGACGGCGATGAGATGCAGAAGATCCTCGCGGAGGGCGGCTACCTCTACTACTCGCAGCCGATGGCGACGTCGAATCTGGAAGAGCAGGCTCTGGCCACCGCCCCACCCAATGAGGCGCAGAAGCTGGTCTTCGCCGTCACCGGCTACGCCCAGGCCAACGCCGTGCACATCCTGGCGCAGAAGAACTGGCCCTACGAGAACCCGTATCCGTCGCCGCCGCTGCACGGGCCGCACAAGGATGAGTGGTCGAAGGGCGGGGCGGTGATGGCCACCTTCAACGAAGCGCCCTCATTCCCCATCATCTGTCCGGAAGCTTCGCTGCCGGGCGGCGATCCCCAGGTCAAGCCGGTGTTCGACGCCTACCTCGCCTACACCCAGGCGCCGGGTGCGACGGACGAGGCCCACGCGATCCTCTACCTGCAGGCCGCGCTGGTCTATGCGGTGCAGAAGCTGGGCTCTTCCGATTTCGATGCGCTGTTCAAGCCGACCTCGACGCTGACTGCGGAATTCGCCACGCCAAGCACGGTGTTCCTCCATTATACGCCGGGGCCGCTGGCCGACACCTCGGTGCTGTGGAAGCAGGTCCAGTCGCTGCGCTTCGTCTCGCACGCGGCCACCTGCGTGACGCGCTGGAAGACCAGCGCCGAGCTCGGCGCCTCGGGCACGGGCGGCCTGCCCATCCCCGCCAGCGGAGGCTTTCCGGGCCTGACCCTGACCCAGGACCTGATCGCGTACTACCACGAGCGCTGTCTGCGCACGATCATGACCTACGCCGCCAGCTGTCCCTACGACTGGGCCTGCCCCCGTCCGCTGCAGCGCAGCATCATGATGGACTACCCGCTGCTGGAGTGGGACCTCTTCACCCCACCGGCCAGCGGCAAGATCTTCGCCGGCGGCCAGGGCATGGGTTCGGTCGACGCGGCGCAGTGGAAGCCGATCGCCGCGCAACTGGTCAAGAACCCCGGCTGCAGCTATCAGTTTCCCGACTCATCGCCGCCCGTGGGCGTCGCCAGCGGATCGCCATTCTGGGGCGAACTCGACCACTTCACGCTCACGCGCCGCTTTGACGCCGACGAGCGCTGCCGGCAGCTAGTGTTCTGGGCGGTGGATTGGCAGTCCTACGAGGACTTCGAATCCGCGCCCAGCGCGCCGGTCGACGCCAGCAAGTACCCTTTCCGCTCGCCGGTCGGCACCGAGGACGCGAACGCGCGCATGGACAAGGTCGACTTCCGCGATGAGCAGCTCTATGCCTACCGCAACCCCGAGAAGGTGCTGCTCTTCGCCGAGGCCTCCGCCCAGGACACGGTCGGGGCCGACGTCTCGGGGAAGATGCTGCTGAACAACACGTTCAACAGCAACGGCTACCGCGACAAGGGCTCGAGCCTGCAGGCGCGCAAGGTGTTCAGTGGGACGTTTGGCGCCGATCGCAACTTCAACAAGCGCTTCGATCGCGGCACCGTGCCGCGCTCGGTGCGCATGCGCGCCACCTCGGTCGGGCGCTTCAACTACTACGATCCGCGCCTGCCCTGCATCGTGCGCTGAAAGGGCGACCATGTCCACGCACCGCTCCGCCTTCACCCTGATCGAGATGATGATCGCCATCGGCCTGGGCCTGGTGTTGATCTACACCGCCGCCGCCGGGTTCCGCGTCGCCTCACAGTCGGTGACCCTGGCCAACCGCATGTCGCTTGAGAACGGCATGCTGCGCGCCGCCGTCCTCGCCGCCCACGAAGAGCTCGATTTCTGGACCAGCCTGGACGACCCCAACGACATCACCCGCCAGGCGCTGCGCGCAAGCGGCGGGACCGGCACCGCAGGCGGCCCGCAGGGCCTGCCGTTCACCCCCTTCCCGGCGGTCTATCCGCGCAGTGGCGGCGGCGGCACCCTGGCCGACGACGAGTCCGCCACCGGCTGGGACCCGCGCGACATCAGCTGGTCGGTCGACAACCCGCGCAGCTGGTACGCCGGCAACATGGCCGAGAAGTCCGACGGCAACGCGCTCGATCTGCGTTTCGGCCGCTACGCGATGTTCACCAACACCAAGCGCATTCCCGGCATCGGCGATTTCGCGCAGCTGATGAAGGCGGGTCCCCCGACCAGTGAGGGGATGGCTACCTCGGTAGCAGTGGGTTTCGGGCCCCTCAGCGGCGACGGCACGGTGCCCCGCAGCTGGTACGGCAACCAGGTCGAGGGACTGGTCAACGCCCTTGGCTTCTACGGATTGTGCGAATACATGCCCGCCAACGCGATCTACGAACTGTACAAGCCGGCGAACACCGGCGGCATGTCGGATTGGGTGCAGACCAATGCCGGCGGCATCCCCTCGTGGTGCAACCGACCCACGGGCAACCCCTACATGTTCAACAATGACGACGGTGGCCAGACTACCGCGCGCGGGAAGTACCGTAACACCTACATGACCGCCTACGCCATCGCCAACCCCGACTGGTCTGTGAACGGCGCGCCGCTCACCGACAATCGCCGCAAGTACAGTGTCGGGTACCAGAACGACGCCAACGCGATGCAGAATTTCAACCGCATGACCACCATCCCCTATCGCCTGCTGGCCGCCAAGCCGGCCGGCTGGCCGGAGGTCAGCGTGGCGGTCGCGCGCTTCATCAAGAACACCCGCCATGTCGCGCTGTGCAAGGTGCGCTGGGTCAGCCCGCTGACCGGCGAGGCCATCGAGCTGTCCTTCGCCGGCTTCGGCACCTCGCTGCGCGGCGCGCGCCAGCAGCGCGCACCCGGCACCGGCTGGGCGGCGTGGGACAACAACACCACCAAGGGCGCCTTCTCCGCGCCTCCGGCAAACCTCGATTCCTACTGAAACCGCCATGCCCGCCACGTCCACGTCCACGTCCACGTCCACGTCCCGCCGCCCGTTGCGCCAGGCCACCATTCTGATCCTGGTCGCCGGCATCTCGGCGCTGCTGGTCTCCCTTGCCGCTGCCTTCCTCGCGCGCATGCGCAGCGATGCCGAGGAGATGGCCAGCGTCATGCGCGAATCGCAGGCGCGCATCATGTTGCTCGCCGCCTGCAACTATCTGCAGGAGGCCTCGCGCATCGGCTGGGAACCCGCCGCCGTCGGCGGCGCTCCGGTCGATCACCTCGAGACCTTCGGCTGGATCGACGTGCGCGATGGCAAGCTCGGACCCAAGTACTACGGCGACAACGTCGACGACGACTCGCGCTTCCCGCTCGGCAGCTCCCGTCGCTTCCCGATGTACGTGCGGCAGCGTGCGCCCTGCGCCGTGCAGCTGACCGCCGCCTACAACCCGATCCGCACCACCGTCTCGCCACAGCCGGTCGGCGAAGGCGACGCGCGTTTCGGCATGCCCTACCTGTGCAATCCGGACCCTCAGCCGGTGGTGCGCAACGGCTGGCTCGCCAGCGACCTGGGCGCCAACGTGGGCGCGGCGCTGACCATCACCGAGGCCGATGGCACGTTGCACAACAACTGGGCCGCCTACCTGGCCGGGGACGCGCGGCCGCGCGGCAACTCCACCGGCATGTCGTGGTTCCGCCTGTTCCGCGATGGCGGCGCGACCTTCGTGGTGACCTGCGGCGGCGGCGGCACCCTGGGCTTCCGCAGCTGGAGCGAGGTCCAGGCCGCCGGCCAGACCTCGGCCTTCGGCGACGACCCCAACTTGTTTACCAGCCTGAACTCCAGCGAGTGCCGCCTGTTCTATCGCGTCGAATGGAACGGCGCCTGCATGGCCATGGACTACCATTATCTGCTGCACTCGCGCGGCCGCGAATTCGACCACTATGTGATCTGGCCCCTCAACGCCTCGCACACCGAGGACGTCTGCGAGTACCGCACCCAGAACCATGCTCGCAACATGGGCGGCACCATCCTGTGGATCCAGCGCCTGCGTACCGAGCCCACCAACTGGTGATCCCTGCGGCCTGGTAGGGCCGCCATCGACGGCTCGATCTTCAATCACTGACAGGATCTTGCACTATGGTCTCCGCCTTCCTTCCCACGCCCGCCCGGTGGACGATCCTTGTCGCACTGGTCGCCAGCCTCGCCAGCACCTGCGCTGCGGAGGATGCACCCGGTCTGATCGGCGAGTACTTCGCCTTCGACAGCGACGTCGGTGATTTCACCGCGCTCAGCGCCCCGCGCCAGCCCGCACTGGTGCGCATCGACCAGGAGGTCGCCTTCGACAGCACCGGGGGCGACTTCTACGGTACCAAGCTCAGGAACAACTTCATCGCGCGCTGGACCGGCCGGGTCCGCATCGATAAGCCCGGCGATTACACCTTCACGACCGAATCCGACGATGGTTCGCGGCTGTTCATCGACGACCAGCGCGTGGTCGACAACAGCGGCATCCACGGAATGAAGAAGGAATCCGGCAAGGCCATATTGAGCGCGGGTGACCACACCATCCGCATCGAGTATTTCCAGGGCACCGCCGGAGCCGGCTGCAAGGTCTCCTGGATCGTCCCCGGTGGCGCCGAGGCGCTGATTCCTGGCAGCGCCCTGGTCCACACGCAGGGCGCCGAGCAGAAGATCGCCTGGGACAAGGCCGCTTGGGACAGGCCCAGGGCTGACCCCAACGCCTGGGTCAACCTGATGGACTACGGCCCGCTGATCGACGACACCATCCTCTCGCCGGCGCCGAAGGACAACGTGGCCATCAAGGGCCACGCGGTGAAGCTGTCGGCCAAGGGGACCGGGGCGGCTGGCGCACCGGTCATCGGTGGAATGTGCTTCGATTCCGACCTGATGCGCATGAGCGCGGGCTGGACAGGTGGGTACCTGGAACTCAGGGGTATCGCGTACCTCGGGGACAGCTCGACCGGTCCCAAGACCGTGGGCACCCAGATTTTCGGAACGGCCGCGGTGCCCGGCTGGGCCAAGGGCGACAGCTTCGCAGATCCACGCAGTGAACCGTTCGGTCCGTTGCCTCGAAACTGGGCCCACTATATCGGCCACTACATCAACGGCGACAAGGTCGTCTTCTCGTACACGGTCGGCACTGGCAAGGTTCTCGAGCTGCCAAGTTTCGAGGCCAACGGCCAGGCCGTGTCGCGCACCTTATCGGTAAGCGGCTTCTCGGCGTCGACCATGCTGGTCGCGGAGCTCACGGGGGCGACGGGCACCGTGGGCGACGGTCTCGCCACGCTCAGCGCCGGCGGCGACCACGTCAGCGCGGGCCTGGTCGGCGCCCCCGCCGGTGTGACCCTGGCGGTGGTCGAAAACCGCATCGTGCTCAAGATCCCGGCGCTCAAGGCCGCGAACTTCAAAGTGGTGATCGCCAAGGCAGCTGCGGCCGAGTGCGCCGCCCTGGTCAAGGCCGCCCTCGACGTCATCGACCCCGCCACCCTAATCAAAGGGGGCGCGGCGCGCTATCCTCAGTCCGTGGAAACAGTGGGCGAGCTCGGCAAGGGCCAGGGTGCGTACGTCGTCGATACCATCACCGTCCCCTATGACAATCCGTTCAAGTCCAAGATGCGCCTTGCCGGCCATGATTTCTTCAGCGACGGCCGCGCTGCGGTCTGCACCTGGAATGGCGATGTGTGGGTGGTCTCGGGCGTCGATGACAAGCTCACCAGGCTCAGCTGGAAGCGGTTCGCGACCGGTCTTCACCAGCCGCTCGGCCTGAAAATCGTCGACAACCTGGTCTATGTGCTCTGCCGCGAGGGCCTGGTGCGCCTCAACGATCTCAACAAGGACGGCGAAGCGGACTTCTATGAGAACTTTAACAACGACATCCACACCACCCCGGCCTTCCATGAGTTCGCCTTCGACCTGTGGACCGACCCCAAGGGGAACTTCTACTTCGCCAAGGCGGGTCCGGTGCGCGACGGCGGGCGTGGCTGGGAGCGCATCAGCGAGCACCACGGCTGCATGTTCGAGATTGCCAAGGACGGCTCGTCAATGGAGATCGTCGCTACAGGATTCCGCGCGCCCAATGGCATGAGCGTCAGTCCGGATGGCCAGATCACCTGCGGCGACAATGAAGGCACGTGGACTCCGACATCGCGCATCAACCTGGTCCAGCGCGGCGGCTTCTACGGTGTTCCCGACCTGGCCCATCGCAAAGAGGCACCGACCGACTACGACCGCCCGATCGTCTGGCTGCCCCATGGTGGCGTCGACAACTCCTGCGGCGGTCAGGCGTGGGTGCCGAGCGATAAGTGGGGCATGCCCAAGGGCCAGTTGCTGCACCTGTCGTACGGGACCTGCTCGCTGTTCGTGGTCGCGTGGAGCAAGGAAGGCGGCGTTCCCCAAGGCGGCGTGACGCGCGTCCCCCTGGAGTTCAATACGGGGGTCATGCGCGCCCGCTTCAATGACCGCGACGGTCAGCTTTACCTCACCGGTCTCAAGGGCTGGCAGACCACTGGCGCCAAGGACGGCGGATTCCAGCGCGTACGTTACACCGGCAAGACCTCGCACTTGGTGGTAGGCATGGTCGTGAAGAAGAACGGGTTGAGCTTGACCTTCTCCAGTCCCCTCGACCGCGCTTCCGCCACCGACAAGGACAACTACGGCGGCGAGCAGTGGAACTACCTCTGGACCAGCAGCTACGGCTCGCCCGAAGTGCATGTCGACGATCCCCGAAAGAACGGCCACGATGCCATCGACATCACGGCCGCGACGCTCTCGGCCGACGGCAGGACGGTGTTCCTGGCGATTCCGAAGATCCAGCCGGTGATGCAGATCAAGCTCAAGTACGAACTCACCGGCGCGGATGGCACGTCCATCCAGCGGGACTTCTACGGTACGATCAACAAGCTGGGCACGACCGATGGGCCCTGATCCAGTCGTCTCTGCCGCGCCGATCATCCGCCGCACCCCGTTGGAGCACAGGCCATGACCGACCTTGATTTCAAGCAGGAGCTGACCGGCGTGTTCGGCCAGCCCGTCGCCGAAAACCCCTCCCAACCGATGGTGGAGGCGGCCTACCGCCACCTCGGGCTGCCATGGCGCTACCTCACCATCGAAGTCGCGCCCACGGATCTGGCGGCCGCGGTGCGCGGAGCGCGGGCCATGGGTTTTCGCGGCTTCAACTGCACCCAGCCGCACAAGCTGGCGATCATACCGTATCTCGACGGTCTCGGCGAGTCGGCGGCGCTCATGGGCGCGGTGAACTGCGTGGTGCGACGCGGTGACCGCCTGATCGGCGAGAATACGGACGGCAAGGGCTTCGTGCAGGCGCTGCAGGGGGTCGCCAACCCCGCCGGCAGACGGGTGGTGATCCTCGGCGCCGGCGGCGCGGCGCGCGCGATCGCCGTCGAACTGGCCTTGGCCGGCGCGGCCTCCTTCGTCATCGTCAATCGGGGCGGACAGCGACGGGCCGACCTTGTCGACCTGCTGCGCACCAGCCTGCGCGTCGCTGCCGAAGGCGTGGCTTGGGCCACGGAATACGCCGTCCCCGACGACGTCGACATCGTGATCAACGCGACCAGCATCGGCCTTCATCCGCACGGGGATGCGCGACTCGCGCTTGATGTGGCGACGCTGCGACCGCACATGGTGGTCGCGGACGTGATACCCAATCCACCCGCCACGCACTTGGTTCGGGCGGCGCGGCAGCGCGGCTGCCGCGTCATCGATGGACTCGCCATGCTGGTCGGCCAGGGCGTCATCGGCGTCCACTATTGGACCGGGATCCAGCCCGACGCGATGGTCATGCGCCAAGCCCTGGAAGGGATCTTCCGGGATGTCGCGCGGGCGGCTTGCTGAACGTCAGGCCGCGCGCTCCCGCGCGTGATCCATCACTTCTGCAAGCGCGACCTGCACGTGATTTGCACGCCGGCACCATCCCCTGGAACTTCCCCATGCGTATCGCCTCCCACCCAGCTTCCGCTCTCGGACTGACCTCGCTCGCGCTCCTGCTGCTCGTCAGCTGCGGCGAGGATCCGCACTCCACCGTGCCGACCGGTCCGGCCGCTGGCGCTGCGCAGGTACGCACGCTCGGTTTCGTCACGAACCTTCCTGCCGATTTCTGGAACATCGCGCGCGCAGGTGCCGAAGCGGCACAACGGGAACTGCCGGGCTACGTCCTCGAGTTCCGCATCGGCGACGGCACGGCCGCCAAGCAGAAGGAGATTGTCGAAGATCTGCTGGTGAAGGGCGCGGTCGGGATCGCCATCAGCCCGGTCGACGCCGGCAACCAGGGCGCGATGCTCGACCACGCGGCGCAGCAGGCGCTGCTGATCTGTCAGGACAGCGACGCGCCCGCCTCGAAACGCGCGTACTACCTGGGCACCGACAACGTCGCCGCCGGGCGCGCTGCCGCTGTGCTGGTCAAGGAGGCCCTGCCTGCCGGGGGCGAGATCATGGTCTTTATCAGCAAGAAGGACCAGCAGAACTCCATCGAGCGCTTCCAGGGCCTGAAAGAGGGGTTGGCCGGCAGCAATGTCACCATCCTCGACCTGCGTGCCGACGATGGCGACCGCGCGCGCTCCAAGGCCAACGCCGCCGACAGCCTGGTCAGCCATGCGGCGCTCGCCGGCATGGTCGGGCTTTCGGGCTACAACGTTCCCGCCATCCTCAGCGCGCTCGCGGACGCGGGCAAGCTCGGCAAGGTCAAGGTTGTGGGGTTCGATGAAGAAGACGCGACCCTGGTCGGCATCGAATCCGGCACCGTGGTGGGCACCATCGTGCAGCAACCGTACGAGTTCGGCTACCAGTCGTTGAAATTGCTGGCTCGCCAGCTCGCCGGCGATGCATCCTTCATTCCCGCGGACAAGCACATCTACGTCCCCACCCAGACGATCCGCGCGCCGGATGTGGCGGCGTTCCGCGCAAAGCTGCACAAGCTGCGCGGCAAGTGATGGGGGAGGTCGCGCGGGTTTCCCGCGCAGGTGAGCGGATCTTGCCGTCCTGCAGCTGCGCCTGCCGAACGCGCTGCGTGGCGACCATGCCCCGTGGAGGGGAGGGCGAGTGGACGGTGGTGGCCAGAGCGGAATCGGGGCCGGCGACGCTGCACGAATTCCCTGGCTCGACCTGGATCTGCGATGGTGAGCGGCTCGCTGGTGGGTCCAACGCTCGCGCTCGCCCTCGTGCTCGCTGGCTGCGGTCAACGCGAGCTGGCCAGCGATGACGCCAAGGCCCAGGCGCTGGCCGCCCACCGCCCGGAATGGCGGCGGCAGGAGTCCCTCGAGGAGTTCCTCGCCGCACGCAGCGCCGCCTTGGTCGAGGTTTCGCGTACCACGCGGATCCCATGTTTCCGACCGCCGATGGTGGCGTGTTGATCAGCCGGGAAAGCGGCCCAGCCAGACGGCGTTGGGCAGCACGTGCGGACGAGCGCCGGCACCGGTTCAGGGCGTGATCGTCACCACCACCGTCGCAGCCAGACTCGTCAGCACCCCATCACTCAGCCGGATGCGGACAGTCCGTGAGCCCTCCACCGTTGGCGCGCTACTGCTATACGCCAGCGCGTGAATGAGGTTGGACACGGCTTCTGGGCTGGCGATCTGGGTGTCGAAAGTGATCTCGAGCGAATGCCCGTGCGCACCGTCATGCGTCGTTGAGATGAGGCCGAGATGCTTGCCCTGGAAGCTTACTTCCTGGCCGGTGGCGCTGATGGCCCCAGCGGCGTTTATTCCGAGCAGGTCGCCGTCGAGCGGATTGGCCAGTTCGACTAGGAGTCCGCCTCCCGCGAAGCAGAGGTCGTCCTGGTCGCTGACCGCCGCGACCTTGGCCCCATCAAGTGTGACTGCAGGTCCGCCCGTCACATATGCAGCGGTCCCGCCATCGAGATGCGATATCACAGGCGCTGCTTGTTGGGCGAGTAACCGGATTTCACCTGGCTCCAGCACTCGGTCATAGATGCGCACCTCATCGATGTCCCCGAAGTAGGGCTCCTTGCCATTTTCGCTATTTCCAATGAGGAACGAGCTCGTGGTGCCGCTCGCCAGTGGGCCACGCAGTTGGTCGTTGCTGGCGTACGTGTGTCCATCCACATAGACTTTCAATCCACTGGAAGCGCCATAACTCGCTGCGAAATGGTGCCAGGTGCCGGTAGCGAGGACGCCGTTCCAGGCGAACTCAAGCTTACTCCACGAGTTATTGCTCCAAAGCGATACCCACGACTTCCCGAATAGAACCTGCAGGGGGGTGAAGTACCCGTCGTGCCGGAAAACCGAAGCATCAGAGGTCCGCTGCGTGGTCCGCACCCAGCCGCTCAGCGTTGTGGCTTGTGATGGCCGAGTCAGTGCCGCGTTCCCACCGTCCATGCCGCCGTGGCCATCGAACGTCACGGCGGTGCCGAGGGGACCGGCGGTCCATGTGGCATGGCGAAGCGTACCGGTGTTGCCGTGGCCGCTACGATCAGCGACGGTATCGCCCACTCCCTCCTCGAATGAGTACCACGCGATCAGGCCCTGGTCCGCGCCCGCGCTCCTGACGACGATCGGACACCCTGTGGGCTGCACGGTCCCATGCTGAAGACCCATGGCTGAGACCTGGAACGCGTCTCCGGCCATCGCCAGGTCGCCCGCCTCATAACTGATGCGGTCGTCGTCCACGTCCGCTTGGCTGAAAGTCGCGCCCGCAACCAGGGGCAGGCAATCCCTGCGCAGCCAGCCGTGCGCTGGCGCTACCGTTAGTTTATAGATGAGCTCGTCAGGCGTCGCCCCGGACTGGGCCAGCGCAAGCGATGCCCTTCCGAGAGTGACGGAGCGCCCGGGGTCACACGCGATCGGGGTGCTGCTGCTGAAATGGATTTCGTGGAGGGCTGCCGGCACCGCGGGATGGCCGCCCTGGTCAGAGCGAGGCGCGCGAGCGTCCGCCTGGGCTGACCCCCGGGGAATCTGGATTTCGGCCTGTGGGAGGTTGGCCGAAACGGGGTCATGGGCGCTAGCGATGGTGACAAGAAAGTAGCCCACGACCGCCAGCGCGGAGATGCCAACCGCCCCGCCGGCGATCATCCTCGAGCGCGCTACGGGCTTGCGATTCCCACTGGAGTCGCTTGCTGAAGGCGCTGTGCTGCGAAGCTGCCGCAATCTCTCAGAAACCTCTTCCGATGAGGCACGTTGTTTCATCGGCGGGATGATGATGGATGGCGACAAGGTGAGGAAGCGGTCAGCATCGTCCCCGAACCATTCGCGAAGCGAATCCCTGGAGATGTGCTCGCCACTCCGCGCATCGGTGATCTCAATCCCCGATTCTCCAGCGAAGGCGCTGGCGAGGGCGCGGGGTACATCGGCTGCGCGTGCCACCTCCAATTCGCCCCACTGGCCGCGGAGGCGAAACGGTCCGCGAGGAGGCAAAGGTGCAGCCGCATCAGCCATCGTTCACCATGCCTCGCGACGGGCGCTCGCAGTCGGCGTGGTGCCGGTGCGCGGCCATGCTGCTATGCGGGGCAATGCCATGCGTCATCGTGGTAAAGGTACGATGGGACCAGTATTTATGAAACCACAAATCCACCCATCCTGCACGACGGCTGATCGGGGCTGACGCAGCCAGGGTAGTGGAGCGGCAGCAGCTGCACAGTAGGTGATGGCGGACCATTCATGGGTGGCGATCGGTCAGCCGCGTCTGGGTGTGGTGCCGCGGAGCCGGCCGCAGGCATGGATGCGGTGCGCCGTGGAACTGCAGCCGCAGGTGACCGCGGCGGGATGGCCATGCCCGATTCGGGCAGGTCGACGGTCTGTCCCAGCCGGTACCTGCGCAACCACACCTCCGGGGCTGTCCTCAGGCACCGTGCGCAAGCCGGCCCAGGTGTTCGCGCCTGACCTTCAGGCGTTTCGCCAGCACAGTCATCGAAGGCGGGTCCCGCACCGATGAGTGATCGCGATTCCTCACTCCATGTGGCCTTCAGGGCCCTTGCTCCACCGGCTGAGGCGCCGACTGCCCCACCGTACGCGTCTCTGATGTGCCTCGACCCACGCGCTCAGATACAATTTTGGTTGGCGGGACGCGCGGATCGCGGTCGCGAACAGCTGTTGGAAGATGCGCACCGGGTCCTTGGCGGCGTCTCCGCATGCACACGGTGCACTTTTCTTGCAGCCCAGGCAGGTTACTTCGTCTGCCCTGGCAGCGTGGTCTGATTTCTGACGATAGGTGCGGGTGGTGACCTGGCTCATTGGCGTTGGCTCGATGGTAGGGGCGTGTCCGCATGGATTTCGTCGGTTGAGAGCCCTCGCCCATCCATGCGGGATCGATCACGGGGATCGCTTCCACGGGCACCTGGCGGACGATGCCCTCAGCCCGTGGGCCGACGCCCGCTCCTGAATCGCCACATCAGGCTGAACCCGAGCATGAGTACCAACGCAATGCCCTGCCCCAGGCCGCAGCCATGGCTGCCGCCACCACTCGAGCCACCACTCGAGCCGCCCGTCGGCCCGCTGACGGCCGCCTGCGCGGTGCCGGAGACGGTCCAGTCGTAGGGCGCGTGGCTGACGTCGGTGTTCGTGATCGAGACCAAGCACGACCACGGCCCGGCGACTGTCGGGGTGACCGTCAGCACGAACGTGCCGTTTCCACCGGCGGGGATCGATGCAGCAGGCTGCGTCGTCACGGTCGCGGTGCAGTTGGTCACGCCCGACAGGGTCACGGGAACGGTCACTCCGAGCACAGCGCCGCCGCTGTTGGCGAGCACGTAGGTCAGCGCCTGGGGCGAGCCGGCGACTGCACCGGCGACCCCATCCGTCCCGCCATCGGCGATGGTCGTCCCGCTGCGGGTGATGGCGAGTCCGGGAACCGCGACGGCGCCCGCCGTGCCCGTCACCGTCCAGTCGTACGGGGTGGCATTGCTGTCGGTGTTCACCACCGCCAGCGCGAGCGACCACGCGCCGACGGCGGTCGGCGTCACGGTCACCACCAGGTCGGACGTGGCTCCAGTGCCGATCGCGCTGCCCGGTTGGGTCGTGACCGACGCAGAGCAGTTCGTCATGCCCGACACCGTGACCGGTGTGGTGACCGAAAGCGGGGCGGAGCCTGAATTCGTCAGTACGAAGGTCAGCGCCTGGGCGGTGCCCGCAGCGCTTCCGACGACCACATCGCTGCCGCCATCGCCGATCGCGTTGCCGGCCCGCGACACCTGCAGCGTCGGATGCGCCACGGTGACGCCGCTGATATCGGCGAAGGATGCGCCCACGCGCAACTCGTCGACGGTCAGCTTGGATACCATGCTGTCGCCGCGCAGGCGCAGCGTGTCGAATGACAGCTCCGTGCCCGTGGTGACCAGGGCGGCGCCCGCATCGCTCGGCGCCGACGTTCCAGGGGTCGGGTTCACCCACAGCCGCACCTCCCGCGAGCTGCCGCTGAGCACGCGGATGTTCACCACCACGAAGGCGGTGCTCGACAGGCTGGAGGTGCTGTCGGCGGATCCACCACCACCGGCGACCTCGACACCCCAGTTGCTCATCCCGAAGCGCTGTCCGATGAACATCTTCTCGGTGTTGCCGTTGAAGAGGCCGACGCCGAGATAGCCTGTGCCGGGAGTCGTACCCTTGCCGATGAAGCTGATCCAGGCGTTGGCGCCAGCAGAGCCGCCATCGCTGAACCCGGTCAGCAGGCGCCGCGCATACTCGGGGTTCTTCTGGCTGTTGGTATTTCCGGGGATTTGCTGCACGCTCGTCAGCTGCACGGCGCCGCCCGTGGCGGTGACTCCGAAAGCGGAAAGCCCAGCCACGTAGCTTGCGGGATACACCGGAACCTGGCCCTGGCCATTTCCGCCGACCAGCCGGTTCCAAGGTTCGGCGAAGCCGTTCTCGCCGCCCTGGCCATTCCAGTCGATGGCGCCGCTGGTGTACGGGAACGCTTCATGGGCGAGCAGCGGCGCGGCGGTCACGGTCAGCGTCAGCGCTTTGCTGGCGGTCGCGCCCGAAGACACCTGGAAGGTGTACGAGGTGCTGCCCGCGACAGTCGCTGCACCAGTGATGCGCCCGGTGCGCGCATCCAAGACCAGGCCGGCGGGAAGGGCGGGCGTGACGCTCCAGGTGGAGCTGGCGCCGAGACCATCTGCGCCGAGCTGCGCGTCATAGGGGGCATTCCGCGTCGCCGCGGGCAGCGTGGTGGTCGCAATGCCCAGACCCGGATTCGTCCCGGTCGCGGTGATGGTGCGCGCAGAGCCTGCAGCGACCTTGATGTACGTGATGCTGCCGTGCACGCCCGACCCGATGGCATAGCCTTCACCGGAGGCAGCCTCCAGCGCGGCCTGCGAAGCGAAGCTGGTGAAGCCGGCCACCGTGGTTGCCGAGAACTTGTTGATCGCGATCAGATAGTGCTGCAGCGCGGGTGCGAATCCGCCCTGCTTGTCGGCGAAGGCGACGGTGACGGTTGACCCGCTCTGCTGCACCGACACGGCCTGCTTGAAGAAGGTTCCGCTCTCGTACTGGTAGCTGACGCCGTCATCGTCGTAATAGGTGAAGCTGGTCAGCGCGGTGTCCGGGAACATGTCCAGGCGCACCGTGGTGATGGGCGCGGCAGCGACGTGGTCGAGCGCCGTGGGCAGGCTGGGGATGATCGCGCCTTTCTTGATGAAGAGCGGGAGTTCGCGCAGCGTCGACGTGGACACCGGGTAGATGAAAGTGGCGCCGCCCGCGTGCACCGTCCCGCGGAAGTAGTCGTACCAGGTTCCCGCCGGCAGGTAGATGGACTTGCTGGTGGTCCCGGCCATCGACAGGCTGCCGTCGGGGCTGGTGACGGTGGCGCGGGGTTCGAGGATCGGAGCGGCCAGCAGTGCGCGGCCGAACATCCACGCGTCGGTGCGCTCCGCGACGTTGGCATCCTTGGGATAGTCCCACACCAGCGGCTGCACGAAGGGCACACCCGTCTCGCTGTAAATGCGGTCGTGCGCGTAGATGTACGGCATCAGCCGCGAGCGTAGGCGGATGACCTCGGTCGCCGCGATCTCGGCCTCGCTGCCGTGGAACCACGGCTGGCGGTTGATCAGGTAGACGCCGTGGATGCGGAAAGTCGGCTGCATGGCCGCGAATTGCAGCCAGCGCGCGTACAACTCGTCGGTCGGGACGTTCTTGCTCACGCCGTCGGTCGCGATCGTGCCGATGGAATCCGCGCTTCCCGCGGTCCCGCCCGCGTCAGTGCCCGTGCGCGCCATGCCGGCGTTGATGGTCTGCAGCATGCGCGGCGCCTCGGTCTTGAGCGTGCGCCAGTCGGTGCTGATGTCGCCGCTCCAGACGCCATAGCCGTAGCGCTGGGAACCCAGGTACGAGTGCCGGTTCATCGACCAGACGCGGGTCCCCGGCTTGTTGGCGCGCTGGTAGGTGTAGATGCCTTCTTGGTAGAGCGGATTGTAGAAGTTGCTCGCGGACGGGATGTCGCCCGAATCCGGGCCTTCGTCGCCTTCATCGTGCCAGTAACCGACGATGCCCTTATCGAAGGCGCGGTCGATGCTGTTCTGCGCATACCAGGCGCGCGCTGCGGGGATGAAGAAGTTCAGGTTGCCGACCTTGTCGCTGCGGCCGCGCTGCGAACCCCAGTAGTCGGTCTTGAAGGTGCTCGGACTACCGGACGGCAGCCACCAGCCGACGCTGCCGGCGTTGCGCCAGGTGGCCCCGGTCGCCGCCCCCGCGGTGATCACCGCGCCCTGCACGGTGTCGACGTGCAGGCGGGGTTTGGTGATGCCCATCAGCTTCACACCCATGGCGTCGGTGTAGGTCTTGAGCGTGGTGTCGCTGGCCGCGGGGAAGCCGCGGAAGTCGCTGGCCGCGACGTTCGTTGCGCGCAGGTTCCACTCGAAGTTGCCGTAGTCGTTCAGATCCCACGCCTTCCAGTCGAAATCGAGGATGAAGTGGTCGAGCGGGATGTGGCGCGAGCGGTAGGCGTTGATGTGCGAGCGCAGCTCCTCCTCGTTGATGCCCCACTCGGTGTTGCCGAAGCCCTGGGCGTACTTGGGGAACATCTGGGGGCGGCCGCTGAGCTCGATCATCGCCTGGGTGATTTCGGTGGGCGTGCCCACCATGGCGAACCACAGGGTGTCCAGCTTGGTCGACGAGACGGCGCTGACGCAGCGCTCGTTGGTCTTGTTCATCTCCAGCGTGGTGCTTGAGAAGGCGACGCTGCCGCCATCGTTGTCCCAGAGCACACCGAAGCCGCGCTTGCTGGCGGCGCCGGTCGTCCACGCGAAGGGTCCGGTCTCGCTGCCGTGCCAGCGCGCGTTCAGGTCGACGGCCGGCGTGACGTTCTGCCGGGTGAGCTGCGTGACGAAGGTCTTGGTCACATAATCGCCCAAGGTCGTGGAGCCCATCTCCCGTCCGCGCGTGCTGGGCGCGGACTGGATGCCGTACCAGTTGAGGTTCGCGTCGAACTCGAACTTCACCCGCGCGTCGGTCATGCCCGCGGCGGCCGCCTCGCCGAAAATGCGCGTCGTGCCGTCGGTCTCGTAGACGTTCACGCGGCAGGGGGACTTGGCGATGCGCACGACCATGGCCGACGTGGTCAGCACCACCTCGGACGCGCCATCGGCGATCGAGACGGTGCCCGGCGACCAGGTCTTCGCGGCGAAGCCGGGATCCATGATCAGCGTCATTGGCGAGGTCTGGTTGCCGGGGCGGTAATCGACCTCCAGCAGATTCGGTTTCAGCACGCGCACGAAGACGCGATCACCCCCGGCGTTGGCCAGGGTGACCGATTCCGCGGTTTGCGCCTGGAGCGTGACGTTCCCAGGCTCGGCCGCCGCCACCGCGGTGGACAGGGCCAGGCAGCCAAGCCCGCCAAGGGCGGTCGACAGCAGGCGCGAGGAGCGGATCGACAGCGTGGTGTCGCGGCGGGGAGCGAGGCTCATGTGCTTTTCCTTTTGAGTGAGGCTGATACTGGAAGCCGGCGGTGATCGCGTCGCCGACGGTCATCACCTGCAGATCCGCGGCCCGGATGCAGGCGGTCGCGCCGACCAGCAAAGTAACGGCAAGCAATGCCCCGAGGGCGCGCGTGCGCGTGGATGGCCGGGTCGGGCGGGCTGGGGCATGGCCCGGCAGCGTAGCCCACCCATGTCTAAGCAGCTGTCTAAAAATCGGCACGATCGGTGGAGTATGACACGTCCGGAAACGTGGACGCTTGCGGGTCGGCGCGAACGCGCCTGCCTCATGTAGTGCTGATTTTTCTTCCACGCTGCAGCGCTGCTGATGCGCGCCGCGCCGCGTCTGGTCGGGCAGCGCCCGTCCGCGTCAGTGCCGCGTGCCCGACCGCGACGGTCCGCGCGCTGGAGGCGGCCCGACCGTCAGCGTCGAACGCACCGTGAACGGCACCGGATCAAGCGCACGGGACGGCGCGCCACCGATGCGGGCGCAGAGATGCGCGACAGCGATCTCGGCGAGGTTTGCGTCGGGCAGCTCGAGACAAGCGATCTCCTGGTCGAGCAGCCGCACGTTCTCGTCGTGGAAAGTGATCAGCGACAGGTCATGGGGCACGCGCAGGCCCAGCAGCGCCGCGGCATGGAGCACGGGCAGGATCTGGTGCGGACTGTAGGCGATCACGGCGGTCTCGCGGTCGCTGCGCGCCAGGCGCTCGCGCCACGTGGCGACCAAGGTGCTGTCGACGCCACCGACATGCCGCCAGTCCGCTCCGCAGGCGAGCACCGCAGTCCGGGCGCCGGCTGGACGATCCGCGTCGCTGTAGTGCAGTTTGTCGGCTGGCGTGTTGAGCGGAAAAGCATATCCGACGTAGGCGATGCGGCGGTGACCCGCTGCGAGCAGCAGCTCCGCTGCGCTGCGTCCAGCCCCCAGGTCGTCGGGGTGCACCGCATCCATCGCGGCGCAGCTGTTCAGCCACACCGCGGGCAGGTCCAGGCCGGCGATCAGCGCGTGCAGGCGCGGTGGGGGCCGCTGCGTGTAGCTGATGAACATCCCATCGGCCGACCACTGCTTCAGCAGCCGGCGCAGGGCGGTCTCCGAGGCGAGGGTGGCGTCGGGCAGGCGCGCCATCGCCAGGTGCATGTTCCGATCCAGCAGGCGGTCTTCGAGGGCGACGAGGAAATTCATCCCGATCCAGCTGCATTCCTGCATGACGCTCTTCAGCAGCACAGCGCAGCCGAAGCGCGCACGCCGCACGGACCGCCAGTCCGCGGGCCGCTTCCAGCCCAGCTGCTCCGCCGTGCGCAGCACCAGCTCGCGCGTTTCGGGCCGGAACAGGTGCGAGCGACCGCCCAGGATGTGGCCGACCGTCGACCTGGCCATGCCGCAACGTTCTGAGATCTCGCGCAGGCTGGGCACGGGGGCGAATGGCATGGTCTGCATATGACCGTATCTGCTCGGGCGGTCATGGCCACCAGGTAGTCGGCGACGCCAGATGATCGACGATCATACCAAGGCCAACAGCGGATTTTTCGCCCTCGCGGCGAAGCAGGGCGTCACGCTGGCGAACGACCTCGACAAGAAACTTCAGGTGAAACTCGACAAGCTCGGCAGCGCCGCGGACAAGGACTTCGCGAAGGACTACTTCGAATGCCACGAGAAGACCCTCAAACAAGCGGTCTACCTGTTCACCGCTGAGAGTCAGGACGAAAAGGACACCAGATTACGCGTCTTCGCTGCCCAGACCCTGCCGACCCTGATGGTCCATGTGGACCACGTGATGAGGTTGCCGCCAGCAAGTGAGTGCAGGGTTCTGGTAGCCGGCGCCGGCGGGAGCACTGCCGGCTTGCACGGGGGGGCAACCCGTGGCCATCCTGTGCTGCCGGGAACCGCGCGTGCGGGAACACACTGCGAGTCAGGTCCCGACGCGCTTTTGGTTCGCATCGGAAACGTAAGCGGGTGAGGGCCGTTTTGCCCGCAGGCCGCGACGTGGAATCAGAGTGGGGAGGTGATCGCGGGAGCCGTGACCGGCAGGCTGCGGCTTTTCCAGAGGGCGAAGAGCGCCGGATAGACCGTCAGCTCCAGCAGGAAGGAGGTCACCAGGCCGCCGATCATCGGTGCCGCGATGCGTTTCATGACATCGGCGCCGGTGCCGTCGCTCCACAGGATCGGGATCAGACCAACCATGGCCGCGAGGACGGTCATGAGCTTGGGGCGGATGCGCTGGGCCGCACCTTCGACGATGAGGTCGCGCAGGTCATCAGCCGTCCTCAGGCGACCCTCGTCAAGCCAGCGGCGATGGGCGAAGGTCAGATAGAGGAGCATGATCACCCCGGTCTCCGCATCGAGGCCCGCCAGGGCGATGAGGCCGACCCACACCGCTACGCTCATGTTGTAGTCGAGCAGCCACAACAACCAGATCGCTCCGACCAGCGAGAATGGCACCGCCATCATGACGATCATGGTCTCGACCACCGATTTGGTGTTCAGGAAAAGCAGGAACATCACGATCAGCAGCGTGATCGGCACGACCAGGGCCAGCTTGGCCTTGGCGCGTTCAAAATATTTGTACTGCCCGACCCAGTCCAGGCGCACGCCAGCTGGCAGCACGACTTCCTTGGCGACCACCGCCTTGGCCTCGTCGACGTAGTCGGCGAACGGCCGGTTGGCCACGTCCACGAATACATAGCTCACCAGCTTGCCGCCTTCGCTGCGCAGCATCGGTGGGCCGTTGACGAAGCGGATGTCGGCGACTTCCGACATCGGCACCTGAGCGCCGCTCGGCAGGGCGATCAGGGTCTTGCCGAGGGCGTTCGGGTCATCGCGGAATTCGCGCGCGTAACGGACGTTGATGGGGTAACGCTCGCGACCCTCGACGGTTTCGCCAACGCTCAGCCCACCGATCGCGGTCGCCACCATCTGGTTGACGTCTTCCACCCGCAGCCCAAGCCGCGCCGCCTCGCGGCGCTTGACCGCGAAGTCGATATAGAATCCTCCGACCGTGCGCTCGGCAAAGGCTGAGCGCGTGCCCATGACCTGGCCGACGACCCGCTCGATCGCCAGGGTGGTCTTCTCGATGTCTTCCAGCGTGTTGCCGTAGACCTCGATGCCGAGCGGGCTGCGGATGCCGGTGGCGAGCATCTCGGTGCGGGTCTGGATCGGCATCCACCAGACGTTGGGCATGCCCGGATAGAGCAGCTTGGTATCCATCTCCTTGATGAGCTTGTCCCAGGTCATCCCCGCACGCCATTCGCTGCGCGGTTTCAGCACGACCACGGTCTCGACCATGTTGATCGGCGCCGGATCGGTCGGGGACTCGCTGCGCCCCATCTTGCCGAACACCGAGACCACCTCCGGGAAGGTCTTGAGTTCGCGGTCCATCGCCTGGAGGACGTTGCCGGCCTCGGTGATCGACATCCCGGGCGGGCTGGTCGGCATGTAGAGGATGGCGCCTTCATTGAGCGGCGGCATGAACTCGCTGCCGAGATGCAGATAGGCGGGAATGGTCGCCAGCACCGTGATCAGCGCCGCGATGATCACCGGCCAGCGGAAGCGCACCACGAAGCGCACGACCGGCGCGTACAGGCGGATCAGCCAGCGATTGACGAGGTTGTGGTCCTCTTTGAGGATCTTGCCGCGGATGAAGATGGCGGCCAGGGCCGGGGCCAGGGTGACGGCCAGGATCGCCGCGAAGCCCATCGAGTAGGTCTTGGTGTAAGCCAGGGGGCTGAACAGCTTCCCCTCGGTGCCTTCCAGGGTGAAGATCGGCATGAACGACACCGTGATCACCAGCAGCGCGAAGAAGATCGACGGGCCGACCTCCTGCATCGCCCCGATCACCACCTCGATTCGCGGGGTCTGGCGCCCATGGCTCTCCCAGGCTTCCAGCTTCTTGTGGATGTTCTCGACCATGATGATCGAGGCGTCGACCATCGCGCCGATCGCCACGGCGATGCCGCCAAGCGACATGATGTTGGCGGTCAGACCCTGGTAATACATCGGGATGAATGCGAGCAGGACCGCGATCGGCAGGGTCAGAATCGGCACCAGCGCGCTGCGCACGTGCAGCAAGAACAGGAAGATCACCAGGCTGACCACCACCATCTCCTCGATGATGGTGCGTGTCAGGGTGTGGATCGAATCGCGGATCAGACCGGAACGGTCATAGGTGGGGACCACCTCGATGCCGGCGGGCAGGCCCGCTTGGATCTCCTTCAGGCGGGCCTTCACTGCATCGATCACCGACAGGGCGTTCATGCCGTAGCGCATGACGACGATGCCGCCGACGACCTCGCCCTCGCCGTTGAGATCGGCAATGCCCCGCCGGGTCTCCGGGCCGAGGTTGATCACCGCGACATCCTTGAGGAAGACCGGGACCCCGTTGTCGGAGAAGCGTACCGGGATGTCCTCCAGGTCGGCGATGGACTTCACGTACCCGCGACCGCGCACCATGTTCTCGTGACCGCTGATCTCGATGACCTCGCCGCCGACGTCCGCGTTCGAGGCGCGGATCGCCTTGACGATCTCCGGGATGGCGACGTGGTAGGAGAGCAGTTTGGCGGGGTCGCACTGGACCTGGTACTGCTTGACGAATCCGCCCACCGAGGCGACCTCGGCGACGCCCGGAACGCTCTCCAGCGCATAGCGCAGGTTCCAGTCCTGCAGCGCGCGCAGCTGTTGGAGGTCGTGTCCGCCGGACCGGTCCACCAGGGCATATTCGAAGACCCAGCCGACGCCCGACGCATCGGGACCGATGCGTGGCTTGGCGGTTTCGGGCAGCTTCCCCTGCACGGTGTTGAGGTATTCCAGGACCCGGCTGCGCGCCCAGTAGATGTCGGTGTTGTCCTCGAAGATCGCATAGACGAAGGACAGACCGAAGAAGGACTGGCCACGCACCGCTTTGATCTTCGGCGCCGCGAGCAGCGTGGTCATGATCGGATAGGTGACCTGGTCTTCGACCAGGTCGGGGCTGCGGCCCTGCCAGTCGGTGAAGATGATCACCTGGATGTCGGACAGGTCCGGGATGGCGTCCAGCGGCGTTTTACGCAGTGAGAAATAGCCCCAGCCCACCAGGGCCAGGGCCAGGATGATGGTCATCGCCGGATGGCGGGCGCAGACCGCGATGATCCGGGCGATGGGCCCGAGTTTCGGCGCCGCGGACACGGGTGGCTCATTTGGCGTCATGGTCATCTCCCCAGTACTGCTCGGCCGAACGGATGCGGCTCTCGGCCGCGACCAGGAAGTTGCCGGAGGTCACGACCTTGTCGCCCGGTGCCAAGCCGCTGAGCACTTCGTAGGACTCGGCGTTGGCGAGGCCGAGCTTCACCTGGTGTGGACGCAGCCGCCCTTCACCCAGGTCGACGAACACCAGTCGCCGTGGACCGGTGTAGACCACCGCCGACTTCGGTACCAGCAGGCGCTCGCCGACCTCGACCGCGATGGCCACCGTCGCATACATTTCGGGTCGCAGGTGGTGGTCGACGTTCTCGAGCCGGATGCGGGCGCGCACGCTGCGCGTATCGGCATTGAGGTAGGGATAGAGGTAGTCGATGGTTCCGGTGAAGGTCTCGCCAGGCGCGTAGGGCAGCGTCACCGTCGCCGACTGGCCGACCGCGACCACCGCGATGTCCGTCTCGAAGATCTCGGCCAGGATCCAGATGCGGTCGATGGGGGCGATGCGGAAGAGCCGCTGTCCCGGCACCACCGCAGCGCCCTGCACGATGTCCTTGGCGATGAGGTACCCTGAGGCCGGGGCGACGATGACCTGGTCCTTTTGCGCGCCGTGCTCGCGGATCTCGCTGATCTGGGCGTCATCGAGGTCCCAGAGCCGCAGGCGTTCGCGGGCGGCTTCAAGGATGCCACCACCGACCGCTGTGGCGGTGGTGGGCTGGGCATGGAGCATCAGCAGGTATTCCTGCTCTGCCGCGTAAAGCTCAGGGCTGTACAGGGTGAAGAGCGGCCGACCCTGCTCGACGAATGCCCCGGTGGTGTCGGCGATGAGCTTGGTGACCCAGCCACCGACCTTGAGGCTGACGTCGGAATACCCGGACTCGTCATAGGCGACATGGCCGACCGCATTGATCAGGATGTGCATCGGCTGCTTGATGATCGCGGCGGTGCGGATGCCGATCAGCTGGCGGCGGGATTCGTCCACCATGATCTCACCTGAGGCGACCTGTTCCTTGGTCACCGAAATCAGATCCATGCTGCAGATGGGGCAGCTCCCGGGTGTCTGCATCTTCACCGCTGGGTGCATGGAGCAGGTGAAGAAGGCGATGTCCTTGGCGCCCCCGGGGCTCATCGCCGCGTGCGGGGTGGCGTGCTCGTCGGCCATCCAGGTGGTGGTCGTCCCGCAGGTGGACATCATCGTGCCCATGTAGGGATTGCTCTTGGCCGAGGTTCCCTGAATCCATTTCTTGTAGCCCTTGGTCATCGGGCAGCTGAAGACGACATGCCCTTTCTGAAGGCGGGGCTCGCCCTCGGCGATCGCGACCAGGGCGTGGCTGATGGTGGCGAAATGTTCCCGCGCATCCTCAAGCGAGGCGGCGGCGGCGAGATGCCCGCCGTGTGCCAAGGCGGTGATGACCAGCTCCGCTGCGGGATGATCGGCCGGCAGGGCCAGCTTGGCGGCGGTCAAAGCCGCGGTCAGCGCCTGTGCATCGGTCGCCACTCCCGGCAGCTGGTCCAGCGCCAGGTGATCGCGGAGATGTTCGTAGGCCGCATAGACCTGCTCGAGGGGCATGAGCGCGGCATCCGGCACGGGCATCGGCTTGCTGAGGGCCACTGCGACCTGCTCACTGGCGCTGACCGCCCCTGGGATCGGACGACTGCTGCCGGTGCGCACGCTCCAGCCGAGCAGGAGCGAACCCGCCGCGGCGAGCGTGGCGACGATGGCGGTGAGCTTCGCGGTGGTGTTCATGGGGTGGCTCCAGCCTGGGCGGGTATGGGGAGGCGTCCGATGGCACGGATGAGCATGGCGCGACGACGGGAAACGTCGGTCAGGGCCTGTTGGTACCTGAGCTCGGCGCTGAGTTGCGCGCGCGTCGCGGCGATGATCGCTTCGAACGATGCGCGGTTGGCAGAAAACGCGGTGCGTGCGGCGTCGCTGCGGTTGGTGAGTGCCGGCAGCAGCTGATCATGGATGACCGTCGCGATGGACTCGGCTGCGGTCAGGCGACGGATGGCTTCCGCCACCTCCACGCGGATGTCGCGTTCCATGTGCTCGCGTTCGAGGTGCGCCTGGGTGATCTGGGCATGGGCTTCATCGATGCCGCCCTGCAGGCGGTCGCCATGCACCGGCAGCGCCACTGACACGCCCAGGCCATAGCGGTATTCGCGCTGGTCCCAGAGCGAGCTGTAGGTGCCGGAGACCATGACATCGGGCCGGTACTGGCGCTCGGCCAGCACCAGCGACGAATCCGCGCGGCGCGCCCGCGCCTCGACCGCGCTGAGCTCTGGCCGTTCCCGCACCGCGATCTCCTGCAGGGCCGCGCTCGCTGTTCCAGGCGTGGCCACGGCCTCATCACCCGGGACCGGAAGCGGAGCATCGATGGGAAGACGGTGCAGGAGTCCATTGAGCTGGGTGATGGCGACATCGCGATCGGCAGTCGCCAGGATCACTTCCTGCTGCAGTTCGGCCGCCTCGGCGTCGGCCATCAGCGCATCCTGGATCGACGCGGTGCCATTCGCGACGTGGGCCTGGGCACTGGCCTTCAGGTCGGCCAGTACCTGCGCCTGGCGGGAGAGGATCGCCAGGGAACGGACCGCGAGGCCATAGTCGTCGCAGAGCTGCGACGCCATCATCCCCAGCCGCAGCCGCACGGACTGGTAATCCGCACGCGCGGCATCGGCCTCAGCCAGGGTGATCTCGCCCTGCAGGTCGAGCTTGCCGCCGATTGGGATGCGCTGGCTGATCTCGATCTCTTGCCCGTAGTGGACGCCGGCGCCAATGCTCCTGGGGTAGGTGCGGTAGGAGAGCATCGGGTCATCCCAGGCCGACTGCTGGGGATACCGGGAGAGCGCGGCGAGCCATCCTGCGCGCGCGGCTGCGATGCCGGGATTGCGCTGAAGGACAGCCCGGACGAGCGCTGCCCGTTCGAGGGTCGCACTGGCGATCAACGCTGGCAGTTCATCCGTTGGCGGCGCATGTGCTGCGGATCCGTCCGCCATGTCGGGCATGGCGGAAGGAGACGCGCTCGGTCCGAGATCGGCACGCTGCTGCCTGGAGCCAGTCCCATCATCGGAGGAGGAGCAGCCGCTGAGCATCGCCAGCAGGGCGAGCCCAGACGGCGCAAGGATCAGGCGAAGCGGTCGCTGGTGCATGTGAGCAATCCTTCTGGGAGATCCATCTGGCCGCAATGCGGAGCACACCTGCAGCGCACATCCTGCACGCAGGCAGTGATGTGATCGCGAGGCCCGATGCTTGGCGGGTGGCGAACCGTTTGCGGATGGGGGATGCGCCGACGACTCTTACGGGAAGAAGCCGGGCGATCCGTGTGGAGAGACGGTGCGGCCAAGCGCCCACTGGGCGCTCCGGCACATCCATTGACCGTCAAATCACGTAGGAGCAGTACCGCTGGAAAAGCTGCGGCGACGACGGTTCGCGAGGTGCCGACGGTCGACGTGTGACCAGGGAACGGCGGTTCCGGTCGCACAGGTCGAGCACGACGGGGCCGTCCCCGAGCAGGTCGAGCGCAGCGATGACGGCAAGCCCATCATCCGGAACGCACGGCGTGGCGGCGACCTGCTGATCCGGGTGGTCGGGAAGGATGATCACGGTGCAGCAGCCGCCGTCATGGGCGGTGCAGGATTGATCAGCATCAGGAAGGGCGGGCAGCGCGGTCTGGCAACAGCATGCCGCGTGCAGGGTTCCGTCCATGTGGCACTGGTACCAACGGCCACTCGGCAGTGCTGCGGCCAAGGCGACCAGCACCGCGCAGATCAGGAGTGGAAGGCGGTGGATCATGGCGCTGCGGCGAAACTACCCGGTGACGTGAAAAGGTAAATGAACTCCCTCAAATCCTTCAGCTCGCCACGCCCGCCAGACCCTTGAACCAGCGGTTCCACCAGCGCCGGCGCACTGAGACCGGGCGGCGGATGGGGTTGGCCTGGACGAAGGCGATGGCCTGGTCGACGTTCAGCTGGCGGATCCAGATGGCGGCGAGTTGGGCATTGATCGCCTCCTGGAAGCCGGGTTTGTTGCCCCAGTAGTGCAGGATCCAGGGCTCGGCGGCGTGTAGCGCGCCGGTGCCGGCGAGGGCGACGCTGAAGGCGAACTGCTCGTGCAAGGTGTGCTGGCCATCGGCGATGAAGGAGTCGCACAGCGCCAGGGCGCGGTCAAGCAGGCCGTGCTGCGCAGCGCCGACGGCGACGACGCCGGCGTTCCACATTTCAGTGTCCAGCGACACGGTGGTGCCGACGTGGGTCCGCGGGATGAGCTGGCGCAGGGGGCGGTGGCCCCGGCGGCGGGTGCCGCCGAGGGTGAACTCGCGCTGGTGCATGTAGACCCGGCCCTGCGCCAGGCCCGCGCACAGGTCGGCAAGCGGGGCGGTGGCGAGCACGTCGGAGTCGAGGTAGACGATGTGCGCCGGGCCGAGCGCGGCCGCGTGGCGGATGGCCTCGATCTTGGTGCGCCAGAAGAACCCGCTGGGGCCCTTCCAGGCCGTGAGCTGCGCGTTGTCGATCACGACCAAGCGCAGCCGCCCGTCGAACCAGTGGAAATGCCGTGGGTGGGTGGTGACGACCACGAATTCACAGCCCGCGGGCGCGTTGGCCATCGTGGTCAGCAGGGCGAGGTGCGCCTGGGTGTAGGCGGCCAGCTCCTCGCCGAAGGCGAACAGCACGAAGCGCGTGGGGACATCCGGCATCGCTGCGAGTGCATCGGCCTTCGCGGCGATGGCAAGGTCCGGCGTGGCGCCTCACCCCAGCGCCGGCAGCAGCTCCGCGATCTGGTCCACACTGGCCGTGCCGGTGGTGCCGAGCTGGTGGATGACCAGCGACGAGGCGAGGATGGCGAGTTCGATGGCCTCGCGCAGGGTGGCGCCGGCGGCCGTCGCGGCGATCAGGTTGGCGGTGACCGAGTCGCCGGCGCCGACGATGTCGATGGGTCCGCGCAGGGGCAGGGCGGGGACATGTTCCAGCGCGCCGCCGGGCGCGGCGCCGACGATGCCCTGCTCGGCCAGGGTGATGAACACCGGCTGGCCGTTGGCGTCCGCCAGGGCGCGCGCGGCGGTTTTCACGTCGTCCAGGCCGCGGTGGCCCGCGCCCCCGGACATGGCGGCAAGCTCGGCGGCGTTCATCTTGAAGATCACCGGCGGATAGTCGCGCAGGCTGCGCCGCGAGTCCGCGATCACCGGCATCTGCGGGCGCGCGGCGGCGCAGGCGCCGAGCGTGTCGAGCAGCGCGGCGCTGACCGTGCCGGTGCCGGCCGCGTCGACCTGATCCATGACGATCACGCCATCGGCGGTGGCGGCGAGCTGGCGCAACGAGCGCGTCAACATCGCGCCAAGGTCGACGGGTGTCGGCGTCCAGTTCTTCGAGTCGAGTCGTTCGAGTTCGCGCGGCGGGGCACCGGGCGAGTAGACCATCGGCTTGCAGTAGGTGAAGGTGCGCCGCGCCGAAGTGGTGATGAAGTGGTCGAGTGCGACCCCGCGCAAGGCGCCCAGCGCGCGGCGCAATTCATAGCCCTCGCCGTCGTCGCCGCAGAAACCGACCAGGCGTAGCGTGCCCACGCCCAGCGCGACCAGGTTGCCGAGCACGGTGCCGGCGCCGCCGGGCTGCGCGCGCACCGCCACCACGTTGTGCACCGGCAGGCCGGTCTCGATCGACACCGCGGCGCGCGCCGGGTCGATCTCCAGGTAGCGGTCGAGGCAGAAGTCGCCGACGATGGCGAGATCGAGATCGGCGTAGCGCGCCGTCAGCGCGCGCAGGCGGTCCGGCGTCACGGCGTTGCCAGCTTGCGGTAGAGATTGTGCATGAACGCGGCGTTGTCGCACTGGAGGTACTGCATGGCACCGTTCATGCGCGAGTAGCTCTTGCAGAAGCGCAGGTAATAGGCCGGGTTGGTCTTGGGCGGTTCACCTTTTTCCCAGTCCCACCCGCCGCCGTCCTGCAGGTCGACGACGAAGATCGCGTGATCGCGCACCGGCCCGCGGCCGTCCTGCAGGCGCAGGTTGTTGACGCAGCTCGCCGACTTCTCGAACACCTGCGGGCCCATGATCGCCGAGCCGACCGACATCGCCACGCCGCCGTCGAGGCCGTCGAGCGCGCCGCCGAACAGCGCGAAGTCCCATTCCGCCGCGCGCCCGATCACGCCGCCGTTGAACATCGGATGGTTGGCGATGATGTCGTAGCCGATGCCGGGATGCACCGTCAGGGCCACGCCGTGCCGCCACGCCGACGCCACGATCGAGGCGTGTTTCCAGCGGTGCTCCATGCGGTACGGGCCGGGGGGAATCCCGAATTCCGTCATCGCGCGCAGCAGGTCGGCGCGCGCCGGGGTGAGACGGTGACCGGGCTCCGCCGCGATCGCCGCGGCCAGCGACGCGGTGGTGGGCAGGGTGGCGCCGTCGTCGCAGATGAAGCGCCCGAGCGCCTGGCCATAGCCGAGCCCGTCGAGCGCGCCCGCCATCAGCGCGAGGTGGATCGACGTCGAGGTCTCGTGCCACGTGCCGAAGGTGCCGCTGGCGACGTTCATCTCGACGCTCTCGGTGCTGGCGCCGAACCACGCGTATTCCCAGTCGTGAATGGTGCCGGCGCCGTTGGTGGCGAGGTGGGTGACCCAACCCTGCGCCATCATGCGCTCAAGGATCAGCGCGGCGCCGTTGCGCAGCAGGTGCGCGCCGTAGATCAGCATGATGCTGGCGCCGCGCACCTCTGCCGCGCGGATGCGCGCCGCGCAGGCGCTGGTGAGGGCATCCTGGTGGGCGTTCAGCGGCTTGGGAGTCGCGTCCGGTTGGATCAGGATGTCGTCGGCCTTGGTCAGACTCGCGCGCTGCGCCAGCGGCAGGACTTTCAACCGCTTGAGGTCGAGGGGTCGGGTGGTCATGGGCATGCGACCGTCTGCTCCCGTACCGGCTCCGCCAACATGTCCATGAGCGCGGTGGCGATGGTGATGAGGGGCATGGGGGTCCGGTCGCTCGGTATGGGAGGGGGATCAGGCGCGCGCGGACGCGGCCACCACCAGCTGGAGCCGGGCGAGTGCCGCGTCGGCGTCGCGGAAGTCCGCGATCGCTTCGTGCGCGCCGGCGCGCAGCAGCTGCTCACGCTTGAAGGGGTCGCAGATGCCGGAGCCGTTGTCGTCCTCGTCGCTGCACACCGCGATGGCGGTGCCGCCAAGCCGCCTGGTCTCGGCGATCTCGACTGGGCCGTCGCCGAAGGACAGCAGTTCACCGCCTGAGCATCCGGTCTCGCGCAGTAGCCGCTCGAACACCGCGCGTTTGGTGAACGTGGAGGGATCACCGACGCAGCCGTGGATGCGGCCACCGAAGTAGCGGGTTAAGCCGAGGATGCCGGCCTCTTCGCGTACGCGCTCCTCGACCGTGCTGCTCAGCACCGCCAGGGTAGCGCCGCTGGCCGCGAGGCGCTCCAACAGTGCCCGCGCGCCGCACACCACGAAGTCGTCGGTGGCCGCGCTGCCGCCGCGGATGCGTGCCACGCGCGCGGCGATCTCGGTGTCGAGGCGGGCCTGATACTCCGCGCGCAGGTCCTCGGGAGCGCGGACCTGGCCGCCGCGCTCCTGCACCAGCGCGGCGAAACGCGTCATCTGCATGATGGTCGGGTGCCCGTTCATGCCCAGGACGATGCCAGTCAGCAGCGCGTCGATCGCAACCGCATCCTCGCCTGCAATGGCCGGCAGGTGCTCGCGCATCACCGCGGTCATGATGCACGGCCAGCCATGGCGCAACCAGGACAGCGTGCCATCGAAGTCGAAGACCACCAGGCGGGCGGCGGCGCGTGGTCCGCTGGGGGTGGGGTGACGGCGGTTGCAGGTCATTGGCGCAGGTCTTCCGCGGCCGAATCTAATATTTAGCTAAACTTTAGCAAGCAGACTGCGGGAAAGTCTTCCGAGCCTCCGTGCGATTTGGCGCCGGCGCAGCGCGCGTCAAGGTCGACCGCGATTCCGACCAGGACAACTTGGTCAGCGGGAGTCGATGTGACCCGGTGGACGCGCAGTGGCCCGCCGCTCTGTCAGGAATCCCTGGCGCGCTGCGTGACTGACCGCGCCGAAGGTGCGCGACTATTCCGCTGTGCCTGACGCCCCCCCGCGATTCTCGCGCCCATGACCACCATCAAGCCGGACCACCTGCCCACCATCGTCTACGTCGAAGACAACGCGGGCGACGCGACGCTGCTTGAAGAGGCCGTGCGCGTCACCGGCCATTCCCTGCGCCTGCAGGTGATCGACAAGGGCGACAACGCCCTGCACTATTTCCAGATCAAGGTCAGCGCCCGCGACGTCCCGCCACCGCACTGCATCCTCCTCGACGCGCATCTGCCGGTGGTCACCGGTGCGCAACTGCTGCGCTTCGTGCGCGCGCAGCCCATCTTCGACCAGACCCCGGTCTACATCTTCGCGTCGGTGGCGGAATACCAGGACATGCTCTCCGAGGGCCTCATCCCGGCGCGCAACTTCCTCACCAAGCCGAGCAGCTGGGACGGCTTCCTCCAACTCGCCAACCTGTTGGCGCGCAGTGCGGAGCAGAGCATGGACAGCCGCGGGTAGGGGGCCTGCGGCGCTGCCGCGCCTCAGAAGTTCACGGGATTCCCCGATACCGACCGTCCGCCGGCGTGGGCGCCGGGTCCGCCGGCGGGGCGGGCTTGTCGCCGATGGTGCCATCCGCGTGCCAGGGTCCGAACGGGTGTCCGCCTGCGTCGCTCAGCACCTCGCAGGTGAGCGCGTAGGCGCGTGTCCCGCAGCGGGAGATGGCCGCGCCGCCGGGCGGGATGAGGCGGGTTTCGGACGACGTATCGGTGGTCAGGCGTGGCGTGGTGATGACCCCCACGACCTGGCCGTGGTCGTCGCTGACCTCGCGCATCGGCCACTGCGCGTCGACGGTGGCCATCAGACGCAGGTCGACCAGCACGCCAGCGATGGTGGCGGTGGCGGTCAGGTCGAGGTCGATGCCGGTGCCGAGCGCGGCGACGATCGGCACGTGGACGAACTGGTTGAGGTCCAGGTCCTGGACATAGAGCCGCTCGTGGCCGCTGGCGATGTGTTGGCGCATACCGTGGTGGGCGAGCGCGGCCTCGACCAGCGTCGCGGTGGGGGCCACGGCCGCCCACTGCTCGGCGTCCAGGGTCGCGCCCGCGGCGGCGGGTGGCTTGGTCAAGCGGTAGAAACGGCAGACCAGCTGGGTGGCGCGGCGCCGCTCCAGCTGCGCGAAGGCGGCTCGGACCAGCTGCTGCACTGCTGAAACCTGGGTCACCACCACCGCGCCATTATACTCGCTGATGGCGACGCCTTCGCCTCTGCACGCCTCGGGGGCGACGAATTTCTGAACGAGTTCGATGAACTCGTTGATCTCCGGCTTGCTCTCGGGCTCGGTGGGTGGGCCGATGTGCGAGCCCTGCGGCACCGGCGGTTCGAGGTTGGGACCTTTGCGGTCATGGAGCGGCGCGGTCAGCACGCGCAGGTCGTAGGTGACGGTGGTCAGCGCGGGATTCGGCACCGAAGTGCTGGCCAGGGTCACCCACCAGCATCATCCACAGCCGCATGGGAGAGCCCTCGATGCGGGGCAGAATGCCTGGAACAGGAAGGATGCAAGGCGTGGGCTGGTGGAGGTGTCGGCCGGCTGCGTCGCGCATCGACCCCAGTCATCCCCGGCGTCGCGCTTCAAGCGCCGTTCATTCCGGCGGCTGACGCCCACCCGCGCCGCGCAGGCGTATCATCGACAGTGCGCTCAGCATCAGCACCACCGCCGCGATTCCTGAGCCGCAGCCGCTGCCGTTCGTGCTTGAGATCGCCGGAGTACCGCCACCCGTTCCCGTCCCCGCTGCGCCACCCGCCGCCGGAATGAGCCGCGACTGGGGCACCACGGCGGCGGTCGGACTTGAGGGCGTGCTCCACAGCAGCCGCGCGGTCGCGCCGCCAGCGTGCTGGTAGTATTCCATGGTGATGGCGTAGCTGTGCCCGGCGGTCAGGGCGATGGTGCCGGTGGATTCCGTCACCCCCTGGTCGACCCAATGATCGATGAGCTGGTGGCCGTCGACCGTCAGGCGCACGCCATCGTCGCTGAACGCGTGGAAGGTGTAGGGCTCGCTGGTCGGCGCCTGGATGGTGCCGGTCCAGCGTACGCTGTAGTCGGCCAGACCGATGCCCGCGATGGGTGGCGTGGTGTCCCAGGTGAAATCGATCACCGGGTCGGTGCGCGTCAGCGCCGGGCCGCTCAGGTCTCTCGTGGCGAAGTACTGGCCGGTCAGGCCGACGCCGCTGCCTCCGGTGGGCAGACCCGTCCCGGTCCCTGTGCCAGTACCGGTTCCGGTTCCCGTTCCCGTTCCCGTTCCCGTTCCCGTTCCCGTTCCCGTTCCCGTTCCCGTTCCTGTTCCCGTCCCCGTCGACCCACCGGCGCTCAGCACGAAGGTCGCACGCGTGCCGTTCCCAGTATGGTTCATCACGTACGTCACCACCGCCTGCCCGAGCCAGCCCGCCGGTGCGAAATCGCCCGGAATGATGTCGGCGTCACCGAGCGCGATCGCCACGCTCTGGTCGACGGGGCGCCCGCTGCCCCACGGGAGAGTGAAGCCAGCGGCCAGGCCGCCGTGGAAGAGCACGCTCTTCGTATAGCCGCCGCCGGTCAGGTAGTCGATGCGCATGCCCAGCGTGCCGCTGGCGGGCGCGCCGGCCGTGCGGCAGGACACGTGCACCGTGGTTGCGAGCTCGCGCACCGTGGTGCCGACGATCTGCAGGTCGTTCGCGTCGTCCATGCCCAGGCACGCGGTCCAGGCGCGGCGGTCGTATTCCGCCCACGAGTGGGTGGCGCGGTTCGGGTAGTCGTGGTGGACGCGCACCACCTGGCCTGCGGGCGCCGCCAGCGCTGGTGCGGTGGTGCTGGTCCACGACAGGTAGGCGACTGAACGCGGCGGCAGGTGCACGATGCGGAACATCGGATTGGTGATCGCCTGGGTCTCCTGCACCGACGGGTTCAGGCCCTGTGGGTTGCCGGTGCCGGTCGGGTCGATCACCACCAGGCGGAACACCGCGTTCGCGAAGGGGATGTGGTGCGCGGTCACGGTCACGTCGCTGGCCTGCGCGCCATCACTGTTCCACACGATGATGCCGGCCTTGCCCGCGTCGGCGCCGGCCATGGTGTGGATGCTGCCAGTTTCGCTGCTGCGAAAGCTCGGCATCGGGATGTCGCCGTACATCGCGAAGGCGCTGAAGGCGCGCCGGCGGTTGCCCTCCCAGTCGATCAGGCCGGCGGTCTGGTCGCCGTTCACTGCGCCCTGTACCTGGCTGTTGTCCATCGCCTGTGCCCAGCTGATCACGGTCAGGTCGTGCTGGCCGAGCAGGTCGTGGCAGTTCTCGATGACATGCACGGCGAGGTCGCTGGAGTTGGTGTCCTGGTCCCAGGGATGACCGTAGGCGTTGTACTCGTTCATGTGGATCTCGACCGAGTGCGCCCAGCCGCGTTCGGCGAGCTGATTGCGCACGCCCTGGGTGCGCGGGATGACCACGCTGAACGGATCGTCGCCGCTGATCACGTGGAACGAGAAGAAGTCGATCGGCGCCTGGTTGCCCGCGACATAGTCGAGGAACGGGCCCGTCCACTGCATCGCTGCGCCCGCCAGCGCCGGACCGCCGACGACCGCGTCCGGATCGCCCTCCTTGAAGCCCTTGGCCGTGCGCACGTACATCTGGAAGGTGGTCGGCTCAAGCTGGGTGTCCATGTTGGGCACGCGCAGGAAATATCCCTTCTTGAGGTTTTCGGTGTCGGTTCCGGTGATCCACGGCAGGTACAGGTCGGGCTCGTTCAGCGCCTCGAGGTAGCCATGCTGGTGCAGGCCGCGCACGTGACCCGCGAAGGTGCGTGAAGCCTCCTGCCAGCGGTCCCAGTTGAAGCGGTCGGGATCGAGGAAGCGCCAGTCGTCCGCTGGCTGACGTGGATCCTGGAATGGTATCGGGATATAGACGAGGCCCCAGTAGGGCAGGGTGTCCTGCTTGGTCAGTTCACCATCCAGCCAGTCAACGTTGGCGAAATTGTAGCCAAGGTGGTCGGGATCCGGGCCATTGACCACGTCCCACCACATCGGCGCATCGTCGCGCTTGCCGATCGACAGGTCGAGGCGCAGCGAGCCCGCCTTCAGTTCGCCGAGCTTGCCTAGGTCGCGGTCGTAGTGGCTCTTGAGCTTGATCGCGCCGGTGTTCATCACGCTGTGTTTTTTGGCCAGCGGCAGCAGGTCGGGGATGGCGAAATCTGCGAACACGTCGGAGGCGGCCAGCGGCGCGCAGGCAGCCAGAGCGAGTGCGACGGGGAGGAATGGCATGCGCATGGGCACCTCAGGAGGGGGAGGCGTGGGCGAGGACGATGGCGATGGTGCGGAATGGAACTGCGCAGCGCGAATGACCGCAGTGCGCGCGCGAGCGGGGATGGAGATCGCCATATCCGGGTCCCGGCCATCCCTGGCGGACACGCGGTCGACGATCCCCTGATTTTAGGAAACGTTCCGCTGCGTGGCGAAAGGCGGCCAGTAACGCGACAGTCCGTGTGTGACGACGACGGATGGTGTCGCGTGGCATGGAGGAGGAGGGATACGAAGTTGGTGAACAGGGGCACGTGGAGCGGGGGATGCCGGCATGCGACGCGGGCAGTGCTGCGTCTGATCCGCGGCGTTCTTCGGCCGCATGGATGAAATCCGGTGTCGGATGCCCTGCTCGTTGCTTCCATGTTGTGGTAGAGGAGCGCCTCTACGATCGCGATTGCGATCTCGAGCGCCAAGGGCGCGACCTCTCCTGGCTCAAGGCAACGCCCTGCTCATCACCCGCAACTCCATGTGGGGCTGGGTGACCTGTGACAAAGCGCTGAGATGGTCGGTCATCGGCAATTCCGCCCGCGGAGCGGGGGGAAGAGCGCAGTCCAGGGCGTGAGCTCTGCTCATTACCCGCAAGTCAGGGTCGTCCGGGACCATTTGCCGGAAGTACGTCTGCTGTGAGCGCCAACGGCGCGACCAGACGGTCATCCCAGGACAACGCCCTGCTCATTCCCCACAAGTCGACCAACCCCTCCAATTCATTGAAAAATGCAGGGCGCCTGTCGTGAGCGCCAATGGCGCGGCGCCAATCTTCAGCCCTACCCATTACCCACACGTCAGTCGAATCGCAGCCACTCAGAGCCCGCGGAGCGGGCGACACATCGTAGCCCAGGGCCCCCAGCCCTGGGTCGCGCGGCGTGTCTGCGGGCCAGCCCACGGAGTGGCGACACAGCAGGCTCAGCGGTAATGTACGACCATTGGGGCCCGATCTGGGGATGTCCGTGGATCATCACGACTCACCCGGCATTCACCTCATTTCGAAGTGGCAGGACCTGTGCCGCCCGCTCCGCGGGCTCCTATCCTCCTCTCTAACCGAGGTTCCCAGGGCTCACGCCCTGGGCTACGATGTGTCGCCCGCTCCGCGGGCTGCGGACAGGACTGGGTTGATATGAGGGTCAGTGCCCGAGTGCTGCGACTTGTGGGTAGTGAGCAGGGTTGACGCCCTGGGCTAGTCGATGTCGCTTGCTCGGAAGGCTCAGAAATCGGCAGATTTCCGATTATTATGCGCTGTCGACAACAGGTGTGGGTAATGGGTAGGGCATTGCCCTGGGCTGCGATAGGGCGCGCCGTTGGCACTCTCGAAATCGCTACGTGGATTTCCGCGCCCGGCTGACGCCAACGCAATCACCAGAAGATGCGGATGATGCGGTGGCCTGCAGTCCTGGGCTCGACGCTTTTCCCGCTCTGGGTTCGCATGGCACCTTCACCCCGCGGCCCGCACGCCGCCATCACGCTTTTCCCGCTCTGGGTTCGCATGGCACCTTCACCCCGCATCCCGCACGCCGCCATCACCCCGCGCCCGTCGATTCCCTGACCGCCACTTCGCAGCCCTCTGGCTGGATCAGCGTCGCGCCCTGCCACGCCCGCTGCGGATCGAGCATCCACGTCAGCGTCTGGCGCAGGTAGGGCGTCGGGTCGACGGGCGCCTGCGCGGTCAGCGAGGGGATGACGAGTTCGCCCAGGCCGTCGTCGTTCAGCGTGCAGACGGCGACGTCGCGACCGGGCGCGATGCCCGCGAGGTGCAGCGCGCGCATCGCCGCGAGCGCGACCGTGCCGGTGGTGCAGAACAACGCGCTCCAGTCGCGCACGCCGCCGCGCAGCGCCGCGGCCAGCACCGCCTGCGCATGCACCGCGGGATCCTCGCCGACGAGCACCGGGGCGTCGATCAGGTACGGGACCATGTCGTGGTCGACGGCCCAGCCGTGGTAGGCGGCGAGGCGCGCCTGGATGGCATGATCGTGCGGCTGGGTGTTGAGGACTGCGATGCGGTGGTGCCCGCGCGCGCGGCAGTGGTCGAGCAGGGCGCGCACGAAGGTTGCGGGGAAGCAGCAGATCGAGGGCACGCCAAGCGCGCTCCAGTCCTGGTCGATGACCACGATGCGGCGCGCGCGCAGGCGTGCAGCGAACGCGGCCGGCACCTTCTCGGCGCTGGGATAGAGGAAGGCGCCATCGCTGCGTTCGATGATGTCGATCAGCGCAGGATCGTGCCAGTGGCGGAAGAAATGGTTCTTCACCGCGCACGGGTGCTCGTCGGCGAGGCGGTCGATGGCCAGGCGCCAGCGCATCACCTCCAGCGACGGGAAGTTGGGGGCGATGAAGGCCAGCTGGGCGAGCTGACCGCCGGCGCGCCGCCCACCCAGCACCAAGCGTCCATTGCCACCACGCGAGAGCAGACCCTGCGCCTGGAGCGCGCCGATGGCCTTGCGCGCGGTCACGTAGCTGACGCCCAGTTCGGCCGCCAGCTCGCGGCCGCTTGGCAGCGGCGCGACCAGGTAGTCGCCGCCCCGGATGCGCTGTTCCAGGATGGCCATGACTTCGCTAGCCTTGCCGGATGGGCGACGACCGCTGGGAGTCAGGGGCATGGACGGGATCCTAGGACTTCAGCCGAAAAAGGCAGCGGGGCAGGGCACGCAGGGCGGATGCCGCTGGCGCGCATGGTCGTGCTGGCGCGCCGTGCTGCCGGTCGCCGGTGTATCCGGGTCCGTGGCGGGCATGTCGGACCGACTCATGCATGGTGGGCAGCCGCGCCCCGCGACTCAGCGTCGCCTACGGCGCGGGGTACTATCCTGGCGCCATCATCTTCAAAGGGTCCGTCACATGCACCGCATCCTGCTGCTCCTGCTGTCCGTCCTTGCCGCCCTCCACGCCGCTGAGGCCTTTCCCCTGCGTCCCGCGGTCGAGTGCCAGGAGCGCGGCGGGCTGCCCAACGTCGCAGCCAAACTCGCCGCCGGCAAGCCGATCGCCATCGCCTACTTCGGCGGCAGCATCACCGCGGCCAACGGCTGGCGGGTGAAGAGCCTGGCGTGGTTCAAACAGCAGTATCCGAAGTCGGATATCCACGAGATCAACGCCGCCATCGGCGGCACGGGTTCAGACCTCGGCGTCTACCGCTGCGGCCACGACGTGCTGCAGCACAAGCCCGACCTGGTGTTCGTCGAATTCGCGGTCAACGACGGCGGCACTGATCCGTTGCAGATCCAGCGCTGCATGGAGGGCATCATCCGCCAGACCTGGGCGGCAGATCCGGCCACCGACATCTGTTACGTCTACACCCTGACCGGCGGCATGCTTGGCGACTTCAAGGACGGCCATTTTCCGCGCGCTGCCAGCGCGATGGAGTCGCTGGCCGACCATTATGCCATCCCGTCAGTGCACTTCGGTGTCGAGGTCTCCGCGCGCGAACGCGCCGGGACGCTGGTCTTCCGCACCAGCAAGCCCAGCGACGCGGAGCGTGTGGCGCTCGGCGACAAGCTGGTGTTCGTCGAGGACAACGTCCACCCCACCGATGCGGGCCACGATCTGTACACGCAGATCCTGACGCGCCACCTGCCCAAGCTCCTCGCTGGCAAGCACAAGCCGCATGCGCTGCGCGCCCCGCTCGTCGCCGACAATTATGAAAAGGCCAAGCTTGTACCGCTCGAGCAGGCCAAGCCGGGCGACGGCTGGATAAAGCTCGACGCCGCCACGGATGCGCGCGCGAAGAGCTTCGGCGATCGCGTGCCCAGCCTGTGGCGCGCCAACAAACCCGGCACCACCCTGGCATTCCGCTTCAAGGGCAGTGCGGTGTCGATTTACGACCTGCTCGGCCCAGACTGCGGCCAGGTGCTGATCAGCGTCGATGGCGGCGCGCCCACGGCCATGGCGCGCATCGACGGCTTCTGCACCTATCACCGCCTCGCGTCGTTGCGCATCGCCTCGGAACTGCCCGATGCAGTGCACCGCGTCGAGGTGCACATCGACCAGGTGGTGCCGGACAAGGCGAAGATCCTCTTCGACCCAAACCGCCCGGATATGGAGAAGGACCCGGCCAAGTACGCGGGCACCAACTGGTACGTGGGCGGGATCATGCTGATCGGCGACCTGGTGCCGTGACGGGGCGGACGCTCAGTCCCGCGCCGCCGCCGCGACCATCTCCAGCACGCGGCGCAGGCCGTCGTCGCCGGTCAGCGAGCCGTCGTGGAAGGGCGTGCGCGGGATCGGCTTCCAGTCGTCGCGCGCCTCGGGCGAGGGGGGCTGGGGCAGGCCGGTGAGTTCCGCTTGATACTGCCCGGCACTGCCGCCCATCTTGTACAGCACCAGGTCGAGCGAGGGCACGACGTAGATGCAGAAGCCGCCAGCGCCCGATTTCCAGAAGGCGTCGCGCGGTGCGCCCGCGACGTGGCCATCGGAATTGTTCTCGAACATCAGGCTGAAAGGCGTGTGCGGGTTGAACGGCGACGGTCGCCCGCACTGGGCCACGTAGGCGGCCGGCACCAGCTGCTGACCGGCCCAGCGCCCCTGGTGCAGCAGCAGGTAGGCGAAGCGCAGCGCGTCGGTGGCATGCAGCGCGATGCTGCCTGCGCCGTTGGCATGCGGCAGGGTGATGGAGCCGCGGAATAGGCAGTAGTTCCACGCGCCGAAGCCCAGCGGTTTCGCCAGCCACTGATCGATGCAGTCCTTGAGCTCCATGCCGGCGACGCGGCGCAGCACCATCGAGGCGATGTGCGGCTCCGGTGAGGAATAGGAATAGCCCGCGCCGGGATCGGTCCACAGCGCGGTGCGCAGCGAACTGCCGTCGAGGTCCTTGAGATCCTGCCCCGGCACCGGCGTCAGCGGCACGACCTTGCCGTCGACCACCCCCGGGCTGCCACCCTCGCCGTGGTAGCCGCCGCTCATGCACAGCAGCTGACCGAGGGTGATCTGCGTGCGGCGCGGATCATCGAGCGGGAAGGCCTCGGGCAGGTACGTCTGGGTGAACACCTTCTGACCGAGCCCGGTCGGGAACTGGTCGCGGAACTTCTCGAGCATGATGCCGCAGGCGATGCTGGTGAAGGCCTTGCCGGTGGAGGCCATGTCGGGGTTGGCGTCGCGGTGCGCGCGGCCCCAATAGCGCTCGTAGACCAGATAGCCGTGGCGCACCACCAGCAGCCCGACGTTGGCCCCGCAGCGCTGCGCCTGCTCGCCGGCCTGCGCCAGGCGCTCCGGGTCCATGCCGCCGAGCGTCCGCGTTGCCGCCGCGTCCGCGGGCACGCGCCAGCCGCCGGCGCTGTCGGGCGGGGGGAAGTAGTCGTCGGCGGCGGCGGACAAGACGGACGCGAGCAGGCAGGCGCTGAGCCGGGCGGCGCTGAGTAGGCGTAAAGGCATGGGATGCAGGCTCCGGGAAAGCTCTACGGCGCGACTGCGGTGGCGTCGCCGAGCGATCTCATGGACCTGGTCCGGTAGCAGACCCACCGCGCCCGGTATCCGGCAACGGCCGTTGGAAGATTCGGTATACTGTTCCCAGAACGGTATACCGAACACCATGACCACCACCGCCCCCGCCGCTGCGCGACCCCTGCCCCGCTCCGACGCCGCCGCCGCGCAGCTGCGCGCCGACATCATCGCCGAAGTCCTCGCCCCCGGCGACCGCCTGGCCGAGGCCGTGGTGGCGCGGCGCCTGGGGGTCAGCCGGGTGCCGGTGCGCGAGGCGCTGGTGGTGCTCGAGCGCGAAGGCCTGGTGCGCTTCTCTCCCACCGGCCGCGCCTACGTGCGCGGCCTGACCCGCCAGGACTTCGAAGAGCTCTTCACCATGCGCGTGGCGCTCGAACCGTTGGCGGCGCGTCTCGCCGCGCCGCAGCTGCGCGCCGATCCCGCGGCGCTGATGGCCAACGTCGCCGCGACTGCGCGCGCCACCTCGATCGCCGAGATCACCCGCCTCGATCTGGAATTCCACGAGCTCATCCTCGCCGCCAGCGGCAACGCCCGCCTGTTGCGCGCCTGGCGCGCCCTGCGCTGGGAGCTCGGCATGTGGCTGGGCCGCCTGCACCGCTTGCACGAGCGCCGCACCCGCCAGGTGCGCGCCGAGACCGTGCGCGCGCACACCGAGATCATCCGCCTGTTCACCAGCCGCTCCCCGGCCGTCTGCGAGGAGCACCTGCGCGCGCACGTGCTGAGCTGGGAGGACTGGATCCCGCGCGCCGCCGCCGCCGCAGGGGACGCCTGACATGCGCGCCCGCCGCCTGCTCGTCGCCGCGCTGTTCGCCTGCGCCGCCACCGTTTCGTCCGCGGAGAGCGCCGCACCGCTCGCCGCCGTTACGCCGATCCTCAAGGACCGCTGCCTGACCTGCCACTCGCAGGCCAAGCACAAGGGCGACCTCGACCTCGAAAGCGTCGTCGCCGATGGCCGCCTCGCCCGCCACGCGCGCATCTGGCAGAAGGTGCTCGAGCAGGTCGCGGATGGCGACATGCCGCCCGCGGGCAAACCGCAGTCGACCGCCGAGGAGCGTTCGCGCCTGCTCGCCGGCGTGCGCGGCGCGCTCGACGTGGTCGCCCGCCAGACCGCGGGCGATCCCGGTCCGGTGGTGCTGCGCCGCCTGTCGAATGCCGAGTACACCTACACGCTGCGCGACCTGACCGGCGTCGAGAGCCTGGACGTGGCGCGCGAGTTCCCGGCCGACGGCGCCGCCGGCGAAGGCTTCAGCAACACCGGCATGGCCCTGGCGATGTCGCCGGCGCTGCTCGGCAAGTACCTGGATGCGGCCAAGGCCGTCGCCGCCCACGCGCTGCTGCTGCCGGACGGCATCGGCTTCTCGGCGGCGACCACGCGTCGTGATGCCACCGATGAACTGGTCGCGCAGCTGCGCGCCTTCTACGCAGGCTTCAGCGCGACCGGCAGCAGCGACATGGTGACCCGGCAGGGCATCCCCATGGACAAGAACCAGGGCGGCCGCCTGCCGCTGGAGCGCTACCTGGCTGCGGCCAACGAACTGCGCGCCGGCGGTGACGCGGCCGCGGTGGCGCGCGCGCATGGCCTCAATCCGCGCTACCTTGCCAATTTGATCGCGTCCCTCGCCGGCGGCCCGCCCTCGGAACTGCTCGACGGTCTGCGCGCGCGCTGGCGTGCCGGCGACGCCGCCGGCTTGGCCGATGCAGTTGCGCAGTGGCAGCGCGCACTGTTTCGCTTCAACAGTGTGGGCGACATCGGCGTCACCGGCGGCGCCACCGCCTGGATGGAGCCGGTCTCGCCCCTGGTCGCCGAGCAGGAGCTGAAGCTGGCCTTCCCCGCCGACCACACCAGCGGCGAGGCGACTGCGTACCTGTCGGCGCTGGCGACGGTGCCCGGCGCGCCTGCCGGCCTGGTGGTATGGCGACAGCCGCGTCTGGTCATCCCCGGCCGGCCGCCGCTGCCGCTGCGCGTGGCGCGCGCCTACGTCGACGACCTGCTCGCGCGGCGCGTGCGCACCTTCGCCGGCACCGCGGCGGCGCTCGCCGCCGCGGTCGACGCCGCTGGCGACGCGCATGGCGACGTCGCGCAGCTGGCGCAGCGCCACCATATCGATCCCGGTGTGCTCGCTGCGTGGCTCGGCTATCTCGGCGTCGGCTTCGCCGGCGACCTCGCGCTTGAACACTTCGACAACCGCCTGCCCCGCGCCGGCGCCTACGAGTTCGTCACCGGCTGGGGTTCGACAGAAACGCCGTCGGTGATGGCCAACGCCTCCGACCAGGCGGTGCGCATCCCGGGCAAGATGAAGGCGCACGGCGTGGTCGTGCACCCGTCGCCGACGCGCTGCGTGGCGGTGGGCTGGCAAAGCCCGGTGACCGCGACGCTGCGCATCGCCGGCGCGGTCATGCACGCGCATCCGGAATGCGGCAACGGCGTGGAGTGGGTGCTTGAGCTGCGCCGCGGCAGCGCGCGCCGGCGTCTGGCCGCCGGCACCGCGATCAACGCCGACAGCGTGCCCTTCGGCCCGCTCGACGGCGTCACCGTGCAGCCGGGCGACCTGATCGCGCTGCTGGTCGGACCGCGCAATGCCGACCATTCCTGCGACCTCACCGACGTCGAGCTGACCCTGACCGGTGACGGCCCGAACCCGGTCACGTGGTCGCTGACGCGCGAGGTGTCGGGCGATATCCTTGCCGGCAACCCGCACGCCGACGCCGCTGGGCATCCCGCGGTGTGGCATTTCTACAGCGAGCCGACCGCGGTGATGAGCGAGCACCCCGGCGCGCCCGCAGACTCGCTTTTGGCGCGCTGGCAGGCCACCGCCGATCCGGCCACGCAGGCGCGCCTCGCTGATGATCTGCAGCGCCTGCTGCTGGCACCGGCTCCGGCGGGCGACGGCGCGGACGCGAAGCTCTACCGGCAGCTCGCCTCGTTCGCCGGCCCGCTCGCCGCGGCCACCACGCCGGCGGTCCCGGCCGCGGACTCGCCGTGGGGCCTCGATCCGGCGCTGTTCGGCAAGCGCCCCGACGGCGCCGCCTGCGACGCCGACGACCTGTGCGTGGCGATTGGCACCATCCTCGCCGTGCGCCTGCCTGCCGGACTGGTCGCCGGCTGCGAGCTGGTCGCCACCGCGGCCTGTGCGCCCGGTCCCGCGGCGGCGGAGGCCAGCGCTCAGGCGCGGCTCGCCGCCACCGCCCCGGCCGCCGCCGGCCTCCTTCCGGACCCGACGTTGCCGATCATCGCCGGCGCCGCCGCGCAGGCGCGTTGGACCTCTGCCTACGCCGATTTCCGCGCGCTCTTCCCGGCCGCGCTGTGCTACACCAAGATAGTGCCCGCGGACGAGGTCATCACCCTGACGCTGTTCTACCGCGAGGACGGCCCGCTGGTCACCCTGATGCTGGACGACGCGCAGCGCGTGCAGCTCGACCGCCTGTGGGACCGCCTGCGCTTCGTCAGCCAGGACGCCCTGACCACCGTCGACGCCTTCGAGCAGATCCTGCAGTACGCCACCCAGGACGGCGACCCGCGTAAGCTCGAGCCGCTGCGCCAGCCGATCACGGCGCGCGCCGCCGCCTTGCGCCAGCGCCTGCTCGACGCCGAACCGGTGCAGCTCGACGCCACGCTCGCCTTCGCGGCGCAGGCGTGGCGCCGGCCGCTGACCGCGGACGAGCAGCAGGCCTTGCGCGCTCGCTACGGCACCTGGCGCACCGAGGGTCTGCACCACGACGAGGCGCTGCGCCTGGTACTGACGCGCGTGCTCGCGGCGCCGGCCTTCCTCTACCGTGCCGAGCGTCCGGTGCCGGGCGCCGCACAGGGCCCGGTCGGCGACTGGGAGCTGGCCACCCGCCTCTCGTACTTCCTGTGGTCCGGCCCGCCCGACGCTGCCCTGCGCGCGGCCGCGGCCTCCGGCGCGCTGCGCGATCCGGCCGCGCTCGCTGCGCAGGCGCGGCGCCTGCTGGGCGATGCGCGCGCGCGCCGCCTGGCGGTCGAGTTCGGCTGCAGCTGGCTGCACGTGCGCGGTTTCGACCAGCTCGACGAGAAGAGCGAGAAGGCCTTCCCCGCCTTCCTCGCGCTGCGCGGCAGCATGTACGAGGAATCCATCCGCTTCCTCGCCGACCTCTTTCAGAGCGACCGCTCCGTGCTCAGCCTGCTCGACGCCGACCACACCTTCGTCGACAAGGCGCTGGCCGCTCACTACGGCATCCCATGGAGCGCGGACGGTCCGGAGTGGCGGCGCGTCGAGGGCCTGCGCGCGCTTGGCCGCGGCGGCATCCTCGGCCAGGCCGCGATCCTTGCGAAGCAATCGGGCGCCTCGCGCACCAGTCCGATCCTGCGCGGCGCGTGGGTCTCCGAGACCCTCCTCGGCGAGCGCCTGCCGCGCCCACCCAAGGACGTGCCGCCCTTCCCGGAGCAGGCCGACGCCGCCCTGAGCGTGCGCGCACTGACCGAACGCCACGTCAGCGACGCGCGCTGCGCCGGCTGCCACCAGCGCTTCGATGCCTTCGGTTTCGCGCTCGAGGGCTTCGACGGTATCGGCCACGCCCAGGACCGCGACCCGGGCGGCAAACCGCTCGATATCACCGCGACCACCGCCGACGGCACGCGCCTCGCCGGTCTGGACGGCCTGCGCGCCTACCTCGCCGGGCCGCGGGCGGCCGCCTTCACCGGGCAGTTCTGCCGCAAGCTGCTCGGTTTCGCCCTCGGTCGCGCCGTGCGCCTGTCCGACGAGCCGCTGCTCCACGAGATGCAGTCCGCGCTCGCCGCGAACGGCTGGCGCGCGGGCACCGCGGTCGAGCTGATCGTGCGCAGCCGCCAGTTCCGCGAGATCCGCGGCCGCGGCGCGGTGTCCGAGGACGATGAACCATGAGTCACAACGGAGCACCCATGAACGACCGCATCCACCGCGTCCCCGGCGCGCACCGCGCGCGCGGGCTCTCGCGCCGCACCCTGCTGCGCGGTCTGGGCGTCGCCATGGCGCTGCCGTGGCTCGAATCGCTGCCCGCCTGGGGTGGTGAACCGGCGGCGCAGGGCGGCGTACCGGAAGCGCCGGTGCGTCTCGCGGTGCTGTTCTCGGGCAACGGCTTCCACAGCAAGGAATGGTGGGCGAAGGGCGCCGGCGCGGAGATGGAGTTGGGCAAAGTGCTGGCGCCGCTGGCCGATTTCCGCAAAAAACTGCTGTTCATCCGTGGCCTCTACCACGACGAGGCGACCAAGGGCAACATCCACAGCTCACAGACCGGCAACTGGCTCTCTGGCGCGCCGCTCGCCTCCGGTGGCGAGATCCGTTCCGGCACCAGCGTCGACCAGCTGCTGGCGCAGCGCTTCGGCGACCAGACGACCGTGCCGAGCCTGGTGCTGGGCTGCGAGAAGTCGAATCCGTCGGTGCACAAGAACTACTCGATGCTCTACAGCTCGCACATCTCGTGGAGCTCGCCGACCACGCCGACGCCGCTCGAGATCTACCCGGCGCTGGCCTTCGACCGGCTGTTCAGCGACGGCGCCGCGCGCGGCGACCAGGGCGTGCTCGACGCGGTGCTGGACGACGCCGGCGGCCTGCGCCGCGAGCTGGGCAGCGGCGATCAGCGTAAATTCGACGAGTACCTGGAATCGGTGCGCGACGTCGAAAAGCGTCTCGCCGGGGCGCGCGTGCGCACCGCGCGGGACTGGCAGCCGACACTCGCCAAGCCCGACCGCGCGCGCCCCGCCGACGGCCTGCCCGAGCACCTCGGCGAGCACATGCGTCTGATGTGCGACATCGTGGTGCTCGGCTTCCAGACCGACACCACGCGCCTCGCCACCCTCAAGCTCAACAACGACCACTCCTCGCAGCGCTATCCGGACCTCGGCGTGGACTACATGATCCACCACCTGCTCTCGCACTCGGACTCGGCGGACTGGCTCAAGGTCAACGTCTTCTTCCTCGAGCAGCTCGCCTACCTCGCGCGCCGGCTCGACGCGATCCAGGAAGGACCGCGCACCCTGCTCGACAATTCCATGCTGGTGTACGGTTCAAGCATGATGACCGGCCAGCACAACAACGATCAGCTGCCGATGGTGCTCGTTGGCGGCGCCGGCGGGCGCATCGCCGGCGGGCGGGTGCTCGACTACACCGGCAAGCCGGCGCGGCAGATGTGCCGTCTGCACCTGTCGCTGATGGACAAGATGGGGCTGAAGGTGCCGCGCTTCGGGGATGCGGACCAGCCGCTCGCTGAAGTTTAGGGGACGATTCTAGGCTCCGGACGCGACCTGCGCGCGGCGAGCCCCGAGATCCGCCGTGGGGACCTTCTCCGCCCCGTCATGCAAGCGCGCTGGATGAGCGTGTGGAGGGCCCCGGACACCCCGCTGCCTTAAGTGCGCGTTCGTTCGATTCGTGGTGGGTCGGTGCGGGCTGCCGATGCCTGCATCGGTGTCGCGGTGGCGCTGCCGCCCTGGGGCGGGTTCGGCGGTGGCGTGCCGGTGGCGGGGCCGAGGAGCTCGACGATCGGCTTCAGCGAGGCGACGAATTCGGCGAGGCGGTAGGCCTTCACGATGTAGAGGCATGCGCCCAGCTGCAGGCAGGTGGCGCGGTCGCGCGGGGAATCCGAGGTGGTGAGGACCGCCACTGGCATGGCTGCGAGCGCGGGCTGGCTGGCGATGTACGCCAGGACTTCCTGACCGCCCATGCGCGGCATGTTCAGGTCGAGGAGCATGGCGTCGGGCAGGGCGGCGCTGCTGCCGGTGACCATCTGGTCGAGCAGGGCCACGGCGTCCGCGCCATTGCTGGCGGTGCTGACGGCGGGGGTGCAGCCCAGCTCTTCGAGGGCCAGGGTGATGAGCTCGATGTCGCTCTCGTTGTCGTCGACGATGAGAAGGCGCTTGGCCGTGCTCGTATTCATGGTGCCGCCTCGCGGTGGTCAGGGATTGAGAAATGGAAGGTCGCGCCCGCGCCGGGCCTGGACTCGACCCAGATGCGGCCGCCATGCCGCTCGACGACCTTCTTGACGCTCGCCAAGCCGATGCCGCTGCCCGCGAAGGTCTTGCGGTCGTGGATGCGTTGGAAGATCAGGAATATGCGGGCGAAATGGGCTGGATCGATGCCGATGCCGTTGTCCTGGACCGAGAACACCACCTCGCCGTCCCTGGCGGCGGCGCGGACTGCGACCTGCGGCGGTCCGGAGTCCGCGCGGCCGAACTTGACGGCGTTGCTGATCAGGTTCTGGAAGATGAGGGTCAGCTGCCCGCGCTCCATGGGCACGCGCGGCAGGGGATCGCACGCGATCTCGGCGCGGGACTGGGCGATTTGCTCGGCAAGGTTCTGCAGGGCGTCGGCCACCGCCAGGTTGGCGTCGACCGCCTCGGTGGCCGTCGGGATCTGATCGATGCGTGCAAAAGCGAGCAGCGAGGAGATCAGCTGGCGCATGCGCTCAGCGCCCGCGGTCGCGACGTCGATGTGGCTGCGGCCCTTGTCGTCGAGGCGGGCGCCGTGGCTGCGGCTGAGCAGGTCCAGGTGCACGCTGATCATGCGCAGCGGTTCCTGCAGATCGTGCGAGGCGATGTAGGCGAACTGCTCGAGTTCGGCGTTCGAGCGGCGCAGATCGCCGGTCAGCGATTCCAGGCGCGCGTTCGTGGTCTTGAGCGAGGGCAGGGCGAGGGCCTGCGGCAGCACCGGCACCAGCATCCACACCGCGGCGATCGAGACGATGGCGGTGACGATCTTCACCGCCGCCGCCAGCCGGTAGAGCGGCACGTACACATCGATCACGTCGAGCAGGTGGGTGGTGCCGCAGGCCAGGATGAAGACGCCGAAGATGATGAAGATCGCGTTGAAGGGGATGTCCCTCCGCTTGCGCACGAAGGCGAAGAGGATGAGCGGGATGGAGTAGTACGCGAGAAAGATGATCGCGTCCGAGATGACGTGCGACCAGATGATCCCCGGCTGCCAGTTGTAGCAGCAACCGTGCGGCATGAAGGACGACGACCACAGCTGGTCCCACCAGCCCTCCGGTGCTGCGGCCTGGGACGCGGGGGCGGGATCGGTCATAGGGGCCTGGAGGTCGGTCCGTGGATGGGTGGCGGCGTCAGCTGGCGGGTCGCACCGCGCCGCGGACGGCCGGCTTGCGCCTGGGGGACATGGCCTGGGCCCGTTCCGCGATCTGCAGGCTGTGCGCCTGGAGGATGGCGGCGATCAGGCCCGGGAAACGTTGCTCGATTTCGATACAGCGCGAGGTGTTGCGCATCTCGACGCCGTGCCGCTCGCCGCGGATCAGGCCGGCTTCGCGCAGCGCCTTGAAGTGCTGGGAGAGCGTCGACTTGGGGATCGGCCGGTCGCACACCGTCAGCAGGCTGGCGCAACTGTGCGCGCAGGCGGCCTTGATGATGCCCACGTAGATCGCCACCCGCACTGGATCCGACAGGGCGTGGAGGATGCCCTCGACGGTGATGTCCTGCAGCGCGGGATGGGTGAGGGGCTTCACGACGGGTGCATCCTAACGGGCCTTGACCTGGTTCCATAGTGCGTAAGATCCGAACTATAGAACATAGGAAGACGGCGGCAAGCGGGGCGCTCGCGCCTCTTCCGCCCTTCCCCAGCCAACCCCAACCCAGGAGTCTCCCATGTCCAAGCTCACCGGCAAAGTAGCCGTCGTCACCGGCGCATCCAAAGGCATCGGCGCAGCCATCGCCAAGGCCCTCGCCGCCGCGGGCGCGGCGGTGGTCGTCAATTATGCCTCCAGCAAGGCCGGCGCCGACGCGGTCGTCGCCGCCATCGTCAAGGCCGGTGGCAAGGCCGTCGCCGTGGCTGGCGATGTCAGCAAGAAGGCCGACGCCCAGGGCATCATCGCCGCGGGCATCAAGGCCTTCGGCCGCCTCGACATCCTGGTGAACAACTCCGGCGTCTACGAGTTCACCGCCCTCCAGGACATCACCGAAGAGCAGTTCCACCGCCAGTTTGGCGTCAACGTGCTCGGCCTGCTGCTCACCACCCAGGCCGCGCTGCCGCACCTCGGCGAGGGCGCCAGCGTCATCAACATCGGCTCGGTGGTCTCGCGCACCACGCCCCCCGGCAGCGCCGTCTACAGCGGCACCAAGGGCGCTGTCGACGCCATCACCGGCGTGCTCGCGCGTGAGCTCGGCGCGAAGAAGATCCGCGTCAACACCGTGAATCCCGGCATGGTCGAGACCGAGGGCGTGCACAGCGCCGGCTTCATCGGCTCGGAATTCCAGGCCCAGATCGTCGCCCAGACCCCGCTCGGCCGCCTCGGTCAGCCCGGCGACATCGCTGACGTGGTGGTGTTCCTCGCTTCCGATGAGGCGCGCTGGTTGACGGGTGAGCAGCTGCTCACCGGCGGCGGACTGCGCTGACCGGCCGCGCGTGTCCACGACGCCAAGGCGTCGTGGACACGCGTGATTGGCGCGGTCTGCCGCGCAGCTACCATCGCCGCCATGCGCGCGCGCTGGTTTTTGGCCGTCATCCTGCCCGTCCTCATCGTCCTTCTGGCCATCGCGCTCAAGGACGTCTTCCATGGCGTGGTGATCGGGCGGCGGGGCCAGCCGATCACCTTCGCGCACGATACCACGCACTTCTGCGTGACGGTGGGTCTATACCTGATCCTCCTCGGGTTCTTTCTCGCGTTTGCGGTCTGGACGCTGCGGCTGTGGTGGCTGAGCCGGCGCATCGCCCGCCTCAGCGCTGACCTGCGGAAATGCGGAGACGTGCCGGGCGCAGGCGAGCCTACCAAGCGCGATCCCCACGCGGATACCCAAGGGCCTCCGGGCGCGCAGTGAACCCTGTTGGTGCGCGGCCAGGCCAAGCCGCTTGCGGAGAGCGCTTCGTCACGCTGCGGGATCTCTGATCCGGATTCGGAAGCTGGTGTTCGCCAGGTCACAGGTCGCCTGCACGGCACCCGGGCCGCCGCTCGCAGTGCCGGACTTCAGATCGCCCCGTCCCCCGGCGGGGCCACGTTCGGCGCGTCACCCTCGTCGGCGATGCGCTCGGTCGGCGTCAGGCGGTGGAAGACGCGCGTGGTGGGCGGGTCGCCTTCGCGCGGGGGTTTGTCGAGCGGCACCTGTTTGGCGCCAGGGACGATCGCACGCTGCGCAGAGCTGGAGCCGCTGCCGCGTGCGTCCTCGTCGCGGATGTAGCCGGCCTGGCCCGGTGCGGTGGTCCAGACCGTCGCCGAGCGCGGCGCGTGGCTGCGCAGGATGCGGCCGGTCGGTGGTGGCGCGGCCGCCTGGATGGTGGCGCGCGCGGCGGCCTCCTGCAGCAGCGCGCGCCGCGTCGCCAGGTCCGCGGCCGGCACCGCGGGCGGCGGCGGCGGCGTGGCGCCGCGCAGCAGCGCCAGCAGGCGCACCAACGCCTGGACGTAGGGGTCGCGGCTGCCGGTGATCTCGGCGAGCCGTGCCTCGGCGTCCGCCAGATACAGGCGGTTGCCGGTGGCGCGCGCCTGCAGCATGGCGAGTTCGGCGGCGGCGGCGGTGAAGCGCACGTGCGCGACCTCAAGCCGCTGCTTGGTGCGCGCGTCGTCGAGCAGATCGATGGCCTCCTGGTAGCGGCCGCGCGCCGCGAGCAGGCGCGCGCGCACCAGGGGATGCGCGGGCACGTCCACCGCGGCGTGTGCGCTCAGCTCCAGGGCGCGCTCCGGGTCGGCCTCGGCGAGGGCCTCCAGCCACAGCGCCTGCAGCTCGTGGTGTTCGGGGTGGCGCTGGGCGAGCGGTTCGAGGTAGGAGAGCGCCTCGGGGGTGACTGCGCCGGCGATCAGCATGCGCCGTGCGGCCTCGAGCTGGCGCTGCTGCAGCGCGCCCCAGCCGCCACCCGGGTGGCAGTCCTTGACCGAGCGTTCGAGGTCGGCGGCGCGCACCGCGCTCAGACCCAGGGACTGGCGCGATTCGTCGAGCTGCTGGCGTTCGACCGCGTCGATCACGCAGCCCGGTTCCAGGAAGCGCCGCACCTGCTGCCGGTAGAGGTCTTCCTTGACCGTCGACGCCGAATCGCGGCAGTCGGCGCACAGCCGCGCCTGCTCGTCAAAATGCTTTGCGCAGGTGGTGCGCGCGCAGCCCGGGCAAGCGTGGAATCCGTCCGCCAGCGTGCCGCCCAGGCCGCAGATCGCGCAGCTCAGCATGCGCTTGGTGTCGTCGACCTGGGTGATGTTGGTGACGTTCGCGGTGCCCTGGTAGATGTGCTGCACCTGGTGGCCGATGACGTCGCCGCTGACCACCGCCTGCTCGCCGATGGCGATGCCCTGCGGTTTGCCCGGGGTGGCGGCTGGCCCGGCCCGCGGGGCCGCCGTCTGCGTGGGCGGGGCCGCCGGAGCGCGCGCTGCAGCGCCGCCCGCGGCCGTGGGGGCTTGGACGGCGGGCCGCGTTGGGGCTGCGGCGCCCGCTTGCGCCGCACCCGCTGCGCGCAGCGCCACCGGCGCACCGTCGCTCTGTGCGCAGGTCGCACAGAAGCGCGCCGGTGGATCGTAGGCGCGGCCGCAGCTGGGGCAGAGCATCATGGCGGATCGCTCAGGCCGGCCGCGCATCGCAGGCCGGGCAGCCGCTCGCCCCGAGCGCCCGTCCGCAGCGGCTGCAGAAGGTCGGTGCCGCCGCGGTCGGCGCTGCGGCGGCCCAGCCAGGCCGGCGCCCATCCTGCTGGCCGGCCCCGGCGATGCGTGCGTTGGAATCCAGGGTCTGACGCATCAGTTCCTGCATCGCCGCGAGCTGGTCGGTCATGAAACGGCGCAGCTCGTCCTTGCCGCTCTCAGCGGCGCGCGCGCGCTGGTCGCCGGCGTTCTCAGCGGCTTCGGCCTTGGAGCGCTCGCCACTGGCCTGCGCCTCGGCCTGGTACTTGGTCGCAAGCGCGGCGGCCGCGGCCGGGGTCAGCGTCGCGTTGGCGGCGATGATCTGCTCGACGGTCATGCCGGCCCAGCGCTGCGCCTCGACCAGGATGGCCTCGCGCGCGTCGCGGGCGCGCTGCGCCTCGGCGGCCAGGGTGCGCCCGTGCTCTTCGCGGCGGCGGTCTTCGCCCAGAGCCTGCGCCTGGCGGGCGATCTCGAGCTGGGCCAGACGCTCCTCGTGCGCGTGCCCTGCGACGCTGCGCCGGCGCTCGTCGGCGGTGCGCTCGCGCTCGGCGAGGTGATCGTCGCGCAGGCGCTCCTCCTCAAGGTCGAGGGCGGTGAGTTTGAAGCGCGCCGCGTGCTCGCCCAGGCGGCGCTGCAGCGCGAGCGCGATGCGCTGGTCGCCGATGCCGTACTCCCACTGCAGGCGCGCCTGGTCGCTCTCCATCTGGCGGCTGAGGTCGAAGAGTTCGAGCGCGTGCAGGCGGCGGTGGGCGTGGTCCTCGCGGCGCTCCTGCGCCTCGCGTGCGGCATAGGCGACGCTGTCCTCGCGCAGCAGCTCGCTGCGGCGCAATCCAGCGATGGCGTCCTGGTAGTCGCCCTCGGTCGCGGCCTCGCGCAGGCGGCGGCCGTGGTCGAGCAGCAGGGTGAAGCGCGCCAGGTCGTCGCGCCCGACCAGCTCGTCGCGGTTGATGTCGGTCAGCGCGGCCTGCAGGCGCTGGGTGCTCGCCGCCTGGTCGATGCGCTGGCGGTTGCGTTCGAGGTGCAGGCGGTTGGCGAATTCATTGCGGGCGCTGACCTGCTCGAGCGCCTGCTCGCTCAGATAGGTGGCCTCGCGGAATCTCGCCAGGCGTTCGAGCTCGTCGCGCCGCATGGTGACGGTGGCGACGCGCACGATGCGCAGGAAGCCCCAGTCCAGGCGCAGCGCCTCGCCCATCGCCGCGGCCACGCGCAGTTCCAGTCCGGGTTCGGATGAGCCTTCCGCGGGCACCGTGCGCAGCACCGCGCGCAGCGCCGGCTCGACGACCGGCGTCAGCGCCACGGCCAGCGCGTCGAGGCCGAGTTCGCGGCGCACCTGCATCAGCGCGCGGCTGAAGGCCGCCGCATCAGTGATCTCGACAAACAGCTGCACGGCCACCGCGGTGGTGACCGTGGCGGTGGGTAGCGTCAGCGAGAGGATGAGCGGCATCGGTCCCTGGCGCACCAGCAGCACGCTCACCAGCTGCGCCGCGCCCGCGGTCCCCGGCGCGCCCTCACGAACGGCGGGCACCGCGGCGGCTTCGCTCGCTCCGCGCAGCATGCGCGCCGCGTGCGCGGTGCCGGCCGCGACAAAGGCGAACAGCCCGCCGCGCCGTGCGGCGGCGGGCCCTGCCGGCTCACTGGTGCCGGCTTCAGCAGCCGGTGTCTGCGCGACGTCGAACAGGCCGTGTTGCAGGTCGGCGGCCAGGGCGCCGTTGATGTACACCAGTGCGCGCGTGCCGTCGTTGACCGCCACGCCGCGTGCGCCGTCAAGGCTGTCGGCCAGCGCCGGCGTGATCAGGCGCGCGACCTGGCCAGGGTGCAGGTTCCACATCAGGTAGCCGTCGACCAGATGCAGGAGGTCCGACTCGGCGCTGCCGGTCAGCGCTACCGCGCCGGCGGCAACCGCTGGCGCGGTGAGCGCGCGGGACGGTTGGGACGATGCCGGTGGCCGCACTGCAGCGGCGGCCGCCGGCTGCGCCTTGGTCGTGGCTCCGCAAATGATGCAGAAGCGCGCGTCGGCCAGCAGGGTGGCTCCGCAGGCGGCACAGGACATGGCTTGCTCCATTCGCATCGGGGACGTTGCCGTCCGGTGGATCCCGCGTTGCGCCCTCCGTGGCAACCGGCTGATCAATGTCCGTGGTCTGCCCGTCCGCCGCAAGGTGGATGGATGGGCAACATGGACAGGCTGAACGCGCGGAACGTGCCAAGCGTTTCACGGACCAAAGCGTCGAATACAGGCGTCGACCGCCCAGTTGCCGAGTGCGGTCGGGCAGATTCCGCCACCTCATCAGGGTGGGTGGCGGTCCGCCGGTCCACCGTGGCAGCCATGCAGAATGCAGGGCCGAAGGCGCGTTCTTGGCACCCGATCACGGGCCGCATATCCTGTGCGACCTCAAGCAGCCTGATCCATTCCACGCCACCTCCCGCCGCGGTGGCCCGCCCGTTCTGAGGACCACCCCATGCCGCTCACCGCAACCTGCTCCCGCCTGCTCGAGTCCTTCTCGCGCCAGGCCACCGCCGCCTCGGGCAGCTCCACTGCCTTCATTCTCGCCGTCCTGGTCATCGTCGCCTGGCTGGTCACCGGACCGCTCTTCCACTACTCGGACACGTGGCAGCTGGTGATCAACACCAGTACGACCATCGTCACCTTCCTGATGGTCTTCCTCATTCAGCGCGCGCAGAACAAGGACGCGGTGGCGATCCAGCTCAAGCTCAACGAGTTGATCGCCGCCACCGCTGGTGCCAGCAATCACCTCATCGCCGTCGAGCAGCGCCCGGAACACGAATTGCAGATTCTGCGCGACCACTACGCGCGCCTGGTCGAGATCATCACCCAGGAGCAGGACATCGGCAGCGCGCATTCCGTCGAGGAAGCGGACGAGCGCTGGCGCGGCAAGAAGGACGATGCAGAGGTTGCTCAGGCCGAGGCGAATCACCCCGGTTGAGGCGCCGCTGGTCCGCTCATTCCAGTCTGCCCGCCAGGAAGCGCGTGATGCAATCGAGCGCGAACTGGCCGCCCAGTCCTTGCTCGACCTGGTCGAACCCATGCTCGGCCCACGGCACCTCGATCAGCGCCGCCGCACCACCCTGGGCGAGCAGCACGTCGCGGTACCGCCGCAGATAGCCGATCTGGATGACGTGATCGCGCACGCCGTGCAGCAGCAGCACCGGCGGCATGGCCGCGCGCGCCGCGAACATGGGCGAGGCATTGCGGTAGACCGCGGGAAGCTGCTCCGGCGTGCCGCCCAGGTAGTCGATCATCACCTGGGCGCCGTTGATCGGGTCCGGATGCGGCGGATCGTGGAAACCGTCGAGCAGGTCGACCGCGGGATAGCAGGCGACCACCGCGCGCAGGCCGGCGCCTTCCGGCGATGTGGAGGCGAGCAGCACGAGCTGGCCCCCCGCCGAGCGCCCGAGCAGCGCAATGCGCCCGCCATCGAGCCCGAGCGGTCCGGCCTGCGCGCGCAGCCAGCGCAGCGCGGCGCGCACATCGTCCAGCGCGGCGGGGAAGCGCGCAGCCGGAGCGAGGCGGTACGACAGCGCGGCGACCGCGATGCCATGGCCGGCGAGATAGCGCGCGCTGTCCGGGCATTCCTGCGGACCACCGCCATGCCAGCCGCCGCCGTGCACCATTACCACCAGCGGCGCCGGCGCCGCCGTCAGCGGCCGGTAGAGCAGCCCCGGTAACGGCGCACCGTCGCCACCTGGGATGGCGAGTTCCTGCACCGGCCGCGACGGCGGGATGGCGAGTCCCAGAAAGCACTCGCTCCACAGCACCGGCGCCGCGCGCAGGTGCGGCGCCGCCTGCGTGGCGGGCGCGGCCAGGTCGAACGTGGCCAGGGCCGCATCCGCCGTGCGTGCCGCTTCAGATACCGCCAACATCCGCGGCAGCGCCAACGCGATCGCCAGTACCGCCAGCGCGCCGGTTACCGGCCGCCAACGCCGCAGCGGGCTCGGCCACGCGCACAGCGCGAGCGCCGCGACGCCGAACGCCGCCGTCCATGCGCACAACTCGGTCGCCACCAGCGCCGCGATCAGCAGACCCAGCGTGTACGACGGGCACAGCGCCAGCAGCGCAGCCGCCGCCGCGCTACCCGCCAGACCCAGCGCGGTCACCGCCCGCAGCCACGCGACGCTGCCCGCTCGCGCAGCGAATGCCGCAATCGGTGCAAGGGGACGGGACATGCGTGGCTCCTGGATCGATGGTCCCCAAGCCCACGCGCTGCCAATGGTCATTCCTGCCTGACCATGGACAGGCCCGACCGGTCCCTGGCGCCACTTCCCTGTCGAGCGCTTATCGTTCACCACCCCAACTCCGGACACGTGCCTAGATTCCCGCATCCCGCATCCCGCATCCCGTACCCAGCACCGCGCACCGCGCACCGCACTCCGCACTCCGCACTCCGCACTCCGCACTCCGCACTCCGCACTCCGCACTCCGCACTCCGCACTCCCGAGTCCCCATGCCCCGCAATCCAACCTACTCTCCCCCACAACCCTACCTCCCCCGCGATTGTAACCCCGTCACCTCCGCCACGATCCCCGCATGCCCCTGGGTCCGCTTCCGCTCCTGCTCGCGCTTCTGCCGGCGCTGGCGTTCGCGGCCGACGATGGCGCGTGGCTGGGCTGGTTGAGCCCCGAGCTGCGCGCGCTCGACGCGGACCGCCAGCGCACTCAGCAGGAATTGGCCGTCCTCGGCACGCCGGTGATTGGTCAGACCGCGCCGCAGTTCGGCTATCAGCATCCACGCCTCGGCACGCCTCCGCTGACCCCGCCCTGGGTGCAGGTCGACCTCGGCGAGGAGCTGCCGATCGAGCGCATCGCGCTGATCCCCGCGGTGCTCGACTGGCAGGCCGATGCCAAGCGCACCTATGGTTTCCCGCCGCGCTTCCGCATCGATCTCGCGGCGAGCCCGGACTTCGCCGATCCGGTGCGCGTCGCTGATTGCACCGAAGCCGACCTGCCCGACCCGGGCATCGCGCCGCTGGTGGTGCAGGGCGGCGGCCGGCGCGCGCGCTACGTACGCGTCACCGTCACCAAGCTGGCGCAGGAGAACGGCCAGTACTTCTACGCCCTCGGCGAACTGGTGGTGCTGTCGGGCCCACGCGACGTCGCGATCGGCCGTCCGGTGACCGCTTCGTCGAGCCTCAACCTGCCGCCGCGCTGGACGCTCGGCGCGCTGGTCGACGGGCGCACCGCGCTCGGCCCGCCCATCCACGTTGCGCTGCTCGCCTGGGACGGGCTGTTCGCCGGCCCAGCGGGCGAAGGCGAGTCGAGCAGCATGACCCTCGATCTGGGCGCCCCGCACGAGCTTCAGGAGGTGCGCCTCTACGCCACGCACGCGCGCCTCGGCGCCGACATCCCGGGTTTCAGCTTCCCCGCGCGCTTCCGCGTCCAGGCCGCGACCAACGCGGATTTCGTGGCGCCGGCGATGATCCTCGACAGCACCGCCGCCGACTACCCCAACCCCGGCGACAACGCCATCACCCTGCGCGCCGCCGGCGTCACCGCGCGCTACGTACGCGTCAGCCTGCCACCCGGCGATCATGGGCGTTTTTCGCTGTCCGAGGTCGAGGTCTACAGCGGCGACCGCAATCTCGCGCGCGACGCCACCGTCACCTCCAGCCAAGATCCCAGCACCTACAGCAATGCCTGGCCGCGCGCGCTGCTGGTCGACGGCTACACCAGTTATGGCCGCCTGATGGAGCTGCCGGATTGGCTCGACGAGTGGGACCGGCGCGCGCATCTGGACGGCGAGCTGGCACGCCTCGCGGGTGCACGCAGCGAACTCGTGGAGGAGGCGCGCCGGCGCGCGTGGTGGCTGGGCGGCGCGGTTGGCGCGCTCGTGCTCGCGGCCCTGGGCGCCTGGCTGCTCGCCCTGCGCCGCCGCCGTGCGCGCGAGCTCGACGGCCTGCGCCGGCGCCTGGCTCGCGACCTGCACGACGAGATCGGCAGCAACCTCGCCGCGATCGCACGCCTCAGCGAGCTCGGTGCCGACGCCGCGCCCGCCGCCGGTCAGGGCGAGGACTGGCGCGAGGTGGGCCGCATCGCCCATGAGAGCATGGACGGCATGCGCGAGGTGCTGTGGCTGGCCGGCGCGCGCGAGGAGGCCGGCCCCGATCTCGCCAGCCACCTGCAGCGTCTGGCCGAGCGCATGCTCGGCGGCGTCGCGGTGCGCTGGACGGCGCCGCTCGCCGCCATTCCCGTCGACTGGACGCCGCTGGCGCGACGCGAGCTCTTCCTGATCGCCAAGGAGGCGCTCGCGAACATCGTGCGCCACGCCCAGGCTGGCGCGGTCGAGCTCGGCCTGGCGGTGGACGGCCACGAAGCCCGCCTGGAGATCCGCGACCACGGCCGCGGCTTCGATCCCGGCGCGGTGCAGGGTGGCGTCGGCCTCGCCAGCCTGCGTGAGCGCGCGCGCAGTCTCGGCGGCCGGCTGGTCATCGAGTCGGCGCCGGGGCGTGGGACGCTGATCCGCTGCATCGTGCCGCTGGCGCGGCTGCGCCCCGCCGCCCTGTCCGGGCGGCAGCGCGCCACCACCGCGCACACGCCGCGCGGGCCGGCGCCGGCTCCGCCGGGTGGCGCGTCATGACCACGCTGTGGATCATCGAGGACAACGCCGCGTTCCGCCGCGCCACCGCGCGCGCCTTGACCGCACGGCGCGCCGGCGACGCACTGGCCGAATTCGGGCGCTGCGAGGACGCCCTCGCGCGCCTCGCCGCCGGCGAACGTCCAGACGTGGTGCTGCTCGACATCGGCCTGCCCGGCATCGACGGCATCGAAGGCATCCGCCGCATCAAGCAGGTCGCGCCCGACACCGGCATCGTGGTGCTGACGGTGTTCGAAGATGACGACAAGATCTTCCAGGCAGTCTGCGCCGGCGCCTCCGGCTACCTGCTCAAATCCGAACCGCTCGCCACCGTGCTCACCGCCATCGACGAGACGCTGGCCGGCGGCGCCCCGATGAATCCGCGCGTCGCACGCCGCGTGCTGGCGATGTTCGCGCGCATCGCCCCGGGCGAGGCGCCGTCCGCGGCCTCAGATGGAATGCAGGCGGCGCCCGTTGGCGCGCCCACCGTCCGCGACGACCCCGGCCTGGTCGCGCGCGAACGCGAGGTGCTCGAACTGATGGTCGACGGCTTCAGCAAGAAGGAGATCGCCGGCCGCCTGGAGCTGAACCAGCACACCGTCGACTACGTGACGCGCTGCATCTACCGCAAACTGCACGTCAACTGCATCGCCGCCGCGGTGCGTCGTGCGGTGAAGGATGGCATTGTTAGGCGCTGACGCGCCGGTCCGGAAGTCCGGGGTCCGGAAGTCCGGAAGTCTCGTGGGATGATGTGCTTGAAAGATTAACGGGGGGGCGGTCGGAACCTTGGGTGCGGGGCTGTCCGACTTCCGGACTTCCGGACCCCCGGACTTCCGGACCGCGGCCCCCGCCCCGGGGCCGCCCGTTGTTTACGCGCCCGCGTAAGTGGTCGAGGTGGCGCTCCTGGTACGCTGTCGGGATGCGCCTGCCCGTTCTGCCGCCCGCCTTCCCGCTCGCCGCCGTTCTGGCCCTGGCTGGGCTCGCCGGCAGTGCGCAGGCGGCCGCGACCTCGACGGAGATCGACTACGGCCGCGACATCCGACCGCTACTGTCCGAGAACTGCTTCCACTGCCACGGACAGGATGCCAACCGCCGCAAGGGCAAGCTGCGCCTCGACACCTTCGCTGGGCAGCGCGTCAAGGATGTGATCATTCCCGGTCGGCCCGACGACAGCGAACTCGTCAAGCGCATTCGCAGCGCCGATCCTGACGAGCAGATGCCGCCGCCGGAGTCGCATCGCACCCTGACCGATGACCAGAAGCAGCTGCTGCGGCGCTGGATCGCCGAGGGCGCGCCCTTCGACGGCCACTGGGCGTTCAGCGCGCCGCAGCGCCCTGCCGAACCGGCGGTGCGCTCCGCGGCGTGGGCGCGCAATCCGCTTGACCGCTTCGTACTCGCCCGCCTCGAATCCTCCGCCCTGGCGCCCGCGCCGGAGGCCGACAAGGAGACGCTGGTCCGCCGCCTCACCCTCGACCTCACCGGACTGCCGCCGGAGCCCGCCGAGGTCGATGCGTTTCTCGCCGACACCGCACCGGGCGCCTACGAGCGCGTGGTCGACCGCCTGCTCGCCTCGCCGCATTACGGCGAGCGCATGGCGCTGCCGTGGCTGGACGCGGCGCGCTACGCCGACTCCAATGGCTTCCAGCAGGACGGCGACACTTTTCAATGGGTGTGGCGCGACTGGGTGGTGAAGTCCTTCAACGATGACCTGCCCTTCGACCGCTTCGCGGTCGAGCAGCTCGCCGGCGATCTGCTGCCCGACGCGACTCGCGACCAGCGCCTGGCCACCGGCTTCGTGCGCTGCGGCCTGCTCAACGGCGAAGGTGGCAACATCGCCGAAGAGCAGCGCTACGTGCTGCTCTTCGATCGCGTCGACACCACCGCCACCACCTTCCTCGGCCTGACCATGGCGTGCGCGCAGTGCCACGACCACAAGTACGACCCCATCACCCAGCGCGACTATTATTCGTGGCTGGCCGCCTTCAACAACGTGCCGGAATCCGGCACCGCCGGGCACATCAGCAATCGCCTGCGTCCGGCCGATCCGCTGCTGGACGCCGCCTCGCCCGAGCAGCGCGAGCGCAAGGCCGCGGCCGAGCGCGCGGTCGCAGCCGCGAAAACCGCCCTGCAGAGCGCCCAGGCCGTATGGGAAGAGCGCGCCGCCGGTGACGACAGCGTCGCCGACGATGGCATCCGCGAGCTGCTGCGGCGCTGCGTTGATCCCGGCGACAAGCCGCGCGCTGAAAAACTGAAGGCCTATTTCGAGTCGCGCGTCGCCGACAGCCTCGACGGCAAGCCCATGCAGGCGGTGAAGGCGCACGAGGGCGAGGTCGAGGCGTTGAAGGACGACTACCCGATGGTGATGGTGATGTCCGACGCCAAGCCGCGCGAGACCCACGTGCTGGAGCGCGGCAACTACGAAAAGCCGCTGGCTGCGGTCGAGATCGCCCCACCCGGCTTCCTACCGCCGCTGCCGGCGGACGCGCCGCGCAACCGCCTCGGACTGGCGCGCTGGCTGGTCGCGGCCGAGCAGCCGCTGACCGCACGGGTCATGGTCAACCGCATCTGGCAGATGTTCTTCGGTCTCGGCCTGGTCAAGACCGCCGAGGACTTCGGCGTGCAGAGCGAGCCGCCGCTCCACCGCGCCCTGCTCGACTGGCTGGCGGTCGACTTCCGCGAGGGCGGCTGGGGCATGAAGCGCCTGGTGCGCCTGATCGTCACCAGCGCCACCTACCGCCAGTCCAGCCGCGTCAGCGCGGACCTGCTCGAGCGCGACCCCGAGAACCGTCTGTTCGCGCGCGCCTCGCGCTTCCGCCTGCCGGCGATGCTGATCCGCGACCAGGCGCTGGCGGCGAGCGGCCTGCTGGTGCCGGCCCTCGGCGGAAAACCGGTCTACCCCTACCAGCCCGCCGACATCTGGGACGCGCTGGCGATCACCAAGGAGCGCGACTTCACCTACCCGCAGTCGAGCGGCCCCGACCTCTACCGGCGCAGCCTCTACACCTTCTGGCGGCGCACCGTGGCCCCGGCCAACATGTTCGACGCGTCCGCGCGCCAGACCTGCAAAGTCCGCACTGCCGCCACCAGCACGCCACTGCACGCGCTGACCACGCTCAACGACCCGACCTTCGTCGAGGCCGCGCGCCTGCTTGCGCAGCGCGTGCTCGGCGAGCCGGCGGAGCGGCGCCTGCCCACGGCGTTCCGCCGCGTGCTGGCGCGCTGGCCGGACGCAGCTGAGACCGCATTGCTTGCGCGCAGCCAAGCGAAGCAGCGCGCGCGCTTCCAGGCTGATCCCGCCGCCGCCGCTGCATTCCTCGCCGTCGGCGCGATGCGCGCCGACCCCGCGCTGGACGCAGTGGAGCTCGCCGCCAACGCCGCGGTATGCCTCGCCATCCTCAACCTTGATGAGACCGTGAGCCGTCAATGAACGCCACCCGCCGCCAGTTCCTGGCCCACGCCGCCGCCGGCCTCGGCTTGGCCGCGCTCGCGCCCAGCGGTCTGCTGCGCGCCGACGAACCGCTCGCGGCGCGGGTGGGCGGCATCCCCGGACTGCCGCACTTCCCCGCGAAGGCCAAGCGCGTGATCGTGCTGTGGCAGGGGGGCGGCGCCTCGCACGTCGACCTCTTCGACCACAAGCCCGGTCTGGAGGCGATGCGCCTGAAAGACCTGCCCGATTCGGTGCGCAGCGGCGTGCGTCTTTCTGCGATGACCTCCAGCCAGAAGTCCTATCCGATCCTGCCCGCGCTGAAGCCGTTCCAGGCGTATGGCAAGTCCGGCACCTGGATGAGCAGCATGCTGCCCGGCATCGGTGCGATCGCCGACGACCTGTGCCTGATCCGCTCGATGCAGACCGAGGCGGTCAACCACTCGCCGGGCGTCACCCTGGCGATGACCGGCGCGCAGGTGCCGGGCCGGCCCAGCCTGGGCGCGTGGCTGACCTACGCGCTCGGTGCGCAGGCCGCAGACCTGCCCGGCTACGTAGTGATGACCTCGACCGACGTCAAGCGCACCTGCGGCCAGCTGTTCTACGAGCACTACTGGGGCAGCGGCTTCATCCCTTCGCGTTTCCAGGGCGTGCGCCTGCGCGGCGAAGGCGAGCCGGTGCTGTACCTGGGCGACCCCGCCGGCATCAGCCGCGCGCAGAAGCGCGACCTGCTCGACGACCTCGGCGACCTCAACCGCCACCGCCTGCAGCAGCAGGGCGACCCCGAGATCGACACGCGCATCGCCCAGTACGAGATGAGCTACCAGATGCAGGCGAGCGTGCCCGAACTGCTCGACATCAGCAAGGAGCCCAAGCATGTCCTGGACCTCTACGGCCCCGACGTGCTGCGTCGCGGCAGCTTTGCCTTCCACTGCCTGCTGGCTCGCCGACTCGCCGAACGCGGAGTGCGCTGCACGCAGCTCATGCACAGCGGCTGGGACCAGCACGGGAACCTCGACACCCAGCTCGCCGAGCAGTGCCGCGACACCGACCAGCCGAGCGCCGGCCTGGTCATGGACCTCAAGCAGCGCGGCATGCTCGACGACACCCTGGTGGTGTGGGGCACTGAGTTCGGCCGCACGGTCTTCGTCCAGGGCGACGTCACCAAACCGTCCGCCCACGGCCGCGACCACTTCGGCGGCGCCTACAGCCTGTGGCTGGCGGGCGGCGGCGCCAAGGCCGGCCACGTGCACGGCGAGACCGACGACTTCGCCTACAGCGTCGTCAAGGACCCGGTGAAGGTCCACGACCTGCAGGCGACCATCCTGCACCTGATGGGCATCGACCACACGCGGCTGACCTACCGGTACCAGGGGCGGCAGTTCCGGCTCACGGATGTGGCTGGGGAGGTGGTGCGGGGGGTGGTGGCGTAGCGCACAGGTGCGACTGTCGTTGTCAGCGATCGCTGGCCGGAGCGGAAGCCTCGGGTTCGATCTCGCTGATGGCCCGATCTCACCACCAAGACGGTGCGACCGCGCTGCCGCGTGCCCGCCTTTTTGGTAGGCGACCGCCGACCGCGCGACGACGCAGGGTTAGTGCTTGCTGCGCGCGGCCGCGAATTTTCCGAACAGGTCATCTGCGGGGCTGGTCACGCCACCCGGCCCACGCGTCGAGACGTGGGTGTAGATCATAGTCGTGGTGATGTCGCTGTGCCCGAGCAGTTCTTGGATGGAGCGCAGGTCTTGTCCACGTTCCAGCAGGTGGGTCGCGAAGCAGTGGCGCAGCGTGTGGGTGCAGGCCGGTACCAGGATGCCAGCCGCGCGGTAGGCGAGTCGGTAGGTGGCCTGGATGTGGTTCTCATCCAGGTGGTGGCGCTTGGGCCTGCCATCCAGCGGATCGCGACTGATCCGCTGGCTGGCGAAGACATACTGCCAAGGCCATTGGTGTGCGAGCGTGGGCCCCTTGCGCGCCATGGCCTGGGGCATGTTCACCGCAGCCTCACCGCGCTCGCGGTCGATCAGGTATTGTTGATGGCGCACCCGCAGGTGCTCGCGCAGCGGCGCCACCGCGACCGCCGGCAGCGGCACCATGCGGTCCTTGCCGCCCTTGCCACTGCGCACCACCACCATGCACCGCTCCAGATCCAGATCCTTGGTGCGCAGTCGCAGGGTCTCGAGCAGGCGCAGCCCACCGCCATACTGCAGCAGCGCGACCAGGCGTGGCACTCCTGCGATGTGGTCGAAGAAGGCCGCGACCTGTTCCTGCGACAGCACGGTGGGCAGGCGCCGGGTCTTCTTCGCGCGCACCATGCGCAGCGCACCTTCCGGCAAGGGGCGTTCAAGCACCTGCGCATACAGGAAGACCAGGGCCTGTAGCGCCTGGCACTGCGTCGCCGCCGCCACATTGCCAGCCACGACCAGGTGGCTCAGGTAGGCAGTGACGTCACCCGCCCCCAATTCAGCCGGGTGACGCCGCCCATGAAACATCACAAAGCGCCGCGCCCACCCCAGGTAGGCTTCGAAGGTGCGTTTAGAAAAGTACCGCACGGCGCAGGCCCGTTCTATGGCAGCTCCAAGATCGCTCAGGGGGATGGGGTGTCCCATGCCCAAGACAGGCGCGGCCTGCTGCTCAGCGAGTAACTCCACAGCGGTCGGGTCATCTCGGCGACCAGGTCGTGGATTCGCGGCATCAGTCATAAAATAGGTCCATAACAACCCTATCATCATGACGACCAACCCCACGCAAGCCCGAGTTTGCCCAATCCCGATTGCCGAATTCCCAAGGAATGCAGGAAATAGTGAAGTTGTCGACACGATACCCAAAATTCAGAAACAAAACCGGCAAGGGCCAGGATCAGGACACCCAACCCAAAGGCCTCACATCCGGCCTTCCAGGTGACTCTCAACACACCCTAACACGGCCATGGGACTGGTTAGGGCGCTTCAAATGGGTATTTTGATGCATTATCATCCTGATTCGAGGTCCCATACCATGTTAGACGCTCATGCCTAAGTCGCTGGTAATTATTGCGCTTCTTATTGTACTTGGGATTGCCGTTCCGACCGGCGTAAAATTATATCAGGTATCCATGGCATTTGAATGTGGTGTCACAGAGGCTCGGCAAGACTTAGCTCTTGGTAAATGTGAATTCAAATTTAGCGGATTAGGTAATAGTAATAGGGCTAATCTCATTGATGCGTTGAAGAATAAAGGCGTTAGGTATTCCGTTGTTGATGCAGCTGACTGGGAAGTTTTCAGGAATCGAGACGGCTACAATTCGGTCGTAATCCCATACTTAAGGAAAAACTTTAGCATTGATGTGGGCGCGCTATTAAATATCAAGTGATCGTCTAACCAGTCGGTGAACGGGAGCCCATGGGCTGATCGTTCCAACTCTCCGCGCAAGTGGCATGCCGCTACGCCGTGCTCACTCGCAGACTCGCTCCGCCGCGGCTAAGCAGCACGCCACTTGCGCTCGGGCGTCTTTCCAATTGCCCACGACGGGCGCTGCGCATGCTAACGCCTAATCGGCCATGGCCCCCGTTACCTCTATGTTAGACAAAACACCAAGGCCTAATTTGCTTCAAGTTGTGTTTAGAGGGAAACAAGGTCTATCAAATTGGAACGTTTGGCTAAAGTATGGATACGATAAAGACGAGATAGGCGGGTTCTACATCGACGGGTATGGTCTGAATTCAAGGGCTTCACTTTGTGTTTTTGGTAAGAGCTTTGCAAATGTTTATACGTCACGCCGCCAGATCTTTAAAGACATTACAGACAATGGATTTTTTATAATTAAATGGAACGTTATCAGATTTAGATCAGGGCGGTACTATCCTACCTTATGGTGCTCAATCCGTGGATAGGGGTTCCGTTTTGTCTAACCAGTCGGTGAACGGGAGCCCATGGGCTTCTCGCTCCGGCTGTCCGCACAAGTGGCATGCCGCTACGCCGTGCTCACTCGCTTTGCTCGCTCCGCCGCGGCTAGGCGTCACGCCACTTGCGCTCGGGCGTCTTTCCAATTGCCCACGACGGGCGCAGTGCACACTGACGCCATATCGGCCATGGCCCCCGTTACCTCTATGTTAGACCGTCGCCATGCCTTCTAAGACGAAATGGATAATCGCATTGGGTTTTTTGTTTATTTTGTATGCTGCACAAATTGCCGCATGTAAATGGCGAATTGCTACACCCCATGAATCAAAGGCATATGGACCTTATAAAGTTGAGGCGGTTTATGGAATAACAGACAACAATGTAATATATATCCCAATATTTGGGTTATATATATTCCAAAGTACAGACAATCGGATCAAAATATATAAAAATGGCGCGCTAATACGAACTATATCCATTGACTTATTCTATGACTTTTCGTTCGATGAAATCAAGTGCGAAGAAAATAGATTGTACGTCCCTGATCCTTCGGCTGGTGGCGGATATTGGATATCAAAAGTTCAGTCTAACCAGTCGGTGAACGGGAGCCCATGGGCTGGTCGTTCCAACTGCCCGCGCAAGTGGCATGCCGCTACGCCGTGCTCACTCGCACACTCGCTCCGCCGCGGCTAGGCGTCACGCCACTTGCGCTAGGGCGTCTTTCCAATTGCCCACGACGGGCGCTGTGCATGCTGACGCCTAATCGGCCATGGCCCCCGTTACCTCTATGTTAGCCTTCTCCATCTCACGCATTAATCGTATGCGAATGACTTGGCTGCGTCCTATCATTTATTTCTGTGCATCAGCCAGTTTTATTTCCGGGTGCGCAAGCCGCAGGCCAGAAAACCAGGTTTCAAAAAGTCCCGCTGAAAACGTAAATGTAAGCGCATCTAAAATTGGTGAATCGGCTGATGCGACAAACATACACCTTTCTATGACGCAATTCCGGGATTTTCCGGAGTTCCATGGGCGCCTGGTCGCACTTGATGTCTTAGATTTGCATGGCGGTTCGCAGCCTGTCGGACCTGCTCCAGTGTTGCATCTCACGATTGTGCGAAGTGATGGCCAAGTCTTCGTGGTCGACTATACGACCATCTTCCGACCGGACTTCGTAACAGTATTGGCCGACCTTCTGGCATTTGATCGCGTTTATCCACGCGATCTGTTCATACCTCGCATCATTGAATAGATGACATGGTCATTTACGAAAAACTAACGAAACCGTGGCTAACCAGTCGGTGAACGGGAGCCCATGGGCTGTTTGCTCCGACTCGCCGCGCAAGTGGCATGCCGCTACGCCGTGCTCACTCGCAGACTCGCTCCGCCGCGGCTAGGCGGCACGCCACTTGCGCTCGGGGGCCTTTCCAATTGCCCACCACGGGCGCCGTGCATGCTACGCCATATCGGCCATGGCCCCCGTTACCTCTATGTTAGGCCAACCCATGGATATGAAACCATCACCACTTCATATTTATATTTGGAATACGTTCTTAGATTTGATGAATGACGACTGCGAGAGCCCGGGGTATATCCATTATCTTGAAAAGAACGGGGTAAGTGACTCTGCTCTTATCAGTGCAGTGGTTTCTCAGGCGCTCGCAGCTGTTCATCGGACGCCATTCCCATTTGTTAAAGTCGATGGCAGTGAATTTAGGGAATTAAAAGTTAAAGAGCGCGCTTATCTCAGCATGATTTGGGACGGCGGTGATGGGGGAAAGCCCAATTTTGTTTTTCCCGCCCAGGATGGATTCTTTGTAGAATCTGGGTTTGCATTTCGCGAACACATAAAATGTTGTGGTGATTATCAATAGTAACATTTGCCTAACCAGTCGGTGAACGGGAGCCCATGGGCTGGTCGTTCCAACTCGCCGCGCAAGTGGCATGCCGCTACGCCGTGCTCACTCGCAGACTCGCTCCGCCGCGGCTATGCGGCACGCCACTTGCGCTCGGGCCTCTTTCCAATTGCCCACCACGTGGGCTGTCCATGCTGCGTCATATCGGCCATGGCCCCCGTTACCTCTATGTTAGGCCTAGTACAATATGATTGATATGAGTATCGGTATTTGTCTCGAAGATTGTGGCTCATATTTGCCATGGGGAATTGCTTGTAATGACGCGTGGGAAGTTGGCAATCCAAGGCATTATAATGATCCATTAGATCAAACAAGAATTGTATGGTCAAGCAAGGTATTCAATGGGATAAATTGTGATTTATTGGCTTATTTACCGAATGGTGTAACCTTGGATTCTGTTACGGTGTCACTAAATAAAAATGTAAATAAAAATATGGTAGATTCGCTAGATCAGTATGAATTTATGAAGAAACATTTATCAAATGAATTTGGAAATCCATGTGAAATAACAATGAATGACAGCGCTCTGGTAATGCCAATATTAACATGGGTATCGGGAAAAACTTCGCTTCAATTATTTACTGGTGACCGCTTCGGTGAATTTACCTTGCTCGAAATTATCCATGGCCGTAAGCCTAGGTTTGGGAATTAAAATTACATTAGATCGGCCTAACCAGTCGGTGAACGGGAGCCCATGGGCTGGTCGTTCCAGCTCGCCGCGCAAGTGGCATGCCGCTACGCCGTGCTCACTCGGGGGCCTCGCTCCGCCGCGGCAAGGCGTCACGCCACATGCGCTCGTGCGCCTTTCCAATTGCCCACAACGGGCGCTGTGCACACTGACGCCTAATCGGCCATGGCCCCCGTTACCTCTATGTTAGACTCTTACCTCCTGGACCGTACGCGATTCGTTGTAAAAGGGTTTAGTTTCTCTAGAAGTCTTCTATGACTAGAAAATCTCATTTGTTTTGGTCTATACGGATAGGGTTAAAAATCGGAATTTTTTGCTGGATCCTTAGTATCACCGTATTCTATATAATTTTTGGCAACTGGATCAACATATGGCTCTCATTACAGGCTGCGTTGTATGGATTCATTTCAGGCCTCCTGATTGGACTAATGGTTGATAGGAAAATATTCCCTAAGTCTTCAAGGAAAAATGATCCGCAATATTCTGAAGACGATAAGTGACCATCGATGGAATAGTGCTACGTTCTAACCAGTCGGTGAACGGGAGCCCATGGGCTTCACGCTCCGACTGTCCGCACAAGTGGCATGCCACTACGCCGTGCTCACTCGCTTTGCTCGCTCCGCCGCGGCTAGGTGGCACGCCACTTGTGCTCGGGTGTCTTTCCAATTGCCCACGACGGGCCTTCTGCATGCTACGCCAATCGGCCATGGCCCCCGTTACCTCTATGTTAGGCCTGAATGAAAAAGCGTGATCCGCCATAAGAAGTGATTGTAGATTCTACAATAATAGGTGCGCAAATCGATCCTAAAATTATTGTAAGTAAACTGGGAAATCCACATTCAACTAACGAAACGGGGGATGGTGAAGCGGGACCATGTGATTATTGGTGCTATGAATTTTCTTGTGGTTTATGGGTATTGGCGACGTCTCATAGACAAGGATATTTCGACCTTCGATCCAATTCCTTTGAACCAAAGCATGTTCTTGATCACTTTCCCTGGGTGGCCGACTTCGAGCACCGTCTGTGCTTGGTGAAAGAAATACATCATCCTTCCATGCCTGTCTGGTTCTTACCAAAAAATTACAGCCTGTATCGTGTTGACAATC
>JBBQSO010000006.1:0-107039 GCA_038213805.1 Planctomycetota bacterium | reverse complement strand
GCCATCAGCCATCAGCCATCAGCCGTCCTCCCCCCCACCCCCCAACCCTCCACATCGCTTCCTAAAACGCCACCGCGCGACGAACGTATCACGCTGAAGCGACCTTCCCCCGTTGCGGGGGATCAGTCCCGGCGGCCGACCGGCCGCACCGCCGAGGAGCAGTTTCCACCATGATTTCCGCCCGCACCCTGCGCGCCATCCTGCTGCATGCCCTGCCCGGTGCCTCCCGCGCGGCCTGGCGGTGCGCGTGCGTGCTGCTGCTCGCGACCTGCCTGGGTGCGGCCCCGGCCGCGGACGGGGTCCGGCCGTACCCGCTCGACACCTGCCTGGTCTCAAACGAGAAGATCGACCCGGCGGTACCGGCGATCGTCTACAAAGGGCAGGAATACCGTTTCTGCTGCAAGGGCTGCGCGCGCAAGTTCGCGGCCAACCCCGACCACTACGCGGCCAAGCTGGGTACCCCGCACCAGAACGCCGGCACGGCCGCGGCAAGACCCTCAGGCGCGGCCGGTAGCACGCTCGGCCCCAGCGGCAAGTAGGCGTGGCTGCCACCCGCGGGCGCGCGCCGCGCAGCGAGCGCACGCGACGCTGCGCGCAGACCATCGACTTCACGCTAGCCGAAGCCCGCACGGCCCTTTAGATCACCCCCGTGCTTACCGCCCTGCACCCGTTGCTGCTTTGGGGCGCCACCGCAGTGGCAGTACCGATCCTCATCCATCTGCTGTTGCGGCAGCGGCCCCGGCCGCGGCCCTGGGCGGCGATGCGCTGGCTGCTGGCGGCGGCGCAGGCCGCGCAGCGCCGCTACCGCCTGACCAACCTGCTGCTGCTGCTGTTGCGCTGCCTGCTCATCGCCTGCGTGGCGTTGGCCGTTGCGCGCCTCAGCCTGGCCGGATTCGGCGGCGGCGACCGCTTGGTGCTGGTGGTCGACCGCAGCGCCTCCATGGGCGTGCGCGGCACCGATCCCGGTCCGCTCGCCGCGGCCAAGGCCGAACTGGCGCGCGCCGAGCTGGCCTACCGCACCGTGGCGGTGGTCGCGGTCGCCGACAAGACCGAGGTACTCAGCGAAGGCGGGCGCGAGGACGCGCTCGCGGCGCTCGCCCGGCTCGAGGCCAGCGACCTGCCCGGCGGCCTCGACCGCGCGAGCACCGCCCAGGCCGCCGCGACCATCACCCGCGCCACCGGCAGCGGTGCCGACGTGGTGCTGCTTTCCGACTTCCAGCAGGACGACGGCGCGCAGCTGGGTGCCCTGCTCGCGCCGCGCGCGCGCGCGCTGGCGCACTGGGCGGTGGGTGCGCCGGCCGCCAACGCCATGATCGGCGGGGTGGTCAGCCTTGGCGACCTGCGCCCTGGCCTGCCCGGTGAGCTGCTGCTGCGCGTGCTCGGCGCGGCCAAGGGCGCGGCCATCGCCGCCGATGACGGTCCCTTCCTGCCCAGCGGCGCCGCGCTGGCGCCTGCGGCCGCCGACGGCGGCGCGCTGCTGCGCCTGACCACCCCGCCGCTGCCCGCAGGCGAGCACTTGCTGCGCATCCGTCTCGAGGACGACGGCCTGGCGTATGACAACCTCCTCGAACTGCCGGTGACGGTGCGCCCGGCGGTGCCGGCCCTGGCCATCCAGGAGCGCATCGACTACCTCGGCGCCGCGCTCAGCGCCGACGCCCTGGCCCTGGACTGCAAGCTCATCCGGCCCGCGCAATTCGGCGCCGAGCCGCTGCCCGCGCAAGGCGTGGTCGCCCTGCGTACCGCCATCGCCGAGGGCGCACGCCTGCGCGACTGGGTGCGCGGCGGCGGCGTGCTGTGGAGCAGCCTCGACCTGCTGCGCGACGACCCCGCGCTGCGCGAGCTGGTCGCCGACGTCGGCGGCGAGGACGGCAAGGCCCAGGCGGGCGGCGAATTCCGCACCGGCCAAGCCGATGTCGACGACATCCTCAAGGTTGCGCGGCGCGAAACCGCCCCGCTGGTTGCCCTGCCTGCCGGCGCCGAGACCGTGCTGCGCGCCGGCACCGCGCCACTGGTCGTGGTGCTGCCCGCCGGCCGTGGCTGGGTGGTGGTCGAGCTGACCTCGCTCGCCGGTGTCGCCGACCGCGACTTCCAGAACCGCGGCACGGTGCCGCTGTGGGTCGGCCGCATCGCCCGCGACTACACCGCGCGCCTGCACGCGCCGCGCTTCTGGACCGCGGGGCAGAATGCGCCCATGGCGCACACCCTCAAGCGCGGTGCCAGCGCCGTGGCCTGCGCCGCAGGCGAGCCGGTGCTGCTCAGCCCGGGGGCCTGGAAGGACGAGGACGGCAACGCCGTGGTGATCCTGCCCAGTCCCGAAGAGGGCCACCTGCAGAAGTCGGCGCCCAGCGGCAGCGCGTCCAGCTTCACCGCCGCCCTACCGCGCCGGCCCGGCGTGGACTGGGGAATCTACCTGGCGATCGCGGCCCTCGCGCTCGCATGCGGAGAAGGCCTGCTGGCGGCTTGGGCGGGAAAAGCATATGGGCGGTAGGAGCAGGTCCGGAAGTCCGCAAGTCCGGAAGTCCGGAAGTCGATCAGTGAAAGTGCTGAGGAGCGAGCCCGTCACCCAGATTTCAGGTGCCGGCGTCGCCGGCGCGCGACTTCCGGACTCCCGGACTTCCGGACTTCCGGACGTGCTCCCCCCATGAGCCCCGCCTCCCAACAATCATCCTCGTTCATCCTCGAGCACGCGCCGGAGCCCTGGCAGGCGCTGCTCGCACTGGTCGCAGCGGCCCTGCTGGCGTGGTGGGGATGGCGCCGCTATGGACCGCACGCCGGCGGCGGCGCGGGTGTGGTCGCGCGGCTGTGCCGCGCTGCCGGCCTGGTCGCGCTGGTGGCGCTGATCGCCGGTCCGGCGTGGCGCACCACCACCACCTCGCACCTGCCCGGCCGCGTGCTGGTGGCGATCGACCGTTCCGCCTCGATGGCGCGCAGCGACTGGGCGCCGGGTGCGGGCGCCGCACGCCTGCCGCGCATCGCCGCGGCCAGCGCGCTCGCCTCCGCCCTCGCGAAGGTCGCGGGCGAACGCACCCTGGCCGTCGAATACCACGCCATCGGCGCGCTCAGCGGCCCGCTCGACGCCACCGCGCTGGTCAGCGGCCCGCCGCCGGCCACCGGCGCCTCCAGCCCGCTCGCCGACGAACTCGAACGCCTGGTCGCCGAGTACCGCCCCGACCACCTGGTGGTGGTCAGCGACGGGCGCGTCACCGCCGGCAGCGGCCTGGCCAGCCTGCCGGCCGCGTGGCGCGGGCGCGAGCTCGGCATCTCGGCGCTGGCCACCGGCAGCGATGCGGTCGAGCCCGAGCTGGCGATCGACGAGATCGCGGTCAACCGCGAGGTCGCGCTCGACGAGCGCGAACCGGTGACGGTGCGCTTCAGCCACCGCGCGCTCGCGCCGGGACCGGTGACGGTGACGCTGTTCCTCGACGGCCAGGAGCCGACCAGGATCGAGGTCCAGCCCGAAGGCGGTGGCGAAGCCGCGACCATGCACGCCGCCACCGCCCGGCTCGAGGCCAGCTTCCACCTCGAAGGCCCGGCCAAGCTGCGCGTGGTGGTCGAGCAGGGCAAGCTGCGCCGCGAGCAGGAGGTCGCGGTCACGGTACGCGTGCGCAAGCTCAAGGTGCTGATGCTCGCGCACCGCCCGCTCTACGAGATGCGCTACCTGCGCGAGGCGCTCAAGCGCGACAAGACCATCACCCTGCACGCCTACCTCGCCGAGGGAAAATGGCGGCGCTGGGGCGCGGGCCGCAGCGAGGCGGAACTCGGTCCCGACCACCTGCCGCTCAGCCCGGGCGAGCTGCGCGACTATGACGTCATCGTCATCAGCGACCTCGGCCCCGACGCCTTCCGCGAAAGCGAACTCGACGCGCTCGAGGTCGCGGTGCACCACGGCGGCAGCGGCCTGGTGTGGATGCCGGGCGAGACCGGCGCGCTCGCCGGTTTCAGCCGCGTCAAGCTTGGCGCGCTGCTGCCGGTCGAGCTGCCGGACGCGGCGGCGATCAGCCGCGGCTTCCTCGCCGGTGAGCCGCTCCGCCTGTCCCGCACCGCGGTCGCGGCCAGCCTCGGCCTGCTCGATCCAGGCGAAGTCCCCTGGCAGGATCTGCCGGTGCTGTACGGCTCGTCGCCGATCAGCGGCCTCAAGCCGGGCGCTGACGTGCTGGTCCAGGACCAGCGCAAGCCGGCGCAGCCGGTGGTGGTGACTTCGCCGTACTTCGCCGGGCGCACGCTGTTCGTCGCGGTCGACGACACCTGGCGCTGGCGGCGTAACGTCGGCGACCGCTACCTGCACCGCTTCCACAGCCAGCTGCTGCGCTACGTCGCCTCGGGGCGGCGCATCGGCAACCAGGAGTGGCGGCTGTTCGCCAACCCGCGCCGCGCGGCCAGCGGCGAATTGCTGACCCTCAGCCTGATGCCCGCTGGCCCCGCCGTCGAGAACCCGCCCGAGAGCGTCACCGTGCGCCTGACCAACGCCGGCGGTGAGGGCGCCGAGCAGTTGCTGCGCCTCGACCGCGAGGGCCACGGCTACACCGCGCGCCTGCCCGCGCCCGCACCCGGCACCTGGAACTTGGCCATCGCCGCCGGCCCCGACCCACGCAGCGTCGACACCGACCAGCTGCTGGTGCTGCCGCCCGCCGACGAGCTGCGCGACCCGCGCCTGGACCTCGCCGCCCTCGAGAGCCTGACGCGCGGCGCCGGCGGCCGCGTCTTCACCAGCCCCGACGCCTTGGTCGCCGCCTTGCCCGACCTGCGCCGCAGCGAAAGCATCAGTGTGGTCACCGGGTGGTGGGACACCACGTGGGCCCTGGTGCTGATCGTCTCACTGTTCGCCGTCGATTGGGCGATCCGCAGGTTGAACCGCCTGCCGTAGCGCGGAACCGACTGATCGAACAGGACGCGGAGACGCGGAGAACGGAGGAGGACAGCCGGACACCAGGGGTTGCGACCAGCGAACGGAACTGCGCTCCGAGCGCGGTATGCGCTGGAGTACCGAGCGCGCGCACCGCGTGGAAACGCAGCGGACGGCACTTCTTCCCTCCTCCGTTCTCCGCGTCTCCGCGCCTCCTGTTCGATCCGGCTGTCTGGACGCCTGGAGATCTAGGACCGCATCACTCCCGCGCCCAGCGGAATTCCGGCAGCACCAGCGGCTGTGGCAGCGCGGCCAGCGCGGCGACCATGGCGAGGGTGCTGTGCGGGTGGGTACCGCTGTTGCCGGCCGAGGCGGAGCGGTCGAACTTTTCGAAGGAGATCGCCTGGTTCTCAAGCACCGTTGCCTTCGGCGTGGTTTGGGTCAGGCCCGCGTAGACCACCTCGACGCCGGTCAGCTTCATGGCGTGGGTGCGGTGATCGATGGTCGCGGTGTCGGCGCGGCCGGCGAGCGGCAGGCCGCGCCACACGCCCGTAAAGTGCACCGGCGCGGACAGGGTGATGGTGTCCACCTCCTTCTCGCTGTAGACGCCGCTCGCGGCGGCGATGTAGACGACGCCGTCGCTGGCGGGCAGGCGCATCACCACCGGCTGGAGTTCGAGCTTATCGAAGGTCGAACCGACCTGCCGGACGCGCCGTGACTGCAGCATTGCAGGCGGTCCGCCCTTGGCCTCCCACAGCCGCACCACCACCAGGCCGCTCGCCCCCGGCGCGGGCAGGGCGACACCGCTGCTGCCGCAGGCGGCCAGGAACAGGCCCGCGCCAACCAGAGCGACGCACGCGGTGCGGCGCAGCAACCGGGCTGCGCAAAGGGTCATGGCGCTGGCGCTGGGCATCGCCGCAGGCTATGTCCATCATGCCAAGGCACCACCGTCAAACGGCTTGTGCAGAAATTCGGGTCCAAGTCTGCGGTCAGGGAGCCTCGCCTTGACCATCGGGGTACCCCCGACAGACTAGCGGCCCTTCACCGATCCGCCCCAAAGGAGTGGTTGTGAGCGAAATCAAGACCAAGGTCATCGACATCATTGCCGACCGCCTCTCGCGCGACAAGGCCACCATCACCGAAGCGAGCAATGTGGTCGCCGACCTCGGCGCCGACAGCCTGGACATCGCCGAGATCATGATGGATCTCGAGGATGCCTTCGGCGTGAAGCTTGAGGAGGACCAGGACCTCAAGACCATCGGCGACATCGTCAAGTACATCGAGGGCAAAGTCGCGAAGTGATGGCGGCATCCTCGACGGCAACGGGTGGGACACAGCATGGGTGAACGTCGGGTCGTCGTGACCGGAATGGGCGCGTTGGCGTGCAATGGCACGAACGTCGCCGATTTCTGGGCGGCATTGCAGGCCGGCCGGCATGGCATCGGCCCCATCACGGTGCTGGACGCGTCCAAGCACGAGACCCGCTTCGGCGGGCAGGTGGCGCTGGACAACCTCGCCCTGACCAGCGGCGACAGCAAGGCAGCGCGCCGCAAGGACCGCTTCGTCCTGCTCGCCCTCAAGGCGGCGCAGGAGGCGATGGCGCAGAGCGGCCTCGATCCCAAATCGTGGGTCGATCCGTTCCGCATCGGCGTGGTGGTGGGCTCGGGCATCGGCGGTCTCGCGACCATCGAGAACGAGCATTCCACCTTCCTGACCCGCGGCCCGTCGCGCGTCAGCCCGTTCCTGGTGCCGAAGATGATCGTCGACAGCGCGGCGGGCGACATCTCGATCGTCTACGGCGCCAAGGGCCCGAATTACTCGATCACCACCGCCTGCGCCACCGGCTCGCACTGCATCGGCGCGGCCTACCACCACATCCGCGTCGGCCAGTGCGATGCGATGATCGCGGGCGGCAGCGAGGCGCCGATCACCCATCTCGGCATCGCCGGGTTCAACTCGCTGGGCGCGCTCAGCCGCCGCAACGACGATCCCGGCAAGGCCAGCCGGCCCTTCGACAAGGACCGCGATGGCTTCGTCATCGGCGAGGGCGCCGGCATCCTGGTGCTTGAAGAACTCGCGCATGCCAAGGCGCGCGGCGCGGTCATCCATGGCGAGGTGGTGGGCTACGGCTGCACCGGCGACGCCTACCATGAGACCGCTCCTGATCCCACCGGTGCGGGCGGCGCGGCGTGCATGCGCATGGCGCTGCGCGACGCCGGGATCGCCCCCGAAGCACTCGGCTACATCAATGCGCACGGCACCTCGACCAAGTACAACGACGCCGGCGAGACCGCGGTGATCAAGCAGGTGTTCGGCGAGCACGCGCGCAAGCTCGCGGTCTCGAGCACCAAGGGCATGACCGGGCACACCCTGGGCGCGGCCGGCGGCATCGAAGCCATCGCCACGCTGCTGGCGCTGCGCGACGGCGTGCTGCCGCCAACCATCAACTACACCACGCCCGACCCGGACTGCGACCTCGACTACGTGCCCAACACGGCACGGCGGTTCCAGGCCGAGTACGCACTCTCCAACAACCTGGGTTTCGGGGGCCACAACGCCTCCCTGGTCTTCCGCCGTTTCACCGGCTGAGACCGCCAGCGCCACCCCCGACCGACAGCAGCAGCCATGGACCGCAAGCGCATCCGCGAAGAAGTCATCGAGATCCTGTGCACCAAGCTGCACAATCTCCCCCATCCGGGCGATGACGACAGCTTCGACTACGAGCACCAGGCCCTGGTCCCCGAGATCACCAAGGACCCCCTCGACATCGCCGAGGTGGCGATGGACCTGGAGGACGCCTTCGGCGTGAACTTCGAGGAGGCCCTGCCCGGCGAGCCCGGCCTTGAGACCATCGGCAAGCTCGTCGAGTACCTCGATCAGCGCATCAACGCGCGCCTGGCGACCCTGGGCACCAAGAAGCACGCGGACGATTAGGCCTCCCGCAGCACCGTCAGCGGTTTCGCCGTCAACACCTGCCGGCAGGCCAGCACCCCGGTGACGGCGCACAGCGCCGCGACCACGGCGACCAGTCCGACAAGCTGCAACCAGGGCACGGCGAAGTGGCCCATGCCGAAGAACCCCGACACCAGCAGCCAGCCGCTGCCGGTCGCGAGCGCGGCGCCGAGTGCGGCGGCGATGGCACCGAGCGCGGCGAACTCGACGAGCAGGGCCGCGACCACAGTGCCACGGCGTGCACCGAGCACGGCAAGCAGCGCGGCATCGGCGCGGCGCGCGCGGGCGCTGGCCAGGGCCATGCCAGTGAGCACGGCGAGCCCAGCGGCGAGCGCGAAGAGCGCGATGAAGCGCACCGCGGTGGCGATGCGCTCGACCAGGTCGAGGATGTGGTGCACCATCTGCTGGACGTCGAAGACCGTGACGTTGGGGAAGGCGCGGGTGAGGTCGGCCTGCACCGCCTGCTTGGCGGCAGGCTCGAGGTCGGGCACCGCTGCCACCCACGTCGCGGGCGCGCCGGCCAGGGCCAGCGGTGAAACCAGGATGAAGAAGTTCGGGCGGAAGCTCGTCCAGCTGACGCGGCGCAGGCTGGTGACGGTGGCCTCGACCTCGACGCCCTGGACGTCGAGGCGCAGCTTCTCGCCGAGCCTGGCGCCGATGCGCTTGGCGAAGCGCTCCTCGAGGGATGCCTCGAGCTGCGTGCCGACCGGCTCCATCCACGTCCCCGCGACCACGTGCTCGTCCTCGCCGAGCGTGGCGCGCCAGCTGAGATTCTGCTCGCGCCCGCGCATGAAACGGCCGCGCTCCTCTTCGCGGGTGCGCGCCGGACCGCGGGCGGCGTCCTCGGTGCCGACCGCGCGCAGCCGCGCCTTGACCAGCGGGCTGATGTCGACCGCGGGCAGGCCGCGCGCGGCGAGCAGGCTGCGCGCCTCGTCGACCTGGTCGTCCTGCAGATCGATGACGAACAGGCTGGTGATGCCGGCGCGCGAGGGCGGATCGAACTCGGCGAGCAGCGCGGCGCGGTAGACCAGCAGAGTGCCGAAGAGCAGCGCCGCCAAGCCGATGGCGGTGAGCGCCGCGACCGGGCGGTGGGTGCCGCGGCCGAGGTTGGCCAAGCCGTGACGTAGTGCGAAGGGCGCGCGCAGCGCCTCGAGCGCACGGCCGGCGATGAGCAGCGGGCGGCGCAGCAGCACACCACCGCCGGCGATCAGGCCAGCAGCGAGCGCCAGCACCAGGATCGCGCCAGGCCCGAGCACCAGCGAGTGCGTCTCGTAAGCGGCCAGGCCGGCGCAGGCCAGTGCGCCGGTCAGGCCGATGAGCAGGACCGGCCAGCGCGCGCCGCCGGCCGGCACGGCGCCGCGCAGGATGGCGAGCGGGGATGCGGGGGCGATGGCGGCGATCGGCAGCGCGGCGGCCAGCACCGCCACCGCGGCGCCCAGCGCCACGCCCAGGGCGGTGGCGCCGGGATCGAAGCCGGGCGCGATCGTCACCGGCAGGGCGCCGGCGGCGAGCATGGCGAGCAGCGCCTGCAGGCCTTCACCGGCGAGTGCGCCCACCAGTCCGCCGACCACGCCGATACCGAGCGCCTGGAGCAGGAACACCGCGAGCACGGTGGCGCGCGTGCCGCCGAGCACGCGCAGGGTGGCGATGCTCTCGAGCTGGTCGTGGATCAGGCCGCGCACCAGGCTGGCCACGCCGATGCCGCCGAGCAGCAGCGCGATCAGCGACACCAGGCGCAGGAAGTCGGCGAAGCGGTCGATCATGCCGGCGAGCTGCGACTGCACGTCGCGGCTGGTGCGCACGGTCAGCGCCGCCGCGTTCGGGCCAAGGTCGAGGGCGTTCTTGTCGCGCGCCGGCAGCTTGAGCGCCTGGCGCAGCGCGGACGCGACCGCCTCCGCGGCAGTGGGGTCGACGAGCACCACCTGCAGGGCGTGGCGCAGGCGGCTGCCGCTGCCGGCGATGCCGGCAGCGTCGAGCTGCGCGCGCCCGAGCAGCACGCGCGGGCCGAAGGCCAGCGGCGACACGCCCGGCTCGGCGAGGATGGTGCCGACGATGCGCGCCTCGATGTGGCCGATGGCGATGTGCGCGCCCGGCGCGACCTCGAGCTGGCGCAGCAGGTCGGCGCCGACCGCGACCGCCGGCGCGGGGCCGTCCAGCTCGGTCATGCTACCGGCGCTGAGCACGACCGCGCCGGCGAGCGGGTAGCCGGGCTCGACGGCGCGCAGGTCGACCGGACGCGCCCGGCCATTGGCGGCGGCCATGGTCACCAACGATACGTAGCGTACGCGGCGCGCGCCGGCCGGCAACGCGGTGTCGACCGCAGCCAGCTCTTCGACCGTGAAAGGGTGGTTGGCCGAGAGCTCCAGGTCGCCGCCAAGCATGCTGCGCGACTCGCGCGCCAGGGCCTCGCCGAAGCGCGCCATGAAGGTGCCGACGCACACCCGCCCGGCCACGCCCAGGGCGACGCAGGCGAGCAGGATCCACACCTTGGCGCCCTGGCCGCGCAGCAGCCACCAGGCGAGGCGCGCGTAGAGCCGCAGCACGACGCCGCGGCCGGCGGGGGCGCGCGGCCCGTCCGGGGCGGCGTCTTCGGCAACGGTGGGCGGGCCGCTCATGACGCGCGCCGGTCCTCCACCACCCGCCCGTCGCGCAGGGCGATGACGCGGCCGGCGCGCGCCGCCAGGCGCTGCTCGTGGGTCACGTAGATGCAGGTCGCACCGCGCGCGCGCACCAGGCGGAAGAGCAGCTCGGCCATGGCGTCACCGGTGGCGGTGTCGAGGTTGCCGGTCGGCTCGTCGGCGAAGAGCAGCGCCGGCGCCGGCGCCAGGGCGCGCGCCAGGGCGACGCGCTGCTGCTCGCCGCCTGAGAGCTGCGCGGGCAGGTGGCCGAGGCGCGCGCCCAGTCCGACCTCGGCCAGCAGGTCGCGCGCCACGCTGCGCGCACCGCGCACGCCGGCGAGGTCGAGCGGCACGCGCACGTTCTCTTCTGCGGTCAGCGCCGGCAGCAGGCGGTAGGACTGGAAGACGAAGCCCATGCGCCGGCCGCGCAGCGCGGAGAGCTCGCGGTCGCCGATCAGGGCGAGGTCGCGACCTTCGACCAGCACGCGGCCGCTGCTGGGCGTGTCGAGCCCGGCGACCAGGCCGAGCAGCGTCGACTTGCCGCTGCCGGAGGGGCCAACCACCGCCACGCACTCCCCCGCTGCGACGCTGAAGGTGACCTCGGCGAGCACGGTGAGCTCGCCGTCGCCGCTGGGATAGCGCTTGCCGAGCCCCTCGATCGCCAGGACATCGCCCATCAGTGCCCCGCGACCGGCGCGGCTGACGTCGCAGGTGCGAGCAGCGGCACCAGGAAATCCTGCACCGCGCGCGCGACCAGGCGGTGGCCCTGCGGGTTGGGGTGGATGCCGTCGGCCAGGTTGAGGTGCGCATCGCCGCCGACGCCGACCAGCAGGAACGGCATCAGGGCAAGGTGGTGGCGCTCGGCCAGCCGCGGGTAGATCGCCGCGAAGCGCGCGCGGTAGTCGGCGCCGTAGTTGGTCGGCAGCTGCATGCCGGCGAGGACCACGCGCGCGTGGGCGGCCTGGAATCGCGTGATCATGGCGTCGAGGTTGGCCTCGCTCGCAGCCGGGTCGAGACCGCGCAGCCCGTCGTTGCCGCCCAGGCAGATCAACACCACGTCGGGGTGCGATTTGAGCAGCCACGGCACGCGCGCCAGCCCACCCGCCGTGGTGTCGCCGGAAACCCCAGCATTGACCACCTTCCAGCGCCCCGGCAGCTGCGCGTCGAGCCCCTGCTGAAGCAGCGCCGGCCACGCCTCGTCCACGTCGACGCCATAGCCCGCCGTCAGGCTGTCGCCGAGACATACCAGGGTCTCCGCCGCGGCCATGCGCACGCCAGTCAGCAGGACGCATGCCAGCAGGAGGAGGCGGGACATGTCGGGACCCTAGGCGGCCTCCGGCCCATGGGAATGCCTGGGCGTACAGGGCTCGGCGCAGGGGCGGGGGTTCCCGCGGAGCGCGGTGGTCATAGCCTGCGCGGCATGACCGACGCCATCGCCGCCGCCATCGCCCGCGCCGAAGCGGACTTCCCGGACACGCTCGCCCGCCTCAAGGAGCTGGTGCGCATCCCCTCGTGCAGTTTCCCGGGCTTCGACCACGCGCACCTCGAGACAAGCGCGCAGGCGTGCGTCGACTGGCTGCTGGCGGCAGGCTATCCCGAGGCGCGCATCGCGCGGCTGCCGGGCGTTTTCCCCTACGTCATCGCCAAGGACCACCGCGCCGGACCGGACTGCCCGACCCTGCTGCTGTACGCGCACCACGATGTGCAGCCGCCGCTGCGCGAGCATCTGTGGCGCACGCCGGTGTTCGAGCCGACCGAACGGGACGGCCGGCTCTACGCACGCGGCGCGGCCGACGACAAGGCCGGCATCGCCATCCACTGCGCCAGCGCCGCGGCGTGGAACGCGGTCGCGGGCCAGCCGCCGGTCAACCTGACGGTGGTGATCGAAGGCGAGGAGGAGATCGGCTCCGAGCACTTCTCGCGCTTCCTCGATGCGCATCTGTCCGAACTGCAAGCCGACTGCCTGGTGATCGCCGACGCCGCCAACTTCGACACCGGCCTGCCCTCGCTGACCACCAGCCTGCGCGGCCTGGTCGGCGTCGAGGTCGAACTCAAGGCGCTGCGCGCGCCGCTGCATTCCGGGATGTGGGGCGGCACCGTGCCTGACGCGGTGCAGGCACTTTGCCGGCTGATCGCGTCGCTGAGCGACGCGCGCGGTGACATCGCCATCCCAGGCATCTACGAGCGCGTGCGCGCGCTGAACGCCGCCGAGACCGCCTCGTACCGGCGCCTGCCGTACGCGCCGGAGCGCTTCGCCGAACAAGCCGGGCTGCTTACCAGCCCCGGCAACCCCGACGTCGTCGACGTGCACCGCCGCATGTGGCGCTGGCCATCGCTGTCGGTCAACGCCATCCAGGCCGGCACGCGCGGGCAGACCGGCAACGTGGTGATGGACTCGGCGTGGGCGCGGCTCGGCATCCGCATCGTGCCCGACATGCAGGCGGAGGAGGTCTACGCCGCGCTCGCTGCGCACCTGCGCGCGCACGCGCCGGCCGGCATGGAACTGACCATCACCCGTCTGGGTGCGAGCACGCCCTGGGGCAGCCCCACCGACCACCCGGTGTTCGCACGCGCTGCCGCCGCCCTCGAGCGCGGCTTTGGCGTGGCGCCGGTGTTCATCGGCTGCGGCGGCAGCATCCCCTTCGTCGGCGAGATGACCGCCAAGCTCGGCGGCATCCCTGCCCTGCTGACCGGCGTCGAGGACCCGACCTGCGGCGCGCACGCCGAGAACGAGTCGTTGCACCTGGGGGATTTCCGCTCGGCGCTCAAGGCGCAGGTGGCGTTGTTCGGAATGCTGTCGGACGGCCTCGGCGGGGTCCGGAAGTCCGGAAGTCCGGAAGTCCGGAAGTCGGACGCATAGACCCAACCGGCCTGTGCAATCATCCGCACCACCCGCCGGCGCGCGTCCGCGACCGACGCGTGCACGCCGCGGTGGATTCGTTCACCCGAGACTTCCGGACCCCCGGACTTCCGGACTTCCGGACCCTGCGACTGGCAACGCCCGCCGCAGCATCAGATACCCAAGCAGCCACCACATCGCGAACGCGGCGAGGAGGTGTTTCACGGTGTGCCCGGTGATCACGCCGAGCAGCGCGTAGAATTGCGCATCGAGCACCTCGCAGAGCTTGGCGAGACCGTAGAGCAGCAGCACGATGAGCATGTGCACGCCGCCGGTGTAGCGGCGCGGCAGCAGGACGAGCAGGAGCGGGATGGCGAGCATTGGAAAGAACTGCACCAGGCCATAGAGGCGCAGGTCGCCGTAGCCGGCGGATTCGCTGGCCGACCACCACAGCACGCTGATGACGCCGGTCGCGAGCAGCGGCAGGAAGACGGCGCGCGCCACGCGCGGACCCGCGCGGTCGGTGATAACCAGGGTGAACAGCGCCATGAAGACCAGGGTCAGCGGCAGGCGATCGAAGAGCAGGCGGCCATCGTCCGGCGCCCAGTGGTACCAGGTCGAGCCCACCGCGGTCAGCACCAGCGCGGCAAAGGCGGTGACCGCCGGCCAGCGCTCCCAGGCGGTGGCGAAACTGGCGAGCGGGCCGACGCGGGCATGACGCAACAGGGCGATCAGGCCGAGGACGCCGACCACCAGGAAGGGCAGGTTGGAGAGCACGTCGCCCGGGTGCGGAATCCCGCACCAGGTGCGCTGGTCGGCGAAGGCGTGGAAGCGCTCGTCCTGGGGAACCGGCGCGTGCAGGAAGACGGCCACCGTGGCGAGCACGCCGAGTGCGGCGATGAGCGCGCAGCGGCGGCGCAGGTCGGGGGGCGGGAGGTGGGCGATTGCAGGCATGGGTGGCTCCGGTGGGATTCATTTGTTATCTATAGTTTACTAATTAGCAAGGTCCCGATTCCGCGCGCAATCCACTCAGGAAACGCGGCATCGACGGCGAGCGATCGTGGCCTGCGCCACGGCCTGCCTCGCGCCGGCGGAGCCACCCCTCCCAATGGATTACCGCCCATGCCCTGGCAAGGTTCCCGGCGTGACCCCCAGCGACCCTCTGCGCATCGACGTCGCCCTCGGCGAACGCAGCTATCCCATCACCATCGCGCCCGGCCTGCTCGACCGCGCAGGAGCGGTGATCCGTCCGCATCTGGCCAGCGACCACGTGCTGGTGGTGGCGGATGAGACGGTGGCGCGTCTGCACGGCGCACGCTTGATCGCGGCCTTGGCGGAAGCCGGTATCCGTGCCGACGTGACGACCTTCCCGGCCGGCGAGCCGAGCAAGACCCTGGACACGGCCGCACGCCTGTGGGAAGCCTGCGCGCGCCACCGCGTCGACCGCCTGGATGCGATCGTCGCGCTCGGCGGCGGAGTCAGCGGCGATCTCGCCGGCTTCGTCGCCGGCTGCTGGATGCGTGGCGTGCGCTTCGTGCAGATCCCGACGACGCTGCTCGCCATGGTCGATTCCAGCGTCGGCGGCAAGACCGGGGTCAACAGCTCAGCGGGCAAGAACCTGGTCGGCGCGTTCAAGCAGCCGGCCTGCGTGCTGATCGATCCGAGCGTGATCGCGACCATGGACGGGCGCGAGTACCGCGCCGGTCTGGCGGAGGTGCTGAAGTACGGGGTGATCCGCGATCCCGCCTTCTTCGCCTGGCAGGAGGCGCACGCCGAGGCCCTCGCCGCCGGCGAAGCCGCCGCGGTTGCCGAGGCGGTGGCGGTGAGCTGCCGCATCAAAGCCTGGTACGTGGCCGAGGATGAGACCGAGCAAGGCGTGCGTGCGCACCTCAATTACGGCCACACTTTCGGCCACGCGCTGGAGCGCGAGACCGCCTACAAGATCTACCTCCATGGCGAGGTGGTGGCCATCGGCATGCGCATGGCTGAACACTTGGCGCGCGCCCTGGGGCTGCTTGGCGACGATGGTCTGGGCGTACGGCAGGACGCCCTGCTCGCGCGCTACCGCCTGCCGCTTGCGCACCGCGCGGCTGGCGACGCTGCGGCGCTCGCCATGCGGCTGGCTGGACACTGCGCTCTGGACAAGAAGGTCGCCGCCGGACGCACGCGCTTCGTGCTGCCGACCGCGCTCGGCAGCGTGGTGATGCACGAGGCGCCGGCGGCGGCGCTGGTCGAGGCGGCATTCGCGGCGGCCATCATCCCGGGCTGAATCGACCCGTCCGCGCACGCTTGCGAATGACGCATCGTTCACATGCCTGGAACGGGGGCTTCCCCATGTCCGTCCGGGGAACCCTGGGCAGCGGTCTCTTCCGGTCGTTGTGTTCAGCGGCTCCCATACTAGAAGTCGGCGTCCTCCTGCCCGCACGGCCGCCCACCCGTCGGTGGAACGCCCGCAGCAGGCCCCACCCGGAGCCGCCATGCACGACCACGAGAATCAGCGCGAGGATGAGCAGCCCGAGATCGTTGCGCACAACACCCGGCTCGGCCTGGGATTGTTCGCGGTCTACCTCGCCCTCTACGTGGGCTTCGTGGTGCTGAGCACCTACTTCCCGGCGATCATGGCCACGCGGCCCTTCGGTGGGGTCAACCTGGCGATCATCTACGGGTTCTCGCTGATCGTTAATGCGCTGATCCTGGCGATCATCTACCTGCGCAACTGCCGCCACGCCGGGGAGAAGGTCTGAAATGCATTTTCCCTTCTCCTATCTGACGCTGGCGATCTTCCTGTCCTTCGTCGGCTTCGTCCTGGGCATCAGTTTCTGGATGGGCGCAAAAGCCAAGTCGTCGCGCGGCTTCTTTGCCGCCGGTGGCAACATCCCGTGGTTCGTCAACGGCATCGCCTTCGCCGGCGACTACCTCTCGGCCGCATCCTTCCTCGGCATCTGCGGACTGATCGCTACCACCGGCTATGATGGCTTCCTCTACTCGATCGGTTTCCTCGCCGGCTGGGTGGTGGCGCTGTTCGTGGTCGCCGAGCCGCTCAAGCGCCTCGGCCGCTTCACCTTCGCGGATGCCCTTGACAACCGCTTCAATTCGCGCGGCATCAAGCTCGCTGCGGCGGTCAGCACGTTGGTGGTGAGCATCTTCTACCTAATTCCCCAGATGGTCGGCGCCGGCTCGCTGATCCATCCGCTGCTCAATTGGGAGCACTGGCAGGGCGTGACCGCGGTGGGCGCCGTGGTGGTGCTGATCGTCGCCTCCGCGGGCATGGTCTCGACCACCTGGGTGCAGTTCATCAAGGGTGGGCTGCTGGTCCTGCTCTGCACCATCCTGACGGTTATGATCCTGATGCGCGGCCTGACCACCAAGACGGCCGAGGGCGCGCACGCCTTCCGAGCCAAGGTGCCGGCGGCGGAGATCACCGGCGCAGCCGGGACGACCGTGATTCCAGACGACGAAACGGGATGGAAAGGCTTGCCTTACGTGCGCCTCAAGGGTGCCGACGATGTGGTCGCGGTGTGGCGCAAGAGCGGCCCGAAGGACCACGAAGGCGATCTGCTCTCTGAAACCCAGGTCGTCTACGCCCCTCAGGCCAAGGGTGCCACCAAGCTGATCAATGGCCGCCCGTTTGTCCTGGGCGTCAACGACATCTTCCCCGTTGGCACGATCAGCCACCTCCCTGACGGCAAGGACTCGACCGGCCCGCTCAATCCGCTGGCGTTCTTCGACGTCCTTGGCCGGAGCGAAGTGGTGTTATGGAAGAGCGAGGCCATCGCAGGCGCCGAGACCACCGTCTACTACCAGGTGCCGACTCTCGGCGCCGACGTCCTGCGCCCTGGCGGCGGCATGTTCGCCGGACTTCGCAAGGACGAGTGGAAGGCCAAGGTCAACTTCCTTTCGCTGATGCTCGCGCTGTTCCTGGGCACCGCCTCGCTGCCGCACATCCTCATCCGCTACTACACGGTCAAGGACCAGGCCAGCGCACGCAAGTCGACCATCGTCGGCATCGCGGCGATCGGCTTCTTCTACATCCTCACCCTGTACATGGGCTTGGGGGCGATGGCCAGCGGGTCGCTCGATCCCACTGATCCCAACATGACCGCGCCGCTTCTGGCGCGTGGTTTCAACAACTTCCTCTTTGCCGTCATCTCCGCGGTCGCCTTCACCACCGTGCTCGGCACGGTCAGCGGCCTGATCATGGCGGCGAGCGGCGCGGTCGCCCACGACATCTGCACCAACGTGCTCAAGATTGAGATGACGGACGGCCGCCAAGTGCGCATCGCCAAGCTCAGCGCAGTGGTAGTCGGCATCATCGCCATCCTGCTCGGCATCGCCTTCAAGGACATGAACCCCGGCTTCCTGGTCGGTTGGGCCTTCAACATCGCCGCCTCGGCCAACCTGCCGGCACTGGTTATGCTGCTGTTCTGGCGCGGAACCACCAAGCAGGGCATCACTTGGTCGATCGTCGTTGGCATGGTCACCTCGCTGGGCTGGGTGTTGGCCAGCACGGATGCCCTGGAAAAAGTCTATCACTTCACCAAGGCGGAAGCTGCCATGTACGCATGGGTGCCCTTCAGCCAGCCAGCGATCGTCACCGTTCCCCTCTCCTTCCTGGTGCTGGTGGTGGTGTCGCTGATGACGCAGCGTACCGGCACTGCCAAGGCGCTGGCGGCGGCGCGGGCCTGAGAGACAGCGGGGTAAAATAGGAGGCGCGGAGACGCGGAGGCGGGAAGAGGACGGCGTGAAGGCCGGATTTCATGACCCCGGAGCGCGCCCCCAGGAGGCCAGGCCGGTACCGCCAGTGCGAACTCGAGGACATGTGTCCTGCACACGTGCAGCGCCTGTGGGAGACCTCGAACCAGTCCCTGCCCCCTCATCCGTTCTCCGCGCCTCCGCGCCTCCTGTTTTATCCTCTCTCTAGCGCCCCGCCGGCGTGAGGTTGCGCACCGCCCCCAGCAACTCATCCGCCCGCGGGCGCAGGAACGGCCAAGTCGCGCGGCGCCACACCTCGTGGCCGCCCTTGGCGATCAGTACGGTGACGCGGCGCGTGCCGTACCAGGCCTTGGCGCCGTAGGCCTTGCTGCAGGCCTGGTCAGGATCCGACAGCACGGCGAACGGGAAACGGTGGCGGGTCGCGAAGCGCAGGTGGCGCGCGGTCGAGGCGGGATTGATGCCCACCACCTGCACGCCGGCGGCGCGGAAATCCGCCCAGCGGTCGCGGTACTCGCAGAGCTGGGCGGTGCACACCGCGGTGTCGTCACCGGGGTAGAAGACCAGCAGCACCGGGCCCTGGGCCCACAGGTCCGAGAGGCGCACCGGGATGCCGTCGCCGCCAGCGAGCGTGAAATCCGGAACGGGACGAGTCATTTCGCGGCCGGAGCGGGCGCCGGCACCGCTGGTTGCGTGATCGACGTCGAGGTGGTCACCGCGGTGCCATCGGCGGGGATCTTGGTCTTGGTGTCGATGACCGTATCCGGCGTCATCGCCGCGTTCCACTGCCTCACCAGCCAGCCCCACTGCCACCAGACCACGGTGGCGAGGAGAGCGCCAATCAGGATCGAGATCGCCCAACGGCGACGCAGCGCGGCGTAATCGACGAAGGGGTCCTTGAGCAGGCGCGTTGAGCCGGGCGGCAGCTGCTTGATGCCGGTGAGCGCCGCGCCGAGCGGCAGGTTGATCTTGACGCGGCCGTTGATCGCCCAGCCGTTTCCTTCCAGAATCGGGCCGAGGGTGCGCTGGCGCAGCTTGAGCCAGGCGATGACCATCGCCGGCCCGGAGATCAGCAGCATCAGACCGAAGATGCCGAGCGGCATCAGCATCTTGAGGCCGAGGAATCCTGAGATGAAGCCGCCGATGATCCCACCGATGGCGCCGAGGCCGACGCCGAGGGCAGCGATGGTGCCGACGTCGAAGGAGGGCTTCGGAGCCGCGGCCGGCTTGCCGGGCGGCGGCGCGGCGACGGTGGTCGCCGCGCCCTCCAGGCGCGCGTTCGCAGCGTCATCGGCGGCGGCGGCGCGCTTGGCGACCTGCTGTTCGATGAAGCGCACGAACTTCTTGTAGGGCGACCAGAAGGCCTGGCGGATGCTGATCGGGTTATCGATGATCTTGGTGATGGTCGCGTCCCAGTCCTTGCCCTGGCGGTCGTAGAACACGCCGTTGCGGCCAACCATCAGGTAATCGGAATCGCCCTGGGTGAAGCAGGCGGCGATATTCATCTTCTCGCCGCTGGAGCGCGAGCAGGCGCAGTAGGCGATGTAGACCTTGCCCAGACCGCCGAGCACCACGTGCGCCGCCGGATCGTCGACCTGGATGCACAGCGTGCAGCTGCGCTGGTCGAGATACAGGGTGCCACCCTGGAAGACCGCGGGCACGCGCGGGTTGTAGAAGTCGGCAAAGTTGACGTAGTTGCGCAGCAGCAGGCCGAGATCGCGGTAGTAGCGGACCAGGCGTTCGACCTGATCGAAGCCTTCGACGTGGACCTGGACCTCGAGGTCCTTGGCGATGAGCTCGGCGACCTGCTGCTTGAGCCCGCCGGCGATGATGGCGCGGATGCGCGCGTCGCCGAGCCACTCGACGGTGGTCGGCTTGCGTGCCGCCTGCCAGGCCTCGTACGGCGCGAAGCGCCGGCAGATCTCGGCCCAGTCCGCGTCGCTGAGGGTGGTCCGGCCAGTGCCAAGCAGCGGCGCGATGACCTGCACGCTGAAGGCCTGGAGCTTGTCTGCCCACACCGGATTCACGGGCTTGAGCAGCTCGATCGGCTTGTTCGGATCGATGCGCTGCAGCGGCAGGCCGACCACCTCGTGCGGGTCGAGAGAGAGATCCTTGGCCGCGAACAGCAGGTAGTCCTCCTCGGCGCGGTTGAGGGCGACGGCGGCGCGGGGGTCGTAGGCGACCAGGCGGCAGCGCTGGAAGTAATCAGTGATCTTGCCCTTCATGATGCTGAAGGTGAAGTAAGCGACGGCGCTGGCCTCGCCCAGCAGCTGGACCTGCGCGCCGCTCTCGAGCCAGGCGTGGTAGGCCTCGCACTCGGTGAAGAAGGTGTCGGCCTTGAGCTTGTCGACGCCCGCCTTGCCGCTGCGGTCCTTCACTTCGCCGAACAGGGTGATGATGTCGAGCAGCACCTGGCGCAGCGAGGGTTCAGTCGCCGCGTCGATGATGACCACGCCGTCGCCGTTGAAGGTGGTGTTGATGAAGAGCTTGGTGGTATCGGTGATGTCCTCGATCGAGACCGCCGTGGCTTCGGGCTTGCCGAGGTTGGCGAGCAGCTGGTGCGCGGCGGCGAGAACCTTGCGGCCACCCTCGCTGGCGTCGTTGATCTCGCTCAGGGGCAGGGACGCGCGTTGCTGAAAGATATAGCCGGGTTCCTTGAGCATCTCGCAGGTCCACTTGACCGCGGCGATGACCTCGGTGACGCGCACGCGCACGTCATGGTCGGTGTCGAGCATGGACAGGGTGCGCGGGTCGATCTGCAGGCCCTTGACCGGGCAGGACAGCGCGACCCACAGCTTCTGGTCGAGGGTGTGCAGGGCGCGCAGATCGGCGCTGGTGGTGAGCTGGACCTGATCGAGACCGCCGGCGCGGAAGAACGTCCAACGGTGGTGGGCGGCGGTGCTGGTCATGATGCTCATGGTCCGTTCCTTGGGCGCTGCGCCCCGACCCCCGGGCCGAGGGGGCGGGCGCAACTTTCTAGCCGCGCCAGACGCGCGCGCCAGCGTCAGGGACGGCTCGTGAGTGGCGCAGCGGACAGCAGCCGGCGGGGTGCCTTCGACGGTTTTAGCCGCGAAGCCGCCAAGACACCAAGATCCGCAGCGATCACGCGGAATTCGGCCGGATCGGCGAAGACCATGCCCACGCCCAAGGCTCTCCAAATCCCTTGGTCGTGGTCTCGGCGTCTTGGCGTCTTGGCGGTACAAATCGCCGGAGATCGGCTTTCAGTCCAGGCCGGCAGCCGCGCGGGCGCGGGTGACCACTGCGCGGGCCCGGGTGCGCGCCGCGACGGCGCCCTGGGCGAGTACCTCGTCGATGTAGGCGGTGCGGTCCATCAGCGCGGCGCGGCGCGCACGGGCCGGTCCGAAATGGTCGAGCAGCAGCTCGAACAGCGCCTGCTTGGCGTGGCCGTAACCGAAGCCAGCGGCGCCCGGATCGCGGTAGCGCTCGGCCAGGGCCACGGTGCGGGGATCGTCCTTGCCGGCGATGGCGCGGAAGATCTGGAAAGTGTTGTCGGCGTCCGGGTCCTTGGCGTCGTTCACGCCCTTGGAGTCGGTCTTGATCGCCATGATGCGCTTGCGCAGCGCCTTCTCGTCCTGGAAGGGGTCGATGGTGTTGCCGTAGCTCTTGGACATCTTCTCGCCGTCGATGCCGGGCAGCAGGGCGGCGTCGGGGGCGAGGCGGTAGGCGGGCAAGGTGAAGACCGCGGACTGGTATTCCTCGTTGAAGCGCGCGGCGAGGTCGCGGGCGAGTTCCAGGTGCTGGACCTGGTCCTTGCCGACCGGCACCAGTTCGGCATCGACGGCGAGGATGTCGGCGGCCTGCAGGATCGGATAGGTGAACAGGCCGACGTTTGCGGAGATGCCCTTGGCGAGCTTGTCCTTATAGCTGACCGCCTTTTCCATCCACGACATCGGGCAGACGCAGGCGAGCAGCCACGCCAGTTCGGTGACCTCGGGCACGGCCTGCTGCAGGTAGATATGGGTCTTCGCCGGGTCGAGGCCGAAGGCCAGATAGTCGATGACGATCTGGCGGATGCTGGCGCGCAGCACCACGGGGTCGCGCGCCGAGGTCAGTGCATGGTAGGACGCCACGAACACGTAAAGTTCGTGACCCTGCGCCTGCAGATCGAGGAACTGGCGGATCGCGCCCGCGTAGTTGCCGAGGTGAAGCTGGCCGGAGGGTTGGACGCCGGAGAGGACGCGGGTCACGAGCGGAGGTCCCGGAAGGCGGCGAAGAGCAGCGAGATGATCAACACGATGGTTAGGGTACCCACGTAGTGGTTGAACGGGCTCAGCGCATAGATGATGAGGCCGACCCCCACGAGCAGGCTGACGCACAGGGTCAGGTGGCGCGCGGAGCGCTTGGCCAGCCCAAGCTCGCTCAACGCGAGCAGCATCTGCCCACCATCGAGTGGGTATATCGGTAGCAGATTGAGGATGCCGAGCACCAGGTTCCAAAAGAACATCTGTTCAACGAAGAAGCGCAACAGGTCGCTACTGAAATCGGCGCGGGCGAGCAGATAGAATCCATAGGCGATGAGCAGGTTGGTCAGCGGTCCGGCGCAGCTGATCATGAACTGCCGGGCCGGTTGGGGCACCCCGACGTAAGAGCAGTAGCCGCCAAGTGCCCCGATGGTGATCGTAACCCCGGACATGCCGCGGGACAACGCCGCCAACGCATGGGCCAACTCGTGCAGGACGATAGTGAGCAGGAAGATCAGGATGAGACAGATGAAGTATGCGCCGGACTGGTAGGCCCGCGGCATGCCCTGCCATTGATAGAAAACGAAAACGACCAGGAATATCGCCTCGAATGAGGCATAGAGCGGTACGCGACCGAGGTTCCCGAGGTAGATCTTGCCGGTGTTGTCCATGGCGGCGGGAATATAGGTTCGCGAGCGGGCTAACCAAGGGGCAATGCAGGAGCACCCGGCATGTTGGTGGCGGCGGTTGGCGGCGGACCGTCCTCGGCGTATCATCACGCATGCGCTGTCTGCGGCTCGGTGACGTCATCCCCGGCATGATCCTGGCCCGCCCGGCGCGCACCCTCGACGGCGGCGTGCTGGCGCGCCCGGGCCTGGCGCTGACCGACGAGTTGATTGGGCGGCTGCGCGAGCAGGGCCTGCACGAACTGTGGGTGGTGCCGCCGGGCAGTCCGGTGCCCGACCCGACCGTCCCCGAGTATCTCGACCGCTATGGCCCGGACTTCGCCGCGCGTCTGCAGGGCGTGTTCGCCGCCGCCATGGTCAATCGCACCATGCAGAACCTCTTCCTGGGCGCGCTCGGGCACGCCTCGGACTGCTACCGGCGCTACCGGCTGAGCGATCGGGAGGACCATTGACCCTCGGCGAATCCACCGTCCTGGATCGCCTGCGCCTGATCCAGTCGCTGCCGGCGCTGCCCATGGTGGTGGGGGCGGTGACGCGGCGCATCACCCACGATTCGGCGAGTTCGGGCGAGATCGCGCGCCTGCTCGGCCACGACCAGGCGCTGACGGCGCGCGTGCTGCGCCTGGCCAACAGTGCATTCTACGCGCCGCGCGAGGCGGTGCGCAGCCCGGAACACGCGGTGGTGCTGCTCGGCCTGGGCACGGTGCGTGCGATCGTGCTCAAGGCCTCGATCTTCTCGGCCTTCGCCGTCACCCAGGCGCGCGGCTTCTGGTTGCACGCACTGGGCGCGGCCTGCGCGGCGCGCGCGGTGGCGCGGTTGGGCAGCCTGGGACGCGGCGATGACGCCTTCGTGCTCGGCCTGCTTCACGACCTTGGCAAGCTCGCCCTGGCCGAGCACCTGCCGGAGGAGTACGCGCTGGTGCGGGCGCGCGTGGCGCGCGACGGCGGCCTGATCCGCCAGGCGGAGATCGCCGAGCTGGGCTGCGACCACGCTGCGGTCGGCCGCTTCCTGTGCGAGCACTGGTCACTGCCCTACGAGTACCGCGCCGCGATCGGCGCGCACCACGACCTTGATCAGGCCGAGGGCGAGCACCAGCCGTGGGCCGCCTGCGTGCACATCGCCGACATCATCGCGCGCGCCATGCTGATCGGCAACGGCGGCGACCAGGCGATGCCAATCCTCGACCCGCGCGCGATGCGCATGGTCGGCCTGCAGGAATCCGACTTGGGCGCGCTGTTCGCGGCAACGGAGAAGGAATTGGGCAAGGCGGAGGTGTTCTTCACCATCATCAACGGGTGACCTCAGAATTTAGACCCTAGATACCGGCCTGAGGCGACAGCCGGTTCACTAGGGTCTAGGGTCTAGGGTCTAGGGTCTAGGGTCTAGGGTCTAGCGCCTCCACCCGCCATGCGGCCGGTAGCACGCGCGCACACCCGCGCTCTAATGTGCGCGTGGAACCCGACCGCCCCCTCACCGTCGCCACGCTGACCCAGCGCATCGGGCTGGCGCTCGAGGATTTCGGGCCGGTGCTGGTGCAGGGCGAGCTGTCGCAGGTCAAGGTCGCGCCAAGCGGGCATCTGTATGCGACGCTGAAGGACAGCGCTGCGGTGATCGGGCTGGTGATGTGGCGTTCGGCCGTGGTGCGCAATGGCGCGTTGCCCCGGGAAGGCGAGCAGGTGCTGGTGCGCGGCGCGCTGTCGGTCTACGGACCGCGCGGGCAGTACCAGCTGGTCGCGACGCGCATCACGGCGCAGGGCCAGGGTGATCTGGCGGCACGCTTCGAGGCCCTGAAAGCCAGGCTGGAGGCGGCGGGGCTGTTCGCGGACGAGCGCAAGCTGCCGCTGCCGCTGCTGCCGCGCGCGGTGGGCATCGCGACCGCGACGGGCAGCGCGGCGCTGGCCGATCTGCTGCATTCGATCCGCGCGCGCTTTCCGGCGATGCCGGTGGTGATCGCGCCCTGCCTGGTCCAGGGCGCGGCGGCGGCCGGTCAGATCGCCGCAGCCATCGGCCGGCTCGACCTGCACCCGCTGGTCGACGTGATCGTGGTCGCACGCGGCGGCGGCAGCATCGAGGACCTGTGGGCCTTCAACGAGGAGTTGGTGGTGCGCGCCCTCGCCGCCTGCACCACGCCGATCGTCAGCGCCGTCGGCCACGAGACCGACACCACCCTCGCCGATTTCGCCGCCGACCTGCGCGCCAAGACCCCGACCGCCGCCGGCGAACTGGTGGTGCCGGTGGCCGCCGAGCTGCGCCAGCTGTGCCGGGATGGCGAAGCGCGGCTTGGCGAACTCAAGGATGGGATGGTCGCCGCCATGCGCGGCCACCTTGCCGGCCTCGCCAAGCACCGCGCCCTGGCCGGCCCCGGCCACCAGCTGGCGCTGCGCCGGCAGCGCCTCGACGAGCAGCACGCGCGCCTCGACGCCGTGATGGCCGGCAGTCTTGAGGACGGGCGCGCGCGTCTGCGCCTCGCCCAGGCCCGTCTCGGCGCCGTCAGCCCGGCGCGCCGCATCGCCAGTGCGCGCGACCAGCTGGTGGCCGCCACCCGCCAGCTGCGCGCCGCCGCTCTGCGCCGAGTCGAGCGCGGCGCAGAGCGTCTGGCGACCGCCGCCGGACGGCTCGATGCGCTGTCGCCCCTCGCCGTCATCGCACGCGGTTACAGCGTGGTGCGCAGCGACGCCGGCCTGCTTGTCCGCCGCCTCGACCAGGCCCCGCCCGGCAGCACGATCGACATCCGCGTCAGCGACGGCCGCCTGCGCGCGCAGGTGTTGACGACGCAGCCGCAGCGTCTCAACGAGCCCAGTGCCGGGTATGACGCGAGCTGATCCGGACATGCGCATGCGCATGCCCCGGTCTTTCTGGCATCTCGCAACTTGCGCCTACCGGCAACCCCTATGACCACCCCCACGCCTCCTATCCGCAACCAGCGCGCGCCGATGCAATACCGCCGCTTCGGCCAGACCGGCCAGATGCTCAGCGTCATCACGCTCGGCGGCATGCGCTTCGCGCACGGCTGGGACGCACCACGCGAGCAGGTGCCGGCGGACACCCGCGAGGAATGTGCGACGATGGTGCGCCAGGCGCTGGATGCGGGCGTCAACCACATCGAGACCGCGCACGGCTACATCAAGAGCGAGACCTGCTATGGGCTGGTGCTGAACGATGACCTGGGCATCCCGCGCAGCCGCTACCACCTGATGACCAAGGGCGCGCCGGCGACCGCGGAGGCGGCGCGGCGGCTGGTCGCGGAGCAGCTGCGCACGCTCAAGACCGACCACATCGACTTCTACGCCTGGCACGGACTCAACAATGCCGAGCTGATGCGCAGCGCGTGCGCAGCGGGCGGCCCGGTCGAGGAATTGCTGAAGCTGCGCGACGAGGGCGTGATCGGCGCGGTCGGCTTCAGCACGCATGCGCCGCTGGAGGTGATCTGCGCGGCGATCGAGACCGGGCTGTTCAGCTTCGTGAACCTGCACTATTACTACTTCTTCCAGCGCAACTGGGCGGCGATCGCCCTGGCCGCCGCACGCGACATGGGCGTGTTCATCATCTCGCCCAACGACAAGGGCGGTCAGCTGTTCACGCCGCCGGAGCTGCTGACGCGGCTGTGCGCGCCCCTGACGCCGATCCAGTTCAACGCGCGCTTCTGCCTGCGCACCCCGCACGTGCACACCTTGTCGTTTGGGCTGACCGCGCCCGCGCATGTCGCGGAGATGCTTGGCACCTTCCCGGTGCAGATCCCGCTCAGCGCGCGCGACCTGGCCATCCAGCTGGCCCTCGACGCGCGCGCCGGCGTCGATCCCCAGAGCGCGTACGAAGGTTGGGAGCTGATGCCCGATCCCTCGGGCATCAACATCCCCGAGGTGCTGCGCTTCCGCCGGCTGTGGAAGTGCTACGACATGGAGACCTTCGGCTTCTACCGCTACAACATGCTCGAGGCCAAGGGCCACTGGTTCCCAGGTGGCTATGCGACCGAAGAGGCGCTGGCGAAGCTCGAGCGCCGCCGCTGGCCCGAGGGCGTGGACGTCGCGGCGCTGCTGCGCGAGACGCATGAGAAATTCCATCGGGCGAAACGGTAGACCAGGGACGCGATGCCCGCCTGGCGAGCGAGGCGGACGGGGCACTGTATGGTGACCTCGGGACCGCGTGACGAGATGAGTGCGGAGTGCGGAGTGCGGAGTGACCGGGGGATAAGGGCATGTGTCGGAGCCGCGAGTCTGCGGCACCCTGCACTGTCGACTCCGCATCAACCGTGGAAGATGCCCGCAACTCAGGGGGAATTCCGGTTTTCGATGTACCAGAGTCACCGGCCAGCGCTTTACAGCAGCGTGAAAAACGCTATCGCCTTGGCAGCGGACCCGGTCATGCCGGCACGCGCATCCGCATCTCCCCACCTCGAACCACCTGAAGAAGCATATCGATGCTGAACACCGCCGTGACCTCCTTCCTCGCCTGCCTGCTGCTGATCGTGACGAACGCCTGCGCGGTTGCCGCGGACGCCAAACCGGAACCCGCCCAGGACCTCACGGGTTGCGGCTTCACCGTGCGTGCGGTCGGCGACGAGCACAAGAAGGACCCCGCGACGGTGATCACCTTCGACGCCACCACCGCCAGCGGCAAGCTGCTCGGCGACGCCAAGGTCACCTATACGGTCAAGCGCAAGAAGAAGAGCCCCGAGACCACCTTCGAAGGCACCGGCACGACCAGCGACGGCATCGCGATCGTGATCGAGGGCTCGGTCGACGGCAAGGCGATCCACGGCTCGATCACGCGCCGCCCGAAGGACAAGCCCGCCGAAGCGGTGAACTTCAGCGGCACCATGAGCGCCGGGTTGCCGAAGCGGAAGGCCTGATGGCGCGTGACGCGCGCCGCCCGGACAGACTCAGCGACCCTTGACCGTGACTGCGTCGGCGAGCGTGGTCCGCGACATGACCTCGAGGGCGGCATCGTGCACGCCGCGGAATAGGTGCCGCGCGCCGCAGTTCTTCTCGTCTTCGCAATCGTCGCAGCGCGCGTAGGCGGTGACGCTCAGGCAGGGCAGTGGCGCGACCGGGCCGTCGATGGCGCGCACCACGGTCAGCAAATTGATGTCGGCGGGCTCGCGCGCCATCTCGTGGCCGCCGCCCTTGCCGACCTTGCTGCGGATGATGCCGTGGTTGCGCAGCTGGAGCAGGATCAGCTCCAGGAACTTGGGCGGGATCTGCTCCGCCTTGGCGATCATGCCGGCCTGCACCGGCCCCTCGCCACGGTGGCGGGCGAGGTGGAGCAGGGCCTTGATCGCATACTTGGCGCGGTTGGTGAGCATGGCCCCTGGTTCTGGACGCCGAGCGGCCCGATCCACCCACAGTCGGCACCCCGACCCTGCGGCAAATCCCCTATTTCGATAGGCTTCTGATATGTGAATCCCTGGCGACCCCCTGTCAACGCGCACGGGGCCCGGCCGGGCCGCCGTGGCTGGCCGCCTCTTGCGCGCTCCGCAGTCCACTCGACCATCGCCGCCCACCCACCCCTGCGAGCAGCCATGACCAAAGCCCTCTTCCACACCCCGCGCGGCGACATCACCGTCGAGCTGTTCTCGAAGGTCGCGCCCAAGACCGTCGAAAACTTCATCAAGCTGGCCAAGGCCGGCTTTTACGACCAGCTCGCCTTCCACCGCGTGATCCAGGGCTTCGTCATTCAGGGCGGCTGCCCCAACACCAAAGCCGGCGCGCGCGGCGCACCCGGCACCGGCGGCCCGGGGTGGAACATCAAGTGCGAGACCACCAACAATCCTGAGAAGCACTCGCCCGGCACGCTGAGCATGGCCCACGCTGGCAAGGATACCGGCGGCAGCCAGTTCTTCCTGACCCACGCCGCCACCCCGCACCTCGACGGCGTGCACACCGTGTTCGGCCGCATCGCGGGCCCCGCCGACCTCAAGGTCGTGCTCGCGGTCAAGCAGGGCGACCGCTTCAGCGTCGAAATCGTCGAGGGATGACCCTGTCGGTTGCGCAGCGCGACTTCGTCGCGCTGCTGGTCCGGCGCCAGGCCCTGAAGTTTGGCGACTTCACCCTGAAGTCGGGGCGCAAGAGCCCCTATTTCATCAACACCGGATGCTTCAACCAGGGCGGCGACCTGGCGCGCCTGGGCGCGGCCTATGCCGCGACCGTGCTGGCGCGCTTCGGCGACGGGGTGCAGGTGGTGTTCGGGCCGGCCTACAAGGGCATCCCCCTGGCTCTCGCCACCGCCCAGGCCTACGAAGTGCTGGTCCGGCGCGAGGTGGGCTGGACCTACGACCGCAAAGAGGCCAAGACCCATGGCGACGGCGGCCTGTTCGTCGGCGCGCCGCTGGTCGCGGGCACGCCGGTGGTGATCGTCGATGACGTCCTGACTGCGGGTACCGCGCTGCGCGAGTCGTTGGCCAAGCTGCAGCCGAGCGGCGCGCGCGTGCTGGGCGCGGTGGTCGCCGTCGACCGCCAGGAGCGCGGCCAAGGTGACCTGACCGCGATCCAGGAGCTGCACCGCGACCTGGGCGTGGTGGTGGCGCCGATCATCACCATCAGCGAGGCGGCCGATCACCTGGCGGCCAACGATATCGATGGGCGGCGCCATCTCAGCGCGGACGACCGCGAGCGTATCGCGGCGCATCTCGCGGGCTGACTCACCCGTCCTCGAATGCCCCCATATCCGTGCGTGCGGTACGCGCCCGGCTGCCCGCCTTGTTGAGCGCGGCCGGCATGCGCTTGGGCAGCAGACCACCGACGGTGCCCGGCGCATGCGGGGCATCGACATCCTGGCTCCACATGTCCCGGACCGTGTTGCGGCACGGTGAATCCGGCGCCAGGCTGTAATCGCCCTGCGCCTCATCACGGAAGCCTGGCGCAGCGGCGCTGCGTGAGTCGCGGAAGCCCGCCGGCACGGTGGCGCCGGACGGCAGCCAGTTGCGGTAGCCCTCGACCCGGCCGGCCTCGGCGATGCGTCCGCTGCCGGTGAAGATGTTGCCGTCCGCGGCGACCGCCAGGCGGCCCGGAATGAGAAAGACGATGCGCGCGTCGGCGGCCACACAGGTGTTGCCGATCAGCTGCAGGACACCCGCACCCTCACCTTCCACCAGGATGAAACGCATGCTGTTGTCGGGGCGCGCAGCGCTGCTGACGATCAAGTTGCCGCTCAGGATCGCAGTGGTCGGCTGCGCGCCGGTAGCGATGCTGATCTCGCCGTCGGCCGCGGCGATGATGCGGTTGGCGACCAGCTCCAACCGCGCACAGGTGCTGCGCAGCGACTGACCGAAGAGCTGGTCGTGGAGCAGGCAGCCGCGCACCAGCGCCTCATCGGCGAAGACGCTGAGCGCCCGGCAGCGGCCCTGGGCGCCCGCGGTGCCGCAGCCGCCGACGTCGCAGTCCTCGATCGCGACGCGCTCGCCGACCGCGTCGATGCCCTGGTCGCAGCGCGTGATGCGGCAGTCGCTGAGCATGGCGCCGCGCACCTCGACCAGGCGGATGCCGGCGGCGTTCTCGCCGTTGTGCGCGTCCGCGATGGCGAGGTGCTGGACGCGCCAGTGGCCGCCCTCGAGCTGGAGCGCGGCGCGCGGCACCGTGCCGGCACCGCTGAGGACCAGGCCCTCGGCGGCGATGAGCGGCGGAGCGCCCGGGGCGCCGCGGATGGTGACCGGGCGCAGCGCAGTGCCAAGCGCGGCCAGACGCCAGGCGCCGTGGTGGGTGCCGGGCTGGAGTTCGACCACGTCGCCGGGGGCGAGCGCTGGCAGCTCGGCGAGGGTGGCGAATGGCTGACCGGGGCCGACGCGCAGGAGCCGGCCATCCGGGGCATCGGCAGCGTGCGCCACCAGCGGGCCGCCCACCGTCACCACGCTGCGCTCACCGGCGCCGACCTCAAGGCGCGCCGCGTCGCCGCTACGCTCGACCGCCACCCGGCCGCGGGTGACCGCGACCACGCTCTCGACCCCGTCGGTGGCGACGTCCAGCATGGTACCCAGCACAGTCACGGTGGCGTTGGGCGTGGTGATGATGAAGGGCTGGCCGGCAGCCTGGTGCGCGACGCTCGCGGCGAGGCGGCCGTGCTGCAGGGTCAGGTGTGTACCGGTGACGGAGAGCGCGCTGCCGGCATCCAGGTCCACGCGGCTACCGTCGTCGTACAGCAGCACGGCACCGCTGCCGGGCGCGACCGTGACCGCGGCACCGGCTTCCAGGCGCTGGGCGGGAACGTGGGTGTCCGTCATCTGCAGGCGCGGGCCTGGCGCAGCGCTGGCGCCCGCAACCTGCAGGTGCGGTCCCGGCGCGGCGCCGGTGGGCCACAGCAGGACGGTGAGTCCGATGATGAGCGCGGCGGCGAGGCCCGCACCGGACCAGGAGGCGACGCGCAGTCCACGACGACGGCGCATCAGGCGCGCGGTGCGCATGGTCAGGGCCGGTCGGGCGGCGAGCGACCGCGCCATGGCGCGATGGTCCATGACCGCGAGGAGGAAGCGGCGCTGATGCGCGCGGTCGGCGAGCAGCCAGGCCTCGAGCGCGCGGTGGCCCGCATCGTCGAGTTCGCCGTCGAGGTGGGCGCTGATCAGGCTGTCGGGGTCCGGCGGCGGACTCATGCCTGGCCGCCCAGGCGTTTTTCGATGCAGGCGTGCAGCCCCGCCCGCAGGCGGCAGAGCGCGACCCGCACCGCCACCGCCGTCATGCCCAGGCGCGGAGCGATGTCCTGGGGCGGAAGGTCCTGCTCATAGCGCAGGGCGAGCAGTTCGCGCCCGCGGCCGGCGACCCCGCGCAGGCATTCCGCCAGGGCGTGGCGGCGGTCGTCGGCCACCGGCTGGAGCTCCTGCCAGGCTTCGGCGAGCGCCACGGCGGCGGGGGCGCTGAAGCGCGAGCGGGCCCGCGCGTGGTCGCGGCGGCGGGTGAGCACGGCGATGCGCGCCACCCCCATCGCCCAAGCGATGAAGGGCCGGCTAGGATCGTACTCCGCGAAGGTGCGCAGCAGGGTCAGGGCGGTCTCCTGCAGGACGTCGTCGGCCGCGCTGCGCTCCGGGACCAGCGCGGCGACGTAGCCGGCGATGGATGGGTGCGCCTGCGTCCACAGGCTGGTAAAGCGTTCCTGGTCGGCGTCGAGCATGGCGGGTTGCAGCATCTCTCCCCGGCGCACCGGAACGTTACATGCCCCATGAGTACCCCGGGACGACCGGCGTGGTCAACCGGGATCCGCCACGGCGCCGGTAACGATGCGTGGGGGGTAGGAGAGATGGGGCGGAGATCGCCATGACCCTGCGCGCCCGCACCCCCCTCATCGCCCTGCTGGCCTGCGTCGGGCTCGCCCAGACGGCCACGTACGAGGTCGGCGCCGGCCAGCCCTTCGCCACCCTCGCGGCACTGCCCGCCCTGGTGCCCGGGGACGTCGTCGAGATCGGGCCCGGCACCTACAACGAGGTGCGGCGCTGGACGGCCTCCGGCACGGTCGGCAGCCCGATCACCATCCGCGGCCTGGGCACCACCCGTCCGGTGATCGACGCCAGCGGCTTCACCGTTGATGGCGCCATGCCCAACCCGCGCGCGGTCTTCCAGATCGAAGGCAGCAACGTAGTGGTCGAGCACCTCGAGTTCATCAATGCGCGCAATAGCAATGACGGGGCGGGCGTGCGCGTGACCGGAGCCGGCATCAACGGCATCGTGGTACGCGACTGCCGGCTGCACGACAACGACATGGGCATCATGGCTGACGGCCACGACGGCCTGCTGGTCGACGGCTGCGAAATCGACCACAACGGCACCGCGTCGTTCTCAGGCTTCAGCCACAACATCTACGTCGGCGGCGGACGCGTCACCTTCCGTGGCTGCTCCATCCACGACGCGCTGTTCGGGCAGAACGTCAAGACCCGCGCGCACTTCGTCTCCCTGCTCTACAACCGCATCGCCGATTCCCAGGATGGCGAGATCGGCATGGTCGACAGCCCCGAGACCGCCGCGGCGAACAGCAACGCGGTGATGATCGGCAACGTCGTGATCAGCAAGGTGCGCGGATCCGGCTGGAACAGCGGACGCTTCGTGCTGTTCGGGGGGGAGAGCGGCAACGCCCACCAGGGCACGCTCTATGCGTTCAACAACACCTTCATCGCGGGCGCGTCGAGCAACATCTTCCTCAGTGCCAGCCGCTCGGAGTCGGCGATCGTCGCGCGCGGCAACATCATGGTCGGCAGCGCCCGCATCGCCGACGGCACCACCGGATCAGTGACCGGTTCCGGCAACTGGATGCCGACCGGCGCGACGGTGCCGTCCGGCTTCACCGGGCTGCTGGGCGCGGACCCTGGCTTCGTCGCGTCATTCAGCGACCTGCACCTGCTCTCGTCCTCCACCGCGCGCGGCCTCGGCACCCCGGGTGCGACCTACTTCGATGGCGCAGGCGCCAGCCAGTCGGGCACCCCGACGTTCATGTATGACGATGTCGGCGCGCTGAGCGCGCGCGCCGATGTGGGCGGCGTGGACGCGGGCGCGTATGCGTTCGCTTCCAGCGTCGTCGTCGGCGGAGGTGGTGGGGGCGGTGGCGGCGGCGGCACCACGGGCGGCGGCGGCACGGTGGGCACGGTGGCGGTCGTCATGACCACTCCCGGCGTGGGCACGACGTTCACCGCACCCGCGACCATCACGCTCACTGCGACCGCCACGGACAGCGCGGGCGCGGTCACCGCGGTGACCTTCAGCCACGACGGCATCCCCATCGCCACCGCGACCAGCGCGCCGTATTCCGATACCTGGACCCCGGTATCCGCTGGCACCTATGTCCTTACCGCCCAGGCCAGCGGTCCGAGCGGCGTCGCCACCTCATCCAGCGTGACCATCACGGTGAACGCCGCACCGACCGGCACGACCAGCGGCCCACCCCCGGCCGGGGTCACCAGCGCAAACGGCGGTGGCTGTGGCCTGGGCGGAGCGACCGCGCTGCTCGCAGGCCTGATGGTCATGATGGGGATGCGCACGCTGCGGAAAGAGTGACCAGCGACGCCCGCGCTTGGGAACAGCGGCCCTCGGGACGCGCGCACAGCCACACGGGTGTTTTTCGCGCGCGGCGAGACTCGCGCCTGCCTGGTTCGCGCCGCTCCGGCGCATCGCTTTATTCGAGCCGCTCCGGCGCATCGCTGAACCGCCAAGAGAAGCCGATCCCTGCGTACAATCCGCTCTGGGTCAGTTTCAGGTCGCTGATGCCGCCATTGGAGAAGCTGTGCGCGCTGTGCAGCCAGCCGCCCTCCACGACCAGGACCAGCCCGTGCGCGAACTGCCAGCGCAGGTCCGCGCGCAGGTCGTAGGCGAGGTGGTTGCCGCTCGCCGAGAAGGCCGGAGCGATGGCGCTGGCCGGAAGATTCAGATGGCTGAAGCCGTAGCCGGCGCCGAGCTCGGCGATCGCCGTCCAGCGCGGCGTGATCGCCCAGCCAAGGCCGGCGCTGGCGCGCAGGTCGGCCGCGAACAGCGCATCCGCGCTGCTGCCATAGGTCCAGTCCTCGAGCATGGCGTCGAGACCGAGCACCAAGCCCAGCGCATCGCCGGGGCGCGCCAGCGACCAGCGCCCACCGACGCCCAGGCCAGTGCCGGAGGCGAAGGCATCATTGCCCGAACCAGACGACCCTGAACCGGTCAGCGTGTAGCTGAAGCTGGTGGGCAGCGCCACCGCATTGATATCGAGGTCGCGCACCACCAGCTCGGCGCCTGGCAGCGTCGCACGGGCCAGCGCGCCAAGCACGAGGCCGGCCACGGGCAGACGAAGGACCAGGGAGGTGCGCATCGCGGCGATGCTGCGCACGCCGCTCACGGCTGCAAGACCAGCCGCACGCCGATCAGCGCGTGGGCGGTGAGGTCGGTGATCTGCGCGTCGGCGAAGCCGGCCTGGCCCTGGGTGGTGGCGCGCGCGATGCCGTCGTGCCACGAGCCGCCGCTGACGCCCGTTCCCGGGCTGGTCCATTCCCAGACGTTGCCGTGCATGTCGTAGAAGCCGGCGGCGTTGGCGCTGAGCGCGCCGACGCTGCGCGGCCCGGGCGTGCCGCCCAGGGTTTCAGCGACCACCGCGTTGGCCGCGACCGTGGCGCGATCGGTGCCGTCGCCCCAGGCGTAGGCGCCGGCACTGCCGGCGGCGCAGGCGAAGCGCCACTGCGCGGTGGTGGGCACCGCGAGACGCAGTTGGTGCGACGCCGCATACGCGCTTACGACGGCTTGGATGTCGGCATAGCTGAGGGCGAAGGCGGGATGGTCGGCGGCGACTGCGCCGCTGCCGACCACCGCGCTGCTGAGCGCGCTCCAGGGTTGGGCGCCGCCCAGCCGCGTCCACTGCTCCTGGGTGGTCTCGAACACCCCCAGGAAGTAGTCATCGCCCAGGCCGTGCACGCGGCGGAATACCAGCGAGGTCGTGCGCCAGGCGGCGTTGGTGGCGAGATCGTCGACCGTCGCGGCGCTGCGCAGGGTGCCGGCGACGAGATCGAGCACCAGGAAAGGCGAGGTCGCATTGCCGACCGCCGCCGACAGCCCGCCGTTCGCACCGCCCCCGCCGCCCACGCTGACGCCGGCGTCGGGAGAGCCGCAGCCGGCGCCAAGGAGGAGGCATGCACCGAGGGCGACGCGGCCGGCAGGACGGAGGATGGTGATCGGGATCATGCTCAGCCCCCCCCCGCCGGCGGCGTCACGACCTTGAGCAGGATCGGCTGGTAGGTGGCGCTGCCGCTGACCTGGTCGATGACCAGGATGCCGAGGTCGTAGTAGCCGCCAATCGGCTGCGGCACCGCCGTCCAGTTGAGCGTACCGTCGCTGGTGCTGAAGCTGGGTGCCTGGGTCGGCACCGGGGTCGGGCCGACCAGCACGTAGCGCAGCACGGGCGCGACGAGTCCGGCGGTCGAGACCGCAGGCTGGTAGACCAGCGCGCCGTCCTTGGTCGCCTCCATCGGTGGATTCGAGGTCACCACCGGCGCGGTCGCGCCGAGATCGCTGATGCGCACGGTGAAGGTCGTGGTCGCGGTCTCACCGAAATCGTCGGTGACGGTGATGTCGAAATGATCGCTGAGCAGGCCGCCGGCGCCGGCGACCACCGCCGCCGCGGCGTAGGTGAAGGTGCCGTTGCCGGCCACGCTCACCTGGCCCTTGGTGGGCGGCGCGCCGGTGACGTCGAAGCTGAGCAGGCTGTCAGGGTCGTTCACGACCACCTGGCCGGTAACGGTCAGGCCAGGTACGGTCGCGACGAGCACGGGCGTGGCGATCACCGGCGGATTGTTGACGGGTACCACGGTGATCGCAGTGGTGACCGGCAGACTGTTCAGGCCGCTGCCGTTCTGCACGGTGATGGTCGCGACCCGGGTCGCGGCCGAGGGGTTGGCCGAGGGGTTGGTGAAGGTCAGGTTGCGGATCAGCGCGCTGACCGCGCTGACCGGGATTGGCGCGGAAGAGCTCAGACTGATCACCAGCGGCGCGCCGCCGCCACCACCGCTGAGCGAGCCGATCGCCTGGCTGCCGTTGAACAGCACGGTCTGACCGCTGACCGTGATCGGCGCCTGGTCCTTGAGCGCGATCACGTCCTGGACATCGCCCGACGGGGTGAGCGCGGTCGCCACCGGCGTCGGGATGGCCAGGCTGACCGTCACGCTGCCGGCGCCGCTGGGTGGGACGAACACCCCGGGTGAGGTGGCGTTGACCACCGCGGTCGCGGGATCGTTGTCGAGCGCGACCGGTCCGCTGCCGGGTGTGCCGGCGATGGACTCGATGAAGGTCGCGCCACCGCCGGCGAGCACCACCACCGGCAGGCTGCGGTCGATGGCGATCGGGAAGACGGTGGGCGGCGACTGCTGGCGCTGGACATCGCTGGCGCCGGCCGGATGGCTGACGTTGTTGTCGTCGGCGACGGTGAAGACGAAGCCGTCGTCGCCGCTCAGCGCACCATTGTGCACATAGGTGATGAAGCCGTTGTCGAGGTCATCCTGGGTGAACACCGTGCCGGCGGCCAGCAGCACGCCATCCACAGGGTCGCCCGGCCGGCGGCGCAGCAGGTCGCCCTGGGTAGTGGCCAGCGCCACGGTGTAGGTCAGGCCGCGCGCGTCCCTGGTCTCGGTGTCGCTCGCGACCAGATTGGAGCCCGGCGATCCAGCGTTTGCGCTGGTGCCGGCCCCGGGTGGGGTGGCCGGTGTGGCGTCTGGGTTGAGCGGCTGGCCGAGGAGCGGATAGGTGGGCGCGAGATAAGTGCCGCCGACGAGGGTGATGGTGCCGCTCACCAGGCAGCTGGCCGGGCTCACCACGACCTCCGGTCGCTGATCGGTGAAGCGCACCGACATCGCCACGGTGCGGGTGCGCACCCAGGAATTGGCGCTGCCGCCGAACGCGATGGTGCCGCCGGCGGCGCCGCTGCGCAGGCCGGTGTTGCCAAGGTCATTGACCGCGATGGTCAGGGTTTCGCTGCCGTAGAAGTGCAGGTCGGGATGGTAGTTCACCGCGATCAGCGCGGTGTTGATATCGCTGAGCGTGCCGCGGAAGACCATCGTGCGGTCGGCCGTGCCGCTGCCGCTGCCGCTGCCGTCGGCATCGCTGAAGGCGAAGTCGAGTCCGGTGATGTCATTCAAGGTCAGCACGCCGTGCACGGCGGCGAGGGCGACCTGCACCTGCCCGGTCGGCTGGTCAGGGTCGCTCACCGCGAGGCCGCCGATGATGCGGTCCTGGTCCTCCTGGGTGACCTGGGGTCCGGGCAGCGCCGCATCGGGCGGATCGTTGACCGCGGCGATGATGAGGGTGATCGGACCGCCACCGGAGTTGGGCAGGAAGGTGGTGGTCTGTGGCGTGGCGGTGGCGTCGCTGGAGTGGCCGTTGTCGGTGAGGATCACGCGCAGCTGGTCGGTGCCGCTGAACTGCGCGGTCGGAGCGAACGTGAGGTTGCCGGGACGCAGCGCGCGGGCGAGGGCGAGCGCCAGGACGCCGCTGGCGTGGTCGTCGAGTGCGCCGGTGAGGGTGACCTTGGCGGTGCCGTTGCCGACCACGGCCAGGCCGGTGAGGTCGCCCAGGCTGAGCGTGCCGTGCGCGACCTCCAGGGTGAGGGTTTCGTTGCCGCCGTTGCCATCATTGTCCGAGATCTGCAGGCCATTGAGGGCGAGCGGGGCGTCTTCGTTGCCGGAGAAGGAGCTTGGCCCGGCGATCACCGGCGCCTCATTACTCGGCACCAGGGTGATGGTGCAGGTGCGCGTCACGGAGCTGCGGATCGTCGCGGCGGTGCACGCGTTGCTGACCGTCACCGTGACCACGCGCTGGTTGCCCAGCCGCGTCGGGTTGGTGCTGGTGTTGGTGTAGGCGATGGTGCGCAGCAGGGTCTCGGCGAAGGCGGTGGGGATGGGGCGCACGTCGGGTGCGAAAGTGGTTCCGGAAGCGCTGCGGATCGGGCACACCAGCTGGGCCGTGTTCTGGTTGGCGCGGACCACCAGGCTGCCGCTGCTGGCGCCCTGGCTGTAGCTGCCGCCCACCGTGTACATCATATAGGCGCCGCCATCGCCGGCGACCGGCGTGTCGAGCGGCGCCTCGTTGCCGTCGAAGTACAGGAAGTGGCCTGGCGCTGCGTTGGCCGGACGGGTCACGAAGGTGCTGCCGTAGGTGAATTCGCTGGTCGGGGTGGTGCTCAGCGATTCCGTGCCGGCGGGCAGCAGGCCGCCGCCGCCCGGATTGGTCAGCGTGATGGTGATGGTATCCAGGACCGCGCCGCTGTACTGCGAGAGGCTGTCGTTGGCGGTCATGGTGTAGATGAACGAGGGCGTGTAGCGGCTGGTCACCGTATCGAAGACCGGCGTCGGCCACGGCGCGGTGGGGTTGGCGAGGATGCGCGCGCCCGGCGCGATGGCGAGCGCGCCGCCGCCCTCGAGCAGGGTCGCGGTGACGTTGGCGCTGGCGAAATCGCCACCCAGCGACACCACCGGCGGCCCGCCGCTGCCGTTGGTGACGGCGATGGTCGCGGTGGCGACCGGCGACACCGCGTTGTTCTTGTCGGTCAACGTCCAGCGCACGCGACGCAGGCCCGCGGTCGGCGAGGTCTGGGTGGTGAGATAGACGACGTTGCGCGCGACGTCGGCGAGGACGCTGGGCGCGACCGGGGTCGCGCCCGAGATGGTGATGGTGAGGGTACCGCTGAGATTGTCGAAGGTCGCCGTCAGCGCGCTCGCCAGCACGAAACCGGTCTTGAGTTTAAGCGTCTCGGCGCTGCCGTCGGGGCGGTCGTCGAGGGTGATGGCGAGCGTCTTGACCTTGGTCGCCGGCACCGCTGTGGACGGGTAGCTGCTGATCGCCGCGCCGCTCGCCAGCACGTTCTCGCCGGCGGCGAAGGTCGCCGGTCCGGTGTCGCGCACGCCCAGGCCGCCAAGGAAGAGATCCGGACTGAGGTCGACGGTGAAGGTGGCCGCGGCGACCGCGAACAGCGCCCCGCCGCCGTCCTCGCTTTGCACCAGCAGGGTGTGCTGGCCGTCGGCGTAGGGCCCGGTCAGGCCGCTGCTGGTCGCGCCAAGGACGTAGCTCCACGAGCCCGTCGCCGCGGTGGTGCCGTCGAGTGCGCCGTCGACGAAGAAGCGCAGGGTGGTGGCGGCCCCAGCGGTGCTGAAGGTGCCGGAAACCGGCACGTCGCTGCGACTGCGCACCTGGCTCGGCAAGGGATCGATGCCGACGCTTTCGGCCGCGCCGAGTCCGCCCTGGACGAGCAGCAGCAGCAGCACGGCGGCGAGCGCAGTCCAGCGCACCAGTCTGGCATAGGTCTTCATGGCGTCGCCTGGGCGGGGCGGGGTGCTGACGTCGCGCTGGGCAGGCCGTCGGCCGGCAGCGCGACCTCGACGCGCACGTGCGCGGTGCCGAGTTGGAACTCGATCTGGCCGCGCGTCGCCGCGCCGGCGCCGAGCAGGGCCAGGCCGTCGGGCGGGACCGGCCACTGCACCGCGGCGGCGAGGCGGAACCCGAGGTAGGCGGAACGCAGGCTGGGGCGCGCCGGCAAGCGGTTGGCCGCGCGCAGCGTCGCCTGGCCGTCGCCCCACGAACCGCCGCGGGCCACGCCCTGCGCGCCGTCGCGACCGAGCGGGTCGCTCGCCGCGCTGGTCGGATACGGCGCGTAGCGGTCGCGGCACCACTCGCTGACGTTGCCCTGGAGGTCGTAGAGGCCGAGCGCGTTGGGATAACGCAGCTTGACCTCGTGGCTCTCGCCGTGGCTGTTCGCGGCGTACCAGGCGAGGCCGTCCAGGCTGCGCTGCGCGCCGCCCGGGCCCGCGGCCCACGGCCCGATCGCGCCGGCGCGGCAGGCGTATTCCCACTCCGCCTCGCTGGGCAGGCGCGCGGGCAGACCCGGCACGCGCCGCGTCAGCGCGGCAAGGAACGCCTGGATGTCGTCGAGCGAGACGCTGTCGACCGGGCGATCGTCACCGGTGAAGCGGCTGGGCGCGCCGCCGGTCACGACGTGCCACAGGCGCTGGGGGCACTCGCTTTCGGCCAGCCACAAGGCCTGGGTGAGAGTCACCGGCACGGCGACCTCGTCGCCCTCGCGGCCGGTCTCGTCGTCGGGGCTGCCCATGCGGAAGGCGCCGGGGGGGACATAGCGGAAGCGCACCTCGGCGTCACCGACGCGCACCAGCGCCCACGGGCCGTATTCGTCCTGGCCGGCGGCGCTGGCCCAGGCCGGTCGGCCAGGACCGTCGAGCAGCGCCTGACGCTGCGCCCAGGCGCGGCAGCCGGGGTCGCCGACGCCGACCAGGCCCACCAGCTCGGCGAGGGCGGCGTGGGTGGCGGTGGCTGCGGCCGGAGCCTGCGCGTAGGTGGTTGCAAGCGGGCGCAGCAGCGCGGCGAGTTCGCCGACGCGCGCGACTTTGGCGTCGAGGCGCTGCCAGCCGGCGTCGGCGGCGCCGACCAGGGCGCGCAGCCGCACCAGGTCGGCGACGGCGGTGGGCGTGAGCGGCTGGATCCGGGCCAGCGGTGCGACCGCGGCGCGCGCCGCGGCGATCTCGCCCAGGCGCGCGCCCCAGCGCTGCGCCTCGGCGTCCGCGGCGCCGACCTCGACGACCAGCTGGGCGTGCAGGTGCTCGCCATCATCGGGCATGGTCGCGGCATCGAGGACCTTGAGTTTCCCGCACAGGGCGGCGACGCGCGCGACCTTGGCCTGCCAGCGCACCACGTCGGCATCGCCCTCGCCCGCATCCGCGGCGAGCCGCGCGAGTGCGCTGCGCGTGGCCTCGACGATGCTCGCCGGGCGGTCGAGCACGGCCAAGGCGGTACGCAGCGCCGCGACCCGCGCGGCCTCGGCGGCGAGGCGGCTGCTCCACGCCGCCGCCTGCTCGCCATCGACGCCACCCTTGGCGTCGAGGCGCTCGAGATCGTGGGCCAGGGCCTGCTGCTGGGCGAGGGCGATGGGTTCGGCCTGGGCACCGTCGAGGCGGCGCAGGCGCGTGCGCAGCGTGGCGATGAGCTCGTCGCCGACTCGCAAGGCCGCTTCCCAGCGCAGCACGTCGGCGTCGCCGGGGCGCGCGAGTCCGCGCAGCTCGTCGACCGCCTGGTGCAGCGGCGCGAGCAGCGCGAAGGGCGCGGTCTCGCCCTTGGGCAGGGCGTCGAGCGCCGCCAGACGCTCGCGCAGCTTGGCGATCGCGGCGTTGGCGCTGCGGATCTGCAGGTCCCAGCGCTTGAGGTCTGGATCGTCACTGTCGAGCAGGGTGCGCAGCTGCGCGAGGTCGATCTCGATGGTGTCCTGTGCCGGCACCGACGGACGGTCGACGGTGCCGAGCACCGCGCCGATCGCGGCACGCAGGCGGCCGACCAGGCCTTCGGCCTCCTGCAGGCGGCGCTCCCAGCGCTGCACGCGCGCGTCGGCCGCGCCGAGCAGCGGGCGCAACTGGCCGAGCGCTTCCAGGCAGGCGCCGCGCTGACCTTCGGTGATGCGCCCGCCGGCGTCGAGCGGCGCGATCCTGGCGATCAGGGCGGTGATGCGCGCGTCGAAGCCGGCGAGGCGCTCGCCCCAGGCGCGCACGCGCGCGTCATCGGCTGGCACCAGGCGCTGGAGCTGGGCGAGTAGCGGGCGCAGGCTGTCGGCGGCGGCCTGGGTGAGGGCGGCGGTGTCGAGCACGCCAAGCTTGGCGCGCAACTCGTCCTCGTCCTTCTGTGCCTGCGCCAGACGCGCCGCCCAGCGCTCGGCGGCTGCGTCGCCGGTGCCGACCAGCGCGGCGTAGGCGGTGAGGTCAGCGCCGGCGCTGATGCGCGCGGCGGCATCGGGCTCGGCGGTGTCGAGCGCGACCAGGCCGCCGGCAAGCAGGCGCACGCGCGTGACCTTGGCGCGCCAGCGTGCGACATCGGCGTCGCCGCTGCCGGCCGCGGCGGCAAGCTCGTCGAGGCGCGCCTCGACGTCGGCGGGCAGCGGCGCGATCTGGTCGAGGGATGCCAGCGTGGCGCGCAGGCGCGCCGCGGAGAGCTCGTGTTTCTGGCGCTCTTCGCTCGCGGCGATGTCGCGTCGGCTCTGCTCTTCGGACGCGGCCAGGCGGACACGCTGCGCGTGGTCGGCCCACGCCCACACGCCACCGCCACCGAGCACCACCACCAGCCCGGCCGCGCCGGCGACCGCGGCGAGATGGCGCTGCCACCAGTTCATCTGCTCGCGCTTGGCCTCGTCGGCGCCAGTGCCGAGGCGGTAGTGCGCGATCGCCGATTTCAGCATCGAACCGGCACGGATCGACTCGAGGTCCTTGACCAGATCGTCGGCGCAGGCGTAACGGTGCTCGGGCTTCTTCTGCAGGCAGCGCAGCACCACCGCCTGGTACTCGTCGCCGATCAGCGGATTGAGCTTCTGCGGCAGTTCGGGCTCGCCATAGCAATGTTGGTAGATCAACGCGTTGGGCGTGGTGCCCTCGAACGGCTTGCGCCCGCAGAGCAGCTCATAGAAGACCACGCCCAGGCTGTAGAGGTCGCTGCGCGTGTCGATCTGCGCCTCGCCGCGGCCCTGCTCGGGGCTGCAGTAGGCGGGCGTGCCGACCGCCTGGCCGGTCATGGTCAGCTGGTGCTCGCCCATGATCTTGACGATGCCGAAGTCGGCGATCTTGAGCAGGTTGCCCTTGGCCACCATCAGGTTGGGCGGCTTGATGTCGCGGTGCACGATGCCGTGGCGGCCGGCCTCGGCGAGGCCCTTGGCGGCCTGCACGACCAGATCCGCGGCCTCGTCCGGGGTGAAGGGCTGGTGGTCCGTCTGGCGCTGCTTGATGATGTCGTAGAGGTCGGTGCCCTCGACGAATTCCATGGCGAAGTAGTGGTTGCCGTCGTGCTCGCCGATGGCGTAGACCTGCACGACGTGCGGCGACGAGAGGATCGACGAGGTGCGCGCCTCGAGGTGGAAGCGCTGCAGCAGCTTGTCGTCGGCGGCGAGGTTGGGCGGCAGCACCTTGAGCGCGACGCGGCGCTTGAGGCTGACCTGCTTGGCGCGGTAGACCGCGCCCATGCCGCCCTCGCCGAGGATGCCGCCGAGTTCGAAGTCGCCCCATTTGGCGCCAGTGTGCGGGCCGCGCCGGCCCTGCAGGTGCCAGGCGTCGTCGAACGACACGCTGGTGCCACTGCCGGTGCGTGGGCGGCCGGAGGGCGCGGCCGGCGCGCCGGCCCGGCCGCCGAGGTCGGTGGGCTGGGTGATGGGACGGCGCGAGCCGCCGCCCGCGGCCAGGGTGGGCTCGCGGCCGGTGACGCCCGCGGCGCCACCGGCGACGGTGCCCGCCGAGGTGCCGCCGCCCGCCGGGCGCGGCGTCGCTGCGCCACGCAGGGTGGGTTCGCGACCGGTCAGCGCGAAGGAGCCGGCCGGACGCAGCGGGGTGGCTTCGCGGCCGCCGACCGCGCCGAGCAGGGTCGCCTCGCGACCATGCAGCGCGCCGGCGCCGAGGGTCGCTTCGCGACCGTCGAGCACGGCCTCGCCACCGAGCAGCGTCACTTCGCGTCCCGCCGCCTCCGGCTCGGGCTCGAGCTCGGGCGCGGGGCGCAGCAGGGTGGTCGGCTCGCGGCTGAGGTCGCGCGAGGTGGTGAACGGGTGCAGGGTCGGGCTACGCCCCTGCGGTTGCTGCCCCTCCTCACCGAAGCCGGGGATGAGCAGCGGCTGGACCGGCTGGAAGCGTGTTGACGGCCGGCCGGACTGGCCGGCCGCCGCGGTTGGTGCAGACGGTGCAGCCGCGCCCGGCGGCGCTGGCGGCGCCCTGTCATCCTGATGCGGTTCGCTGGCCATGCGCTCCACCTGCGTGCGGAAAAATCGGGTAAGCTTCCTGGCCTCCCAGGGGGCAGCGCCAATCCCTGAGTATGACCGCTTCTTTCCCGGACCGCAACCCGCGCTGGTGGAACATGCCTGTGAACACCCTCGTCGCCGAGGCGCTCGTCCAGCTCGCGCGCAAGCGCCGGGTGATGGACCACGCGCAGTGCGCGCGCCTCAAGGTGCTGCTGCACGCGCACGGGGTGGCGTCGATCACGGCGGCGCGGCAGTTCCTCGCCACCGCCGGGCTGGTCGGCGGAGCGGTCGCCAAGGCCCTGCTCGAACACCTGCCGCAAAGCGACCAGCCGCCCTTCGGCGACTACCAGCCGCTCGCCCACCTCGCCGACGGCGGCATGGGCAGCGTGTGGCTGGCCGGATCGCCCGACCAGCGCCTGGTGGTGGTCAAGACCATGCGCGGGACGCTCGCCGACAACGTCGAGGTGCGCCACCGCTTCGAGCGCGAGACGCGCTTCATGATGGAGATGCGCCATCCCAACATCGTGCGCTGCATCGACCACGGCGCGGCCATCGATGGCACCCTGTTCATGGTCCTGGAATTCGTGCACAGCGGCGACCTCAAGGACCTGGTCGAGAGTCAGGGCCGGCTCGCCGAGCCGCTGGCGGCGGCGGTGGCCTACCAGATCGCCGACGCGCTGGCCGGGGCGCACGAACAGAAGCTCATCCACCGCGACCTCAAGCCGGCCAACATCTTTGTCAGCCCGGACGGCTACGCGCGCCTCGCCGACTTCGGCATCGCGCGCTCGACCGCCGAGCTGCGCACCATGCTCACCATGCAGGGCGCGCTGGTCGGCAGCCCGTACTACATGTCGCCCGAGCAGGTCATCGCCGCTCCCGACCTGGACATCCGCTGCGACATCTACGCGCTCGGTGCGGTGCTCTACTACTGCCTGGTCGGCACCGATCCCTACCGCGGCACGCTGCAGGAGGTGCTGCACGCGCACCGCAGCGCGCCGGTGCCGGATCCGCGCACGCTGCGCCCCGAGGTCTCGCACCACCTCGCCGAGATCGTCAACGGCTGCATGGCCAAGGAGCGCGACGACCGCTACCGCGATCCGCAGCAGCTGCGCACCGCCCTGGCCGAGACCATGGCCCACCTCGACAGCGGCATGGGCACCCAGATGGGGCGCCCGACCACCGACCACCTCGCATCGACGCAGGGCACCGGCCTGGTCGGCGCGCGCGCGGCGGGCAGCGCGGTCGGGGCGCAGCTGCGGGAGCGCGCCCAGGCCGCGGCCAGTGACGCCACCATCACCCTCGACCCGGCGCAGTGGGCGCCGGCCGCACCGCCGGCGACCGAGCAGGTCGACGCGGGAAAGTGGAGCGGCGGCCTCGACGCCACCGTCGCGAGCGCCGCGCCACCGCCGCCCCCGGCCAAGCCGAAGACCGCGCCCGGCGCGCGCGCGAGCACTGCCTTCGAGGGCGATTTCGCGCAGGCCCTGCAGGCGCCGTGGCTGACCCTCACCGGCGAGGGCCTGGCCATCGTGCTCTACGCCAAGCGCTTCGTGGTGATGGGCAAGCTGGTCGAGCCGCCCGTCGACCTGTGCCTGCGCGTCTACCCGGTGGCGATGTACCGCAACGCCTGCCTGAAGGTCAGCCGCCAGCACCTGCGCCTGCAATACGACACGGTCTCGCGCCAGGTGCTGGTCGCGGACCTGGGCAGCGGCAACGGCACCTTCTGCGACGGCGAGGCGATCAATCCCAGCGCCCCCGTGGTGCTGCATCCCGGCCGCGAACACCAGCTCGACGTCGCCGGCGCGCTGGCCCTGCGCGTGCGCGCCACCGCGCGCGGTCCAGGCATCGCCCTGCGCCAGCTCACCAACGCCCCGGATGCCGGCAGCGGCGAGGGCGGCCCCGGCTGCGGCCTCGACCACGACCACGCCTGCGACGCGCTGGTGGTGACGCGCCCCGACAACCGCGCAGGCATGGCCTATGCCCTGGTGCTGCGCCGCCTCACGATCGGCGGCTTCGGCGCCGACCTGGTGCTGCCCGGCCTGCCCGATGGCGCCGCGCTGGAAGTCGCGCTCTACGATGGACGCTGGCTGTGGCGCACGGATGAGGGCAAGCCGTGGCGTGCGCTCAATCCCGAAAGCAAGGTGAAGTGCGCGGGCAGGATGCTTGAGGTCAAGGTCGGGGCGTATGAGGTCTTCACGGTGGAATAGGCGCGAGGCGCGAGGCGCGCGCTCCGGGAGTTGCCCATCTCCTCGGTTCCATCGATTGTACCGGTCGTGCTCGGCGTCAAGGAGCTCCGGCTGCGCCTCGCCCACGGGGCGCGGCGGCGCGGGACGCGCCGTCCTTGACCCCTGCGCGCGACCTGGTGGTGGGGTGGGAACCCAAGGAGGTTTCCATGCAGACGACTTCGAAATTCGAAAATCTCATCGTGTGGCAGCGGGCCAGGAAACTCGCGGCGGATACGTACCGGTTCGTCCGGACGACGCGTATCGCCACCGACTTCCCGTTCCGCGATCAGATCCAGCGTGCTGCCATCAGCATCGCGGCCAATATCGCCGAGGGCGCGGAACGCGATAATCGTAACGAGTACGCCTACTTCCTGCGCATCGCCAAGGCGTCCGCAGGCGAGCTGCGCTGCCACCTCATCCTCGCATGCGACATCGGACTCTGCCCGACTCCGTCGGCACTGCATCTCCAGGACGAGATCTCCCAGATCGGCCGCATGCTCGGCGCCCTTATCCAGCGCCAGACGTGAAGGACAACCTCCCTGGCGCCTTCGCTGCAGCGCGTCACTTCCCCGCGGTCGCCAACCCGTTCTGGGCCGGCGCTCCGCTCGGCGCGGCAGGCGCGGCAGGCGCCGACGGCAGGGTCACCGCGGGCGCAGCTGCGTCGCCCTGCTTGAGGGCGAGCTCCCAGCGCTGGATGGTGTGCTGGGCCTGCTCGTACACCGGGCGCAGCTCGAGCGCTTTCCGGTCCTGCTCGTAAGCTTCGCGGTAGCGGCGCGCGTTGCCGAGCATCAGCGCGAGATTGTGGTGGGCCTCGGCGTAGTCCGGGTTGATCTGCACGGCCTGCTGGTACGCGGGCAGCGCCTTCGCGAAGTCGCCGAAGGCGACGTGGGAATTGCCGAGGTTGTACCACGCCTCGGCCAGCTTCGGGCGGTAGAGCACAGCCTTCTCGAGGAAGGGCAGCGCCTCCTTGGCCTTGCCGAGCTGGATGAGGGCGTTGCCGTAGTTGTTGTAGGCGACGCCGTACGGCGCCTGCTGGTTCTCGCGGATAGTGATCGCGCGCTGCAGCGGCACCAGCGACTCCTCCGGACGGCCAAGGGTGATGAGCACGCCGCCGAGGTTGTTCCACGCTTCGGCATAGCCCTGGTTCTCGCGCGTCGCCTCGCGGTAGGCCTCGACCGCCTCCTCGTTGCGCTTGAGTTTTTCGAGTGAGGTGCCGCGATTGTAATGGGCCATCGGGTAGATGCCCTTGAACTTCGCCGCGAGGCCGAACTCGACCAGCGCCTCCTCGTGGCGGTCGCGCGAACCGAGGGTGGTGCCGAGGTTGAGGTGGGCGCGCGGATTGCTGGGCGAGACGGCGATGACCTGACGCCACATCACCTCATGGTCCTGGTAATCCTGATTGCGGACCACGGTGCGCCAACCGAGCGCGACCACTAGCACCGCCAGCGCTCCACCCGCCACCGGCAGGACGAGGCGCAGGTCTTTGCAGGCGCGCCCGGCGAGCAGCCAGCCGCCAACCACCACCAACGCGGCCAAGGCGATCATCGGCACGTACATGCGGTGCTCGACCATCACGTCGGGCCGCGGGATGACGCTGGAGGACGGCCCGAGGTTGAGGAAGAACCACACCCCAAGGAAACCCCACAGCGGCCAGCGCCACAGCGCGAGGGCTGACGCCGCAGCCAGCGCGGCGAGACCGGCGAACCACGGCACCAGGGCGGCGCTGAGCGGCGGGATGCCCCACACGTAGTCAAGGCAGAGCTGGCGCGGCCAGAACAGCAGCCCGAGATAGCGCAGCACCACCTCGGGCTGGGCGCGCGCATACTCCAGGCGGGTCATGGTGCCGCTGCCCTGCTCATCGGGCATCACGCCACGGCTGCCGATGTCGCTGCCCGGTCCGCCCATGGTCGCGGAGAGATTGCCGACACTCACTGCCCACACCGCCGCCAGTCCGGCGTAGAGCGGCCAGTTGCGCGCGACCAGCGTAGTCCAGGTGCCGCTGAGGAAGGTGCGGTCGTAGATCAACACCAGCAGCGGCATGGCGACCATCTGCGCCTTGGTGTCGAGCCCGATGTCGCACAGCAGCAGGGCGAGGCCCCAACAGATCCATCGGGCGTTGCCCTGAGCGGAGTCGGCGCGGATGATGACGTAGAGCGCAAGGATCTGGCAGAGCGCCATCACCGCGTGCGCACGCTGCCAGATGAAGGTCACCGCCTCGCTGTTGAGCGGGTGGACCAGGAAGATCGCCGCGATCGCCCAGGCCAGCCAGGTCGCCGAGCCGGCGAAGCGCCCGCCCATGGGGGCGCTGAGCAGGGTGCGGCGCGCCACCCCGAACACCGCCAGGCCGCAGCCGAGGTGGACACTGACGTTGAAGAGGTGCCAGCCGAACAAGTTCTCGTGGCCGAGCGCCCAGTTGATCTGCGCCGTGAGCTCGATGAAGCGTCGGCCGCTGGAGAAGAACAGCCCCTGCGTGTACCACCAGATGTCGTGGAAGGCCGGCGGCGGGTCGCCGATCCACATGGTGTCGTCGAACATGAAGCGGCCAGCGAACGAATTGGCGTACGCGGCGATGCCGAGCATCACCAGGGTCGTGGCAGCCAGCCAGATGGCCTGGATCCGGGTGAGGAGCGGTTCATGGGACTGTATGGGCCCACCCAGGGCCGGCAGGAAGGCGGGCCCCGGCAGGCCCAGCGCGGACCTGCGCGCGGCGGCCAGCGCCGGCTGGGCCGGTGGGGTGGCCTCGGCGGTGTGGTGGGACGGCGGCTGATCACGGTTGCGACGGGAAATGGCTGGCTCCTTGCCGGGCCGCAGATGACGGCTTCGCTTAGCCTACCCCAGGGCGCGGTGGTGCGCAAAGCGCCAAACCCTGGTGCGGGACCGCGCCACGGTCTTGATCCCCCAGCCCCCGGGCGCTGTAGTCCCCCGCTGCCGCCGGGCACCTCTCCGGCGCGCGGAGCGCCGATGATCCCAGGACCCTTGCCATCACGCCTGGCTCCGCTGCGTAGGCCGCTGTCACTGCTGCGCGCAGCACCGGTGCTGGTGGCCGGGCTGGCGGTGCTCTGCAACGGCCTGGCCTGGATGTGCGGACGAGCTCTGCCTCATCAGGGCTGTGAGCCGCTGCTGCTCCTCCTGCCGCTGCTCGCCATGCCCTTCCTCACCCTGGGCGATGAACCACGCTGGAGCCGGCTGAGCCGCTCATGGCTGATGGTGGCGATGGTGCTGCTCGCGTGGACGGCGCTGGTCGACTGGCGCCACGCCCAGGCGGGCGTGGCCTGGCCGCGGCTCGCGGTGCACGCGCTGGCAGTGGCGGCCGCCGGCATGGTGCTCGCCACCCCGCTGGACGTGCGCCGCCTGCTCGCCTGGTTGGGCGCGTGCGGTGCCGTGGCCCTGCTCGCCCAGGCCCTGCCCAACCTTCTCACGTACGTCGCGCACCCCTACGGCCTTGAGGCGATGGCCAGCGACGAGATCGGCAACCGTCTGTTCGGCAACCTCAACTGGACGATGAACATCGCCGTGCCGGCGCTGCTCGCGTGGCTGGTGCTGGCGTGGCCCGCGGGCGCGACCGCGGTCACGCGCCGCCGCGATGGCGCGCTGCTCGCGCTGCTCGCGCTCGCCGCGGGGGCGGTGGTGGTGGTGCGCGGCGCGGACGGACCCTTGCAGATGGGCTGGCAGGGATTGGCCGGAGCGGTGCTCGCGCTGGCGGTGCTGGCCGGCGCGCTGCACGCGCTGGCGCGCCGCACCCTGACTGCGCAACCGGCCTGGGCAGCACCACTGCTCGGCGTTGGCCTGGTCGCGCTCGCCGCGCTGACCCTCAACTCCGGGCGGCGCAGCGTGGCGCTCACCCTGTTCGCCATCCCCGTGCTGATCGTGATCGGGCGCGCCCGGGCGCGCTGGCCGCGCGCGACGCCGCTGACGCTCGCGGCGGCGCTGGCGCTGGGCCTGGCGCTGGTCGGCATGGTCCTGGCCAATGAGCGTCCGGGCCGCCACCACGAGCGCCTGCAGATCGCCCGCGCCGGCGTCACCAGCGCGCTTCAGACTCCGCTCGGTCAGGGCGATTGCGCGGCGCTGCGCCTGGCAGAGCGCGATCCGGATCTCGGGCGCCTGCTCACCCAGGGCCGCACCATCAACCATCTGCACGATGAGTGGCTGGAATGCTGGCTGACCGCAGGCCTCCCTGGTTTGGCGCTGCTCGGCGCCCTCACCGCCCTGTTGGTTGCCGCGGTATGGCGGGTCGCCGAACCGCGCCTGCGCCTGGCCGTGCAGGTGCTGGCCGTGGGCACCGGCATCGCGGCCGCCACCGAGAACACCTTCGCCGGCGTGCTCAGCTGCGCGTGGCTGGGCGCCGCCTGCGCAGTCATGCTACGCGCGTCGGACTCCGGAAGGTCGCCGCCCGCGGACGGCCGCAGCGACGCGCTGCTGCGCGGTGCCCTGCTGCACGTGGCGCTGTACTGCGCCTGGCTGGCGATCCCCGCCTTCCGCGGCATGACGCTCGGCAAGCACGACGAGGCCGAGCGCATCCTCGCCACCATCCCCGCGCTTTCCGACGCCTATGCGGTGACCACGCTTGGCCAGCAGGTGGTCCTGGCGGTGCGCGAGGATGCGCAGTTGAGCGCAGAGGCGGACGCAGCCATCGCGCGCGCGCTCGGCGGCGTGCCGTGGGGCGAAGCGGTCTACTACCTGCGCTTCGGACGCGCGTCAGCGCGCGACAAGGACGGCATCGCCCTCGCCTGCCTGGCGGTCTACCCGTTCTCGGACTTCAGCTACCACCACCTGCTCGGTCGTCCGCCGCTGGCGGCGGCGCCGGAGCTGATCGCACGCCGGCTGGCGCTGCTGCGCGGCGAGGCGGGTGCGCAGGCACCCGAACTCGCAGACGTCCAGGGGCCCGCCACCTTCGACGAGGCGGCCACCATTGCCTGCGCCATCCGTGGGGTCATGGCCCAAGGCAAGGGCTGGCAGGTGGTGGTCCCCGCGCTGGTGCGCATCGCCGGGCGCTACCAGGACAGCCACATCACCCGGCTCGCGATCGACCTGCTGCTGAGCGCCCCGGACGTCACCGTCGCCGAGCTGGCGACAGCGCTGCCGGCGTCCAGGTTTGTCGCGCTGCGCGCTGAAGAGCTGGTCGAGTGCGTGCACACCGCCCAGCCCGATGCCGCGCACGCGCGCCGGCTGCTGCCGTTCCTGGCCGGCCTCTACCAGGACGCCTGGCGCTCCAGCGAGCGTGGCCCCCTCCCGCCCGGCACGGCTGCGGCGACCGCGCAGGTCATCGTCCTGCTCCAGGAGCTGCGCCGCAGCGCCGGGTCTCAGCCGTTGCCGTTGGGCATGTAGACCATGTTGAGCTGCGGTGCGACCAGGTTGCCGTTGGTGGCCGCGTCCGTGGCCACTCCGGCGCTGACATCGACGGTCACCGGCGAAGCGGTCGAGGTCGGGGTCAGGTCGAAGGTGTAGACCCGGCCCGAGCCGGCGAAGTTGCCCGCCGTACCGTTGCCGACGGTCAGGTCGCCCACGGTGAAGCCGGTCACCGACGCGCTGAACACCACCGTGACCTGGATCGGGATGGCGGTGGCCGCCGACCACTCGCTGACGTCGGTGGAGAGCGTCACGCTCGGGCCGGTCGCAAGGTAAGTGACCACGACGTAGTTGGAGGCGCGGTTGGCGTTGCCGGCGACATCGTTGATGGCGTTGTCAGCGATGCCCACCACCACCTGGCCGCTGGCCGTCGCGGTGACAGTGAAGGTGTAGGTCGGGCCCGTGCCGGCCAGCGAGCTGGCGGTGCCGTTGATCACCGTCAGCTTGTTCAGGGCGAAGCCCGTCACGTCCTCGCTGAAGGTGATGGTGTAGGCGATCGCCGCGGAGTTGGTCGCCACCCCGCCGCTGGTCGTCACCACCGCGGTCGGCGGGATGCTGTCGTAGGTGCGGGTGAACTGCACCGCCGAGAGGTTGCCGTTGCCGGCGAGATCGACGCAGACGTTGTCGTCGATGTCCACCGTTACTGTGCCCTGGCCCTGGTTGAGGGTGAAGGTGTAGGTCGCGCCCGAGCCTGCGAAGGCGGTGGCGAAGCCGTTGCCGATGGTGAGATCCGCGACCGTGAAGCCGCTCACCGACTCGGGGAAGGTCACCGTCACGCTGATGGTGGGGGTCTTCTCCAGGCTCGGCGCCGCCGAGGTGATGACCGGGCGCGGGCCGGTGTCATCGAAGGTGCGCGACAGGGTGTTGGACGTGGTGTTGCCGTTGCCGGCCGCGTCGGTGGCCACCCCGCTGGCGATGCTCACCGTCAGGACACCGGCCGCCGTCGGGGTGATGTCGAAGGTGTAGGTGCGGCCGGTGCCGGTGAAGTTGCCCGCGGTGCCGTTGCTGACCGTCAGGTCGCCGACCACGAACCCGGTGACCGACTCGCTGAAGGTCGCGGTGACCGGGATCGGCTGCAGACGCGTGCGGCTGGTCGACGTGCTGGTCAGGGTCACGGTCGGCCCGACGCTGTCGAACAGGGTGCTCAGCGTGGTGGTCGCGGTGTTGAAGTTGCCCGCGAGGTCGCGGTACTTGTTGGCCGCGAAGGCCACCGTCACGGTGCCCTGCGCGGTCGCCGTGACCGTGAAGCTGTAGGTCGCACCGCTGCCGGTGAGGCCCGAGACCGAGCCGTTGGTGACGGTCAGGGCAGTGGCCAGGAAGCCGCTGACCGGCTCGCTGAAGGTCACCGTGACCGGGATCGGGACGTTGGTCGGGTTGGCGCCGCTGATCGCGATGGCCGCGGTCGGCAGGGTGTGGTCGTAGGTGCGGCTGAACTGCGCACCGGTGGTGTTGTCGTTGCCGGCCAGGTCCTGGGCGACGCCCGCCGCGATGTCGACGGTCACCGTACCATCAGCGGTCGGGCTGATGCTCAGGGCGTAGGTCGCACCCGAGCCGGTCAGGGCCGAGGCCGTACCGTTGCCCACGGTCAGGTCGCCCAGGGCGAAGCCGGTCACCGCCTGGTCGAAGGTCACGGTGATGGTGAAGGGCGCATTGACCATGGCCGCGGCGGCCGAGGTGATGGTCACGGCCGGGCCGCTGACGTCATAGGTCTTGGTCAGCGTGTTCGAGGCGACGTTGTTGTTGGTCGCGATGTCGGTGCACACGGTGGCCGCGATGGCCACGCCGACGGCACCTTCGGTCGCCGTGGTGACGTCGAAGGCGTAGCTCGCGCCGGTGCCGGTGAAGCCCGAGGCCGCGCCGTTCGTCACCGTCACATCGCTGACGTCGAAGCTGGTGACCGCCTCGCTGAAGGTCGCGATCACATGGAAGGTGCCGGTGTTGAAGGTGGCCGAGGTCAGGCCGGTGCTCAGCACCACGGTCGGGCGCACGGTGTCGAACACCGCGCTCAGGGTGGTCGTCGCGGTGTTGTTGTTGTTGGCCAGGTCATGGTACTTGGCGGCCGCGAGGGCGACCGAGACCGAGCCCTGCGCGGGCGGCGTGACCGTGAAGGTGTAGGTCGCGCCCGAGCCGGTGAAGGCCGAGACCGCGCCGTTGCTGACCGTCAAGGCAGAGGCCAGGAAGCCGGTCACCGGCTCGCTGAAGGTCACCGTCACCGCGAGCGGCGCATTGGTCGGGCTGGCTCCGGCGAAGGCGATGGCCGCGGTCGGCAGGGTGTGGTCGAAGGTGCGGCTGAACTGCGTGCCGGTGGTGCTGCCGTTGCCGGCGAGATCGGTGCAGACGCCGCCCGCGATGTCGACCGTCACCGAGCCGTCGGTGGTCGCGGTGATGGTCGCCGCGTAGGTTGCGCCCGAGCCGCTGAAGGCCGTGACCGTGCCGTTGCCGACGGTCAGGTCGCCGGTCGTGAAGCCGGTCACCACCTCGCTGAAGGTCAGGGTGATCGGGATGGTGGTGTTGGTCAGGGCCGGAGCGGCCGAGGCGATGGTCACGGTCGGGCCGGTGATGTCGTAGGTGCGGCTCAGGGTCGTCGCAGCGAGGTTGTTGTTGGACGCCAGGTCGGTGCAGACGCTGGTCGCGATGGCCACGCCGACGGTGCCCTGGACGGCGGTGGTGACGTCGAAGGCGTAGCTCGCGCCGGTGCCGGTGAAGGCCGTGGCCGCACCGTTCGTCACCGTCACATCGTTGACGTCGAAGCCGGTCACCGCCTCGCTGAAGGTCGCGATCACATGGAAGGTGCCGGTGTTGAAGGTGGCCGAGGCCTGGCTGGTGGTCAGCACCACGGTCGGGCGGACGGTGTCGAACACCGCGCTCTGGGTGGTGGTGGCGGTGTTGAAGTTGCCGGCGATGTCGCGGTATTTGCCAGCCGCGAAGGCCAGCGTCACGGTGCCCTGCGCGGGCGGCGTGACGGTGAAGGTGTAAGTCGCGCCGCTGCCCGTGAAGGCCGAGACCACGCCGTTGGTAATGGTCAGGGCGCCGGCGGTGAAGCCGCTCACCGGCTCGCTGAAGGTCACCGTGACCGGGATGGCGCTGTTGGTCGGGTTGGGCCCGCCCAGAGCGATGGCCGCCGTCGGGATGGTGTGGTCGAAGGTGCGCGAGAACTGCGCGCCGGTGGTGTTGTCGTTGCCGGCGAGATCCTGCGCGACACCGCCCGCGATGTCGACCGTGACGGTGCCGTCGGTGGTCGCGGTGATGGTCACCGCGTAGGTCGCACCCGAGCCGCTGAAGGCGGTGACCGTGCCGTTGCCGACGGTCAGGTCGCCCTGGACGAAGCCGGTCACCGGCTGGTCGAAGGTCACCGTGATCGGGATGGGCGCATTGGTCGCAGCCGGAGCGGCCGAGGTGATGACCAGACCGGGGCCGCTGGTGTCATAGGTCCTGGTCAACGTGCTCGAGGCCACGTTGCTGTTGGTCGCGAGGTCGGTGCACACGCTGGTGGCGATCGCGACGCCGACGGCGCCCGGGGTGGCGGTGGTCACGTCGAAGGCGTAGCTCGCACCGGTGCCCGTGAAGGCCGAGGCCGCGCCGCCGGTCACCGTGACGTCGCTGACGTCGAAGCTGGTGACCGCCTCGCTGAAGGTCGCGATGACGTGGAAGCTGCCGGTGTTGAAGGTGCTCGAGGCCAGGGTGGTGCTCAGCACCACGGTCGGACGCACGGTGTCGAAGATCGTGCTCAGCGTGGTGGTCGCGGTGTTGAGGTTGGTCGCGAGGTCGCGGTACTTGCCGGCCGCGAAGGCGACCGTGACGGTGCCCTGCGCGGACGGCGTGACCGTGAAGGTGTAGGTCGCGCCGCTGCCGGTGAAGGCCGAGACCGCGCCATTGCTGACCGTCAGGGCGGTGGCCAGGAAGCCGCTGACCGGCTCGCTGAAGGTCACCGTCACGGGCAGCGCCAGGTTGGTCGGGTTGCTGCCGGCGAAGGCGATGGCCGCGGTCGGGGCGGTGTGGTCGAAGGTGCGCGCCAGCTGCACGCCGGTGGTGTTGTTGTTGCCGGCCAGGTCCTGGGCGACGCCGCCCGCGATGTCGACGGTCACGGTGCCATCGCTGGTCGCGGTGATGGTCGCCGCATAGGTCGCGCCCGAGCCGCTGAAGGCCGAGACCGTGCCGTTGCCGATGGTCAGGTCGCCCGAGACGAAGCCGGTCACCGGCTGGTCGAAGGTCACCGTGATCGGGATGGTGGCGTTGGTGATGGCGGGGGCGGTCGAAGCGATGGTCGGGACCGGCCCGGTGGTGTCGTAGGTCTTGCTCAGCGCGTTCGAGGCGACGTTGTTGTTGATCGCCAGGTCGGTGCAGGCATTGGCCAAGATCGAGACCCCCACCGCACCCTGGACGGCGGTGGTGACGTCGAAGGCGTAGCTCGCACCGGTGCCGGTGAAGCCGGCGGCCGCGCCGTTGGTCACCGTCACATCGCTGACGTCGAAGCCGGTCACCGCCTCGCTGAAGGTCGCGATGACATGGAAGGTGCCAGTGTTGAAGCTGCCCGAGACCAGGCTGGTGGTCAGCACCACGGTCGGACGGACGGTGTCGAACACCGCGCTCTGGGTGCTGGTCGCAGTGTTGAAGTTGTTCGCGAAGTCGCGGTATTTGTTCGCCGCGAAGGCCACCGTCACGGTGCCCTGCGTGGTCGCAGTGACGGTGAAGGCGTAGGTCGCACCGCTACCGCTGACCGCCGAGGCGGTGCCGTTGGTGATGGTCAGCGCGCTGGCCGCGAAGCCGCTCACCGCCTCGCTGAAGGTGACCGTCACCGGGATGGTGGTGTTGGTCGGGTTGGCTCCGCCCAGGGCCAGGGCCGCGGTCGGCGCGGTGTGGTCGAAGGTGCGCGCCAGCTGCACGCCGGTGCTGTTGTCGTTGCCGGCCAGGTCCTGGGCGACACCCGCGGCGATGTCGACGGTCACGGTGCCGTCGGTGGTCGCGGTGATGGTCGCCGCATAGGTCGCGCCCGAGCCGCTGAAGGCCGAGACCGTGCCGTTGCCGATGGTCAGGTCGCCCTGGGTGAAGCCGGTCACCGGCGCGGTGAAGGTCACGGTGATCGGGATGGTGGTGTTGGTCAGGCCGGGAGCGCTCGTGGCGATCGCCGGAACCGGTCCGGTGGTGTTGAAGACCTTGGACAGGGTGTTCGACGCGAGGTTCGCGTTGGTCGCGGCGTCAGCGCAGGCGCTGGTCGCGATCGACGCCGTGACCACGCCCGGGGTCGCCGTGGTGACGTCGAAGGCGTAGCTCGCGCCGGTGCCGGTGAAGCCGGCGGCCGCGCCGTTGGTCACGGTCACATCGCTGACGTCGAAGCCGGTCACCGCCTCGCTGAAGATCGCGATGACATGGAAGCTGCCGGTGTTGAAGCTGCTCGAAGCCAGGCTGGTGCTCAGCACCACGGTCGGCCGCACGCTGTCGAAGAGCGCACTCTGGGTGGTGGTCGCGGTGTTGAAGTTGCCGGCGAGGTCGCGGTATTTGCTAGCCGCGAAGGCCACCGTCACGGTGCCCTGCGTGGTCGCGGTCACGGTGAGGGCGTAGGTCGCGCCGCTGCCGCTGACCGCCGAGGCGGTACCGTTGGTGATGGTCAGCGCGCTGGCGGCAAAGCCGCTCACGGTCTCGCTGAACGTGATCGTCACCGGGATGGTGGTGTTGGTCGGGTTGCTGCCGCCCAGGGTGATGGCGGACGTCGGCGCGACATGGTCGAAGGTGCGCGAGAACTGCGCGCCGGTGGTGTTGTTGTTGCCGGCCAGGTCCTGACAGACGCCACCCGCGATGTCGACGGTCACAGTGCCGTCGCTGGTCGCGGTGATGGTCACCGCATAGGTCGCGCCCGAGCCGCTGAAGGCCGCGACGCTGCCGTTGCCGATCGTCAGGTCGGTCGGGCTGAAGCCGGTGACCTGCTGGTCGAAGGTGATGGTCACCGGGATGGCGGCATTGGTGATCGCCGGGGCGGTCGAGGTGATGGTCACGCCCGGCCCGTTGGTGTCATAGGTCTTGACCATGGCACTCGAGGCGACGTTGTTGTTGATCGCCAGGTCGGTGCAGACGTTGGCCGCGATCGACACCGAGACCTGCCCGATGGTGGCAGTGGTGACGTCGAAGGCGTAGCTCGCGCCCGTACCGGTGAAGCCCGAGGCCGCACCGTTCGAGACCGTGACATCGCTGACGTCGAAGCCGGTCACCGCCTCACTGAAGGTCGCGATGACGCGGAAGGTCCCGGTGTTGAACAGCGGCGAGGTCGTGGTGCTGGTCAGCGCAACCGTTGGGCGGACGGTGTCGAACACCGCGCTCTGGGTGGTGGTCGCAGTGTTGAAGTTGCCCGCCAGGTCGCGGTACTTCGTCGTCGCGAAGGCCACCGTCACGGTGCCCTGCGTGGTCGCGGTCACGGTGAAGCTGTAGGTCGCGCCGCTGCCGGTGGCCGCCGAGGCGGTACCGTTGGTCAGGGTCAGCGCGCTGACCAGGAAGCCGCTCACCGGCTCGCTGAAGGTCACCGTCACGGGGATGGTGGTGTTGGTCGGGTTGGCGCCGCCCAGGGCGATCGCCGCGGTCGGAGCGGTGTGGTCGAAGGTGCGCGCAAACTGCGCGCCGGTGGTGTTGTTGTTGCCGGCCAGGTCCTGGGCGACGCCGCCCGCGATATCGACGGTCACAGTACCGTCGGTGGTCGCGGTGATGGTCACCGCATAGGTCGCGCCCGAGCCGCTGAAGGCCGTGACCGTGCCGTTGCCGACGGTCAGGTCGCCCGCGATGAAGCCGGTCACCGCCTGGTCGAAGGTCACGGTGAGCGGAATGGTGCTGTTGGTGATGGCCGGAGCGGCCGAGGTGATGAGCAGGCCCGGGGCCGAGGTGTCGTAGGTCTTGACCAGCGCGCTCGACGCGACGTTGTTGTTGATCGCCAGGTCGGTGCAGACGTTGGCCGCGATCGACACCGAGACCGCGCCCACGGTGGCCGTGGTCACGTCGAAGGCGTAGCTGGCGCCGGTGCCGGTGAAGCCGGCGGCCGCGCCATTGGTCACGGTCACATCGCTGACGTCGAAGCCGGTCACCGCTTCGCTGAAGGTCGCGATGACGTGGAAGCTGCCGCTGTTGAAGCTGCCCGAGGTCAGGCTGGTGCTCAGCGCCACGGTCGGCCGCACGGTGTCGAACACCGCGCTCTGGGTGGTCGTCGCGGTATTGAAGTTGCCTGCCAGGTCACGGTACTTGGTCGTCGCAAAGGCCACCGTCACGGTGCCCTGCGTGGTCGCGGTCACGGTGAAGCTGTAGGTCGCGCCGCTGCCGGTCGCCGCCGAGGCGGTGCCGTTGGTCAGGGTCAGCGCGCTGACCAGGAAGCCGCTCACCGGCTCGCTGAACGTCACCGTCACGGGCAGGACGACGTTGCTCGGGTTGGCGCCGGTGAAGGCGATGGCCGCGGTCGGCAGGGTGTGGTCGAAGGTGCGCGAGAACTGCGCGCCGGTGGTGTTGTTGTTGCCGGCCAGGTCCTGGGCGACGCCGCCCGCGATGTCGACGGTCACGGTGCCGTCAGTGGTCGCCGTGATGGTCACCGCATAGGTCGCGCCCGAGCCGCTGAAGGCCGAGACCGTGCCGTTGCCCACCGTCAGGTCGCCCGCGATGAAGCCGGTGACGGCCTGGTCGAAGGTCACGGTGATGGGAATGGTGGTGTTGGTCAGCGCCGGGGCGTTCGAGGTGACGACCACTGCAGGCCCGTTGGTGTCGTAGGTCTTGACCAGCGCGCTCGAGGCGACGTTGTTGTTGATCGCCAGGTCGGTGCAGACGTTGGCCGCGATCGACACCGAAACCGCGCCCAGGGTAGCCGTGGTCACGTCGAAGGCGTAGCTCGCGCCGGTGCCGGTGAAGCCCGCGGCCGCACCATTGGTCACGGTCACATCGCTGACGTCGAAGCCGGTCACCGCCTCACTGAAGGTCGCGATGACATGGAAGGTGCCGCTGTTGAAGCTGGCCGAGGCCAGGCTGGTGCTCAGCACCACGGTCGGCCGCACGGTGTCGAACACCGCGCTCTGGGTGGTGGTCGCGGTGTTGAGATTGTTCGCCAGGTCGCGGTACTTGCTGGCCGCGAAGGCCACCGTCACGGTGCCCTGCGTGGTCGCAGTCATGGTGAAGGTGTACGTCGCGCCCGAGCCGGCGAAGGCCGAGACCGAGCCGTTGGTCAAGGTCAGCGCGGTAGCCAGGAAGCCGCTCACCGGCTCACTGAAGGTCACCGTCACCGGGATCGCGACGTTGGTCGGGTTGGCGCCGCCGAAGGCGATGGCCGCGGTCGGCAGGGTGTGGTCGAAGCTGCGCGAGAACTGCGCACCGGTGCTGGTGTCGTTGCCGGCGAGATCCTGGGCGACGCCCGCGGCGATGTCGACGGTCACGGTGCCGTCGGTGGTCGCGGTGATGGTCGCGGCGTAGGTCGCGCCTGAACCGCTGAAGGCCGTGACCGTGCCGTTGCCGACGGTCAGATCACCCGAGGTGAAGCCGGTGACGGCCTGGCCGAAGGTCACGGTGATCGGGATCGCCGCGTTGGTCAGCGCCGGCGCCGTCGAGGCGATCACCGGGGTCTGGCCGGTGGTGTCGTAGGTCTTCGTCAGCACTGTCGATGCGAAGTTGTCGTTGATCGCCAGGTCGGTGCAGACGCTGGCCGCGACCGCCACCGTGACCGCACCGGGGGTGGCGGTGGTGACGTCGAAGCTGTAGCTCGCGCCGCTGCCGGCGAAGTTGGCGACGGCGCCGTTGCCGATCGTGAGCGAGCTCGCGTCGAAGCCGGTCACCGCCTCGCTGAAGGTCACCACCACCGGGAAGGTGCCGGTGTTGAAGGTCGCCGAGGCCACGGAGGAGGTCAGGGTGACGCTCGGCCGCACGGTGTCGAAGACCACGCTCATGGTGGTGGTGGCCGTATTGAAGTTGCCGGGCACGTCATGGTATTTGTTGGCCGCGAAGGCCACCGTCACGGTGCCCTGGGCGACCGCGGAGAGCGTGAAGCTGTAGGTCGCTCCCGAGCCCGCGAAGGCCGACACAGTGCCGTTGGTCAGGGTCAGGGCGCTGGCCGTGAAGCCGGTCACGGTCTCGCTGAAGGTCACCGTGACGGGGATGGCGACATTGCTCGGGTTGGCCGCGGTGGTGGCGAAGACCGCGGTCGGGGCAGTCGAGTCGAAAGTGCGGACGAACTGGATGCCGCTGGTGTTGTCGTTGGCGGCGAGGTCCTGGCAGACCCCCGCGGCGATATCAAGGGTGACGGTGCCGTCGCCACTGGCGGTCAGCACCGCGCTGTAGGTCGCGCCGCTGCCGGTGAAGCTGCCGGCCGTGCCGTTGCCAACCGTCAGGTCACCGACCGCGAAGCCGGTAACCGGCTGGTCGAAGGTGATGGTCACCGGGATCGCCACCTTGGTGATCGCCGGCGCGGTCGAGGTGATGATCATGCCTGGACCGTTGAGGTCATAGGTCTTGGTCAGGGTGGTCGAGGCCAGGTTGTTGTTGGTCGCCAGGTCGGTGCAGACGTTGGCGGCGATCGACACCGCGACCGCGCCGGTGACGGCGGTGGTGACGTCGAAGCTGTAGCTCGCGCCGCTGCCGGTGAGGTTCGCGACCGCGCCGTTGACCACGGTGACATCGGTTTCATCGAAGCCGGTCACCGCCTCGCTGAAGGTCGCGGTGACGTGGAAGCTGCCGGTGTTGAAGCTGCTCGACGCCAGCGCTGCGGTCAGCGCGACGGTCGGGTGCACGGTATCGAAGACCACCGGCAGGCTGGTCGCGGCGAGGTTGAAGTTGCCGGCGATGTCCTTCACCTTGTTCGCGGCCAGGGCGATGGTCGCGGTGCCCTGGGCGGGCGGGGTGACGGTGAAGCTGTAGGTCGCGCCGCTGCCCGCGAAACCGGAGATCACGCCGTTGGTGACCGTGACGTTGGTGGCGACGAATGCCGTCACCGGCTCGCTGAAGGTGATGGTCACCGGGATCGCGGCGTTGGTCCGGCTGGACGCAGTGGTGGTGATGACCGCCGTCGGCGCGGTGTGGTCGAAGACCACGCGGCTGAACTGGGTGGCGGCGTTGTTGATGTTGGTCGCGATATCGGTGCAGGTCGAACCGGCGATGTCGACGGTGACGGTGCCGTCGGCGGTGGCGGTGATCAGGAAGCTGTACGAGGCGCCCGAACCGGCGAAGGAGCCCGCGGTGCCGTTGCCGACGGTGACGTCGGCGAGGGTGAAGCCGGTAACGGCCTCATCCCAGGTCACCACGACCGGAATGGTGGTGCTGACCAGGTTGGCAGCGGTCGAGGTGATGGTCGGGGTAGGCCCAGTCAGGTCGTAGGCGCGGGTGAAGGTCGCGCTCGCGGTGTTGCCATTGCCGGCGCCGTCGGTCGCGTTGTTGGCGGGGACGGTGACGCTGACCGTGCCCTCGGCGCTCGGGTTCAGATCGAAGGTGTAGGTGCGGCCGCCGCCGGTGAAGTTGGCGACCACACCGTTGACCAGGGTCAACGTGGTGAAGTCGACGCCGGTGACGGTCTCCGAGAAGGTCGCCGTGACCGGGATGGTCGAGAGGTTGGTGCTGCCCACGGTCAGGGTCGAGCTCAGCACGACGGTCGGATGCACGCTGTCGAAGGCCATGCTCAGGCTGCCGGCCGCGAGGTTGAAGTTGCCGGCCAGGTCCTTGACCTTGCCCGCGGTCAGAGCCACCACCGCGGTGCCCTGGGCCGGCGGAGTGACGGTGAAGGCGTAGTTGGCGCCGCTGCCCGAGAAGCCCGAGATGGTGCCGTTGGTGACGGTGACGTTGGCGACGACGAAGGCCGTCACCGGCTCGCTGAAGACGATGGTCACGGGGAACGCGGCGCTGGTCGGGCTGGTCGAAGTCGAGGCGATGGTCGCGGTCGGCGCGGTATGGTCGAACACCGCGCTGAACTGCGCGGTGCCCGCGGCCAGGGCGTTGCCGGCGATGTCGGTGCACACCGCGGCGTCGATATCCACGGTGACGGTGCCGTCGCTGGTCGCAGTGATGACCGCGGTGTAGGTGGCGCCCGAACCCGCGAACGAGCCGGCGGTGCCGCCGACCACGGTCAGGTCGCCGACGGTGAAGCCGCTCACCGCCTCGTTGAAGACGATGCGGATGGGGATGGTGGTGTTGGTCACGGCCGGACCGGTGCCGGTCACCGTCACGGTCGGCGCGGTCAGGTCGTAGGCCTTGCTGAAGGTGGTGGACAGACTGTTGGTGTTGCCGGCCGCATCGGTCGCCTGGCCCGCAGGCAGCGCGACGGTGACCGTGCCCTCGACGCCGGGGTTGAGGTCGAAGGTGTAGGTGCGGCCGCTGCCGGCGAGATTGGCGGTTGAGCCGTTGACCAGGGTGAGCTGGCTGTCGCTGAAGCCGGTCACCACCTCCGAGAAGGTGGCGGTCACCGGGATGGTCGACAGGTTGGTGCTGGCGGCGCTGATCGTGGAGGTGAAGACCACGGTCGGTTTCACGGTATCAAAGACCACGGCCAGCGCGGTGGCGGCGAGGTTGCTGTTGCCCGCCAGGTCGAGGCACTTGGCCGCAGTCATCGTGATGGTGACGTTGCCCTGCGTGGCGGGGGTGATGACCATGCTGTAGCTGGCGCCGCTGCCCGCGAAGCCCGAGATCGCGCCGTTGGTCACGCTCATGTCGCTGGCGACGAAGCCGGTGACCGCCTCGTCGAAGGACACGGTCACCGCGAAGGGCACGTTCGACGGGGTCGGCGTGGTGGTGGCGATGGTGGCGATCGGCGAGGTCTTGTCGAAGGCCACGCTGAACTGCGAGGCGGCGATATCGGCGTTACCGGCGATGTCGGTGCACACCGCGTCGGCCACGTCGACGGTGACCTGCCCGTCGGTGGTGGCGGTGACGTTGGCGGTATAGCTCGCGCCGCTGCCGAGCAGCGCCGAGGCCGTGCCGTTGCCGACGGTGATGTCGCCAAGGGTGAAGCCGGTGACCGCCTCGCTGAAGGTGATCTTGATCGGGATGACCGCGTTGGTCAGGGTCGGCGCGGTGCTGGTGATCGAGATCGTCGGCGCAGTGGTGTCGTAGGTCCTGGTGAACGCGGCGGAGGCGGTATTGGTGTTGTTGGCCGCATCGGCGACCTGGCCGATGGCGTAGTTCACCGTCACCGCGCCCTCGGCGGTCGGCGCCAGGTCGAAGGTGTAGGTGCGACCGCTGCCCGCGGCGTTGCTGGTGGCGCCGTTGGTGACCGCGATCTGCGAGATGTCAAAGCCGGTGACCACCTCCGAGAAGGTCAGGGTCATCGGGATGGTGGCGAGGTTGGTGGTGGCGGTCGACACCGTCGAGGTGAACGCGGCGGTCGGGCGCACCGAGTCGAAGACCACGACCAGGCTGGTGGCGGCGCTGTTGAAGTTGCCGGCCAGATCCTTGGTCTTGCTCGCCGTCAGGGCGACGGTGACGTTGCCCTGCAGCGTCGGGTTGACGGTGAAGGTGTAGGTCGAGCCGCTGCCGGCGAAGCTCGCGATCGTCCCGCCGGTCACGGTCATGTTCGTGGCGATGAAAGCGGTCACCGCCTCACTGAACGTCACGGTCACCGGATACGCGGCGTTGACCGGGCTCGCTGCGGTGGTGGTGATGGTGGCGGTCGGCGCGGTGTGGTCGAAGGTGCGCACCAGCTGGGTCGCGACGACGTTGGCGTTGCCGGCGATGTCGGTGCAGGCGCCGCCCGCCACATCGACGGTCACGCTGCCGTCGCCGCTGGCGGTGACGATCGCGGTGTAGGTCGCGCCGCTGCCGGCGAAGCTGGCGACCGTGCCGCCGCTGACGGTGATGTCGGTGAGCGTGAACCCGGCGACCGCCTCATTGAAGGTGATCTTGATGGGGATGGTGGTGTTGGTCAGCGACGGCGCGGTCGAGGTGATGGTGGTGGTCGGCGCGGTGACATCGTAGGTCTTGGCGAACACCACCGAGGCGAGGTTGGGGGTGGCGCCCGCCGCGGTGGCGGTGCAGGCGCCGGCGTTGACCTTGGCGCTGAACACGCCCTCGGCCGCCGGGGTCATCGAGAAGGTGTAGACGGTGGCGTTGACCACGGTGAAGGCGCCGGCCGCGGCGTTGACGGTGGTGATGCCGCTGACGTCGAAGCCCGAGACCGCCTGGCTGAAGGTGGCGGTGAAGGTGACGACTGAGAGGTTGGTCGAGGCGGCGGTGACTGCCGGGCAGGTGATGACGACGGTAGGCGCGGTGGCCGCGGCGGCGAAGGTCGTCGCGACGCACAGCAGCAACCCTAGCGCCCAGCGCGCTCCCGACCTCAGGGTGTCCTGCGCTCGCCGGAGGGCGGCCCCGATGGTCCAGGCGGTCGCGGTCACGGCGGGAGAGGCGTTGAGGCGCATGGACAAGCTCCGGAGCAAATGCGGGTGCAGGGAATCCCTGCGGAGAGGAAGCGAGTCATGAACGGCACGGCGCCGTCCCGACTTGAGATGAATCTCCACCTGGGGCGGCCAAAGAGCGGGTCGCGTACAGGGTTGGCCCTCCCGGAGGACGGCCTGGCTGCACGCGACGGAACGTGGCTCCGCTTCCGGCGTCGGATCGCGGAGTCGGCAACCATACCCTTAGCCACGTTCAACACGCAAGGGGGCCATCGACGATGCGTCGTCGCGGCAGCCGCCTGCGCGCGCCCGCACCGCGCTGCCGAGGACGCGCGTCGCGCCGCCACGCGCGTGTGCGGGATGGTCCATGCGCCCTGACGACGCGCGCCCAGACATGATCGTGGCGCCCCCCGCGCAACCCGCGCAACTCGCTGGACGCGCAGCACCTCGGCCGTCATCCACGGGACGCGCGCAGCGCCGCGGCGCGCGCTCCGGCGCACGGCACGCCACGGTCTTCGCCAGTGTCAGACCGCGGGCCGCCGCAGGCGCCGGATGCTGACGCGCACAACCTTGTACACGTGCGCAGCCACGCGGATGATCACCATCTCGCCCCCGCCGCGCAGGCGCGTGCCCGCCGCCGCCACCCCGCGCCCGCTGCACGCGCAGTTCCGGCGCAGGATTTCCCTTCCCAGCTTGGCTGGCGCTCTAACCTTCCGCCCGACCCAACTCCCTACTCACCAAGCCCCAAGGACCGCTCCATGGAAATCGCAGACGTCAAAGCCCGCCAGATCATCGACAGCCGCGGCAACCCCACCATCGAAGTCGATGTGACCCTCGATGACGGCAGCATGGGCCGCGCGGCCGTGCCGTCGGGCGCGTCGACCGGCGCCTACGAGGCCTTCGAGCTGCGCGATGGCGACAAGACCAAGTACCTGGGCAAGGGCGTGCTCACCGCCGTGGCCAACGTCAACGACAAGATCGCCGGCGAGCTGCTCGGCCTGCCCGCCATCGACCAGCGCCTGATCGACAGCCTGCTGATCGAGCTCGATGGCACCGAGAACAAGTCCAAGCTCGGCGCCAACGCCATCTTGGGCGTGTCCCTCGCGGTGGCCAAGGCCGCGGCGATCTGCCACGACCTGCCGCTGTACCGCTACATCGGCGGCACCAACGCCCGCCAGCTGCCGGTGCCGATGGCGAACATCATCAACGGCGGCAAGCACGCCGACAACAAGGTCGATTTCCAGGAATTCATGGTCATGCCGGTCGGCGCCAAGAGCTGGTCCGAGGCCATCCGCCAGGTGTGCGAGGTCTTCCACGCGCTCAAGGGCGTGCTGAAGAAGGCCGGGCACAACACCAACGTCGGCGATGAGGGCGGTTTCGCGCCCAACATCGACAACGAGGACTCGCTGAAATACATCATGGACGCCATCGTCAAGGCCGGCTACCAGCCCGGCCGCGACAAGGACTTCGCCATCGCCATGGACTGCGCCTCGTCCGAGCTCTTCGACGAGGGCGGAAAGAAAGGCTACAAGTTCTGGAAGTCGAATCCGGACAAGCTCTTCTCGGCCGACGACATGGTCGAGCTGTTCGCCGGCTGGGCCGCGAAATACCCGATCATCTCGATCGAGGACCCCCTCGATCAGGACGACTGGGACGGCTACGTGGCGATGACCAAGCGCCTGGGCAAGGACGTGCAGGTCGTCGGCGACGATTTCTTCGTCACCAACCCCAAGCGCCTGTCGCAGGGCATCAGCAAGGGCGCCTGCAACTCGATCCTGATCAAGGTCAACCAGATCGGCACGCTGTCGGAGACGCTCGATGCCATCGAGATGGCCAAGCGCGCGGGTTACACCGCGATCCTCAGCCACCGCTCGGGCGAAACCGAAGACGCGACCATCGCCGACATCGCGGTCGCCACCAACTGCGGTCAGATCAAGACCGGCTCGGCTTCGCGCACCGACCGCATCGCCAAGTACAACCAGCTGATCCGCATCGAGGAGGAGCTCGGCAAGGAGGCCACCTACCTCGGCCTGAAGTCGTTCTACAACCTCTACCGCTGACTCGCGGCAGTCATCGAATCGCGCGTAAACCCTGGCCTTTGGCCAGGGTTTACGCGTTTTCGCAGACGCTTAGGCGCCCAGCACCGCGCGCAGCACGTGATCGTTGCCCAGGCCGTTGTCGGTCAGGCGCAGCAGGGTCGCGTCAAGGTCGCCATCGTCCAGGCGCAGGGCCGCGCGCAGATGATCGTCCTCGCCCAGGAAACCCGGCCACAGGTGACGCAACTGACCCGCCGGAAAGGCGCCGAGGATGTCGGTCAACTGACGGCGCCGTTCGTTGATGGCTGGCTCGCCAACCGGCTGTGGCACATGCAGCAGCACCATGCGCGCCGCAGCCGGCCAGCTCAGACCATGCTGCACGTCCTTCCCGGAGATGCCGCACACCAGTCCGTACAGGAAGGCCGGACGGCTCCAATCGAACAGGGAATGCAGGGTGATCTGCACCCATTCGACGCCGCCGCGATCCTCTGCCAGACGTAGGAAGAGCTTGTCGCCCAAGGCCTCGCAGCTGCCGTGGTAGCTGTACCGCAGCATACCCGCAGTACGCACCTCGAGGGCGGCGCGATCGCCGTCGATCTTGAGCAGACTGCGCTGCACCAGGCCGTCGTTGAGGAACGAGCGCGAGTAGGTCAGCCACGACCCGTCGTGGAAGCCGGTCATCGAACGGTAACGCCCGAAATCCTCGGCCAGGCGCGCGCCCTGATCGCGCGCCGCCGCGGTCTGGGTCTCGGCTTCGTGCAGACGCGCGCGGATCGGCGCGGGGGTCGCCGCGAGCAGGGCCGAGGCCAGGAATTCGCGCCGCTCCGGGCCCTCCAGGCCCAGGGTCGCCGCCCAGCGTTCCGCGTGCGCCGGCTCCGGCGCCTGCTTGCCGGTGCGGATGCGGCTCAAGCTCGACGGGCTGGCCTCGACCAGGGCCGCGAACGCCGCCATGGTCAACCCGCGCCGGCGCACCAGGGACGAAAACAGATCGCCGAAATGCTCGCCCTTGTCCATGGAGTGAGAATGGCCCACGAACCGCCACCGCGCAATCCCGTACGCCAAGACCGCGCCGCCTGCACCCATTTCCGGCATCTGCGCGCAAGAAATTGCGGACGTGCGCAATGGCGCACGCGGTGATCCGCCCGGGCCATGCGCCAGCAGGGTAATTTCTTCCAGAACCACCGGGAGAGCCGCCATGCATGACCCAACAGCACCTGATGCCAGCGCCGACGGCGTGCCCTCGACCCCACTTCCCGGGCTGGAGGAATCCCAGCCGCGACCAGCCACATCTGTTAAGCAGTTTCCGGAGATGGCGGAATCCGCAGCCCGAGGAGCATCCACCCGCACCGGATCACAAGGGTCCCACCCTGCCACCCACCAGCGACAGCACCGCCCCCAGGACGAAGACCGCACCGTCGGCGCGCAGACGCGCGCCTTCATCGCTTGGCCGGAAGCGGCCAGCCTGATCACTCTGCTCAGTGCGGCCAGCCTGCTCGGTGGCGCCTGGGGCCTGCTCGCGCCGACCATCGGCGATCCCGGCCAGGTCACCGGCCGCCTGGCGGTGAGCGGCATCCTCGCGACCTACCTCGCTGCCCTGCTCGGAGTGGTCTGGGCCATGTGCCGCTGGCAGCCGGCCAATCCCGACGGCATCGCTGCGAGCGTGGTCGGTGCGGCCTTCACCATCGCCGCCGGCCTGACCCTCGACCTGGTCGCCACCGACTGCCCCTACGTCACCCTGCTGCTCGGGGCCGGCGGGCTGGGCCTGAGCCTGGTCACCTGGCGGATCTGGAACCGCGCCACCAGCGCGGCCCCGGCCACTGGTCGGGCCGAAGCCGTGGCCGTTCCCGTACCCCTCACCCCCCATGCCCTCCGCCTCCCCCTCCTGCTGATCGCCGGCTGGAGCTTCCTGTGGCCGGGCGCGATGGGCCTGAACGCCTCCCTCACCCCGACCGGCGCGGCCGGTCCCGATCGCGGCCTGGCGCCCATGATCCTATGGCTGCCCGGCTGGTGGCTGGTGCTCGCAGCGGCGCTGCTGCTGGTCGTCGCCCTGGCCCGTGGGGCGACGCCGTGGACCGCCGCAGAGCGCGGCTTCCTGGCGCGGCCGGCGATGCGCTGGGTGCAGGCCCTGGTCATGCTCGCCACCGCCGGCCTGCACCAGTTCGTGCTCGGTTACACTGCCGGCCTTGACCTGGCTTGGAGCGACTTCGCCCCCCTCGCCGCCCTGCTGCTGGTGCTCGGCAACGAACTGCGCGCGGCGGCGCGACCGGGCCTGCCCGGCACCCTGCGCGACTGTCTGGCCTTCGCCCTGCCGGGAGCGGGACTGGTCGCCCTGGTCCTGGCCGCCACCCCGGCAGCGATCCGCGTCCCCACCGGTGACAGCGGCGACTGGCTCATCCAGGCCGCACTGCGCGCGACGGTCTCGCCCGAGGCCACCCTGCTGCTGCTCACCGCCGGCGGCGCCGAACTCTGGCTGCACCGGCGCCGCAACGGCCTGGCGCTCGGATCGCTCGCCGCGCTGCTGACCGCGGTGCTTATCTGGGATGCGCACGATGGCCCTGGCATGCACCCCGCCGCGGCGGCCGTGACCGCGGCGGTGGCCGCGATCCTCTGGGCCGCCTGGCGCCGCCGGCCGGCTCAGGCACTGGTGGCCGCAGTCATCCTCGAGGTGGCGCTCGCCCTCATCCCCGCTGTCCACGACTGGCTGACCGAACACCAGCTGGGGCCAGCCGCGCTGGTCGCGCTGGTCGTGGGCATGACCGTGCTGGTGGGCGTCGCCATCCTGCCGTCCGTGGTGTCGCGACGCGTCGCGCGCCTGTCCGCGTGGGTCGCACTGGCCGGGCTGCTCGGCGCCCTGGACCACCGCACCCACGGGGATCCATCACCCCTCCCCCTCCTCCCCTGGCTTGCCATCCCCGCGCTGATCGCAGCGCTCGCCACCGCCGCCTGGCGCGCACGCGACTGGGCAACCGCGCTGCCGCTCGCCGTCATCGGCCTCTGCGGGCTGCCTTACGTCATGCCCGCGAACAAGGCCTGGCTGGGCATCTGGGCGGCGTTCGGACTGCTCGGCGTGGCGCTGGCGGTGGGGTGGCGGCGGCTGGCGGAAGCGCGACGCATCCGATTGGATCCACCCACCGCCAGATGACGGTGGCCCACATCCAGCGCCAGCGACCGGCAGTCGGCACGAACCATCGTCTCATCCATGCGAACCGGTGCGCCCGGACCGCATTACCCCGGGCTTCTCGGCAGAGGCGGATGGAAAGCCGCCTGCATATGCAGACTACCAAAATGGGATCGACCATGCACTCGGCGCCCTGGTGGCACGCAGGTGGTGGGCGGCGGTACGGACTCTGGTTGTGCAGAGGGTATCGACTGTCCATCCGCAATCATTGCCGCCGCACCAGGCTCAGGAGTGCCGTCGACCATCTGACTGCCGGGACTGATGATCGGAGGCCTATTCACCATCCCCGTACGACGGTCCCTGGTCATGAGTCCGGTAGCAGAGCCACCTGCAGATGCAGGCGGCTGTGCCACGACCGTCAGCGCATGGCCAGGGAATTCCGTGGGGTTGTTGGGCGCACCAGACGTGCCGTTATGGCCCACGACGCACAGCTCCCCGAACATCCGTGACGCATCAGCGCCGGCTTTCGCCAAAGCCGACACGGCTGGGGCGGAGTCGGCTTGAGCAGCCAGCGCCGAAGACAGGACCGGGCTCCTGCCTTCGGTAACCAAGCTCCGCGATGGCATGGCCATCGCCAGCGCCACAACCGTCGCACTAGCGACGATACCGCCGAGTATGATCGTTATCGATCTCGTCCTCATGGCGCGAACGGAATGCCGCCAAGGAAGGTGTCGTTGTTTGATGCCCCGCCATCGTTATTCGGAGTCGGATCGAAAGCGAGCCCATACGCAACATCGCCATCAAACATCGCGCCCGCAGAGGTGCAGAACAACTCGACAATGCCCACGACATGCTGGTTGCCAGCCGGCAGCGACGTATCTTCGAAAAAGCGCTCGGCACCGATGGAAATATCGCCAGTGATCTGATCGATGTCCAGCGATGCGATGAAGAACGTTTCCGCGCCGATGGTTATGGTGGCGTGCGCGGCATCGACGGTGGTGGTCTCCGTGGTGTTCTTGGGATAGTGGCTGAGGATGTAGGCCGTGGTCGTCTGGCCGGCAGTATTTCCCGGTGCGATCTGGAGATCGTCATTCGACGTCTTCACGGAGGTGATCGTGGTCGGGATGGGCTTGGGCGCGACCGTCAGGGTCACCGCATTCGTCACGGTGGAACCGTTCCTTTCGAGATAGGTTCCGGTCGTGAAATCGAGCGAGAAGGTGGCCGCGGTCGTGTGGGTCGAAAACCCATTGAAGAAGCTGGCCTGTGCCCGCCACGTGGTCCCGTCCTGGATGAGGCCGATCGGCTGCGTGTCATCGGTATCACTGGAGATCGAGACGAATCCGAGCGGATTCACCACGGCATAGGCCTTTTCGCCGACGGCGAATCCAGTACCGACAGTGACAGTTGCCACGGTCAGCTCATAGACGCCTCCGGGCGGCGCGACGAACGCAGTGGTCGTGCGAGTATCGCTGAAGGTATTGGTGCTGGTGAGGTTGCCCGTTGTCGAATCGAATTTCCGCACCGCGCTGTTGACGACGAAGCTGCCTGGATTGACATGGACGGCAGTGGTGCTTCCATCGCTGTCGATGAAGGTGCCGTTTCCCGCGCCATCGATCGCCACCGTCTCATGCGCTATGATGGGATGGCTGATCCTGCTGATGGCCGGCGACGCGCCGACGATGTTGAAGACGTAGGTGTCTCCGACAGCGGCGCCGGGGGTGGTCCCGGTGACCGATTGCGTGGTCATACCGATCGGGGTGCCAACGCTGCCGCCCGCACCACCACCACCGCCTCCGCCGCCCCCACCGCCGCCACCGCCCCCAACCGCCGCGGCACCCCCGCCGCCGCCTCCAGAGCCGCACCCCGTGAGCACGGCGCAGAGCGCCAACGTCATGGAGCGGAGGACGGTCCGCACTGGGATGGTGAGGGCGGTGCGCATGCGGAGGCTCCAGCGGGAATGATCCCGCAAACAAGGTGGATTGATGCTAGACACGCCCTCCATTGGACCGCCGTTCCACTCCCGTCAAGCATGGCAGCGACTCCTGCGACTACGGGCCGTTGTATTGGATCCGCACCGCCCCGGACGACTGCCGAATCGCTACATGCGCAAGCCGGCGCCATGCGGTATCCTCCCCGCCATGCCCCCCATCACCTTCCGCACCGGCAATGATCTCGACGTGGACGAAGTCATCGACCTCTACCGCGATACCAGCCTGGGTGCGCGCCGGCCGCTCGACGATCGCGACATCGTCGTCGGCATGCTGCGCCATGCGAACCTGGTGATCTCTGCGTGGGATGGCACCCTGCTGGTCGGCATCGCGCGCACCCTGACCGACTTCGGCTATGTCGCCTACCTCGCCGATCTGGCGGTGCGCGAAAGCCACCAGCGGCGGGGGCTCGGCTGCGAGCTGATCCGCCGGACGCGCGCGGACCTGGGACCGCGCGCCATGCTGGTGCTGCTCGCCGCGCCGGCCGCCGTCGATTATTATCCGCGCATCGGCTTCCATCACCATCCGCAGGCGTGGACCCTCAAGCCGGGGGAGGCGTTGGTGGGGGATACGCCGTTCCATGGGCAGGCGATCGGGGGAGACCCGAGAGCCTAGGTGCGAGGTGCGAGGTGCGAGGTGCGAGGTGCGAGGTGCGAGGTGCGAGGTGCGAGGTGCGAGGTGCGAGGTGCGAGGATGACGACTGGCGGCTTGCGCACGCCGTTGACACTGAATCGCCCTGGGCGTGGTGAGATGGAGGGAGCGAAACTGGGCGCTGATAGCCCCCATCACGCGAGTCCAGGCCCTGACCCCAACAACGATGGCAGGCCACTGGAGTAGATGTGGATATGCGTTCGCTGCCAATCCTCCTGCTCGTCGTCTGCTGCTTCGTCTGGCAGTCGTCGGTCGGGGCGGCAGAGCCGGCGGCGAACGCGCCCAACCTGGTCGTGAATGGTGGCCTCGACCAGGCGGATCCCGCGGATGCGCGCCGTCCGCTCGGTTGGGAACGGCCGGATGGGCTGGGTGTGCGTTGGGAAGATGCGCCGGCACCGGCGGGCGCAGGACATGGCAAGGCGCTGCGCCTGGACACGGCGGTCTCCGAGATCGGCATGATGGAGCAGTGGAAAAAAGTCGGCATCACGGCGTGGAACATTCCAAACGCCACTGCCGATCCGGTCGCGGCGACCTACGGCCTGTCCATTTACTCGCAGGCCTTCCCCATCACCAAAGGCCGCAGTTACCGCGTGTCGGTCGCCTACCACGGCGCGGGCGGGGCCAAAGTCTGGGTGCGCGGCTATGGCGAGCTGACCCGGCCCGAGGGCGTCGAGAAGCGGCGTCTCTACGAGGCGGTCGCCGAGGTTACCGCGAGCCCGCAGGGCTGGACAGTGACCGCGCATGATTTCGCACCGACCAAGCACACGCCGAAGGTCACCGAGATGAAAGTGATGCTGTTCGCGTACTGGCCGCCGGGGGTGTCGTGGTTTGACGACGTGCGCGTGGTCGAGTTGCCGGAAGAAGCACAGGCCCCGGCGCCTTGAGGCGCGTGACGCGTGACGCGTCACGCGTCACGCGTCACGCGTCACGCGTCACGCGAGAGTATCCGCCGCTCAGCGCGGATTGTCGATCGGATCCGCGTCGTGACGCGCGGCGACGTTGTGCAGCGCGGCGGGGATGTACTTGTTGGGCTCGGCGCTGACCTTCTTGGCGGCGGCGTCGTTCGCACAGGCGATCACGTAGGTGCGCGGCGGCTGGATGACCTCGGTGGACACGGTGACCGTCACGGCGTCGGCGCCGAGCGTCTCGCCGGTGACCGGGCAGCGCGTGTTGATCGCCGTGGGCTTGTCGACAGCGGCGGGAACCGCGCTCGCTGCTCCTGCGGCCGGAGTCGGAGCTGCGGCTCCGACCGCCACCGGACCGGCACCAGCCGCAGGCCTGCCATCGGCTCCGGCCACCGTGCCGAACTCGCCATTGCCTTGGGTGCGGCTCTCGCCGCAGCCGGCGATGGCGACCAGGAAGATGAAGATCGGCAGGCGGAGAGTGCGAAGATCCATCGTTGGCTCCAGGCGCGGGGCGGGGGGGAGGCTGGCAGCGGAGTGCGCTGCCAGGGATCCACCCGGGGGAACGCGATGATTGCCACGGGCGGGAGCCAGCGCAAGCCGGGCATGGGGCCCCTGGCGGGGCGCGTCTGACGCCCCCGGACAGGCTCCACTTGCACCGGATCCACGTTGCGGACAGTATTATCCCTAAATCACCACCATTCAGCACCACCGCTCCTGACCAGGAAAGCAGCCCCATGGCCGTCGATCTCGCCGCCGCAGCCGCCATCTCCCCCGAACAGCGCCACCGTCAGGGCCTGACCTTCCCCAATCCCCTCGCCGGCAACCCGGGCGCGCCGCGCTTCCCGGCCACCGTGAAGGGCAAGGACGGCGCCGACGTGCAGGTCGCCGACCCGGTTGTGACGCGCGTGATGGTCGCGCTGATGGACATGAACGCGGTGGTCGGCGGCGCCGCCTGCCACTGGGGTGGCCCGGCCGCCCTCGCCGAGCTGATGTCGGCGGTGCACGGCGTGATGTTCAGGAAGACCCCCTGGCACCAGCATTACAACTTCGGCAACGACGCAGGCCACACCGAGAACGGCGTCTACGCGCTCAAGGCCAACTACGGCTACGCCGGCGTGACCGTGCAGGATCTCAAGGGCTTCCGTTCGATTAAGAGCAAGCTCACCGGCCACGGCGAGTCGCACCTCTTCCCCGAGGGCGTGATGATCTCCAACGGTCCGCTCGGCTCGACCCTGCCGGTGGTGCAGGGCTTGGCCATGGCCGACGTCCTCGCCAACAAGCCGCGCACCGCGATCTGCGTGATCTCCGACGGCGCGATGATGGAGGGTGAGGCCAAGGAATCGCTCAGCGCCATCCCCGGTCTGGCCGGCAAGGGCCTGACCTCGCCGTTCGTGCTGATCATCAGCGACAACAACACCAAGCTGTCCGGGCGCATCGACGCCGACGCCTTCTCGATGCAGCCCAGCTTCAACGCCCTCGAGGCGCTCGGCTGGAAGGTCATCACCCTCGCCAACGGCAATGACCTGCAGGCCGCCTACACGGCGGTCGAGGCAGCGGTCGCCGCCGCCGAGGCCAACCCCAAGCAGCCGGTGGCGGTATGGGCGAAGACCGTCAAGGGCTTCGGCGTGGCCAGCACCGTGAAGTCGTCGAGCGGCGGCCACGGCTACCCGCTCGCCGGCGGCGACATCGCCGGCGGCAAGCTGCGCGCCTTCGTCGTCGAGGCCAATGCTGGTCGCCCGCTGGCGCCCGAATTCGAGGCCTGGCTGAAGGAGCTCGAGGACGCCGCCGCGGCCAAGGCCGCGAAGGACGCCGCAAAGGCCGCAGCCGTCCCCACCGCCGCGCCCGCCGCGCCGGCGGTGAAGAAGGACAAGATCCAGGGCGGCTTCCCCAAGGGCATGATCAGCGCGGCCGACAAGGGCCTGCCGGTGGTGTCGGTCAGCGCCGACCTGCAGGGCTCGACCGGCGTCGCGCCGTTCCGCCAGAAGTACCCGCAGCTGTCGTTCGAGGTCGGCGTGGCCGAGGCCAACATGATCTCGACCGCGGCCGGCTTCTCGAAGCTCGGCTACATCCCGGTGGTCGACACCTTCGTGCAGTTCGGCATCACCAAGGGCCTGCTGCCGATGACCATGGCCAACCTCAGCCAGTCGGCGATCATCGCGGTCTATAGCCACACCGGATTCCAGGACGCGGCCGACGGCGCCAGCCACCAGGGTCTCTACTACCTCGCCGCGACCGGCGCGGTGCCGCAGCTCCAGCAGTACTGCCCGGCGAGCGCCGAGGAGGCCGAGTGGGCGATGGCCTTCGCCATCGAGCGCTTCGCCGACGAGCGCAAGGCCGGCCACCACCCCGACAGCGTGCTGTTCTTCTGCGGCCGCGAGAATTTCGCGGTCAGCCTGAAGCCGGCCGGTGGCGCGTACGCCTGGGGCAAGGCGATGGTCGTCGCCGACACCACCGCCGGCAAGACGAAGAGCGTGACCATCAGTGCCAACGGCTCGCTGGTCGCGCACGCCATCAAGGCGGCGGAGAAGCTCGCTGCGGACGGCATCGGCGCGCTGGTGCTGAACAACGCCACGCCCAACCGCCCCGACCTCGCCGGCCACCAGGCGGCGCTGGCGAAGACCGGCGGCAAGCTGGTCACGGTCGAAGATCACCAGGCGATCGGTGGCGCCGGCGCGATGCTGATCAGCGCGCTGGTCCAGGCCGGGACCGTCCCCACCGTCACGCTGCTAGGCGTGCGCGGCGAATTCGGCCAGAGTTCGTACACCGCTGACGAGCTCTACGACAAGCACGGCATCGGCACCGCGGGCATCGTCGCCGCCGCCAAGGCGCTGTGATGGTGGCCGCGGGCGTGGCCGCACCACCGCCGGTCCAGCCGCTGCGCTGGACCACGGTGGTGATGTACGTGGCCATGCTTGCAGTGGCCGCGGCCGGGATCTTTGGGGCACTGACGGTGGTCAACCATTGGCGCTATCTCAGCGTCTCGACCATCTTCGGGGTCTTCCTGCTCGGCTTTGCCGCGCTGAAGAGCGCCATCGCCACCGACCAGCTGCTCGCGCCGCCGGCGGTCGCGCCGCAGTCGACCCAGCGCCAGGACACGGGATCGCCCGGCATGTTCCGCGTCTGGCTGTTCTACAAGTACCTGGCGGCCGTGGTGGCGGTGTCCGCCGCCATCTGGCTGCTCGCCCACGGATCGATGGGGCTCGACGCGCTGGCCGCGCCGCACCCGGCGCAGCCGTGAAGCGGCGGCATCCTTCCCCCTGACGCTGACCCCAGGAATCACTGGCCCGCGCGCCGCGCCCAGGCACGCTGCGGACGACCACGCCCGGCCGCGGACCATTCCGAAGGCCGGCCCGTGCACGGAGACCCGCCATGCCCCTCGCCCAGTGCCTATCCACCGTGTTCCTGATCCTCGCCATGGCCTGCGCCACCCTGCAGGCGGCGGTGATCTACCCGCCCTTCGATCCCAACCGACCCGTTGAACCAACCATGGTCGGCACGGTCTGGGAGGCGCTCTTGACCGACGCCAACGGCAAGACCCAGAAGGATCGCCTGGTCTTCGCCGAACGCTCCTTCACCAGCACGTGGCTGAAGTCGGCAGGCGTGATCAAGATGCCCTACACGCAGACGGTCGGGAAGACCGTCGACGACCCCATCCCCTGGAAAGGCGAGCTCTCCGACAACCAGGGCAACAAGATCGTCTTCGACGGCAAGGCCGAGAAGAACGACATGCAGGGGACGCTGACCGTGACGCCGACCAAGGGCGAAGCCCTGGTCTATGCGATCGTAGCTGCGAAGTCGGGGACGGATGAGGCGAGGCGATTGGGGACGGCCAAGAAATAGGCGCGTCGCGAGACCCGTCTCGCGACGCGAATCCGCTGCAGACATGCGGCGCAGGCCAGGGTTTCGACGCCACCCGTGCGCGCGACGCCCCGGTCATTGACAGCCGATTTCATACCCCTACAAACCCTACCGATTTGCAGGACTTATGCCCGCTCGCGCTGGTGCGTGCCGGGGGCGGAGATCCTTGCGATCGTGCCGAGGGACCGTGAGCCGCGATGCCTGAACATGCCTTATTCGAGCCGGTCTATGCGCTGTCCGGGCTGGTCGTCGGCGTGCTCGTCGGGCTGACCGGCACGGGCGGGGGCTCGCTCATGACGCCGGTGCTGGTGCTGCTGTTCCACATCCACCCAGCCACGGCGGTGGGCACCGACCTGCTCTTCACCGCGATCACCAAGATCGTCGGCACGGCGGTGCATGGCTCCAGGGGCACCATCGACTGGCGCCTGGTCGGACGCCTGGCGGCGGGCAGCGTGCCGGCCACCTGCATCACCGTGCTCTGCCTGTGGCTGCTGCGCGGGCCGGCGGCCGATCCGCACGCGGCCATCAGCCACTCCGCGGTGAACAGCGTGCTGACGACGGCGCTGGGCATCGCGGTGATCATCACCGCGCTCACGCTGCTGCTGCGCCCCTGGCTGCTCGCACGCTTCGCCAACAACGCCCCGCTGTCGCCGCGTAAGGTGACGATCCTGGCGATCACGCTCGGCGCGGCCCTTGGCGTGATGGTCTCGCTGTCCTCGGTGGGCGCTGGCGCGATCGGCGTCTCGGCGCTGATGGCGCTCTACCCGCGCATGCCGCTAGGCCGCCTGGTCGGCTCGGACATCGCCCACGCCGTACCGCTGACGCTCATCGCCGGCGCGGGCTACTGGCTGCTCGGTTCGATCGACTGGTCGCTGCTGGCCTCCCTGCTGGTCGGATCGATACCCGGCATCATCGTCGGCAGCCTGCTTTCAGCGCGCAGCCCGGACCGCGTCCTGCGCTACATCCTGGCGGTGATGCTGCTGATCGTCGGCGGCAAACTGGCCTTCTTCTAAAACGCGCGCGCGGCGCTTTGGGCTTTGGCCCTGCGCGGGGACGCTAAACATCGGCGCAGGCGGCGGGCCCATCAGCGCACGCCGTCCTGGAGGCCAGCCAGTGGACGAGAATCACGATCCCCGGGTCTTCTTCGCCGCAGAGCGCACGCTGCTCGCCTGGGTGCGCACCGGCGCGACCGCCATCGGCCTGGGCTTCATGGTCGCGCGCTTCGGGCTGTTCCTGCGCTACCTCGCGCATGATCCCGCACTGGGCGCGAAGGAGGGCGCGAGCACCGCGATCGGCGTCCTCCTGGTGGTGGTCGGCTCGTTGTTGTGCCTGCTGTCCGCCCTGCAGTTCCGCCGCTTCGCCGCAGCGCTGCGCCCCGCCGACCTGCCCCATCCGTACTCGCGCGGCCTGCCGGTATGGACCGGCATCGCCTTCGCGGCGATCGGCCTGCTGCTGGCGGGCTACCTGTTCTGGTGAGCGCCCGGACGACGGTGCCGCGCGGTCCGCTCAGGTCTTCTTTTTCTTCTTCTTGTCCGGCGAGAGCTGGTCGATCGCATCCGCGGTCGTGCCGGTGTAGGTGACGCGCACGTTCTTATCGAGCGCGAGCCTGGCGAGCGGAATGGTATCGAGATCGCGAGTCACCGTCGTCTTCGCGGTGATGGCCAGGGTCAGCGCGACGCCCTTGGGATCAGTGATGGTCAGCGAGTGGCCATCGGCCGCGACGGTGATGAGGCCGAAGGCGACCTTCGCGCTCGCCGCGGGTGTCGGCGTATTGGTCGCGGCCGCCGCACCATCCGCCGCAGAGAGCGGCACTGGGGCGCATAGGATCGCCAGCACGAGCATGGGCATGAGGCGACGCATGGGGGCTCCTCGGGGGTGGCTGCCTGATGTTAGCCGAATCCAAGCCTCCGGTCATGTGGCTTTTCTCGGCATGGTCTGCAGGCCAACGACCGTCCAGCCCCCCCCTGAGTTGCGCGCTCACGGTACCAACGAGAAACCCCGGTGACGGGCACCGGGGTTCGCTGGGCGGCCATGCGGCTCGCACAGGCTACTTGGTGGCGCGCTTCGCGGCCTTGGCGGCCTTCTTCTCCTTCTTGGAGGAGGCGGGAGCCTTCTTGCCCTCGCGCTGGGTTTGCTTTTCCTTGACCATGGTGTGCTCGCTTTCTGCGGGTTCCTGGTCTTGTACGGATGGGTTCCGGCTTGGCAATGGCAGCATCGTTCGGCGGTTGCAAGCGCCGCCGTCGCGTGGCCCGCGACCACGTAGCGGCGGGGGCCGCCGGGCACTGCCTGCGCGGCGCATCAGGCGCAGCTACCTGCGCCCCACGTCTTCCACCTTGCGCTGCCCGTCATGCGCCCTGCAATGCGCGCATGAGCGCCCTGTCCCACCCCCTGCCGCGCGGCACGCGCGTTGCGACCCTCACCGGCGAAGTCGATCTCGACTGCGAGGACGCGGAGCGCACCACCCCGCCCGGCGCCATCGGACGCATCACCGGCGTCGCCAGCGAGCGCAGCGATGGCTCCGAGGGTTTCTGCTACGATCTGATCTTCGACAACGAGGCCTGGGTGATCGTCGACGACCGCGATCTCGATGATTCGGCCCGGTACCGCGTGTTGCCCGCGGAAGGCTGAGGGGTCTCACCGCAGCTGACGCTCACGCCTGGGGTGAGACCCTGCGCTCCCATTGCAGTGGCGATGACTCAGCGCCTGATCTTCTGGTGCGCGAGCGAATACTATCCGACCTGCGCTGACATGAGACGAGGTCGCGGTGCAGACGCGCGCCCGGAGTCATGCTCCGGAATGCGCTTGGTATGCCGGCAGCAGCCGCCACCTCTGCCGGGCTACCGCGTGGACGCCGCTCACTTCGCGCGTGGGCGGTCGGAACCAACCGGCGTGCCACCGGCCACCAGCTGGGCCACGGTTACGGCTTTGCGAGCCTCTGCGCGGAACCGTGAAAGCGGCCGCGATGTATCATCCTTGGTGCCGCAGCCGCGCCTGATGCCGCTTGGGCTCGAGGCGGCGGGCAGCATGGTTCCGGCATCGTGGCCACCAGCCCTCCACTCCCCGCTGCCGGTCCGCTGCCTGACGGATTCTATCCGCAGCTCGGCTGGATCCTCGCGCAGGCCGTCGGGCCGTGGGCGTCGCTGCTGATCCCGGACACGCAGGCGCGCGCGGCGGCCCTGGCGCAGTGGCGGGAATGCGCAGACTTCTTTGCGGATTTCCCCAAGGGCCTGCAGGGCCTCTCCGAGGCCGACTGGCTGTGCGCCGGGCTGTCGATGGACGGCTTCGAGGAGAACGCCGCGGAGAGCGCCGCGCATTGGCAGCGCTGCGCGGTCAGCGGCGATGCTGCGGCGCTGCGCCAGGGGCTGGAATGCGCGCTGCCCATCCTGCGCGAGCTGGCATCGCTGCCGTGCGGGCGGGGGATCTTCGCGTTGGCGGAGCGTCTGGCTGCGCCGGATGGTGCGCGCTGACGTAGCGCGTTCAACGCCCCGGCCTTCACACGGGCGGAGCGGCGCTCCAGTGCGCCAGGCAGGCGTCGGCGAAGGAGTCGGCGAGCGCCACCACCTCGCGGCTACGCGCCAGCGTGGCGATCCACTCTGCTGGGATCGCTGACAGCCCACCGCGCAGGCCAGCCATGCCACCAGCGACCGCGCCGGTGGTGTCGGCGTCGCCACCCAGATTCACCGCCGCCAGCACCGCACCAGGGAAGTCCTCGTGGCGCGCAAGACACCACAGCGCGGCCTCAAGTGTCGAGACCACATAGCCGCCACTGACCACCACCTCGCGCGGGAGGTCAAGCACCGAGCCATCAAGGAGGCGGCGCAGCGGTTCACGCTCATCATCCGGGACGTGGCGCCGCAGCCGGTCGCTGGCGGTGCGCGCCGCGCTGCGCACGTCGCGCCCGCTGAGCAGGGCATCGCACCACGCCGCATGCCAGGCACAGCACAGACGCGAACGCAGATGCGCGTGGGTCAGCGCGCTGGCCTCGCCTGCCAGGCGCACCTGCTCCTCGAACGGCGCACCGAACCGCCAGCAGGATGCCGGCATGATGCGCATCAGCGAGCCGTTGCCGTTGTCCTGCTCGTGCGCCTGCCCGCACGTCCGCCAGTCGCCGCCGATGCGGTAGAGCATGATGGCGTTGCGCGTGGCGTTGCCGACGTCGAACGCCACGCCATGCGCCGACCAGTGCCCCTCATCGAGCCAGGCGCAGAAACCGTCCATGAGCCGCGGCGGATCCCAGCCGTGCGCCCTGAGCACATCGGCGGTGACCAAGGTCAGCGAGCTGTCGTCGCTCCAGGTCCCCGCCGGCTGGTTCCAGGTTCCGAAGCCGCGCATACCGGTGACCGGATCGTGGTCGCGCATGCTACGGCCGGTGAATTCCACCGGTACGCCCAGGGCGTCGCCGACCAGCGTGCCGATCAGGCCGCCCATCAGGCGGTCGCGTAGCCCATTGCCGGAAGGTGGTGCATCAGGCATGGGGCTCCTCCAGGTACTGCGGGGGGACCTCGTCGACGAGCCAAACGCCATTCGTCGAGCAGTTGAAGACCAGTCCGTCCGCGTGCATGCGCGCGGCATCCACCCGCAGCACTACAGACCGGCCATGGCGACCGCCGACCGCATCGGCGGTCGCGGGCTCAGCGCTGAGGTGGACGTGATGGCGCGCGCGCCGCTGCAGCCCGTCGCGGCGGATGTCCGGCAGGAAGCGCTCCGCGGTGCCATGGAAGAGCACGGCGGGCGGTTCGCGCGCGGGCAGTCCCAGTTCGACCGGCACCGAATGGCCCTGATTGGCGCGGATAAGCAAGCCATCTGGGCTGAGCGCGAAGCGCTGCTTGTCGCTGGCCGCTACGAGGGCTCCGAGCTGCGCGCGGTCGAGCACGTGGCCGGCACGGGCCGCGGCGTCGAGCAGGGCGGGGACGGCGGTCCAGCCCGCCTCCTCGAATACTATGCCGGCGGCCTGGGGATCGTGGCGGAGCGCCCAGCTCAGCCATTTGCTGGCGGCCTGGTGGGCGCTCATGGCCGCGCCTCCTGCGCCAGCCACCACATCCCAGCGTAAATCTTGTGGTCTATGAGCGCGCCCGCGGCGGCGCGAGCGGCCAGCCAGGCGGCGACTTCGTGCAGGGTTACTTCACGCACCGTGATGTTCTCGCCGGCGACTCCGCCGCCCGCGCTGATCCGGACCAGGCCATGCGCGCGGATCAGGGTGGTGATCTCACTGGTCAGGCCAGCCGAGGATGGGCCACGACCAAGCACGCTACAGCTGGTGGGGCGCCAGCCGGTCTCCTCCTCGAGTTCGCGCGCCGCCGCGGTGGTCAGGTCCTCGTCGACCTGCTCGTCACCGACCAGCCCGGCCGGCAGTTCGACGACCACCGCCCCCACCGGGATGCGGTGCTGCTCAACCAGCAGCAGTCCGCCCGCGGGCGTCACCGCGACGATGCCGACCACGGCGGTGGCGTTGCGGCGGCGCGCGAATTCCCATTTGCCCTCGGCGACGAGTTCGAGGAAGCGGCCGCTGTGGAGGATGGTGAGAGGCATGGTATTCTGGGTCCGGGGGTCGAGGAGGTGGGCACAGACTTGAAACGCGACACGTGCATCACGGACGGGGGGCGAATTTGGCGGAAAATGCCGTGAACGCGGCACGACGGCGGGACGTGTCGAAGACGGCAAAGGTGATGGAGGCGAATCGGCGGCGCCAGGTGGTGGAGGCGGGATCTAGGGCCTCGGCGAAGAGGCCTGCGACGAAGTCGGGTTGATTGCCAAAAGCGCCGCAACCCCAGGCGCCCAGCACGAGGTGCGCGCAGTCCATCGCTGCGGCAAGCGCCAGCACCTTGGAGATGCGAGCGTGCAGCGTCGGCAGAACGCCGCGCAGGTCGTCCTCGGCGGTCATCGCGCCGGCATTGGGCGCGGGCATGGTGATGATATCGACGACGAAAGGGACCGCCTCCCACACCCCGGCATCGTCGGCGAAGACCGGCACCGCCGGGGACCAGATGGCATGGTCGGTGTAGAGCAGGCTTTCCTGTGCGCGGTTGATGCGGTAGTAGTCCGGGCACCGTTCGAGGGTCGCGACCAGGCCCGAGACGCGGGCGATGCTCTCCTCCTGCGCCTCCGCGCCGTTCTCCCAACCACCGCCGGGATTGCGTGCCGAGGCGAAGTTGAGCACTGCCACGCGCGAACGCGCCTCGACGACGACCAGACGGCGCAGCGCGGCAATGGAGGTTTCGCCGGTCATCGCAATCGGGCAGGGCGCGGCCTCGGCGGCGCGCGCCGCAACCGCGGACTCGAGGGCGGGCCAGTCGGCCGGCCTGATCAGGCGTGTTCCCGCGCAGGTGGCGGCGAGCGCGGCCTGGATGTCGACGCGGCGGCCGTCGGCGAGGTCATAGGTGCCGGTGGAGAGCACGCCGCGCACGCTGGCGGCGCGGGTGCGCAGATCGTCGCGGGAGGGGCGGGGTGCCGGGGGCACAGGTGCAGGTTGCATGGACGGTCTCCAGCAGGTGCCGTGCCCGCCTTGGCGGGGGTACGGTGCAGTTCTCACACGGTCGGCGACAGGGCGACGTCACCGGAGCAGAATTCGTCGAGCACCTCGATGAGGCCCACGAGGTGGTCATTGAGCGCCTCGAGGTCCCCTGCGGGGATCCACCACTCCAGGTGCTCGCGACCGCCCACCTTCTGCAGCGGATAGCGGTCCATGAAGGACTTGGCGACGTGGAATCTCGTCACGCAGCCGTAGCCCCGTTCGGGCAGGTTCCAATCGCGCGCGATCTGGATCGCGTAGTCGCGATTAGCGACCGGGTAGAAGATCGGCTGTGCAGGCAGGCGCGGCGGCCAGCGCCAGAAGCCGCTGGCACGCACCAGGGCGAGCTCCGCGGCGCCAGTCGGACGATAGAGCGTCACGAGATCATCGGGCATGGGCGTCTCCTTCTGCACGCGGTCGCACAGCCGGCCACGCCAGCCAGCGCCCGGCGATGTGCACCAGGGCCACGATGAGGAAGCCGAGGTTGCGCAGCGGCAGCAGCGGCCACGCCCAGCGCGCGCGCGGGGCGCCGGCAAGCGTCGCCGCGGCGGCGCGCAGTGCGGCGACCGACACCGGCCGGTCGACGATGCCGTCGACCCAGGCCGTGGGGAAGGCCGCCTCTCCTCCCTCGACGCCGAAGAGCGCCCCGGCGATGGCGCCGACGGTGTCGGTGTCGCCGCCGGCGCGCAGCGCCGCAGCGAGTCCGGCGGCGGCATCGCCATGGTGGTGCAGCCAGCAGCCGAGCGCGAAGGGCACGCTGTGCAGGCTCCAGCCGGTGACATATCCGGGGCAGCCGAGCGCGGCCGCGAGCGCGTCGCAATCCGCTCCTTCCTGGCGCCATGCGCGCAGCACGGCGAGTACGCGCCGCCAATCCGGATCGGGGTCGGCGAGCAGCGGCCACAAATCATCCTCGCTGCCACCGCGTACCAGCCAGGCAGCCGTCGCGGCGACCGCCTGGGCGGCGGCGAGGGCGTGCGGGTGGCGGTGGGTCAGCGACGTCGAGGCGTGGACGTACGCGCACCGCAACTCTGCGTCATCGGCGTGCACAGCGCCGATCAGCGCCGCACGCATGCACGGACCGTTGCCGCCAGAATGGACGCCGGCGCGGGCCGGCGACCAGCCCAGCCACAGGCGGATGATGCCCAGGGCGGTGGCCTTACCGCAGCCCGGTGGCAGCGCGACCAGCCACCAGCGCAAGCACCATGCGAGGCGGCGCGCGAAGGCGGCGGGATCGCGTGGCTCCGCCGCCAGGCAGCGCGCGAGCAGAAAGTGGTGCTCGGTGTCGTCGCTGACTAGGCCGTGGCCGAACAGCAGGCGGTGGCGCAGCGGTCCCGACCAGCGCCGCGCCACGCGCCGGCGCGACAGCCCCTCGGCGGGCAGCAGCAGGCTGTCGCCCACCGCCGTCCCGACCAGGCAGCCCGCATAACGCTCGACCGGCAGCACGTCAGAGCCCCAGCGCGGCCATGGTGGTGATCTCCACCCCCGCGGCGCGCATGGCGGCGAGCGCGGCGGGGATGTCGCCGGGGGCTAGGCCGACGCCACGGCAGGCGTCCTCGACCAGGGTGGTGCGGAAGCCGAGCTGGGCGGCGTCGATGGCGGTGGCCTTGACACAGAAGTCGGTGGCCAGGCCGCACACCTGCACGGCGTCGACCCCCTGCGCGCGCAGCCACTCGCCCAGGCCGGTGGCCTGGCGCCGGCCGTTGTCGAAGAAGCCCGAATAGCTGTCGATGCCGGGATCGGTGCCCTTGGGGAAGACGCGTGCGATGCGCGTGGTGTCCAGGCCGGGGTGGAACTGCGCGCCGCCGGTCCACTGCACGCAGTGCGCGGGCCACATCACCTGGGGCAGGCCGCCGAGCTCGCCAAGGGTGAACGGCGCCGCGCCGGGGTGGTTGGCGGCGAAGCTGCCGTGCGCGGCGGGATGCCAGTCCTGGGTCGCGACCACCAGTCCGGCGCGCGCGCTCAGGCGGTTGGCGGGCGCAACCACGACGTCGCCGTGCGGCACGGCCAGGGCGCCGCCCGGGCAGAAGTCGTTCTGGATGTCGACCAGGATGAGGGCGGTGGTCATGGCGATCCTCACAGTTCGAAGTTGAAGCCGTCTTTGACCAGCTGGCGGTAGGTGCGCTCGTCGAAGCGGTAGAGGCGGGCGGCACGGTGCGCGACGTCCTGCTCGACCTCGTCGAGCTCTTCGAGGATGCCGAGGGACAGCACCTTCTTGCGGAAGTTGCGCTTATCGAGCGACCGCTCGAGGATGATCTCGTACATGCGCTGCAGGCGCGTGAGTGAGAATTTGGGCGGCAGCAGTTCGAAGCCGAGCGGCTGGTAGCGCACCTTGCCCTGCAGCCGCGCGAGCGCGAGCGCGAGGATGGCGTCGTGGTCGAAGGCCAGGCGCGGCGGGTCGTCGACCGCGAACCACGCCGCGTTGCGCGCGTCGGTGGCGGCCTGCACGCGGTGGTCGCCGAGGCGCACCAGCGCATAGTAGGCGACGGTGACCACGCGTTCGCGCGGGTCGCGCCCGAGATCGCCGACGGTGTAGAGCTGCTCGAGGTAGACCCTACTCAGTCCGGTCTCCTCGTGCAGCTCGCGACGCGCCGCCTGGTCGATGGTCTCGTCGATGTGGACGAAGCCGCCCGGCAGCGCCCAGCGCCCGACGAAGGGCTCCTGCCCGCGCTGGATGAGCAGCACCTTGAGGTCGTCCTCGTCCAGGCCGAAGACCACGCAGTCCACGGTCAGGGCGGCGCGGGGGTAGTCGTAGGTGTGGGACATCTTCGTGTATCTCGTACACACATATAGTGTACTGGTGACACTATGTCAATGGGGCGGGGGAGCCGCGAGGCGCGAGAGGACTGCCGGACTGCCTTGCCATTCGGCATCTGAGCATCGCACCGGGCCCAACAGCCCCGTGTTCCGTCCGCCTTCCATAGAGCATGAGCCTGTTGCCCGACGCGTAAGCCGGTTCTCTCACGTCTCGAGCCTCGCATCTCGCATCTCGTATTTCGCAACCGCACCCGCACTCCGCCCCTCTCCCTCCCGCAAGTTCCCTTGTAAATATGACGATCGTCATATCGTTTCTGGCATGACAGCGGCAGCCAAGCGCGCGGACACCCGGGAACGCATCCTTGCCGCGGCGACGGCGGCGTTCCGCGGGCGGGGGTTCGCCGCGAGTGGGATTGATGCGGTGATGGGCGGAGCCGGGCTCACGCACGGCGGATTCTACGCACACTTCCGCTCCAAGGACGAACTGCTTGCGGCGACCCTGGCGAGCGATGCGGTGGACCCGGCGCGCAACCGGCTGTTCGGGAAGGTCGCGCACCTGCGCGGGGACGCGCTGATCGCGGCCACCATCACCCACTACCTGTCGATGTGGCACCGCGACCACCCGGAATGCGGCTGCTCGATCCCGACTTTGGGCGCGGAGCTGCCGCGCTACGACCGCCGCCTGGGCGCGGCCATGGCATCGCCGGTGCAGCGCCTGTGCGCCTTTCTGCAGGCCAACCTGCCCGGCCCTGCGGCCACCGCGGCGACGCGCGCCCCGGCGCTGCTCGCGCTGCTGGTCGGCGGCGTCACCACCGCGCGCACCCTGCCGCCGCGCGCGGCGCGCGCCTGGCTCGCGTCCTGCCGTCACGCCGCTCGCCAGGTCGCGGGCCTTCCCGAGGAAACCCCATGAGCATCGCCCCGATCGCGATCACCGGCTTCGGCGCGGTCTCACCGCTGGGCGGCGATGCGCCGACCTTCCTGCGACGCATGCGCCTGGGACACAGCGGAGTCGCGTCGATCACCGCCTTCGACACCAGCGCGCTCGAGACGCGCTTCGCGGCCGCCGTGCCGCTCACCGACGAGGAGCTTGCCGACGGCGACCGCCGCCAGGTGCGGCGCAAGGACCGTTTCGTGCTGATGGCGCTGCGCGCCACCCGCGAGGCGCTCGCCCACGCCGGCCTGGTCGCGCGCGCCTGGGCCGATCCCTACCGCGTGGCGGTGCAGATCGGCACCGGCATCGGCGGCATCGGCACCTTGACGCGCGAGCTGGGCACCCTGCTCGAGCGCGGCGCCGGGCGGGTCAGCCCTTTCCTGATCCCGCGCATGATCGGCAACATGGCTTCGGGCGATGTGGCGATGGCGTGCGGCGCCAAGGGCCCGACCTGGACGATGATGACCGCCTGCGCCACGGGCGCGAACGCCATCCACGCGGCCGCCATGCTGATCCGCAGCGGCACCGTCGACGTCGCCCTCGCGGGCGGCGCGGAATCCGCGACCGCGCCGATCACCATCGCCGGCTTCAACGCCGCCGGCGCGCTCAGCCGGCGCAACGACGCGCCCACCGCCGCCAGCCGGCCCTTCGACCGCGCCCGCGACGGCTTCGTGATCGGTGAGGGCGCCGGCGTGCTGGTGCTCGAATCCCTTGAGCACGCGCAGCGGCGCGGTGCGACCATCCATGCCCTGCTCGCCGGGTGCGCCAGCACCGACGACGCCCACCACGAGACCAACCCCGATCCCGAGGGTGCCGCCCTGGCCATGGCGGTGACCCTGGCGCTGCGCGAAGCCGGCCTCAACTGCGGCGCGCTTGGCTACATCAACGCGCACGGCACCTCGACCGCGCTCAATGACCGCACCGAGGCCACCGCGCTGCACCGCGCCCTGGGCAGCGACCTCGAGCGCGTCTGGGTGAGCTCGACCAAGAGCATGATCGGCCACACCATGGGCGCAGCTGGCGCGCTGGAAGCCATCGCCACCGTCGCCGCGCTGCGCGACGGCCTGCTGCCGCCGACCATCAACCTCGACGACCCCGACCCCGCCTGCGCGCTGCGCCACGTCGCCAACCGCGCGGTCGAGGCCACGCCCGTCGCGGCGATGAGCGTGAACATGGGTTTTGGCGGCCACAACGGCGTGCTGGTGTTGACGCGCGCCTGAACGCGCGCACCTGCGAACTCTCGGATATGGCGCCAGGATGCGGCACACCATAGTGCCTGCGGCACCCCCGGCATCCACTGGATCCATCATGTCATTGCTCTCGTCGGCGAAAGCCTGGCTCTCCTCCCTCACCGCCGGCGCGCCGATGCCGGCCCCGATGCCGCCTACGCTAGCGACGATCCCGTCGTTCTCATCCCGGTCTGTCACCATCCTCAGGGATTTCTTTGTCAGCCATGACATCCCCGCCGAAACCACCGGCGCCTGGGTGACCTTCCCGGGTCAGCCGTACCAGGCGCAGATGGAAATCGTCTCAACGAGCACGGCGCCGGATCGGGTCCAAGTCCAGCTCGACCTGCGTTTCGCCATGACCACCGGGCACGTCCTGGTTGAAAGCCTGGTCGGCGTGGGAGCCGACCGCGACGAAGCCATCGGCAATGCCGTGAAGAGCCTGACCGAATGCTCGCTGCACGTCGTGCAGCGAGCATTCTTCGGGAAGGCCGAGGACCAGGTGACGCAGGAGGAGTGGGAGATCAACGGACTCCCGCGGCAGCTGACCGTCGGCAACGTCATCATGCGCTCCAGCGCGCCCGTTACAAACTCCACGGACCTCTGGTTCCCGCGCCTGGAACACACGATCCGCGCAGCGCCGTTGCCGGCGGGCGATCATTGGGTGCGGATGTATTATGCGCAGCACCTGGGCAAGGCACTTGAACACGAAGCGCTGCTCGACAATAACTCGTGGCCGGCGTTGAAAGAGGCGATGCGGCAGTGGCCGTGGCCGCAGTCAGCCGACTTCTACAGCGTCCGCTTGTTCCTGATCATCCGCGACCTTCCCCTCGCCCCGGCACCGATCAGGCCAGACTAGCCGGACGGTTCGCACCGACTTGGAACTCACGGGCGCCGCGTCCGCATGTCCGGCAGGAACATCGTGACGACGCCGAGCAGCGGCAGGAACGAGCAGATGCGGTAGACGGTGTCGAGTCCCCAATGGTCGGCGACCTTGCCGAGCGCGGCCGCGCCCAGGCCGGCGACGCCGAAGGCGAGGCCGAAGAACAGGCCTGAGATCATGCCGACCCGGCCCGGGACCAGCTCCTGGGCGAAGACCAGGATGGCCGAGAATGCCGAGGCCAGGATGAAACCGATGATGCCAGCCAGGATTTCCGTCCACAGCAGGTCGACGTAGGGCAGCGTCAGGGTCAGCGGCGCAATGCCGAGGATCGAGACCCAGATCACGCGCTTGCGCCCCAAGCGATCGCCGATCGGCCCGCCGAGCAGGGTGCCCGCCGCCACTGCGACCAGGAAGACCGACAGCTGCAGCTGCGCGGTGGTCTGGCTGAGGTGGAAGTGCGCCATCAGGTAGAACGCGTAGTAGTTGGTCAGGCTGGCCAGGTAGACGTATTTGGAGAACACCAGCACGACCAGCACGAGCAGCGCGACAAGCACCGGCCGGGTGAGCGGCGCGGGGGCAGGGGCGTCCGCGGCGACGCGCGCGGGCTGGTGGCGCCCGTACCACACCCCGACCGCCGCGAGCACGCCCATCGCCAGCAGCGCGGCCAGCGAGAACCACGCGATCGAGCCCTGCCCGCGCGGGGCGATGACCAGCGCGGCGAGCATCGGCCCGAGCGCCGAGCCGCAGTTGCCGCCGACCTGGAAGACCGACTGGGCGAGGCCGAAGCGCCCGCCCGAGGCCAGCCGCGCGATGCGCGAGGCTTCGGGGTGGAAGACGGAAGAGCCGACGCCGACCAGCGCCGCGGCCGCGAGCAGGACCGCGAAGCTGCCCGCGGTGGCGAGCAGCAGCACGCCGAAGAAGGTTGCGCCCATGCCCACGCTCAACGCGAAGCGCTGCGGCCGGCGATCGGTGTACCAGCCCACCACCGGCTGGAGCAGGGACGCCGTCACCTGGTTTGCCAGGGTGAGCAGGCCGATGTCGGTGTAGGAGAGCGCGAAGCCCTCGCGCAGCATCGGATAGACGCCGACCAGCACCGACTGCATGAGGTCATTGAGGAAGTGGCCGACAGTGACGGCGAGCAGCACGGTCACGATGACGCCGTGGGCGGCAGACGAGGTGGGCGGGTCGGAGACCAGCGCCGCACCGGGGATGAACGGCGAGGGCGGAGGTGGAGCCGGGGTGACGGTGGGGTCCATGGGAATCCGGAGGGAAGACGGGAAGTGCGAGGTGTGAGATGCCAGGGAGCTAGAACGATGGCAGCAGCGGGGTACGGGGAAAGCCGAGAGATCCGGAAGCGGAGGCCGGATACGGCGCGATGCCAAGGATAGCGATGAAGTGGCGGTGAGCGACGGAGCATAGCGCCGTCGCTCGCCGGGCAATTCACGAGGGGAAGGGGTTTGGCGGCGCAGGAGTACCGGATCGACATCACCAGATGAAACCATGAGAATCTTTGCTGGAACCGCACGCCGCTGGCGCGCTCTTTATCACATGCGCGCCAGCGGCGCGCGGTCCCAGGAATGCCCCATGCGTGATGACCGGGTTCCGGAACCTCCGCCCGTGGCGCACGGCCCGCATAGCATCCCACCTGACCAGAGGCCGCCATTCGCACCACGAGGAAGTGCGATCGACCGTCAGCGATTCACACCAATCCAGATCACATGCCGCGAACCCTTCGTCCCCGACGAGCGCGCCGGCACCACTTCGACGGTGAAGCCGACCTGTTTGAGACGCGTGGTGAAGGCCTCGTCCCCGCCCGCCGACCACACCGCCAGCACGCCACCCGGGCGCAGCGCGCGGCGCGCCTTGGCCAGGCCGGCAGCGGTGTAGAGCCAGTGGTTGGAACCGGCGGTCATGCTGCGCGGGCCGTTGTCGACGTCGAGCAGGATGGCGTCGTAGGCGCCCACCGCGGTGCGCAACAGGTCGGCGACATCGCCGACTGCGACAGACAGGCGCGGATCTGAGAGTGGCGCGCCGGCGAGGTGCGCAAGCGGTCCCCGATTCCACGCCACCACGGCGGGGATGAGCTCGGCCACCACCACCAGCCCATCCGCGCCGACCGCGCGCAGCGCCGCGGCCGCGGTGAAGCCCATGCCCAGGCCGCCAACCAGCACACATGGCGCCGGCCGCGCGCCGAGGCGGGCACAGGCCAGGGTGGCAAGCGCTTCTTCCGAACCGTGCACCACGCTGCTCATCAGTTCATCGCGTCCGACGCGGATGACGAAGTCGCGCACGTGCTGCCACAGGTGCAGTTCGCCACCGCCAGGGATGGGCGCGCTGTCGAGGAGGATCCAGGGCTTCATGCGGGCGGGGATCCTTGGCCGGCGGCGCGCGGGGCAAGGAAATCCTCGCGGAAGACCGGGGCGCGAGGCGCGCGGGAACGGGACGATGATCGGGGTTTCAGGACGCGGGCAGAGGGCTCCCAGGCGCTGGGCGATGAGCGCCCGCAATGCTGTCCCGTGCGTGCCGCGTGCCGACCACCAGGAACCTGATCGCCGCGGCCAGTGCGAGCACGACCAGGAAGCTCTGCGCGCTGCTCAATCACCATCCGGCGCCGCTGCGGGTTGTATTGGCCAACCCAGCGATGCCCTGCGACGCTCCGGCACGGAGTTGGGCATGATCAGCGGAAAACGCATCGCCGGCGCCATCGCGCTCGCCCTCGCGCTCGGCGGCGTCGGCATCTTCGCGCGCGCCACCCTGGTGCCCGCGATGCCGGCACGTCCGCCTGCCACCAGCGAGCAGCGCGCCCATGGCGAAGGCCAGCGCCGGGCCGAGCTCGATCGCACCGTCTACGCGCTAGAGGAGGACGCGCAGCGCCACGAGGAGTGGTTCTACCAGCACTGGGACGCCGCCCGCCGCGGACAGCACCGGCCAGAGACCTGGGCCGACCTCGGCTTCAGCAGCGTGCGTCTCGGGCAGGCGGGGCCGGTGGTCCCGCACGACAGCGGGGTGACCGTCACGCATTGGCAGGCAGGGCCCCAGGATGCGGTGCTCGATCAGGCCGCGTGGCGGGCCCTGGCCCAGCGCTGGCTGGACGACGGTTTCCAGGTCACCGCCAGCGAGTGGCACCAGCCCACGTTCGCGCATGCCGCCGGCGCGCCCGCGCACTCCATCACCAGCCTGCTCATCCAGGCGGTCAACGCCCGCGATGGCCGACGCCAGGTGATCCGCGGCACCGTCGATGTGCTGTGGGATGACGGCGGCGGCAAGCCGGGCGCCATGCCCCACCCTGACTGCATCAGCGTCATCGGCCTGGACGTGGTGGAGCGGCGCGGCGAGCCGGCCTTCGCGCTGGTGCCGGGGCCGGGCGGAGCGGGCCGCACCTTCGGGCCCGAGCGCGCCACCGACCTGGTGTTGGCCTACGACCTCGACCGCGATGGTCTGCCTGAACTGCTCGAGCCCGGTGTGAACGCGCTGTTGCGCAACCGCGGCGGCATGGCCTTCGACCGCGAGCCGCTGTGCGCGAACGGCCTGGAGGCCCAGGCCGGGGTGATCGGCGATTTCACCAACGACGGCCTGCCCGACCTGCTCTGCATCCAGCACGGCACGCTGCTGCTCGCCGCCGGCATTCCAGGCGGGCGCTTCGCCCCGGCGGTGCCAGCCGGCACCTTGCCGGAGATCGACCTGCCCCAGGTGATGACCTGCGGCGACATCGACGGCGATGGCCACCTCGACGTGCTGGTCGCGCAGTACCTGCCGCCTTACGCGCACGGCCAGATGCCGACCCCCTACTACGACGCCAACGACGGCCCGCCGCTGTTCCTGCTGCACAACCGCGGCGACGGCCATTTCGACGACATCACGCCCGGCTCCGGCCTGGAGGCGAAGCGCAACCGCCGGGTGTTCGCCGCGAGCCTAGTCGATCTCGACGAGGACGGCCGGCTCGACCTGCTGCTGACCTCCGACTTCGCCGGAACGGATCTCTTCCTGGGCGATGGCCACGGCCACTTCCGCGACGCCACCGCCGAACTCATCGACCAGCCGCACTCCTTCGGCATGAGCCACACCATCGCCGACTTCGATGGCGATGGCCACCTCGACCTCTACGTCACCGGCATGGGCTCGACCACGGCGCGCCGCCTTGAGGCGATGCACGCCGGCGTCCCGGGCTTTGACGAGCACCAGCGCATGCGCCCGGCGATGGGCTACGGCAACCGCATGTTCCTGGGCCACGGCCACGGCAAGCCCTTCACCCAGCCGCCGTGGCAGGACCAGATCAACCGCACCGGCTGGTCGTGGGGCGCAACCGCGCCGGACGTCGACAACGACGGCGACCGCGACCTGTTCGTCGCCAACGGCTTCGTCAGCGCCGAATCCTGCCGCGACTACTGCACCGGCTTCTGGCGTCACGATATCTACGCCGGCTCATCGCGACCCGACAACGGCCTGAAGCTGTTCTTCGACCGCGACCTGCCGGACTTCAGCCAGGTCTCGTGGAACGGCTACGAACACAAGGTGCTGCTGCTCGACGAGGTCGCCGCCGACGGCGCACGCCGCTTCCTGAACATCGCCCATCTCATGGACGTGGCCTGCGAGTACGACGCCCGCGCAGTCATCGGCTGCGATCTGGATGGCGACGGCAAGGTCGACCTGGCGGTGATGGAGAAACACTTCGCCACCGACCGCCGCTGGCTGAACCTCTACCACAACCGCTGGCCGGACGCGGGCCACTGGATCGCGCTGTCCCTCGACGAATCCGCCGGCGGCGCGCCGATCCCCGGCAGCCTGGTGCGGGTGAGCGCCGGCGGCCACACCCAGGTCGGCACAGTGATCACCGGCGATTCCTTCATGTGCCAGCACCCCAGCACGGTGCACTTCGGCATCGGCGCGGCGACCGCGGTCGACTGGATCGAAGTGACATGGGGCGATGGGCAGGTGACGCGGGTGGAGAAACCGGAGGTGGACCATGCGCACCGCGTCCGTGCGCCGGCGTTCACGGCGCCCGGCCATCGACCATGAGCATTTCGAGCGCGACGATCGGAAGGCGAGGCCACCTCATGCCGCATCGTCGCTACACGGTCCGAGCGAATCTCCCGGGAACCAATCGCCGGTGATGCCGCGGGGTGGCAGGGCGTGCGCCGGCGCGGCGATGTGCTGGCGCAGCTGGACCACTGCGGCCGCGCCCATCCTGGCGTAGGCGCCGCGCACGGCGGTCAGCGCCATCCCCCCGACCGTGTCGATGCGGTCGCTAAAGGTCACCAGCGAGAGGTCGTCGGGAACACCGAGACCGAGCCGCGCGGCGGCGATCAGGAACGGGGGCGCGAAATGCGCATGGTACAGGACCACCGCGGTCGGGCGCTGGGGCCCCGAGAGCAGATCCTGATACATGCCGTCGCCACGGGCCTCGTTTCCGCTGGTCAGCTCCACGGGGCGGCATCCAGCGGCGCGCATCGCCTCGTGATAACCCTGGAGGCGGTCGACCATGCTGTAGTGCTGCGGCGCGGTGCCCGCACCCGGCGGCTGCCAGGGATTGACGTAGGCGATGCGTCGGTGACCGAGGCGCATGAGATTCTCGACCGCCAGGTGCGCCGCGGCGAGGTCGTCGAGGTGGACGCAGTCGGCCGGCAGCCGCGAGTTGATCCACACGGACGGCACCTGTAGGTCACGCAGGGCGTCGGCCAGCCCCGCCGGGGCCCCGGTGTGATAGCTCAGCAGCAGGCCATCGACCACCAGCTGCTGGAGGATCTTCGGCATGGCCGAGGGATCGGCGAAGGCTGCAGCGGGCAGCTTGGTGAAGATCAGATGGTCGCCACCGCGTTCGACCTCGGCGATGACGCCGTCGAGCGTGCTCCACGCCATGTCGCCGTGCAGGTCATCCTCGATCTGCACCAGCGCGATGGCGCCCATGCGCCCGCTGCGCACCGCGCGCGCCGAGGCGTTGGCGCGGTAGCCCAGGCGCAGCGCAGCGGCGAATACCGCCGCGCGCGTCGCTTCGGGGAAGGACTTGGGGTGCCCACGCAGGATGAACGCCGCGGTGGCGAGTGAGAATCCGCTCGCGGCGGCGACATCCTTCAGAGTGGGCTTCGCCACGGGTGGCCTGCAGGTATCAGTGCGGCGCGGCGGCCGCGCCGACGGCGAACGGCTCGCTACCGGCTTCCAGTGCGCCGAGATCATAGGCCGCGCCCACACGGGTGTCCTCGTACGGCTGGACTGCGATGCCATCGCGCTCGACGGCCGGGATCGGCGTGCCCGCATCCCGCGCCGGAGAATTCGCGGCAAGGCGGTAGTCACCAGGCGTCGTGGTCATGAATCCCGCCTGCGCCGACCACTGATCGTGGGGATGCAGGCGCTTGGCCTTGCTCCAGTACGCGTCCGCGAAATCGCCGTAGAGCAGGTTGCCCTGCACGGTCACCGCGCCATCGCCGTAGCTTGGCCAGCCATTTTCGTGGCCGCCGCCGGGTTTGGCGAAGGCGCAGACCTTGAAGATGTTGTCCTGCACCAGCGTGCCGTTGCCGGTCTGGCTGCCCCCGATGGGATATCCCCACGCCGCATCGTTCGAGATCGCGGTGTTGCGGTAGATGAGCAGATTGTTGATCTTGGCGTGCTCGTCATCAAAGGCGTGGGTGATCTGGATCGGCGTCGGCACGCCCCAGATCACGTTGTGGTCCAGGATGTAGTTCTTGGAAAAATCCCAGTAGGCGCCGGAGACCATGCCCGAACGCGGTTCGGTGCAGTGGAAATGGTTGTGGTCGATGCGCACGAACCTGCCGTCCATGCCGAACAGGTAGAACGCGCCCCCGTCCCAATCCTGGCACAGCCAGTCGCTGACGTCATTGTGGTGGATGCGGGTGACCAGCTTGGTCGCGTCGGAATTACGCAGTCCGCGCAGGGTCATTCCCGAGCGGGCGCAGCGGGTGATGGTGTTCCAGGCGATCTCGAAGTCCTCGGCGACATCCTGTACCCCACAGCTGATCGCTGCGCAATCCACCGAGGCGTAGTCGCTGTCGAGGATGGTATTGCCGATGCAGCGGTGGCGGCGCCCCTGCAGCGAGATGCCGTTTCCCGCCGTGGCGCGGATGGTGCAGCCGCGCACCACGTGATCGGTGCCGGCCAGGACCAGGCCGGTCTGATGCGTCCACTGCAGGTAGAAATGCCCGCGCAGGTCCGTGAAATGGTTGAGGTACGAACAGTCGAGCCCGTCGACCACCAGGTGGCTCGCCGCCGCGACGAAACCCGTCGGCCGCCATGGAAAGCGCGCGGCGCCGTCAGCGGCGACCGGCACACCATCCCCTCCCGCCTGGGCGTCCGAGGTCAGGCTGCAGGCGAACAGGGACAGGTGGCGCACCACGATCCATGAGCGCTCACTGAGGTCGAATCCGTAATCGCGGCGCTTGACCTCCACGTGGTCCTGACCGGGGTCACGCGCGCTGCGCAACCGCAGCGTGCCCGAGGCGCGGTCGTGGAACCATTCACCCTCGCTGTCGGCCAAGCCGTTCAGCCCGAAGAGGAAATAGCGGCTGCCCACGGCGTAGCGGTCGCCGTGGCCGTCCTCGCCCGCGTCATTTGGCGAAGTCATGGTCAGTCGGTGGCCCTGCTGGGCGACGACGGTGCCGGTCAGGGTCCAGCCCCAGCCCGCGGCATTGGGCTGCAAGTGGATCGTGGCGCCTACATACCGCCCGGGCGCTGCCGGATCGAGCCGGTCGTCCTCGAACACTGCGGTGGTGACGTTGCCAGTGCGCGTCTTCGAGATGAAGCGCGAGATGGTGGCGGTCGCCGGATGCGAGAGGTCCGCACCCGCGTCGGGCCAGCGCCCCTCGTGAATCATCCGGCCATCCCGGAAGACCTGGTCTGCCTGATCGATGGTGGACGCGAAGAAGTCTGCCGGCAGCGGGGTCTCCCACAGCGCCGCATCGGCCGCTGCCTGGTGCCAGGGCCCCACCGGATCCGCACCGCTCACCACCGCGGCCTCGTCGCCGTAGCCCTGGAAGACGATCGGGGCGCCTTCCCGCCCGGAGTGGGCCGGGCGCACCGACTCACGGTAGGTGCCTGCGCGCATGGAAATCACATCGCCCGGTTCGGCCAGGGCGGCCGCATGCTGGATGGTCTTCCACGCCAGCGCGGCGGAAGTGCCCGCATTGCTGTCGTCGCCGCCGGGCGAGACCACGTAGTCTTGAGCCATGATGGAACTTGTGGCCAGCGCCTGCCCCAGGATGCAGCAGGTCAGCAGCGCGGGAAAGGTCTTGGTCATGCTATGAGTACATCGTTATACCATTGGCGTTGAAGGGATATTCGTGGGCGTTCCCGGAAACCATGGGACACGGCAGACCACCGCTGCGCGGACTCGCTCGCGACCTGTCGGTCGGGCCGCTCGCATCCCAGGATGCCGCGTTCGCAGCCCCCCGTCACGTCACTTGGCGGTCTTTCCAGGACTGCCCGCGGGCTTGGTGCTGCCGGTTGCCGGTGTGGCGGCGCGCGCATGGCGCAGCTGCAGCTGGGCGGCATACAGGTCGACCACCTCAGGCACCCGACCGTCGTCAGCCACGACCACGCCCTTGTCGCCCTTGGGCATCGCCCAGGCCTCCTTGTCCAGGCGCGGCACGCCTTGGATCCCGACCAGGGCGCCCAGGCTGAGGCATTCGGGCTGGTAGATGAAATCGGCCTTGCCGGTGACGCGGATGTTCCAGTGCACCACGCGCGCCCCAAGAAACGGGCCGGCCTGCCCGCCGCCACCCGGCGTGCCGTCGTTGTTCACGGTGATGTCGCTGCGCAGCGATTCGAAGGACATCGCGCGGTGCGAATCGAAGGTGCCATGCAGCATCACGCCCCGGCACCAGACATTGCCGGTGGACAGGAATTCGGTGTTGATGCCGTGCTTGGGCTGGGATTCGATGCGGAAATCGCAGATCAGGTTGTCGTGGCTGGAGACGCGCAGGGCGGTGGCGTGATGGTGCTTCCCGCCGGTCACGATCAGCCCGCTGACGGTGGTGTTCTTGGCCGCCGCGTGGATGAGCGCATTGTCACTGTTCTCGATGGTCACATCGCGCACCCAGCAATGCAGCGCGCGATTGAGGTAGACGCCGTTCCAGCCCAGGTCGGCCAGGTGCTTGGCCGCGGCGTGCGGCACCATGCGCAGGGTCAGTGATTCGATCCCGCACTCGCTGAGGTGCGCACCGAGCGGCGCGAAGCGCGCCTGCCATTCCGGGCGGATGTCGATGCGCAGCGGCTGGCGCAGGGTGACCGTGGTGCCATCGACCGCGGCGATCTCGACCGGCCAGCGCCACGCCTGCACGCTGGTCAGCCCTCCGCCGGATTTGGCCCAGTCGTAGTCCGCCATCAGGGCATGGCCGGCCATGTGCAACAGCAGGCTGCGATCCGCGGGATTGGCCCAGCACAGCAGCAGGGTATCGCCGGCTTTGAGCGCCTTGGCACCAGCGGCGTCCACGTGCACCGTTCGATCGCCGCGCCTGGCCGGGGCGGTCACCTGCGCCACGGCGGGCAGCGTCTGCCATTCCTCCCAGTCCTGGGTGGTCGCCGGAGTGCGGAAGGTGCCGTCATCCGCGAAGACATCGCCCGGGCCCATCCACACCAGACCGCCGCTCCACGACCAGCGCGACGATGAGCCGGCCTGGCTGGCGCCGATAACCCCGCTCAGCGGCTTCTGGAAGGCGATGATGGTGTCGCCGCGAGCGGCGCCGCGCAGGATCACCCCGCTGCGATCCAAGCGAATCATGCCGGTGACGTTGTAGATGCCGGCGGGAATGCTGACCACCGCCGGCCTGCCCGGCTTCGCCACGCTCGCAGCCTTGGCGATCGCCGCCCGGAAGGCCGCCGTCGCATCGCTGGCCCCATCCCCGACCGCAGCGAAATCCTTGACCAGATCGAACTGCGCCGGCGGCTGCGGCAGCGCCACATCACCGCACTGGTACCCGGCATAGGAGACGTTGGGGATCACCGGATGGCGGTCCGGATCGGCCTGGTACTGGCGCCAGAGGTCGGCGCCGGTGTCCTGGGCCGGCAGTGCCGCCGTGGCGATGCCTAGCAGGAGGAGGTGCAGGGCTGAGCGCAGGAGCACTGCATGTAGGACGGGTTGGTGAAGGATCGGCCGGGTCGTGGGGATCATGCAGGTCATGACGGTGAGTCGTAGCCGATGACCGGATTATGCAGGATCAACGCTGTCTGGGCCGACAGGAGTCATGGGCACGCATCGAAATGCCTTCAGAATCAATGCATTTCCAGGAATCGCAGCGTGACAAGCTGCGACGCTGACGGCCAAATGGCCATGCGAGACGAGCCACTGACCCCTGGCGCCCGTCAGCCCTTCCGCAGCAAGCTTTCCACCCCTTGTTTCCCTTCCAGCAAGCCAACGCCGTATTTCAACCGGTAGAGCCTGATTGCGCCGATGATCCTGCCTGATGCGGCGACGAGCCTGATCTTCTCATCGGTAATCCTCTCGTCCGCCAGCCGCTGCTCATTCGCGAGGGCGGTCAGCGTAATCGTCCACTGATCGGCTTCTCCAGTGATCTCCGCCCTGCAATAATCGTCAAAGGTCTTTTCGTAGCAGATGTAGGTGATCCGCGTGCCGCTGATCAGCAGATCGCGGATGGCGTTCTCCTTGGCGAACTGCAACGCCTCATCCCGGGTGAGATAGCCGTCTTCATCGTCGTCTTCTTCGTCTGGATTCATGGATGGATTCATGGAGGATTCATGGAGGATTCATGGACATGCATCAATCCTCCGCCGGAATCATGGCATGTCCATGATTCGGCCGGGTTGGTGAAGGATCGGCCGCGTCGTGTAAAGCATGCAGGTGAGTCGTAGCTGATGGCCGGATTATGCAGGATCAACGCTGTCGCGTTGAGGTCGGACATGCACTATCACGCGACCGGATGAGCGGAAATCCCACGATTCGCCGTATCAATCGGTCACTCGCGAGCGCGAGGAGCACGGCGTGAGGATCCATTCAACCCCATGCGTCATGCAGCCCCGCCCTGCCGGCTGCCGCCATTTCTGAAGAGCGGGCAATGCGACCTGATCCAGCGCAGATTCCGGCGCCCCGCCTCGATGGCCAACGTCGCTGCGGATCCGACGGCAGATGTGAAGGCGAACATCCGCCATCCCATCATGGCAGCAAGCCACGCGTCAACCGACAGATCGAGGCGCGCAAGGATCGGGGCCAGTTCCAGCGGGATCGAACCGCGCTTGCCTGGCTTCACCAGACGTCCGGTCGCATCAAGAACGGTCAGGTACTCATCGACACTCAGCCGCCTATTTGCCAATTCCTCGCCGACGACACAGCGCGACAGCGGGCATAGCCACAGGCCGTCTTCTGGATGGGTGGCCGCCGGAGAGAGTCCCGCTTTCTTCAGCAGCCGCTCCGCTCGTCGAGGGTCACGGGAGCGGATCCCGGCAACTGCGCGGTGGCGGTTGCGTGCACGGATGCGCCGGTAACCCGCGGTGAAATGAGATCGCTCCGGCGTTTCCGCGACCTTCGCGCGAACAGGATTGAGATCGACATAGGCCATGCACGCGATCAGTGCCCCCTGGTCCAGAAGGGGCACGGAATGGAAGCGGCCCTCCCAGAAGGCGCCGGTGCAGCCATCCTCCCGATTGGCACGACGGCCGATCGCCTCCTTGAGCACCTTCATGAACCAACCGAGGTCCGCCAACCGCCGTCGACGCACACCGCACCAGGAATGATCCGCACACCGCGCCAGGATCATCGCCTCGGATGGAGGCTTCGCTGTACCATCGAGGAAATAGTCGGCAGGGTAGATCGTATACCAGCGGCGAGCGACCTCTTCATTGCTCCACGCGTGCGGAAGCTGCGGCTGTAGCCGGCAAATCACGTGCAGATGATTCGCCATGACCGCATAGCTTGCGATCTCGACCGCGAAGATATCGACCAGCAGGCGGAGCCGTTCCTCGATCCAACCCCGTCGATGATCGACGCTGCCCCCGCAGAGAAAAGCGCGACGAACGCAGCGAGACGTGCAATGCACCCAGGTCGGAAGGGACGGATCAATGATGCGTTTGCGGGCGAGGGGCATGCTGGCGATCCTGAGCGAATCGGCATTCGGTCAAACATGGACATTGCATGTCCATGTCTTCTGTTCGCCACGTGTTCGCCACGAACCCGTTCAGGTGCTGGGTTCGCGCTGACTGATCGCGTATCGCGAGACTCGTCGCCTGAAGCCGAGTCCCAGCGCCACCACGAGCGCGGCCACCGGACTTCCGAGGCCGCACCCGGAATGACCGGATCCCGATGGCGCACCCACCGGCCCGTTCGCACCGCTGCCGGACGGCTCCGCGGCGAGGGTGGTGATGACGATCGTCGCCTGGGCGCTGGTGACGGTGCCGTCGTTCACCGAAAAGACGAAGCTGTCGGAACCGAGGTAATCCGCCGACGGCGTGTAGACCAGCTGCGGCGCGGTTCCGCTCAGCGTCCCATGGGTGGGAGCCGATGCCACGCTCGCGGTCAGCAGGTCCCCATCGGGATCGCTGCCGGTGAGGATGATGGATTTCGCGGTGTTCTTCACGGTCGTGAGCACCTGCGCATTGGCCACAGGAGCCGTGTTGCCGACGCTGGGCAGCCCCGTCGCATGGGTGATGCTCAGGGCCCGCAAAAAGCCATTGAAGAACCCGTCCCCCGCTTCCACTCCGAAGCCCGCCCGCAGGTGCCCCCCGAAGACGCTGGGCTGGAAATAGAGCGCGGTGCCAGTGAAGGGATAGGTCCTTGCAGGCTGCTGATCGACCTGGAACGACAGCTGGGCGAGGTCATAGGTGACGACGATCCGGCTCCACTGCCCGACCGGCACCGCCAGACCGGTATCGAAATACGATTCCTGGATCAGCTTCGAGATGTAGGAGGCGAAGAGCCTGCCGTCCTTGAGCTTCAGCATCAAGGAACCGATGAGGATGCCGTGATGACGGAACAGGACCTGCGGCGTGGTCACCATCGGTTTGATATCGAAGGTCAGGGTGAACGCGCCGCGCGGGAACGCCTCGGTGGGCAGGACCAGGTACTGCCCATTACCGGAGAAGTGCAGGCTCGGGGCGCCATCCTCGGTCGCAAACGACGGCTTCGAAAGCGGATTCGAGGCCGGATAGCCGCCGTTGCCGGCATAGAACGGGTCCGCATACAGCGTGCCGCCGCCCAATTGGGCGAACCAGCGCGGGCCGGCGGCGGTCGGCAGCGCATCCCCGCAGCGGCTGTCGAACTCATAGCGCAGATCGAGGACATCACGGCGCGGGACCTGGACGGTGACGGGACTGCCGCCATGGACCTCCGAGGTCACCCGTACCGGCACGGTCGTCGATGCCTGACCCAGGGAGAGCACGATGGGTTTGCTGCGATGGATGCGCCCGGATTCGGTCACGACGCGCATGTGGTAGACCGGATGGTCGTCGTCGGCGCGCAGCGTGGCGGTGAAGGAGGCGCTGGCAGCGTCGACCGCGACCGGATGATCGGGTAGCATATGGAAGTCTTCGAAGCGCATGACCAGTTGCGCCGCAGGCGTCCTGCTGATCACCCCATTCGCCACGATGTCCGCCACCGGCACGGAGAATGAACCATGCGACGAGGCCACCGTGATGACGGCGCTGGCCTGGCTGGTCTTGGGGATGAGCAGGTAGAAGCGCCCCGGCCATTCGCGTATCCTTTCGGCGGGCGCGAACCTGATCGTCGCGCCGATCCGCTGGTAGGGGATGATGCTTTCCGGCATGTAGACCGGCTTGAACTCGAACGAGGGCGACCCGGTCACCGACAGGTCGACGTCGTAACCCCCCGGCAAGGTGGTATAGCTGCCTGCGATGATGAGATTGTGGGCGGGATCATACTCGTTCAGCCGGTCATAGGCGAACACCTCGCTGGCACCCGCGAGGACCTCGATCGAGCGGATGCGCTCGACGCCGCTGACCGATCCGGTGATCACCACATCCCGGCCAGAGCCGCCTACCGCCTGGAGCGAGCAGACTGCGGGCATGGCGATATCGCGCAGGGGTTGCTTCACCGTCTGGTAGTCGATGGACCAGGACGGCCGCAGGGTGATGTGCAGCAGGCCATCCCGGAACGTGCGGCTGGCGGGCGCAGTGGTTTGCTGGATGGTGATCACCGGGCGCAGGATGGGCGTCGCGGCGAGCGTTTCGCTCGCCACCGTGATGGTATGGTCGCCAAGGACGGCGCGGTTGAACGCCATGGGCGCGAAGGCCGCCACCACGTCGCCGGCGGGCGTCTCGAGGCTCAGGGTCGCGGTATAGGGGCTGCTCGCCGCGGAATCGGGGACGTTGAGGACTTCGAGCTCGAGCGCCTCGCCGATCTTCAGATCCTTCCGATAGCTCAGGATGCAGTTGGGCAGGGTGGTGTCGTCGCCCTCGCGCGGCGCCAGCGGCAGGCCCTTCACCGTCCGCAGGTAATACTCGCAGATGCGTCGATGCGTCCAGCTGTTGTTGATGGTCGGCTGCAGACTGGTGTTCTCGTTCTGCTCGTTCCATTCCGGCAGGATCATGAACTGCGGACCCGCATTGATCGCCACCTCGAGCGTATTGCGCAGCCGACGCGTGCATTCCTCGCTGTTGTTGTCGCCGGTGCGGTTGTTGCAGTAGCCCGAAGCCGCGCTGAGACCCAGCAGTTTTCCGGCATAGGCGGGCTCCGCCAGCACGCTCTTGAAGATCGGGATCAGGCAATCGCGGTAGAACGCGAGATCGAAGCGGTTGTCGTAGCGGCTGGCGGTCTCCGCCTCCATGTGATGGACGGACTCGACCATGATGCCATCGGCGACATCCAGATACCGCCGCAGCGACTGCTTGAGCTCGGTCAGCTTGGCGGACGGGCTGGTGCTCAACTGACCCAGATGATAGAGCCGGAGCATCTCCTCGGTTACCGCCGTCATCTCGACCACCAGGATGAATCCAGCTCCGAACTCGCCATGCAGCACCTGCAGCTGGCTGGCGATGCGGTCAGGACCATCGCGGTCCAGCGCGTACGAACTGACCAGCACCTTGCCGTTGATCCGCGCCGCATAGGGGCTCGCCAGCGCCTTGGCCAGGGCGAGACGGGTATAGGTCAGGTCCGTGAGCGAATTGCCCACTTCCACCAGCTGCTTGTATCCCGTGGTCCCGCCCGCAGCCAAAGCGCCCAGATAGAGTTCGTACGCGGGTTCCTGCCAGGAGGTCGAACCGAACGAGGCGAGCCCATCGAGCAGATAGCCTTTGGACAGCTCCGCATCGCGCAGAAGGCTGGTCGCCACCGCCTGCACATCCGACCCTGGAGTGACGAGCGCGCCGTCGACGGCAGCAGGCCGCAGCGACCGGTCGAGTGCCAAGGGCCGGTCATTCCACCAGTGCAGGTAGTTCATGAAATGCCAGTACTTATGGCATTCCGTGCGTGCAAATACCTGGATGGGACCAGCAGGGACGGTGAGCGCGCTGGTCCAGGCGTCCGCCTCCCCGGACCAGCATCGCACGCACGCACCCAGCACGAGGATGATGGCATACAGACAGAGGATGATGTTTTTCATGAGTCCCTCGCTTGATGAGGCGGGATGCCTGCCCGGTCGGCCGGTGCCTTCGTGGATCATAGAGCCGCAGAACCCCCGGACATGACCGGCACATGACCAGGGCTGCGTGGCTGGTTTCCGATCGCAGGACGCCCTGCATCGTTGAGCAATCGATTGCGCGAACGTAGCGATTGCGTGATCCCCCACCAATGCCGCGATTGTGCCCTGGCAGCGTCTTTGTGATTCCGTCAATCCTATCTGGTGGGCTGTTGTCGATCGCACGGTCGCAGCGGCGTCCATCACGGCTCATGGTGGCGAACATCCCATGGGGACCGGCCGGTCCGGCGGCCCAAGTGCGCCAGCGAGGCATTGAGCCTAAAAACTGCAGCTGGGAAGCAGGATAGAACCGCCAAGTCGCCAAGACGCCAAGGGATAGCTGCATCTTCAGCAATCCTCCGTGCTCACCGTGCAGGTGAGCACAGGCAAGCGCCGAAGTCCTTGGCGTCTTGGCGGGGGAGAGCCAGGACAGCCACTCATCTCACACACCCGCGCAGCATCCGCCTCTGACAGCCCCTGGCAACCTTGACCCACCCGCCGATCCCTACCCTCGCAGTGATGACCATCCCCCGATCCCACCTGGTCGATCCCTCACGCGCGGGCGCCTATCACCTGATCAACCGCTGCGTCAGGCGTGGTTTCCTGTGCGGCGACCGCTGGGAATACCGCCAGCAGTGGGTCCATGACATGATCCGCGCACATATCGCGATCTTCGCCATCGATGTCCTCGCCTATGCGGTGATGGCAAACCACTTCCATCTGGTCGTCGCGACCCATCCCGAGCGCTGCGCCACCTGGTCGGCTGAGGAGGTCGCGCAGCGCTGGGCAGCACTCTTCCCGCGGCGGGATGCCGCTTGCAACCTCCTGCCGGCCGACCCCGCAACCATCGCCCGTCGGGTCGCCGACCCTGACTGGGTGGCCATGCACCGCGAGCGGCTTGGAAGCATCTCCTGGTTCATGAAGGTCATGAAGGAACGCCTCGCCCGCCGGGCGAACCGCGAGGATGGCTGCACCGGCTCCTTCTGGCAGGGCCGCTTCACCTCGGTCGCGCTGCTCGGCCAGGCCGCGGTGATCGCCTGCATGGCGTACGTCGACCTCAATCCGATCCGCGCCAAGGTGGCGGAAACTCCAGAAACGTCGCGCCTGACCAGCGTTCACGACCGCATCACGGCCCGCCAGGCGCACCGTATCGCCAGCGGCATCGCGGCAGGAACCGATGCGCCGCCCCCCGACGTCGCCCCAGCCGGGCCCCGACCCGGCCCTGAGCATGGTCTGTGGATCGCTCCCATCGCGGCCTGCACGCCAACGAGCGACCAGACGCGCGCCCTTGTCCCCTGCTCCCTCACCCTGGACACCTACCTTGAACTGGTCGACCAGACGGGGCGCATCGTGCGTTCCGGCAAACGCGGCGCGATCCCCGGTCACCTCGCACCGATCCTCGCACGCCTCGACATCGATGCTGCGGTTTGGATCGACATCATGATCCAGGGTGGGCATTTCCAGGGCTCAGCCATCGGCACGGTGCTGGAGCGCGCCACAGAGGCCGCGCGACGCGGAGTGAAGTGGTTGGTTGTCAACGCACCCGAACCTTGTCGCAATTAGCGAACCCCATCTGTGTCGCACCCAGATCACGGTTTCACAGGGCGGGTCCTTTCGGGCCGCAGGCTCAGGAACGGGTATGGAGGCTGGCTTCGAGCTCTTTGAGGCGGTAG